>NZ_CM004509.1:2176231-2901642 GCF_001693435.1 Gilliamella sp. wkB7
CGTCACCTTGTGTTAGTTTAGATATCTGGGTAAAAGTTTCATGCTTACCATAATGGAATTTATTATTATTCAAGGTTAAAATTTTCTCATCAAAAAAAAGTTGAACTAATTTTACTAAGCCATGTAAGTTTAATGGGACTAGACTGCAATCATCAGGATAAGGCATTACTTTAGAGAGAGGTGTATAAGAATTGTTATCATCCAAAGAACTATCATTATCATTTCTATGTATATATGGATCACTATATAATACAGAGTAAATGGTTGATTCGGCGTATTCTTCATTATCATATAGATCATAACAAAATAGACGAGTTTCAAATTCTCTTAATAACTGTTCTATTGTTATCGAAGAAATAAAATCATAATGTTCTAATTTAAACCATTTTAAATCATTAGATTCTGCTTTAAATAAACCTGTCTTTTTGCATATTTTAACCATACACCCCTCACGCCCCTAATAGATATTTGCGCCAGTTCGCTAGGGTTGCGAATGTTCGGGGATCAGCCTAGACGCAAATAATACTCTAACATACAGTTAGATGCATTATAACACTGTATCTATATACATAAAAATAACTATGATAAAATTAGAGGGCAAAAGAATATTTTAAGGGTAGGTGAATGAGAGATTTAATAAAAGATAATAATAAATATTTGAGCCGTCGCGCTACATCAAAATTTCAGGCTCGTACGGTAGCATGATAGTTGTAAGCCCTTTGATGGGCTTTTTAAATTCAACCCTATGAAAGGGATTTGTAAGCTGTCTTTATTATGAAGATAACTGTTTTAATTTAACGAAACTACATAATTTTTGCAGTTCCCGATTAAATATTTTTAAATAGTTCTGTTTTCGACCTTTAAATGTATAGAACGTTATACTATTTTTTCTTTTTATCGAAAGGGTGGGTAATTTCTTCTGCCCACAGCACTGCAAATATATATACAACCATAAAAAATCCTGCTGATGCCCTAATATAATAATTATCTATATTAGTGAAAAGATTTTCCCTAAAACAAATGCTACCGTGAATTGCTGCAAACAAGTATGTCCAAATTATCAGAATTCGTCGCTTCCATCTTAACGGTTTGTTATATTTATAATCCTGTTTTGTAAAACGAGCGCGACGAAAATAATAACACGCTAATAAAGTTGCTATAGATAAAAAATAATAAAAAATAATTAGCATCGATAATCCCTTATATTATTCAATTTTATATTGTTCCCCATTAGGGCGCGTGCACAAATAATAGTGCGGTGGCTCTTCATCAGCAAATGTGATAACTATAACTATTTGACAGCTATCCGCTAATTCACCTACATTTGTGACTTTCTCTGGTTCAGGAACCACTAACGCTGGCTGATCATTCTCTTTATCATAAATGAAAGTATTTACAACATTAGTAATAATTGTCCCCAATGAAATTGTATCAGAGACTATCTCAGCGCCCAAAGCTGCTTTTTTCATTGTTGTATAATATCTAACTAAATCCTGACGTCCGTAGTACCATAATTTTTTTATTGGCGTTCCAATTTCTGTTATTTTTGGCACTAATTTTAATTTACTATACAATGATCCACTCAAATCAGCTATATCATAGGCTATGCTACCTACTGATGCATCAAATCCCAGTGCCTCAGCGCCAGATTTATATAATTCTCTTAGTGGACCATCTACTTCTTCACTACGATCCCCACCATCAATTTCATTCATTACACTATTAACAACGCCTGCACTACCCTCATAAATGCCGTTTAATCCATGAGCTATCATTGGTGCGCCGATAATGCATCCCAATCCCGTATAACAAAGGGCGACTCCTGCCTCAGTTAATCCCGCTCCACCAAAAATAGACAGCCCATATTTTAGCCACTTAAGTGCTTGTTCTTTCAGGCTTTTTTCTTCTTTCTTGATTTTTTCCGCGCCTTGCTCATACGACATAGCGCCACTGTCTACTTGTTCAACTATATCATTAGCAAACGCTTCAACGTCCTGCTTGAACGCCTGTTTAATATCATCATGATATAAGTGCTTTTCACATAACTCATCTGCGCATTGTAAGAGACGGCGTGCATCAATTCTAATTAAATTGTTTTCGTCATCATTTGCGGAACTCAATTGTTTTTGATTACCTGCAAACGAATTCGATTGAACAGAACCACCACCAACCCCAACATACATAGTACTGTTTAACGCTAAGATTCGATGTCCTCCAACAGGCGAGCATTTACACGCAACAATACAGCCATCATAGGCAACGGGTTTACCATCGATAATAAAGTTGTCTGCTCCCTCTATAATTCTGCCTGTGCTATTGCATTTAGGACAGGAAGCCAAATCACCTAATAGAGCAACGCCATCCATACCGCAATAACCTTGCCCTGAAGCTGTAATAATCCTACCGCCATAATTAGTCATATCTCCTAAAACAGCTATTTGCTTGCTCATGCTACGTCCTCACATTGTCGTTATATCCATTGTGAATATGTATGTAGTTTATACAATATAGCTGTGTTAGTCTGATTTTTTGTGTAAATGAATGTAAGCAATTACAGCTAAGATATCTATTGTATTTTTGCCAACAAAATAACAAAGCTCAAAATTGAGCGCTGTTTTTATGGACTCAAGAAACTATAACCTAGCCAAAAGAAGAATTTTAAAAATATCTTTACAACAGGGCTTTTTGGTGCTTTTTGTACCCATAGTGATATCAATAAAATCTTTACAGCTTATAAATATTGGTTTCTTTTCACACAGTGACAATCCTTATAGCTGGGAGGGAGGGTCAAAAGTTCATAACGAAGCATCCTAAAAATCACCCGTACCCATTCATTCCAGCGCTAACCCGATTTTTTTAGTTTTTTAATGTTCCCCTTTCAGTAACAATTAACCTTGAACATGGTATAAATCATTATAGTTAGATTAAATATTTTATTATGATCAAGCAAAATAATAACATATTTATTATTAACAAGTTAAACATTAAGGTTATTTATAATATTAATATAAATCATATTGTTATATATGTGATCGAAAAAGCATATATGTATGTATAGTAATGAATACTTATGAACACTTAAAAAATAAGTATACATAATATAATATATTAATATATATCAAGTTTTTTGTATTTATGTATAGTATGTATAGTTATGTGATTTATTTTAAAAGTTTAAGATTATGTATAGGTAAAGGGTAACATTTGAAAAAGCGCCCTCAGATATGAGGAGGCTTAATATGAAGTTATTGAAGTGAATAACTCAAATAGGGTTACAGCTAACATGTTGATTTGTTAAGTAAATCAAATTTGAGTGACGGATTTTATCAACGGTGAGAGCGTAACCCAAATATGGGTTACGACAATTAGATAGGGTTAATGATTAACTAGCTTTAAATTGCGGTTACCTGACAATGAGACATTTCCTTTACTGGCTTGCTCGACAAAGTCGCCCCACCAGTCTAACATTATCCTTCGTTGTTCCAAATAAGTGGCTCTGTTATAAGCCCGTCTAACGCTATTACTATCAACATGAGCAAGGGCTGCCTCAATAACATTAGGGTCAAAGCCTTGCTCGTTCAATATTGTACTCGCTAAAGCTCTCAATCCATGCGCTACTAATTTATTTTTATATCCCATGCGCTTTATTGCCATATTCGCTGTTTGGCTATTCATGGGAGTGGAAAAGGGAGGTTTTAGACTTGGGAAAATGTGTTCCCTGTGACCGCTAATAGGTTTCATGATTGATAGAAGCGCCATAGCTTGCTTATTAAGAGTTATAGTGTGCTCTCTTCTCATCTTCATTTTTTCAGCAGGAATAACCCATAAGCAATTATTAAGGTCAATTTCCTGCCATTTCACCCCTACAGCTTCATTAGGTCGGGTCATTGTTAATAGTTGCCATTCAATTAAGCAACGCGTCTGTAATTCAATTCTAGCCATAGCAAGAGCCTGCATAAATTCGGGCAGTTCTTGTGCTTTGATTGTTGGCATCTGTCCTTTTGTTGGGCTTTCAAATGCATCTTTTATCTTGATGGCTGGGTTAGCCTCAATTAAGCCTATATTGACAGCATAAAACATGATTTCATTAATACGTTGGCAAAGCCTTTTAATCGTTTCTAATTTGCCATTTGCTCTTAATGGCTCCATAACTTTTATGAAGTCCTTTGCCTTTAATTTGAAGATGGAACTATTCCCGATGTAAGGAAAAATATGTAACTCTAATGAGTTCCAAGTACCTTTTAATGTAACTTCAGTTAGTCCTTTACTGCTCTTAACTTTGAACCAGTCAGTAGCTACCTTTTTAAATGTACTGGTTATTTCATCTTGCTTGCGCCGTTCTAATTCTGCTTTATGTTCTTGAGGATCTATGCCTTGTTTAATTAATTCGCGAGCTTCGTCTCGTTGTTTTCGCGCTTGTTGTAGTGAAACTTCGGGATAACTACCAAAGCTAAGTAATGCCCCTTTTTTGGTATACGGGCGCGTATACTTAAAACGCCAAATCTTAGAGTTATTCGCTTTGATTAAAAGATACATACCGCCACCATCAAATAAAGAATAATCCTTATCTCTTGGTTTGGCTGCTTTTATTTGTGTGTCGGTTAATGGTAGAGTCTTTCTTGCCATAATGATTTTAGGTATACGGGTTTTAGGTATATTGCATTCGTATACTTAAGCATATACCTAAAAATTCTGGTTGTAAATGTATCTTACTGGTGCTTAATGAATAATAAAATAGGCTTTAAGCCTTGTGTTTATTGCTTTTGATGTGTTTTAAAGGATTTAAAAGAATGTTACTGAATAGTGAATTGGTGGAGCTGGCGGGAGTTGAACCCGCGTCCGAAATCTCTACATCCTTGGTACTACATGCGTAGTTTGTCTTTGAGTTTCGCTTACCCGCTGCGGACAAACACGCCACTGATAAACTAGCTTGATTAAATTTAATGCTTCCGCCCCAAGCAAGGCTTCCACACGATCTCGTTTTGGGTTTGACTCCTCTTGATCCCCGTCCTACGAGCGGAGGCTAGGGAGAGAAGGCTCTATGCAGGTTATTAAGCTGCTAGTGCGTAGTTTTCGTCGTTTGCGACTATTTTTTTGCGGTTTATTTACGAGGCCTACCGCACCTCGGCATGCACCTTGGGTTTCGCAAATCCCGTCGAATCCAGAATCAGCCCCAATTGTGATATGTAACTTAATACAATATCAGGGCATTATATGTGAATTCAAGATGTAATACAAGTTAACCTGCCTTGTGATTAATCCTGTTTTTATTGTTTTTTTCGTCTTTCAATGTAGTAAGATTATCAATTGTTCCCTTTTGCGATTTTATAACAGTATTTAACACCTACTGATCCAACATGTAGTAATATTAAAACTTTAGTTTGTACTGAATCAGTGATCCATATAAGTTGTTATTTAGTGGTAGCGAGGGAATAATAATGACGATATCCATCCCTCGTTTCGGTAGATTAATAGACGTTATGCGTTCTTTGCGCTAGTTCTTTGATAATGTCAGGATAAATTTTTTCTAAAGTATAAAAGCGTAATAATATAATAGTGATAGCACTTAATATTAAAGGTGAATAAATAAATAATATTTGTAAGGTCGTTAGTACGCTTTCTGGTTGATTTGCAACATCATCGGTAGCAATGTAACCCGCCATACCTAATACCCAACCAATGCCTCCGGAAGCGATACCACTTCCTAATATGGCACTGAAACTTCCGCCACTATAGACTAATCCATCATTTCTAATACCAAATTTCCATTCACCATAATCTATTGTGTTGGCTAACATGGAATATGCATTTCCCATAATTGGCGCAAAACCAGCACCACGTAATATTGTTCCTATTATTGCAACATTCGTATCTTGAGGGGCAACGGCCATGATGGTGCTTCCTAAGATAATTGTGGCCATACCGACAATGATAAATGTTAATCGGCTCATGATTTTTAGAATATAAGCTGAACACATCAATACAACAACTAACGGTAAAGCAAAAGCCATATTGATTAAACCGATAAGTTGACTATCGGCTAATAGATATTTTGCATAGTAAACACCAACTCCATTGATAAGTCCTAGGATACTAAAACTCACTAGCATGGTAAAAAACATAGTTACCCAATATTTATTAGCAAGAAGAGTTTTTAATGAAACACCAATAGATGGTGCATTGTAATTAAATTGGTTAATTGGTTTAATACGTTCTTTAGTATTAAAAAAAGTATAGAAGAAAGTAATAATTAAAATTGCAGCATAAATTATCATAGTAAACTGCCAACCGCGTTCACCTCCTCCAAAAAAATTGACCAAAGGTAAGGTAATATAAGGAATAATTAGCATGCTAGCAAAATAGCAAAGCATACGATATGTATTCAAGCGACTACGTTGGTAAGAATTTTGAGTCATTAATGCTGCAAGCGTACCATAGGGTATATTACTCGAAGTATAAATAATCCAATGTATGTTGAGCGTAATGGCGGCAAAAATTAATAATGCAAATTCACTCCAATTTTCTGGTGCACTAAATACCATTATCAATGATAGACCGAATGGAATGGTTGACCATAAAATCCATGCTCGAGCTTTACCATGTTTACTTTTAGTTCTATCAACAATATAGCCCATAACCACATTAATCACAGCATCAAAAACGCGTGAAAATAGTAGCACTGCACCTAATAAAGTCGCCGAAACCCCCACAATATCGGTATAGTAGTAAAGTGCGAAAGTTCCAACGGTAACTCCCGAGAACCCTGTTGCAAAATCTCCTAATCCATAGGCAAGTTTTTCTTTAAATGAGATGTCATGGTCAGACATTTGACCATTATTATCCGTTACTGTTGTGTTCATTATGATATCTCCAGAGAAGTTTCCAAGTTCAGATTACTGGTGATAGTCGCCTATCTAAACCAAGGCTTTTAGCCTATTCAATGACGAAAGCCTTGATAATGATGATCATCTAACTTGTTAGTTAAACGGTCTAATAAGCGCTATTACCATTTTTCTGGAAAACATCCTTCATTTGAAAAAGTATTATTTTTACAACTTAATGTTCCATCACTTACAGCAATTGCTAATCCACTTCCTAATTGATCATAACCTCGGACATTAAGTGCAGTACCATCAATGTACAAAGTAAATAGCGTATCATCAGCAATGATCTGTACGTTATATTCTCGATCAGCCTCAAGATGAATAGGGCGCTCTAAACCTTTATTCATCACACGATACCAAGGGTAACAAGGGGTCTTATCAAAAGTTAATCGGTTATCGACAAGTGAAAAAATAAAGTCATATGATTCCCCAGTTTGTTTATCTTTCATTAAACGTATTGAAAAATCACGAGTACCTTTACTGAATTTCACTGTAGTTGAAAAACGGAATGTTTTGCCTGTATTTTCAATTAATAATTGTTCTTGACGTGCGAAAGGTGAATTAATCGAAAAATCATCAAGTTTTTTAGGATGAGTAAAACAGTTCCATAAACTATCAACGACTTTCACTCCTAAAGTATGATCGGGTTTTTGATAAACTTCATGAGGAACAAAAGTACCTGCCCATTGGAAATTTTTTAAATCATCGTTATCTTCTTTTGTTGGTACCCAACCAAAAAGAATACGACGTTTACCATCAAATGCAGTTCTTGCTGCATAGTATGCTCGACCATCAAAAGCATCGTCAGCAGGTGTAATCCATGGTCCTTCTAAAGATTGGCTCATTACGTAGCGTGTTTTACTTTGATCACTGTATTCGGTATAAACCAAATACCACCAATTACCGATTTTAAATAAGTCTGGCATTTCAATCATGGTATATTTACCTGCCACCCAAAAATCACCTTGGAATTGCCAATTTTTTAAATCTTTCGAAGTGAAAGCAACAACTCGACCTGATTGTTCAGTTTTAGGACCTTGTAATCTTGCACCTAAAATTAATAGATACTCTTGTTTTTCATCGTTCCAAATAACCCAAGGATCTCGCCAATCACTGATATCATAACCTGCTTGAGGTGTTAATGTTATAAGTTCAGAGGATTTATGCCATGTTTTAAAATCATCACTCCAAGCATGTAATAAGACTTGTGATGTTTTTCCTTCTTTTTCCCAATTACGGTTGTAACCAGTATAAAAAGCATGTCCCTTACCTTCTGCCTCAAACACACAACCAGCATAAATAAACTGATCGACATCTTGTTCCCCACCTTTTTTTATTGAATCACCAAGATTTTGGTAATTAACAAAATCAGTTGTAGTCGCAAGCGACCAACCGAATGGTTCTCCAAATGGGCATGGATTTCGATTATCACGTTGATCGTAAAGATAAAAAGTACCATCTTTACCAAATGGCATTATATCGCCAACCCAGAACCCTTTTGGTTGATAATGTAATTTTTGCATTTTTTACTCCTTCTTTTTTAACATGGACAAATGACATTACATTGTCATTTACTTTGATAATTTTTTATTTCATTTCATGTCAACCGCGTTCATATGTCAACCGAGACCACAGCTAAAATGATAATTTTGTGAGAGACATCACTTATTAGAAAGTAGTTTTGTGATGGATATCACTAAAAAAGAGGAAGGCCAAGGTTTAAATCAATTCAATTACAATGATTTACGCCATAGCAAAAAGCATTATAATTATTGGATATAATATAAATTTTAATTAAAGGATGATTATGAAATTAAGCAGAGATGATGTTGCTAAGTTGGCAGGGGTTTCCGCAACCACTGTATCAAGAGTATTAAACAATCGTGGGTACATCAGTGCAACAACTCGACAGCGAGTTCAAGATGCTATGGAAACGTTGGGTTACTACCCTAATGAATTAGCACGTTCATTATCGAATAATAAAAGTAATTTGATTGGTTTAATTTTTCCAAGTTTAACCAACCCCTTTCAAATGGAATTAATCAGTTATTTAGAAAGAATATTATCTCGAAAAGGTTACAAAATATTAATTTGCAATAGCCATCATAACCAAGAAGAGGAAAAGAATTTTTTAACTATGTTAAGACGCCATCAGGTTGAAGGGGTAATTGTAAACTCTATGAATGAAAATTTAGCTGATTACCTAATACCTGATCTGAATATTGTTTCCATTGATCGCAAAATTAATGAAACAATACCGGTTATTTCATGTGATAACTATGCTGGTGGTTATCTGGCCAGTCAATATCTAATCAATCAAGGTTGTAAAGATATTCTTTATATTGGTTCTATTACAAATGACAAACATGTTGATATGGATGCTAATAAACGTTATCAAGCTTATAAAGATAGTATTAAACTCGCAGGAATTAAACCAATTACTCTTGATATGGATTTTTCAATTAGTTATCGGGAAAAGTATCAATTGATTAAGGAGCGTTTACAGACCCAACTCATTGATGGAGTTTTAGCTGACGATTCATCAGCAATTGCCACTATTAATGCTGCTAGAGACTGCAAATTGTCTTTATCTAATCAATTAAAAGTTGTTGGATTTGATGGTGCTGAATTAACTTTGCAACATATGCCATTTTTGACTACGATTCGTCAACCGATTGCGCAAATTGCACAAAATGCGGTTTCTGTATTGCTCGCCATGATTAATGGCGAACCATATCACAGTATAACTAACTTACCAATAACTTTGTATCAAGGCCAGAATGAAAATAACCTGTTATAAAAGTTTTATTAAAAGAAAAATGCTATTTTGTCATTAAAGACTCAAAATTAAATTAATCATAATCAAGTTCAGAAAAGTGATTTTGAGAATACTGTGTAATAGTATGAGTTTTTTAGTATTTGGTAATGAGTTAAAAATAATTTAAAAATACTAAATAGAATAATAAATGCTTAAATTTCAAAAAAAATTAAAAAATTAAAAAATTAAATTATTATTAATCAATGCATTAAATCTTTTTTTATAAAAATATCAAAAATATTTCAATTTAAATTGAACTTTTTATGATTTAGTTTGTCTATATTAACAGATTACGTTTTTTCATTTTTTGCCCTCCACTCGAATATTCGAGTGGATTTTTTTTATCTACGATTTTACTTGTAACTCACTTTTCTACATTCGCATCGTTTTATATCGTCATATCATTCATGAAAGTCAATGATATATCAAAACTTATTGAACAATGATCAACAGTAAGTTAAGATTCAATGATTTTTAACTTTCTAATAAAATAGAGTCATTTTTACTGTTATCAAGGCTTTTCTCTTTTGTTTAGTTTCTATGTCTAAATTGGCAAAGAAGTAGCAGGGTAATGAATGACATACAAATAATAAGTAAACAGAGAGAATTTTCATGTTATTTTCATCAAGGACAAAAGGGCACCTGATAGCGCTGATGACAGTGTTTGTTTGGGGAATAACTTATGTTGTAACCAAAGTTTTACTAACAGAATTTAAACCCATTGAAATTCTCTTTTTTCGATTTACCTTAGGTTATGCCACACTTTGGTTATTATCTCCTCGCTTTTTTGCTTGGCAGGGAATTAAACAAGAACTGATGTTCCTTGGTGCTGGTTTTTGTGGAGTAACGTGTTATTTTCTCTGTGAAAATATTGCATTAACATATACCACCGCGTCAAATGTTGGGGTGATTACCACATTAGCACCAGTGTTTACCGCGATATTGGCGATATTTTTCCTCAAAACTGAAAAACCAGCTAAAAGCTTTTATATCGGTTGTCTATTTTCGATGATTGGTATTGTGTTAATTACCTTAAATGGAAAATTTGTTTTATCGGTTAATCCCCTAGGCGATTTACTGGCGGTGTTTGCATGTCTATTTTGGGCATGTTATTCAATTTTAACGAAAAGAAGTAGTAACTATGGATACAATATTATTTTATTGACACGAAGATTCTTTTTTTATGGTCTAATGTTTATGTTGCCAGCACTTTATTTATTTGATTTTGAATGGGATTTTTCAAGGTTTAATCAACCAGTCAACCTATTAAATATCTTATTTTTAGGTGTGGGCGCATCTGCAATCTGTTTTGCTTCTTGGAATTATGCAGTGAAATTAGTTGGTGCAGTTAAAATTAGCATCTATATTTATTTGGTACCAATTTTGACAATTATTAATGCAGTGTTAATTTTAGATGAACCTTTTACATGGATTGCGGCAATTGGTACATTATTTACACTTGGTGGCGTGCTGTTGTCCGAAGGTAAAATTAAACTTAAAAAACATTAATATTCTAGCATGTTTTATTAATGCTTTGATTTAAAAAATATTACCCAAAGCGCTACATTTATTGCATACGTTTATCGATAGCTTGCATAATAATTTGCCCTAAGTGCTCATAATTTTCATCAAAATGATGCCCACCTGGTAATTTAAAAGCCTCACCTTTCATCTCTGACTGTAGGCAGCCAGTATCCTCTTTTTCTTCTTCTCCATAAATACAGAATAATTTCTTTTCTGGGATCTGCGCAACCTCAGGTGCGGTTTTCATTTCATCACCAGATTGCCCAAGCCACCCGCTGACTTCTATTTCAAAATTAGCGTCTTTGGAAAAAGCTATCATGATTAATGCTTGAATACTATTTTGATCTTCTTTAGATAAACGATTGTATAGTGCAGGTAAAATATCACCACCGAACGAATAGCCAGCTAATATAAACTTAGTTGTTCCCCACTTTTCACGATACTGTTGCATTAAATAAGTTAAATCTTTAGCACTACGTTCAACCGAGCGATGTTGCCAAAACAGTTTTAATGCATCGACACCAACCACCGAGTAACCATGTGAGGCCATATATTCAGCTGAAACTTTATCTAAATCTCGCCATCCACCATCACCCGAATAATAAAAAGTTACGCTATTAGGATGTTGTTGTTTGTTTTTCGCGGGTAACTCAATGACGGGTAATGGTTTATGCTCATCAAATAAAATGGATGATAAATGTGAACTTAAAAGCTCGGTTGGTGATGCTTGATATTCACCAATTTCAGTTGTTACTTTAATCAGTTTTTGTTGGCGAGGAAAAATCGCAACTTGTTCATCAGGGGGATTGTTCCAAATAACTCGCCATGTTCCATGTGTAGCTTGATCTGGTAAAGGTGCCTCACAATCTTTATGATTTAAAGTGAACTCTATTGATAATGCTTTAGCGCTATCATCTTGTTGTTTAGAGAGCCAACGGTAAGCAAAAGCTGCACCTTCTTCCAAACCTGCAACTACAAATTTATGCTCATTTAATATTTTGGTTGCTTGATTAAAACGATTTTGTTGTTCATCACAACTTGCCTGAGGTTTTAATTCAAATTGAACCAATTTAGTACCCATCTTTTCAGATAAATCTAATAATTGTTGTTCAGTAAAAAAATCTTTTTGCGTAGCAACAATAATCGCAGCTGCTTCTGCTGAATTTTTGGGGTTAGCTAATATTACTGAAAAATCATTATTTATGGTGATGGTTTTTACAGTTGCACTGCTACTATTTTTTATATAATACCCGCCAATAAACACAAGCAAGATAATCAGTAATATGACAATTAATACCAAAAAATAGCGTATGAAATTTTTCATAAGATCAGATCTTTTTCTTTTTTAAGCCAGTTAATCCACCCGAAATCAGCATAGTGGTATCAATTAAAGCAACAAATGGATCAAGTCCTGAAGGAACAGCCATATAACGCGGTTCCCAATGAGTTGCAAATTTGTCTTTAAAACGACGTAATCCTTGAAAATTATAAAACCGACCACCGCGCCTAAATACTAACGCACCTAGCCTTTGAATTAATGGGGCTCCACGTCTTCTTTGCATGCCTGATAGAGGTACCATACCTAAACTAAAGTATTTAAATCCTTTTTCTTTATAATGCAGTATTAAGCCAATCATTAAAAATTCCATGGTTAGTTTAGGAATATTTTGAGCAAACCTCATTAGATCGATGCTAGCTGAGTAATGTTGATTTGTTTCAAGTAAATTGACAAAAGCAATAATGCGACCTTCAAATTTGATAGTAGCAATAGTGAAATTATCTAAATATGGTTTTGAAAAAGATCCCAATGAAAATTGTTTTTCTTTGGAGTGTTTGTTTTTTAGCCATGCATCAGATATAACTTTTAACTCATCAAGTGGTGCAGAACCTGGCGCATAAAATTCAAGACTAAGTCCGTCGCGTTGGCATCTGTTCCATGTATAACGAAGATCTTTATATCCTTTAGATGAAAGATTAAACTCTTCTAAATCAACTAAAGCCTCTTCGCCTAATTTTATGGTTCGTAAACCAATATCCATATAAAAAGGTAAATTGGTGGCTTTAACTTGATAAAAAACTGGGCGAAGATGATGGGCATCACATAAATCTCGAAAAGCCCATATTAAATCAGCACGTTTAGTATTATCGCCAATCGGATCATACAGTGCTACCATGCTTCTGCCACGTTTAGCATACATGATGAAAGCAGTGTGTGATTCATTGAATAACAGTGATTTATCGCCAGTCATGGCCAGTCCACCTTCTGGCTGAGCTGAATCTAAAATAATTTGATGAGCTTTGATTAACTCTTCGCGTTTTGGACTATTTAAAATTGGCAAAGCAGGATGAAATAGCCAATAGAGCATAATACAAATTAATAAAATAAAACTACCCAAGGTTGCTCTTAATGCACGCGGCACTCGGGTATCTAATTCAAATTGCCACCATAATGAATGGTTGTAAGGTACATCTTGATAAATAAATAATATTAACCATACAAGAACCGCAATTAAGCAAAAACAGACAGCAAAGGATTTAATCGGAAAAGGTAATACATTTAATCGACTTTTGCGATAAAAAGCGTGTCTAAAATAGATTAATAACATTGCAATCGTTAATAAAGTACCAGCTTCTATCCAATGTAACCCCCTTAAAAGTGAGCAGATGCTACCTAAAAACAATAAAATGACCGAAGCACCCCAAGCTGAATAAAGTCTTCGGCGTAGACCCACTGCTAAAAGTAAACATAAAACACCGATTAAACTCGCGACTAGATGAGCAGTATTAATTATTTTATTGGGAATAAATGTACTGACTAAGTAGTGATTAAATCCGGGAAGAACACTTGAAAACATCATTACTACACCCGCAAAAAATACAGCAGCAGCCATAATAATAGCTGCAATACCGGTTTCTGTTTCTTTAACTTCAGGCATAGTAAAAAGATGCTTGCTTTCATTTATTAAAAGTAGAAAACTCGCTATAAAAAGTGGTATTAAAATATAAATAATACGATAAATAATTAACGCAACAGTTAACGACGCAGCTCCAATTTCAGATGAAAATGCAGCCAACATTACTGCTTCAAATACCCCTACACCCCCAGGAATATGACTTAGCACTCCAGCAACTAAAGCCAAAATATAGATCATAATAAAGGTAATAAAATGGGGTTGTACTGGTAATAAAAAGTAAAGAATGGCTCCAGCTAAAACAGTATCAATTAAAGTAATTACAAATTGGTAAAATGCAAGGCGTAAATTAGGTAAACGTATCGACCAGTGAAATAGTTGGAATAATTGAGTGTCTTTATTCGGTTTTGTTTCTAATCGATTGCAATATAAAAAGATTAGCATGACGACATAAAGACAAATTATGCCACTCGAAATTAACCATATCCAGTTTTTTGATAAATGCAATGCCAGCATAGTATTTTTAGTATTGATTAAGGCTGCTAGCGTGGCCAGTAGGGGTAGGGTAAGTCCTAATGATAACGTAACAAATATCGACATTCTGGCTATGTCGATAGTCGTTAATCCTTGTTTGAAATATAATCGGCAGCGAATTGCACCACCAGATAATGCTGATAAACCGATCGCATTGCCAATGGCTGAAGCACAAATACCACCAAGCGTTATAACCGATGGCTTTAATTTTACACCTGCATATCGTGTTGCAGACCATTCGCAGCCAATAAGCATCAAATAACTGCCTATAGCAGATAAACAAGAAAATAAAATAGCTTTAATTGAAAGTGTGTCAGCCGCATTTTTTAAATCGCATAGATTAATATCTTTAAGTAGATGCCAGCATAAAATAAGTGCAACAAAGAAGATGGATAATCCAAACAGTAACGTTATAAATTGACGATAGCGAGTGAAGTATTCTATCAATTGCCAAGGTAGAACTTTACGCGCTAATATTTTCACGTGAGCAACTCCAATACGTGCTTCAATAGGATTTCAGATTGGCGCATTCTACCGTTGCAAACTAATGAAAACAATCGTGAGAAACTAAAGGAAATTTAAAAAAAATATTAATCATTAGAATTTTTTTACAATAATTGTCTATTTATTGAATGTTGAATAGGCTAAAGGAGCAGATTAATGGAATCGAATTAATGATTATTGTTAAACACAAATCAAAGAATAATGAATTATCTAATAACTTAATATTTTCAAGCTTAATTAAATTAATAGCCATCCAATTGTGGTAATCTATTTAATTTAGGTTTAGCAAAATCTTTACCAAAATTTTTAAATTGCTATTTTCACATTAATTAAATGGATAATTATAAATTAAATGAGCACAGACCAATCAATTGAATTAACACAAGAACAATATCAGATTATTGAAAAAATAAGAGTTTATGTTAAGCAAAAGCTTGCTAATGATTTTTCAGGTCATGACATGGCACATATTGAGCGCGTAGTTGGATTAGCAAAAAAAATTTTACCTTGCGAACCAAAAGCTAATGCCTTTATCGTAATTTTAAGTGCTTATCTGCATGATGTCATTGATGAAAAAGTTATTAATGATGTCAATCAAGCGACAAATGAATTATATAATTATCTAAACTCACTTAACATTTTAAGTGATGATATAAAAATGATATTTGATATTATTGAAAATATGTCTTATCGAAAAAATCTAATTGGTAAAAAAACATTATCGTTAGAAGGGCAAATTGTACAAGATGCTGATCGCTTAGATGCCATTGGAGCAATAGGGATTGGACGAACGTTTTATTATGGAGGTAATAAACATAATATTATGCACGATCCAACTATTTTACCAAGAACGGTTATCAATGAAGAAAATTATAAACTGCCCAATACTGTAATTAATCATTTCTATGAAAAACTGTTTCTACTTAAAGATATGATGAACACAGAAAAGGCCAAAAAACTGGCTATATCGAGACATAATTTGTTAGTTGAATTTGTTAAACAATTTGAAAAAGAGTGGCAAGGTAAAGATTGATCTTACTATGGTCAATTGATTGATAGCAATGTCCTTAACATTATAATTGATTACCATTTTTAAATGGTATGTCTAGGAATGATGATGACCTTATTTATTAATAAAAATAAGGTTTTTTATCGTTTGATTTAGCGATCTCCGATAAAAAGAACGCTACTTTGTATCAAAAAGGAATAGGGGCGTCAACTAACCATAGCACAGTTGGTAATGTTATCAAACTTAACAAGGTACTCATTAACGTTGCACTTGAAACCAGTTCAGGGTTGGTATCAAATTGGACCGACATTAGAGTAGTATTAGCAGCGCTTGGCATTGCAGCTAATACAATTAATACTTGTTTATAAACAGGTAAAATTGGCATAAAGTAGACCATACAAGCGGCGACCAATGGTGAAATTATCATGCGGGTTAATAATGAAAATGAAAGTTTAGGGTAATCAAGCTGTGTGATCTTTATTTTAGCCAGTTGCATTCCTAAAATAATCATAATAACTACAATAGATGAATCCCCAATCATGCCAATGGATGTCATAATTGATTTAGATAAAGGGATATGGCATAACTGAAAGATAATACCTAAAAATGCACCATAAGCAACAGGCATACGGATTACTTTATTAATAACATCTTTTTGGCTGACAATATCACTATGAGAACTCCCTTTTACCGCATAATAAATACCAACCGTACTCATCACAAATTGTTGTAATACCATCATAATTACACCAAGATCAAACCCTATGCTACCAAAAAATACTAATAGTACAGGGGTTCCGTAATTACCGTTATTCATAAAACAAGAGCTTAAAATCATGGCACAACGTTCTTTAGTCGAATATTTCATGATTATTGACCAAATTGAGATGATGCATACTAATGATAAGCAAAGTCCTAAAATATAAAAAATGTAATATAGGTAATCAATGGTTAGTGTATGGATATAAAAAGTTTTAAATGCTAAAAAAGGCGAAAGCACATACAGTGACATTTTTGATAGATTAGCTACATCAAATTTTAATATTTTCTGGGAAATAAACCCGACAATAAAAATACAAAAAATAGGAAATAAAATAATAAAAAATTGCATAAACCATATCCTGGATTTGAATAATTAATTTAATAATTCAATAGCATTAACAATTGCTTCTCGTAATTGATAACAGGTATTATCATCAAGTGCATTATTATTTTTATCAGTTAAGATAAATAAATCCTCAATGTGTTCGCCGATAGTTGCAATTTTAGCACTACTCAATGATAAATCTAAATTGGCAAATACTTCACCGACACATGCAAGTAATCCTGGTCTATCTAATGCAATCAGTTCCATGTACGTTTGCTTTTCATTGAAAGCAGATAAAAAATTAACTTGTGTTGGTACCAAAAACGATCGTAATCTTTGTTTGGGTGGTTTAACTGTCACACCTTTGTAAACTGGTTGTTGAAGGGCTTTAGTTAGCGCTTGTATAATGCTTGGATGCCTGTCCTTTTGTAATGTTTGACCATTCGGCTCTAATACAATAAAAGTATCAAGTGCAAATCCTTTTTTATTTGTAATAATTAGGGCATCATGGATGCTTAAGTTATGATTATTAAGAGTATTACATACTGTAGCAAACAGATAAGGTCTATCAGGCGAATAAATAATTATTTCAGTACCACCATGATAAGGATTTGGATTAATCGATACCAGTATTTGGTTTAAATCATGCGTTAATAAATTTTGTACATGCCAGACAATTTGTTCTGTCGTGTACCGCAGAAAGTAGTCAATGCGATAATCTAACCAAAGATTTTTTATTTTCTGTTCATCATAATTTTGCTTAAGTAAGATAGTCAATGCTTCCTGTTTATGTTGACGAGCAATGCTTCGTTGCTCTGGTATTTGATTGATACCAGAATCAAACGATCGTTTTGCTGTTTCATACAGTTGGCGCATTAAGCTTTGCTTCCAACTATTCCAAAGGGTTTCATTTGTTGCACAGACATCGGCAACAGTCAAACATAGTAAATATTGTAAACGTTGTTCACTTTTTACAATTTGAATAAATTCGCTGATAACTGCCGGATCTTGCAGATCACGACTTTGGGCCGTTACAGACATAAGTAAGTGATAACGTACTAACCAAATGATTAAATCTGTATCTCTAGACTCTAATTCATGTAATTTGCAGAATTTTTCTACTAATCTAGCACCTATTTCAGAGTGGTCACCATGATAGCCTTTACCAATATCATGAAATAAACCAGTAATAACCAGTAGTTCAGGTTTAGATAATTTAGCAAAAACTTTAGAACTATTAGGGTGTCTTTGTTTGCCCAATTCTGTTTTAAGGCTATCAAGTTCAAGCAGTAAGCGAATGGTGTGTTCATCAACGGTATAAACATGGAACAGATCAAACTGCATCATCCCCGCAATATGTTTCCAACCTGGTATATAGGCAGTAAGGATGCCATATTGATGCATTGGTAAGATTGCTTTTTTTATCGCATCTGGGTGTTTAATAATTTTCATAAACAGTGATCTTGCTTTTGCATCTTCACTGAGTAGTGTGGTTAATTGTCTTCGCGCTGAACGTAGTTGTCTAATCGTGTTTGAATAAAGTCCAATAATTTGTGGATTAAGCAATATCGTATAAAAAAGTTGCATAATCATAACCGGATCTTTTTTAAATAGATTGTCATCTTTTACATCAATGAGTTTTTCCCTAATCTGAAAATGTTCATCTATATCATATATTTTATTTTTTGGATTGAGCTCCAGTATCGTCTCATCAAAAAGCTGTAATAACATCTGATTGAGCTCAGTAATATTGCAGGCAACACAATAATAATCATGCATCATTTTTTCGACTGGAGTATTGCCTTGACCTTGATAACCAAGCATATTAGCAATGCTTAACTGGCGATCAAACAGTAAGCGATTATCATAACGCGTTATGACACTATGTAGTGCAAAGCGCATGCGCCATAAGAATTTTCGACATGTTTTAAAGTCTTCAATATCTTCAGGAGTTAAATAATCAAAGTGAGCTATTTTTTGTAAGAATTCTTCACCAAAATGACGAATTGCAATCCACTGTACGATTTGCATATCGCGAAGTCCACCGGGGCTATTTTTTAAATCAGGCTCGAGATTATAACTGGTACTATGATATTGCTTATGACGATCTTGTTGTTCTTTAACTTTAGCTCGGAAAAAAGAAGCTGAAGGCCAGATCTTATCACTAAAGATATGTTTACGCAGTTCATCTAATAATGATTGATTACCAGCGACTATTCTTGACTCAATCAAGTTCGTCATTATGGTAATATCATTTTTGGCTTCTTGTAGACAAGTCTTTAACGTTCTAACACTATGACCTATATCTAAATGAAGATCCCAAAGCAAACGAATTAACTCACTGATTCTTTGTTCAATATCTTTAGCACATGGATAATCACTTAATATTAATATATCAATATCCGATAATGGATGAAGTTCAGTCCGTCCATATCCGCCAACGGCAATCAAAGCTATACGGTTTTGTTTAAAAACAGAGGAGACTTGTTCAGGAATTTGAAAATAACACCATAAACGTTGCAACAACTCATCAATAAAATGGCTGCGTAAATGCACTAAAATATCAATATCGACATTTTGTTTAAATTGTGTGACAGACCATTGTTGAAAGTCATTAAGTTGTTGTTTGAGGTAGTCAATATTTATCTGCTCATCGCTAAAATTAAGCGGCGAATTAGGGTAAAACGTATGCATTTGAGTCATAGTCATCATATCAAATTAGGATGATTCATTTGTCATATCGTTACCTGATTTTAAAGCACTGTCAAGTTACAGTTATTTGAATTGTTTATAAGTTTTAAAAATAATTCCTCCTATTTAATTGATAAAACAATGTTATGTAAATTGGTCAGTTAATGGATACTAGATTTGTATGTGATAATCAATTAATTATTAAATAATAAATACTAAATACTAATAATCATGTTATAAATTATAAAAACGATTATTAGTATTTTTATACAATTTTTTGAATAAAAAGGAACTTTAAAGGTTCCTCTTGTAAAAAAGTTTGAGGTTAACTATACGTTTAAGTAAAAACTACAATTTAAAATCACTCAAATCATCTTCGTTAATCTCAGCGTCAATTTGCCCAACTAAATAAGAACTCATTTCAGCTTCTTGTGGAGCAACTTGAACATTGTCAGAAACAAGCCAATTGTTAATCCATGGGATTGGGTTGGATTTGACTTGGAATGGTAATTTTAGTCCAACTGCTTGCATGCGGATATTTGTGATATATTCGACATATTGGCATAAGATATCTTTGTTTAGACCAATCATTGAGCCGCTTTCAAATAGATATCCAGCCCACTCTTTTTCTTGATTGGCCGCTTGCAAAAACAGCTCGTAGCAATCTTGTTCACATTCTTTGGCAATTTCAGCCATTTCAGGATCATCTTCACCACTGCGCAAGGTGTTGATCATAAATTGTGTACCAGTTAAGTGCAGAGCTTCGTCACGAGCAATAAGTTTGATAATTTTAGCATTACCTTCCATTAGTTCACGTTCAGCAAAAGCAAAAGAACAAGCAAAACTAACATAAAAACGAATAGCTTCAAGTGCATTAACACTCATTAAGCAAAGATAAAGCTTTCTTTTAAGCTCACGCAGATCTATGGTTATGGTGCGGTTGTTAACCGTGTGTTTGCCTTCACCTAATAAATTGTAGTAACTTGCATAGCTAATGAGATCATCATAATAACCTGCAATGTCGCCTGCGCGTTTTTGAATTTCTTTATTTGTGACAATATCGTCAAAAACAACGGAAGGATCATTAACAATGTTACGAATGATATGTGTATATGAACGAGAGTGAATGGTTTCTGAAAATGACCAAGTTTCTACCCATGTTTCTAGTTCAGGAATAGAAATGAGTGGTAGCAGCGCTACATTTGGACTACGACCTTGAATTGAATCAAGCAAGGTTTGATATTTTAAATTGCTGATAAATATATGTTTTTCATGTTCTGGCAAGGCGGCATAATCAATACGGTCTTGTGAAATATCCACTTCTTCTGGTCGCCAGAAAAAGGAAAGTTGTTTTTCGATTAATTTTTCGAACATTTCATATTTTTGTTGATCATAACGTGCAACATTTACCGGTTGGCCAAGAAACATTGGCTCTTTAAGTTGATCATTATGTACATGCGAAAAGGTACTGTAATTCATACTCATAAAATAACTCCTAATTGAGTTTGGTTGCTTTTACCGCCACCTTTCGTCATTAGAAAAGAGGGGGGAATCATTAGGGGGTTATCAATTCCCCTAAATACGATACTATGTATCAATGTTTCTATAATCTAAATTAATTAAATTTTACAAGCTCCACCTTCACAGCCATCGTCACTTCCAGTTAATGCGATATCACCTTGAATATCTTCAGCACCATCACGAGTATTATGATAATAGAGTGTTTTTACGCCAAATTTATAAGCTGTCAGTAAATCAGCTAATAATTGTTTCATTGGTACTTTATCATTTGGAAATTTAGTTGGATCATAATTAGTATTAGCTGAAATGGATTGATCTATAAATTTCTGCATAATTCCAACTAAATGCAAATAACCCGTATTATTTGGAATTTGCCATAACAATTCATAAGCATTTTTTAGATTTTCATAATCTGGCACCACTTGTCTTAAAATACCATCTTTTGATGCTTTAACACTGATATAACCGCGAGGAGGTTCAATACCATTAGTTGCATTAGAAATTTGTGATGAAGTTTCTGACGGCATTAATGCTGATAAAGTCGAGTTACGTAAACCATAAGTTTTTATTGATTCACGTAATGATTCCCAATCATAATGTAATGGTTCATTACTAATGGTGTCTAAATCTTTTTTATAAGTATCAATCGGTAAAATACCTTGTGAGTAAGTTGTCTCATTAAATAGTGAGCAAGCACCTTTTTCTTTCGCTAAATTGTTAGAAGCTTTTAACAAATAATATTGCATAGCTTCAAAAGTGCGGTGTGTTAAATTATTGGCACTGCCGTCAGAATATTTAACGCCATGCTTAGCTAAATAGTAGGCATAATTGATCACGCCAACGCCTAGTGTTCGACGATTGATCGATGAGTTACGGGCAGCCGGTACGGGGTAATCTTGATAGTCAAGCAGTGAGTCAAGGGCTCGTACGGTTAAATCCGCTAATTCTTCAAAATCATCAAGAGAATCAATTTTTCCTAAGTTGAAAGCAGACAGGGTACAAAGTGCAATTTCCCCTTTTTCATCATTAACATTATTAAGAGGTTTAGTTGGTAACGCAATTTCCATACATAAATTGGATTGATGGACAGGCGCTAATTGTGCATCGAATGGACTATGAGTATTACAATGATCAACATTTTGTATATAGATTCGACCCGTTGATGCACGTTCTTGCATTAACAATGAAAAGAGTTCAATTGCTTTTACTACACGTTTGCGGATAGTTACGTCTTGTTCATATTGATGATAAAGTGTTTCAAATTTATTTTGATCAGCAAAAAATGCATCATAAAGTCCGGGCACATCTGATGGACTAAATAGTGTTATATTTTCGTTTTTAATCAGCCGTTGATACATTAACTTATTAATTTGAACACCATAATCCAAATGACGAACTCGGTTTTCTTCAACACCACGGTTATTTCGTAAAACAAGTAAACTTTCAACTTCTAAATGCCATATTGGATAAAATACAGTAGCTGCACCACCACGTACACCACCTTGTGAACATGATTTAACCGCAGTTTGAAAATATTTATAAAATGGAATACATCCAGTATGAAAAGCTTCTCCGCCTCGAATTGAACTCCCTAAAGCACGAATACGTCCAGCATTGACACCAATACCTGCACGTTGTGATACATATTTGACAATTGCACTCGCCGTTGCATTAATTGAATCTAGGCTATCATCACATTCAATAAGGACACATGAGCTAAATTGACGTGTTGGGGTTCTAACGCCTGCCATAATGGGTGTTGGCAATGAAATTTTAAATGTTGACACAGCATCGTAAAAACGTTTGATATAATCAAGTCGAGTCTCTTTTGGGTAATTAGCAAAAAGACAAGCTGCAACTAAAATATATAAAAATTGTGCACTTTCATAAATTTCACCTGATACACGGTTTTGTACTAAATATTTACCTTCTAGCTGCTTTACTGCTGCATAGGAAAAAGACATATCTCGCCAGTGATCAATCATCTTATCCATTTGTTCAAACTCTTCTTGAGTATAATCTTCAAGTAAATGTTTGTCATAACGTTTACTCTCTACTAATTTTTTAACGTGTTCAAAAAGAGGCGGTGGGGTAAATTGATTAAAAGCTTTTTTACGTAAATGAAAAATGGCTAAACGAGCAGCTAAATATTGATAATCAGGTGTTTCTTGGGAAATCAGATCGGCTGCGGCTCGAATAATTGTTTCATGAATATCAGATGTACGAATGCCATCATAAAATTGGATATGTGAGCGCAACTCAACTTGGGAAACTGAAACATTCTCTAATCCCTCTGCTGCCCAAGTAATTACTTTATGGATCTTATCAAGATTAATCGGTTCTTTTTTACCATCTCGTTTAGTGACGAGCATTAATTTATTCATTTTTCATCCAATGTCCTGTTGTCTTGTGAAAGATATAATAATTGATATTTATCAAAATATACAATATATAGTGCCTATTAATAAATTAATTACTATATATAGTATATTTATTAATTTATATTATTGATTTTAAGAACTAAAACTGGTTAACAAATTTTTAAATAATTGATAACTTTAGATTATATAATGATGATAATGTGAAATGACGGCTAAAATAAACACAAAAAAATGAGTAGTTAAGAATTTACTAATGAATCGTTTTTTGAAGTTATTATTTAAGAGTTAACATTCAATAAAAATAAGCTCTATTTACAAATAGAGCTAAAAAACTTACTAATGCTTTATTTAGGTATTGAGGCGCATACACCATTTTTATTTTCTTTTTCATTAGCACGACAGTGATATATACCGGTATCAATATGTATATCACAAACTTTTCCTTCACCGTCATCTCCTGCTGTTGGTTCCCATACATAAAAGCGTTTGTAAGTGCCGCCAGTATGAGGAGCAAAAGAGCCAGGATAAGATTTTTGAGTTGCTTCTCCCCATTCACTGATTAATTTACCGATTTCACGTGTAAATTGTGCTGAACCTTTTGATCCCAAAACAGCATTACTTATTTCGTCAGCATTGCTCAATTGATAATGACCTTTTTTAGCTTCACATTCAGCAACAACTTCTGCAACGGTACCTAATACTGATATTAAACCAGTAGTATTCATGTTTTGTTTCCAAGCATCAAACCATTTGGTTATAGTAAATGCATAATGAATTTTTTTATTGTTTGTTTTATTTACTCCTTCAATAATAACTTTGTATCCATTTTCTGACCCCATAACATGCTCCCAAGCTTTTTCTGTATCTTGAGCATCTGGGCCGTTAAACAATACCGTAACTACATTTGCATCACTGTCATCAATATTAACAAGTTCACTACCTTGTTTTACATGCCAATTATAATTATTGACGATGCCATCACTAGATAAAATTAGATCAAATTTAGCACCATAAAAACCGGTAGTCGGAAAGTTTTTAGTTGGATCAATATTGGATTGAGTTAAAAAACCATATTTTGGATCCCACTGATCTTTATCACTACCAGCAACAGTATTAGGCTTTAATTCAGGTCTGGCAAAGCAAACGCCAACATCATCAACAACTGTATATATTACCGATGGTTGCGTTTTAATAATGTTATTAGGATAGGTATTATTATCTGGATCACCATATTTAGAAAATAGGACTAAATCAGCAGATAGTTTCACTTTAAAAGGTGCATATTTTTTTTCAGCAGCCAATGAACAAAACGTATCATAATCTTTTGGTGTAAATTCAATATCATTATTGTTAGCATCTGTATAGTACCATACCATACTAATATCATCGTCAACCACTAAATAATCTAATTTATCACCATCCCTATCAAAAAATTCATTTTCATCAGGTTGTTTAATCACTATTGAAGGTCCTATTCGATTAACAAATGGATAAGCTGTTGGAATCGGTATTTCAGCTATTTCTTTCTGACTATAATAAATGCGATTTTCAATAATTAAACCAAATAACTGAAAATTATCAATATTCATCTCCAATTCTTGTGATAAAGATGGACGTGATCCTTGAATTGTTTGTGCTGTTTGGGATGTAAAATATCCATAACTACTGTTCGAAAATTGCAACAAAAGTAAAGTATAAGTAATTCTTTTTATATGACGGCTAATGGTTATCAGTTTCACTATTTTATTTCTTTCATTAAATGTTTATTGGATAAAAAAGTTTATTTACGTAAACTTTTCTATATTTACAATAGAGTATAACTTAATTATTAAGTTTCAGTCGGAAAGAAAAAACACTTAAATAATAGTTAATTCATGTGATTAACTGATGTAGGGTATTAACAATAGGATTAAATGCTTTTTAAAATTGATAATGAAGTTAACTATTATTAATTGTTATATTGATAATTATTAGTTAGATATGTGTAAAGGAAGGGGGTAAAAAAAGAACAAAGATTCAAATGATAATGATAGTCTATAACTGGATAGTCATTGTTATGGAAAGAAACATTACTAATTTTTATGTTTATATATCGATTAACAAACACTACTTTTATCTTTACTATCCTTATATTGGCAATAATTCTTAGCATCTCAGGAAAGTTTATCACTAGATATATTGTTAAGTTTATTAGAAAAACAAAAATATTAAAATGAAAAATAGATGATTAAAATCAATAGAACTATTAATTAATTCATTGAAATAGAAAATTTATTTAGTTTTAATACTAAATAAATCATTATTAGAGGTATCCTAGTAATTTTTGAGAGAAATAAATAATATGAAAGGTATTAAAGGAAAGAACAATCATTTAAATGACAATGACCATCTTTTTATAGATGGTCATATATTTAAGAAAATTGACCCGCGTTTAGATATTATGGTTTAAAGGAAGCACAGACAGCATTTTTATGTTCTTTTTCTCTATCACGGCAATGATATACACCTGTGTTAAGATGTATGTCACAATACTTTCCATCCTCTGGATCACCATCATCAAAATCCGCACTATATACATAAAAACGTTTTTTAGCACCACCAGTAACCTCAGGACCAAAGGAGCCTGGATAACTTTTTTGATCAACATCACCCCATTCACTGATTAATGTGCCTATTTCACGTGTGAATGAAACACTTTTAGACGTATTTGTTTCAATAGCATTACTTATCTCATTAGTACGACTTACACGATAATGTCCACTTTTACTTTCACATGCATTAACAACTTCCGCAACGCTACCTAATAGGGCTGTTAAACCAGTAGTATTTGCGTTTTGTTTCCAAGCGTCAAACCATTGGGTAATAGTAAAGGCATATTGGGTTGTTTTACCAGTTTTATTATTTTTCCCTTCAATAATAACTAGATATCCTTTACCAGATCCACCCATAACATGCTCCCAAGCTTTTCCTGAATCTTTTGCATCTGGCCCATTGAACGTAACTGTTGGAATATTGGATTTAGTATCTTTGATAACTGTTACAAGATCACTACCCTGTTTTACATACCACTCATAGTCGGAATAAAGATTTTCATCAAATAAGATTAGATCAAATTTAGCTCCAACAAAACCAGTATTTGGAAAGTTTTTTGTTGGGTCAATATTCGATTGAATTTTGAAACCATTTTTAGCAATCCACTGAGATTTATTACTAGATGGAACATTAGGTTTTAATGATGGTCTTGCATAACAAACCCCGATATCTTCTATAATAGTATATGTTGCCGACGGTTTATTATCAATGACATCATTAGGATAACTGTTAAAATCAGGATCACCGTATTCAGAAACTAAGAGTAAATCAGCAGATAATTTCACTTTAAAGGGAGCATATTTTCCTTTAGCAGCCAATGAACAAAACGTATCACTGTCTCCTGGTGTAAATGATATTTCCTTCCCTTGAGCATCTGTATAGAACCATTCCATGTTAATACCATCTACAGTTGATAAAAAAGATAACTTATCACCATCTCTATCAAAAAATTCATTTTCATCAGGTTGTTTAATTATTGCAGGCGTAAGTCGATTTTTAAATGGATCGTTAATCGGAACCGGAATTTGAGCTATTTCTTCATCACTATAATAATTATGATTATTAATGCTCAAACCGAATAATGGTTTTAATTCACCAGTATTTTTTAAACTATTTTCTAATTCATCTGAAAATCTTGGTGGTGTTCCTTGAATTGTTTTAGCTGTTTCGATAGTTAAGTTAGCATAGCTTAACTGAAAAAAAGGTAATAGCAGTAAAGCATACCGAGTTGTTTTTAAGGATCTGATCATTGTATTCACTTTCATGTTTAAAATTGTTAATTGTTACTTTTATTATGTAATTATTTGTTTTATATATATATTGTATATTGTTTTTCAATTAATCATTCAATATATCGAATGGTTAATAAGCTGATTATAATAAAAATAATACAGCTAGTCGATCAATTATATTCAAAATCGCTGTTTTTTTTAATTTTTATCAAAAAAATATTATTTAAATTTTAAAAATCAATTATATAGCCAATTATAATTTAAAAAATAGGTATCGTATATATAATTCGCAGATCCTATCTCATAAATATTTTTTAATAAACAATATTTTTGTCAATTTTTGTTTATTTAAAATATTATAATTTATTGTATATACAATAATAATATCTCTTAATGTAAATGATACGTATTATTAAATATATTGAGTCGCATACAATTTTAAATATGGACTAGAAAAATTAACGTATCTTAGGCCATGAATTAATGATCTTTGTAACTTTTTTCTAAATTGATTTTGATAATATCGGAATATAACAATAGTTTTTGGCGATTGATATTTATGAAGAAATTGTCAATATATTAAGTTAAGCGTTACTAAGCTTTGTGTAACTATTGAAAATTACTCATCCACTAAAAGAAATACATTTTTAATTTCGTTAAATAGAAAGTAATCACTTTGTCATGAGATGACCATTTTTCAAATATTTTAATCTTTTGAGGATTTATAACGTTGAATTGGGCTGGATTGATTTTGCGATTCTAACCAAGCAAGTTTGTCACTATAATTTTTTTCGGCTCCCCGCGTGGTTGGATAATAATATTTGCTATTGGCTAGTTCAGGTGGAAAATAATTTTCTCCTGCTGCAAACGCATTAGGTTCATCATGAGCATAACGATACTGAGCTCCGTACCCTAACTTTTTCATTAAATTTGTTGGTGCATTACGTAAATGTTCTGGAACATCATAATCAGGCTTTGATTGTGCATCGAGCATAGCTTGTTTGAAAGCTAAATACACGGCATTACTTTTTGGTGCACAAGCAAGATAGACAATTGCTTGGGCGATAGCACGTTCACCTTCAGCCGGACCAACACGTGTAAAGCAATCCCATGCAGCGAGTGCAACTTGCATTGCTCTTGGATCGGCATTACCCACGTCTTCTGACGCTATGGCTAATAATCGACGGGCAACATAAAGTGGATCACCACCTGCTGAAATGATTCTCGCATACCAGTAAAGTGCCGCATCAGGAGCTGAACCTCGAATAGATTTGTGAACAGCAGAAATTAAATCATAATAACGATCTCCTTGATTATCAAATCGGGCACTACGTTCACCTATCACTTCTTTAAGTAATGTAGGTGTAAGAGGTTGTCCGTCAGACATATCTACTAAAAGTTCAAGGGTATTTAGGGCGCGTCTAGCATCTCCACCCACAAATTCAGCAATCTGTTTTTTGGTTTCATTGGGTAGCTCAATGCTATACTTACCATATCCGCGCTGTGGATCGTCCATTGCTTGTTGTAAAATTAACTCAATGTCATTTGTGGTTAATGATTTGAGCAGGTACACACGAGCACGCGATAATAATGCAGAATTTAATTCAAATGAAGGATTTTCAGTGGTAGCACCTATAAATGTTACAGTACCATTTTCAACATAAGGTAAAAATGCATCTTGTTGACTTTTGTTAAAACGGTGAACTTCATCAACAAATAAAATAGTACGAATCCCCGCTTGCTGATTGATTTTTGCTCTTTCAATAGCTTCGCGAATATCTTTGATCCCTGACGTTACTGCTGAAACTCTTTCGACTTTTGCGTTAGCATGATGGGCAATAATTTCAGCGAGAGTCGTTTTACCTGTACCAGGCGGCCCCCATAAAATCATCGAATGTAAATTACCGGCTGCAATTGCTTTGGGTAGTGGTTTGTTTGCACCTAAAAGCTGTGTTTGACCAATATATTCTGATAACGTACGAGGACGCATTCTTGCCGCTAAAGGCTTAAATTCTTCTGTCGTAAATTCAAAAGACATACTAGGCATAACACATTGAGTCCAGTTTTAGAAAGTTATGGGTATTATATACTTGTTAGATGAAATTAGTGAAAAAGAAAAGAAAATATCTTTTCCCCCTAACTAAAAAACAGTAATATTTTAAGCAAATTCAATTATCAAAGTTGATTTGAATATTGCCAAATAAAGTACATAAGGATGAGTTATGAAAAAGTTTTTATTATTAATGGGATTGTTGATTAGCGTATCAGTATGGGCCGGCGATAAAGAGTTGTTACAACAACGCCTTAATAAAATTGATGGATTTTATGCACATTTTTCTCAAGAAGTGAAAACAGCTGATAACCAATTGGTACAAGAGGGGAGAGGAGAACTTTGGGTTACAAGACCTTATTATTTTAATTGGACAATGAATGAACCGGATGAAACTTCAATTATATCTGATGGAACAGATATGTGGGTATATACGCCGGCGGTTGATCAAGTAAGTGTCATGGATTTAAAAAAAGCAGTGGATAATCGATTGATGCTACTGATAACTGATAGTCACAATGCTATTTGGAATGTTTATAATGTGACTCGTAAACAAGATTCATTTACATTAAAACCAACAGATGGATCTAATCAGGATTTTGTTATTTCGGTATTACCAACTGGCATGATTTCTAACTTTTCCATTATTGAAGAAGATGGACAACGTAGCTACTATGAATTATCTAGCCAAAAACTTGGCAAAGTTGACTTAGGCAAATTTAAATTTACGCCACCAGCGGGTATAGCGATTGATGATCAACGTTAGTTCTATATAGAGATAATTAGAATGTGTAGATATTTATCATTCATACTTCTAGTTAGTTTTTTTATGTTTGACCGTTATTAATAAAGTTAGTCATGAATATCATAAAAGTTATAGATCTTTAATAATGATATCAGATAAAAGATTATTACTATGTAAAATGTTAGTGAATGTCTTTTATCTGAACTCAGTTATGCCTATTCAATTTTTCAGTAGAATCTTTATGAAAAATATTATTAATTTTCAAAATACTATCAGCTTGTTTAGCATCAATATTGAATAATTTAGGGTAAAAAAATAGTATTGATTTGCGGTCGCCAAAACGGCCGATAAAATAACTTTCTTCATTATTTTATCGGAACATTTTTGAAGTATCTTAATGTCGTATTGGTTTGACCAATTTCGATTATCAAATATAAAAAAGGTTTTTTTGGTATTTATTTGTTATGTTTAAATTAAACAGAGTACCTGATCCTATTATTCGCCTGTCATATAAAATATAAGATCAGTTGATAAAACCTATAATTTAACAAGGTATAAATAAGTACAATAATTATTCAAATTCATTTTCATTAATACTAACAACTGGATTATCTGAAAACAGATAGTGATCGCGTTTAGTTTCAAAATCTTCACTCGCTGCATCAAATAACATTTTTTTCGTATTTTCTAAATGTTGCCACATCGCTAATTTGGCTGCTTTAGGATCGCGATTGATTAATGCTTCAAGAATTTTATCATGTTCTTCCCACCAGCTTTCGATATCTTGTTGCTGTACATGTTCATGGAGTTTTTTCCATAAAGGATTTAGGGTTCTCTGTCGCCATGTTTCTTCAACAATGGTTATTAAAGCCGTATTACGCGTAATCATGGCAATTTGTGTGTGAAATTTTAGATCCCAATCAGAGTCCCGATAGTGATCTTCTTTTTTTGCATTGTGCTGAATTTCTAATAGTTTAACAATATCATCTTTTGTGATCTGAGTTGCAGCAAACTCAGCAATATTACTTTCGATTAATTGACGAGCTTGTAATAACTCAAATGGTCCTGTTGTAGCAAAATTGAGTCCGTGTGAGTCAGCAATCATATTTATAGTTTGCTGTTTATTGGCAATAACATGTATACCAGACCCTTTTCTAGCATCAACAAAACCTTCAACTTCTAACATTATAATCGCTTCTCTTACCACCGAACGACTGACTTTTAATTCTTCACAAATGAGTCTTTCTGACGGTAATTTGCTGCCTACAGGATAAACGCCATTGATAATTCGGTTTTTTAATTCTGTAGCGATAACTTGATAAAGACGCTGATGTTCATTCTGTTCTTGGGTCATAATAATTTTTGAGTAGTTCCATAATTCAAGTTTGGTACTTAAAATAACATCTAATTGCTTAGAGTTAAACAAGCTTGAATTAAAATTTTATAATCTTGTCAGATAATTTTTCAATAAGACGGACAAATGAACAACCGGATTTTTATTGTGGTTATTTGCTATGTTCTGTGATGTATGTCAACTTTTTAAGTTGACTGACATGTTAATATGCGCCAAAATTCATAATGTGTATGGAGCATAAAATGTACAAAACAATAAAAAATCTTCGCTGGTATATGATAGCGTTAGTGACTATTGGCACAATTCTTGGTTATTTAACTCGAAATTCAATTGCAGTTGCTGCCCCAGTGCTTAATGAAGTCATGGGTATGACAACTCAACAATATTCATATGTTGTTGCAGCTTATTCAGCCTGTTATACCGTAATGCAACCTGTAGCGGGGTATGTTCTTGACTTACTTGGCACACGCGTAGGTTATGCGGTATTTGCTTTATTATGGTCAGTTTTCTGTATCAGTACCGCATTTTCTGGCAGTTGGGTGGGGCTTGCGTTTACGCGTGGCGCTGTTGGAGCTGCCGAAGCGGCTATGATACCTGCTGGTTTAAAAGCAACAAGTGAATGGTTTCCGGCAAAAGAAAGATCAATCGCTGTTGGTTGGTTTAATTTAGGATCATCCGTTGGAGCAATGATCGCACCGCCATTAGTTGCCGGAGCAATATGGTTACACAGTTGGCAATTAGCGTTTGTTATTTGTGGTTTACTTAGCTTTATTTGGGGGTTATTTTGGTTTGCTCTTTATCGTCATCCAACTAACCAAAAACGATTATCAGAAGAAGAAAGAAAATACATTTTATCAGGGCAAGAAGTTAGTCACCAAACATCAAACACTACCAAATTACCTGCGTATAAAATCGTAAGTACTCGTCGCTTTTGGGGCATTGCCATCCCAAGGTTTTTAGCTGAACCTGCATGGGGAACCTTTAACGCATGGATCCCATTATTTATGTCTACGGTTTATGGTTTTGACTTAAAACAGATTGCGATTTTTGCTTGGATGCCAATGTTGTTTGCTGATTTTGGTTGTATACTCGGTGGCTATATGGCGCCATTTTTCCAAAAATATTTTAACGTCAGTTTGATTAACTCGCGCAAATTAGTTGTTACTGTTGGTGGCGTATTAATGATTGCACCTGGGTTAATTGGGCTGTTTGCAAATCCTTATGTTGCTATCTTCTTATTTTGTATTGGTGGATTCGCTCACCAAGCATTATCTGGTGCATTAATTACATTATCATCCGATGTATTTGGTCGAAATGAAGTTGCAACTGCTAATGGTTTTACAGGTATGGCAGCATGGCTTGCTAGTACTATCTTTGCTTTAATTGTGGGCGCGCTTGCGGAATCTGTTGGTTTTAGCCCATTATTTGTCATTTTAAGTTGTCTTGACCTTTTAGCTGCGTTAGCGGTATGGACAATTTTAAAAGCACCATCAACAACTGAGCAACAATAAATTAATCGAGTTGCGCATGTTATTGGCATGTGCAATTAAATAGATAAACACGGTTTATGGAGAATAATATGCGTTTTTTAACTGAAGACTTTTTACTTGATACTGAATTTTCTCGTCAACTTTATCACAATTATGCGGCACAACAGCCGATTTTTGATTATCACTGCCACTTACCACCAGAACAAATTGCACAAGATTATCAATTTAAAAATTTGTACGACATCTGGTTAAAAGGTGATCACTACAAATGGCGTGCCATGCGTACTAATGGTGTGCCGGAGAAGTTTTGTACTGGCAGCGAGGTAAATGATTTTGAAAAATTCAAAGCTTGGGCTGAAACGGTGCCTCATACAATCGGTAATCCACTTTATCATTGGACACATTTAGAATTACGTAGACCATTTGGTATCGATGATATTTTACTATCACCAGCCACCGCTGAAACCATTTGGAATAAATGTAATGCAATGCTTGAAACTAAAGAATTTACTGCACGTAGCATTATGAAAAAAATGAATGTAAAAATGGTCGGCACAACTGATGATCCAATTGATGATTTAGTTCACCATAAAACCATTTCTCAAGATAGTTCATTTGATATTAAAGTTTTGCCAAGCTGGCGACCAGATAAAGCGTTTAATATAGATTCTGAATTTTTTGTAGCCTATATCGAAAAATTATCAACTGTTTCGGATATTAATATCTCAAGTTTCCACCAACTTTGTCAGGCGTTAGCAAAACGTATGGATCATTTCGCTGCACATGGTTGTAAAGTTTCTGATCACGCCTTAGATACGGTCGTTTATGAAGAAGCGACAGAAAAAGAATTAGATGCAATTTTAACTAAACGACTAACTGGAGCAAATCTAACTTCGAAAGAAGTCGCTCAATTCAAGACTGCGGTTATTATTTATTTAGGCAGCGAATACAACAAACGTGGATGGGTTCAGCAATATCATATTGGCGCTTTACGTAATAACAATTCAAGAATGTTTAATCTAATGGGGCCTGATGTTGGTTTTGATTCTATTAATGATTCACCCATTGCTCAACCATTATCTCGACTATTAGATGCACAAGCTAAACAAAATGCTCTACCTAAAACAATTCTCTATTGCTTAAATCCATCTGATAATGAGATTTTGGGAACGATGATAGGTAATTTCCAAGGAGAAGGAATACAAGGCAAAATGCAATTTGGTTCAGGTTGGTGGTTTAACGATCAAAAAGACGGCATGATTCGCCAAATGACCCAACTGGCTCAGCTTGGTTTATTAAGTCGTTTTGTTGGAATGTTAACCGATAGCCGCAGTTTCCTTTCTTATACTCGTCATGAATATTTTAGACGCATTTTATGTCGTATGATTGGTCGCTGGGTAGAAGATGGTGAAGCACCTCGTGATATCGAGTTATTAGGTCAAATGGTCAAAAATATTAGTTTTGATAATGCGAAAAACTATTTTGGTATCGAATTAAATTAATATATTAGAGTAATAGTAATGAAAACATTGAACAGAATTGATTTTCCCGGCGCTAAATACACCACGCGTGTTGTACAATTTGGCGAAGGTAATTTTTTACGTGCATTTTTAGATTGGCAATTGGATATTTTAAATGAAAAAACCGATCTTGATGCGGGTGTAGCAATTATTCGCCCACTTAATACAGACTTTCCACCATCATTAAATACTCAAGATGGTTTATATACCACATTAATTCGTGGATTAAATGAACGCAATGAAACAGTAAAAGAATTTAGGATGATTCGTTCCGTTAATAGTGAGATAAATGTCTATACACAGTATGACCAGTATTTTGCATTAGCCAAAGATCCTAATATTCAATTTATTTTTTCTAACACCACTGAAGCCGGTATCAGCTATGTTGAAAGCGATAAACTTACAGACCAACCTGCTACAAGCTATCCAGCTAAATTAACGGCTTTCTTATATGAAAGATTTAACCATTTTTCTGGAAGCAAAGAGAGTGGTTTAATCATTATTCCATGTGAGTTAATTGATTATAATGGCGATGCACTAAAAAAATTGGTCTTAAAATATGCTAACCAGTGGAATTTGTCAGACAAATTTATTGCTTGGTTAGAAAACGATAATGTATTTTGCTCAACATTGGTTGATAGGATTGTCCCAGGTTATCCTAAAGCTCAAATTGCTGAATTAGAATCGGAATTAGGTTATAAAGATAACTTTATTGATTCAGCAGAATATTTCTATCTTTTTGTTATCCAAGGCCCACAATGGCTAGCGCAAAAATTGAATTTGGATAAATGCAACATTAATATCAAAATTGTCGATGATATTAAACCCTATAAAGAGCGTAAAGTTGCAATTTTAAATGGTGCGCATACAGCACTGGTTCCAGTAGCTTATCTAGCAGGAATTGATACGGTTGGTGAATCAATGAATGATTCGCAAATTTTAGAATATATCAAAGAGACAATTTTTGATGAAATTATTCCAGTTTTAGATTTGCCACATCAAGAATTAGTTGATTTTGCGCAGTCAGTTATCAATCGTTTTAAAAATCCATTTATTGAGCACCAATTAATGTCAATTGCTCTAAATAGTATGACCAAGTTTAAAACACGTATACTTCCGCAATTGCTCGCTTATCAAAAAGCAAAAAGTGTGTTACCTAAGCATTTAGTCTTCTCTTTTGCAGCTTTAATTGCTTTTTATCGAGGTGTAAGAAATAACCAAAATTATCCATTACAAGACGATGCAATTTGGTTAGAGCGCTTTAGTACTGGCTGGTCCAATGTCAGTAGTGGTAATGAAACACTTGCGCAATTAGTGGAAACAGTACTTAGTGATAGTGCTCATTGGGATTGCGATTTGCTAAATATTCCGCAATTAGCACAAACATTGACACAATATTTAACTGTCATTACTCAAGAAGGTATGCGCAGTGCAATTGAAAAATGTGTTACTGGTAGCAAATAAAATGAGTGGAGCAATGGTAAAATTTATAAAAATTAATAATGAAGATAATGTCGCTGTGGCATTATCTGATATAGAAGCACATGAAGATAATATTATAATCGATGGAAACACCATCGATTTACCACAAGCGATCAAACAAGGGCATAAATTTGCCCTTAAAGATATTGAGCCTAATGAAAATATTATTAAATATGGTTTACCAATAGGTCATGCCACTTGTTTAATTAAAATGGGTGAACATATTCATTCACACAATTTAAAAACCAATCTAAATGATATTAATAATTATAAGTATCAACCTAATTTATCCAAAAATCAGTCGCTGCATGAAATAGCTGATAAGCCAGTCAACATTTACCGCCGAAAAAACGGTGAAGTTGGTATCCGTAATGAACTTTGGATTATACCAACGGTAACATGTATTAATGGTATTGCGCAGCAAATTGTTAAACAGTTTTGTGATGAACTCAATAATCAATTAGAAATTGATGGCATTACCGTACTTGAACATCCTTATGGTTGTTCACAACTTGGACAAGATCATAAAAACACCAAAATAATATTACAAGATCTTGTTAAACACCCTAATGCGGGGGCTGTATTAGTTATTGGACTTGGATGTGAAAATAATCAAATCTCAGAATTTAAAGCCGATCTTGGTGATTATGATGAGTCGCGTGTTAGATTCCTGATTGCTCAACAAGAAGCCGATGAAGTTGCTTGTGCATTGACGCTGCTAAGAGAACTTTATGCCATTATGAAGCAAGACAAACGCGAAGTAGGGCGGTTAAGCGAATTAAAATTTGGTTTAGAGTGTGGCGGATCAGATGGTTTTTCAGGAATCACTGCTAATCCGATGCTAGGGTTGTTTTCGGATTATGTCATTGCCCATGGAGGAACCAGTGTTCTTACCGAAGTACCTGAAATGTTCGGTGCAGAAAATATTTTGATGTCTCACTGCGTTGACGAGCCTACTTTCGATAAAACCGTGCTTATGATCAACGATTTTAAACAGTATTTTATCTCAAACAATCAGCCTATTTATGAAAATCCGTCTCCAGGTAACAAAGCGGGAGGGATAACAACCTTAGAAGAAAAATCCCTTGGTTGTACGCAAAAAGCTGGCGGAAGTGAAGTGATTGATGTCTTGAAATATGGTGAAAGACTAACAAAGCATGGACTCAATTTACTCAGTGCGCCTGGTAATGATGCCGTGGCTACAGGGGCTTTATCAGCAGCAGGATGTCATATGGTGCTATTTACTACAGGTCGCGGAACTCCTTATGGTGGAATCGTACCAACGGTAAAAATTGCTACTAATACACAATTAGCAAACAAAAAAGGAAATTGGATTGACTTTAATGCTGGCAAACTCATTGAGGGTACTTCTATGCAACAGTTATTAATTGAATTTATTGATTATATCGTACTGGTTGCTAATGGTCAGCAAACACGCAATGAGATAAATAATTTCAGAAATCTAGCGATATTAAAAAGTGGTGTAACTCTTTAAAACTATCCACTCAAGGCTAAAATTAACCAGCCTACTTATCCAAATAACAATGAGAACTGTAATCTATAATGGGCGACAGTTCGCGTTAAAATGCAAAAGGAAGCAACAATGACAATGGTATCTGTTGAAGATTTTGGTGCAATAGGTAATGGCAAAACACTTAATACAGTTGCTTTTGCCAATGCAATACAACATATTGAACAACAAGGTGGAGGAACGCTTATCGTTCCAGTGGGAACTTATTTAACAGGCGCAATCAAGCTTTGCAGTAATTTAACTTTAGTTATTGAACAGAATGCGACTTTATTATTTTCAGATAATGAACAAGATTACCCAATCGTGCATTCACGTTGGGAGGGGGTAAAACAAGATGTCTATATGCCTTGTATTTACGGTCAAGATCTTGAAAATGTCATTATCACCGGTGGCGGTAAAATTGATGGCAATGGTGCTAAATGGTGGCATACTTTCCGTCATAATCGTGATACCCTAAAGTATCCAAGACCTTACTTGATTGGTTTTGATTTTTGCCAACGTATAACTATTGAAAAAGTGTTTTTAACCCAGTCTCCAAGTTGGACGGTCCATCCAATGGAGTCAAATAATGTGGTGATTGATAATATATCGATTTTAAATCCAGCAGATTCACCTAATACCGATGGTATTAATCCTGAGTCTTGCCGTAATGTCAGAATTTCAAATTGTTATATTGATGTGGGTGATGATTGCATCGCAATTAAAGCGGGTACTGAGGAGACAGCAGATAAAAGCCCTTGCGAAAACATTTTAATTACTAACTGTAACATGATTCATGGTCATGGTGCGGTAGTATTGGGTAGTGAGATGAGTGGTAGTATTCGTAATGTCACTATTACTAATTGTGTATTTCAAAAAACGGATCGTGGTGTGAGATTCAAAACACGTCGAGGTCGCGGTGGTACCATTTCAGATATTACTTTTAGTAATATTGTTATGGATGAAGTACTATCAGCCTTTGTAATGAATTATTACTATTACTGCGGACCAAAAGGTAACGATCCAATTGTTTGGAATAAAGATCCTCTGCCAATAAATGAAGCAACCCCAGCTTGCCATAATATTAGTTTTTCAAACATTATCGCCAAAAATGTGCGTGCCTATGCTGGTTTTTTATATGGCATTCCTGAATCGCCAATTGCCAATATTTCGTTTGATAATATTCGAGTATCAATGCAAATCAATGCTGAAGCAGGTGAAGTTGATATGTTTAAGGATGTTAAACCTGAGGCTGGTAAAGGATTTTTTATCGAAAATGCACAGAGTATTTTATTTAATAACGTTATTATCGATAATGTTGTAAGTGAGCCGCTTTGTGTTAAAAATAGTAGTGATGTTTACGTCAATCAGTCATTTGTGAAGCAGGATGGCAAATTAATTAAATTGAAAGTTTGAGCACATTATAGATGATCTTTCAAATTCTATTTGAAAGAAAGTTGATTCTTGGTAAATAACCGCTTTTGTAGCGGTTATTTTTTATAAAAAAACGTTAATTAATAATATTCCATTGGAAAATAGATAGCGCATAATACAATAAAATAATTATTTACTATTTATCAGTGGTAATAATTACATCCATAATCCATTATAGCAATTTAGCAATTTAGCAATTTAGCAATTTAGCTATTTAGCTATTTTATTCCACCCACTGATAAGTACATTAAAATCCATTCAATATTCATTACAAATTTATACCGCATTGTTATTTGAATGATTGAAATTGACTTAATTGTTGATAAATCCTGCTGCGCATGGGTATGCAACAAATCTTCTTTATTGAAATGGTAAATGGGAACCAATAGATAATAGTGTGGCTAATTTTGCTGCTAATGATCGCCAAACTACAGAGTCTGTAAGTGTTTTTATATTGCCTAATTAGTCAACAATAAACTCAGCAGAGCTTTAATAACAAGGTCGCTTGTAATTCTTATTTACATTACTTTAGTAAAATAACTTTGAAGTTGATCACATTTATCTAATAAAGCCGTTAAAGCTAAATTTTTAGCTATTCATACTCAAATGTGTACTTAACTCTTTATAGGATAAATTATGACTAGTGCATTTTATAAAAAACCAACTTATTGGTTTGCCTCGTTTTATAGCATTATGTATTACGCAGCGGGAAGTTTCGTTTTTTCCTTTTATGCTATATGGCTAAGTAAGGAGATAGGCTTAAGCGCAAAACAGACCGGCATTATTTATTCGTTTAACTACTTTATTTCGTTAATCATTATGATTCTGTATGGTATTTATCAAGATAAATTAGTGCTAAAAAAACACCTTGTCTGGTTTCAAAGTATTATTATTACTTGCGCTGCTCCAGCATTAATTTATGTGTATGAACCATTATTGCGCCATAATTTTTATCTTGGTGTGATTTTCGGTAGTTTCTTTTTAGGATTTGGTTGGATTGCTGGCATGGGGCTAATTGATTCCTACTGCGAAAAAATCAGCCGGGCGTTTGGTTTTGAGTTTGGTCAGTGTCGAACATGGGGATGTATTGCTTATGCTGTCGGTACCTTTATTGCGGGTATTTTGATTAGTATTAATCCTCACCTAAATTTTTGGGCAGCATCGGGTGTTGGTGTTTGTTTCATGATTCTTAATCTCAACTTCAAGCCTGATTTAAGTAAATCAACCGAAGCCGTGTTCCAGAAAAAGGATAAACTCAGTTTTAATGAGATCCTCTCTGTTTTTACCCTTAAAAAATTCTGGATATTTGTTATCTATGTACTCGGAACTTACAGCCTTTATAATATTTATGATCAACAGTTATTCCCTGTTTATTTCACACAACAGTTTGAAGATGTCAATGATGGATATCGTTTGTATGGTGTTTTAAATTCATTCCAAGTCTTTTTAGAAGCCGCAGTTATGTTTTGTGTACCATTTGTGGTGAATCGTGTCGGTGCAAAAAATGCATTGATTTTTGCCGCATTTGTTTCGGCTTCTCGTATCTTCTTAACGGGTCATGTAAGCAGCATTGCAATTATCTCAGTGATTAAACTTATGCACTGCTTAGAAATTTCAACCATTTTGGTTTCAGTGTTCAAATATATTGATAATAACTTTAATGCTCGATTATCTGCGACTGTTTTTTTAATTGGCTATCAGGTTGCAGGTTCAGTAGGGGTCATTTTATTTTCAACTTTAGTTGGTGATTTTTATGATAAAGCAGGTGCAGCAACAACATTTAATAATCTTGGTTTAGTTGTATTAGGCTTTATGATTTTTGCTATCTTCTTCTTAAGTCGTGATAGAAAAAGTGTCAATATTGAAGATAAGCCAGAAGTTAAATAAATTAAAACTGTTTTCAATTTTCATTAATAGAATTTAATAACGTTAGTAAGGATTCACAATGAACATATATAATTCTGTAACACAATTTCACTTTGAACAAACTCGAACCATTTCGCCAGAAAATATGACCGGTGAAAAAGGTAAATCTTGTATGAAAGGCAGTGCATTAGGTCCAAGCCGTAAAGGACAAGGTTGTATTTCGATTCCAGCAGGTGAAACGGTAACAATTGCTGAGATCACAGGTCCAGCTGAAATTCGTCATATGTGGTTTACCTTAACCGACAGAACGCATCGCGGTAGTTTTGTACTTCGTGATGTAGTGATTCGTATTTATTGGGATGATGAAAAGGTTCCTTCTGTTGAAAGCCCAATTGGTGATTTTTTCTGTAATGGTTTTGGAGCAAGGTGTGATATTAATTCAGTGCCAATTGTTGTTAATCCAACAGGTGGTTTTAATAGCTATTTTAGAATGCCATTTAATAAAAAAGCGCGCATTGAAATTCAAAATGAGCATGAAGCTGATTTACAGCATTTCTTCTTTACTATTAATTATGCAATCATGCCAAAACCGTTTGAAGCACCGCTTTATTTCCATGCACAATGGCGTAGACAGCGCGTCACTAATTATGCACAAGACTATGTAATATTAGACAATGTTGAAGGTCATGGCTATTATGTTGGTACTTACTTAGCATTGACCGCTCTTGAGCGTTATTGGTGGGGGGAAGGTGAGTTTAAATTCTATCTAGATGGCGATAGCGATTATCCAACTCAGCATTCAACTGGCTCAGAAGACTATTTTGGTGGCGCATGGGCATTTCATAACCGCGATAGTCAAGGTCGGCCAAAAGCGAAATGTTTCCAAACATTGTTTATGGGATATCCATATCAAACCAATCGTGATGCAACACGTGATTTTTTCCAAACTGGAGATTCTAACCCAGTACACGGTTTTGGTGATGATAGCTTACCAATGCATGGCTTATATCGTTGGCATTTACCAGATCCAATTGCGTTCCATAAAAATATCAAACTTGCTTTTCAACAAATTGGTAATGATGATATAAGATTATATGAACGTTGCGATGATATTGCCAGTGTTGCTTATTGGTATCAGAGCCCATCGGAAAACCATAATCCGGTATTCCCGAATAAACAACAACGTACACCACGATAATTAAGAGAGCAGTAAATGGCGAGTAATAAATTAAAAATCAATGATATTGCTCGTTTGGCTGGCGTGTCGGCAACGACCGTCAGTCATATCTTTAATAAACGAGATAAAAAATATCGTATTTCACCACAGACACGGCAACGGGTATTAGCCATTGCTCAACAATACAGTGATCAATCGCATATTCGCCAATATTTGATAAAAGCCAATAGTACCAATACGGTAGGTGTTATTGTTCCTGATATGTCGAACTCTTTTTTTTCAATGTTTTTGCATCATTTAGAGGCATCGTTTAGGCAAAAAAACATCCAATTATTAATTACTTGTAGTCATTATAATAAAGACGTCGAAGTTAACGTCGCTCAAAATTTAGTTGAGCGCAAAGTAGATGCGATGATTGTGGTGACATCTTTAGACAGTGATGATTTTTATGTAAGTATTAATCAACATACCCCGGTACTATTTTTTGACCGCTATCTTAAAGATACCTCCTTACCTTTTATCACAAGTGAATCATTGGATTCGGTCGCTGAATTAATTCAACCTTATGCCAAACAATTAGATGAATTTTATTTTATTGGTTGTGACACGCAACTCACATCGATTGATGCAAGGCTTAAAGGATTTAAACAAGGACTTAAGAATGCTGGTTTAGCCGTTAATCCAGAATGGTTAGTGAGTGATGACTACTGTCCAAATAAAGGATACGATTTGCTTAAAAATCTGCATAACAAATTAGGGCGTTTACCAAAAGCGATTTTTACACCGTCAGGGAATCTGTTACAAGAAGTGCTTAGTTATTTAGTGGAAATAAAGTTAGATCCGAAAGAAATTTGCATATGTTCTTATGACTACAACATCTATCTAGATTACTCTTATTATCCAATTGATGCCATTGCACAGGATTTTCAAAGTATGGCGCATGTTTGTGTTGATGTGATCGATGATTTACTTAACTTTAAAGAGTTAAAAAACCATGAAATTTTTATCAAACCACAAATAATACGCCATCATTAAATTGATCATTGAGTGATGAATTACACAATGATTAACGATTAGCGTTTTTCATAATACGGGCTTTATCAACTTGCCATTGACGTTCTTTGATATCGGTGCGTTTATCGTACTCTTTTTTACCTTTAGCAACACCAATTTTTACTTTTGCCCAAGCATTTTTCCAATATAAAGAAAGGGCAACAACGGTATAACCTTGACGATTGATTTGACCAAATAATGAGTTAAGCTCACGTTCATTTAATAATAATTTTCGATTGCGCATAGGTTCACACACCACATGTGTTGACGCAACATTCAGCGGTGTAATTGTTGCACCAAATAACCATGCTTCACCATCTTTAAGTAATACATAACTATCACTTATATTGGCTTTACCTGCACGCAATGATTTTACTTCCCAGCCTTGCAAGGATAATCCTGCCTCAATTTCCTGTTCAATAAAGTACTCATGGCGTGCGCGTTTATTTAATGCTATAGTTGCCGAACCTGGCTTGTGTAATTTTTTCTTAGTCATAATGTGCGATATTATAAAGTTACGTGGTACTATATGCCACTAATTTTAACTTTTATTTTATTATTATGGCACATGTTTTTCACGAGGTTATCGAGCCTTATTCAATTGAGCAAATGTTTGCTTTGGTCAATGATATTACTCTCTATCCAGAATTTGTACCTGATTGTATCGCAACTGGCATTATTAGAAAACAAGATAATTTAATGGCGGCATTTATTGAAGTTGAAAAATTAGGTTTTAAGAAATCTTTTACAACACTAAACAAAATTAATCAGCCTCATTCTATTGAAATGAGTTTGTTAGACGGCCCGTTTAAATACCTATCGGGAAAATGGCAGTTTACTTCATTAGGGGAAAATAAAAGTAAAATTAGTTTTGAGTTGAATTTTGAATTCAAAAATAAGTTACTTGATATTGCTTTCACTCCAGTATTTAAAGAGGTGATGTCTAATATGGTTAATGCATTTTCACAAAGAGCAAGGCAGATTTATTAAGATGAACAGTATTCAAATTGTTTATGCACTACCTAATAATCCAACAATAATTAATTGTGATGTTGATGAGCAAACGAATGTCTTGCAAGCAATCACAAAATCCAATATCTTATCGATATGTCAGATAAAATTAGATGAACACTTGATTGGTATTTATGGTAAACGTTGTGATCTTAATGATTTAGTGAAAAATGGCGATCGTATTGAAATCTATCGTCCATTAATTAATGATCCTAAAGAAATAAGACGAAGAAGAGCAGCAAAAAAATAATTTATTGAGGCAAAGGAAACAGAATGCATAATCTGCTAATTGAAAAAATTGAAACTTTATGCAAGAAGCGTGGTATTAAATTGACAACACAGCGTCGAACAGTGTTAGATATTATGTTGAAAGCAAATAAAGCAATGAGTGCATATGATCTTTTAGATTTGCTTAAAATCAGTGAACCACAAGCAAAGCCGCCAACGATTTATCGTGCGTTAGAATTTTTGCTTGAACAAGGTTTTATCCATAAAGTTGAATCGTCGAATAGTTTTATTATTTGCCCACATTTTCATGATCCAGAGCATATTTCAATACTGTTTATTTGTGACAAGTGTCAACAGATCATTGAAAAACATTCTCAAGATATCGAAACACAACTTAAGCAATTAGCGCGACAAAGTGACTTCTTGATAAAACACAGTGTGCTTGAAATCCATGGAATTTGTCAGCCATGTCAGCCTTAATTATTACTCTTTGGTTAGTAAATCTATTTTGTGATACTGTCGGACAAATTGCATTTAAATATGCTGCAATAACTTCAAAACATCAACAAGGTTTACACTATTGGCAAAAATTGTTTGGTAATTTTTGGCTTTGGTTGGGGTTTGGTACCTATTTTGTTGGCTTTATTTTTTGGCTGGCTTTTTTAAGTGAAGTTCCATTATCGCAAGGTATTCTATTAGGATCGTTTAATATCATCACAGTTATGGTTGCTGGGCGAATTTTATTTAAAGAACATCTAACAGCATTTCGTCTTATTGGTATATTTTTTATTACTGTCGGCGTGATATTAGTAGGACTTACCTAATGAAAAAATTTTATATCATCGGTTTTATCTTATTGTTATTTTTTGATACATTTGGTCAAACTACTTTCAAATTAACCGCATTATCAGCTTTACCATTCGAAATTAGTTTCGATTGGTTAATCCGTATTTTTAGTCATGGTTGGGCATATTTAGTCATCTTAGGCTATACAGGCGCATTTATGACTTGGATGGTTTTATTGAAAAAAGCGCCTGTAGGACCAGCGTTTGCTGCTTCACATCTACAAGTACTGACCGTTATGCTAGTTTCAGTGATCGTTTTTAATGAACAAATAACATTAACTCGTTTATTGGGTGGATTATGTATTATTATTGGTATTGTATTTTTAGCTTTGGCTGAGCAAAAATTACAATGTAAAAAATAGGTTTTTATACTGAAACGTATGCATTACCTGAAACTTTTTGACAAAAATTTTTCTTATTTACTTTTTAGGTTAATTATTGACTCGATCTATTTATTATTAGGAATCAATAAAGTTAATAGAAATATTGATTCCTTTTTTAATTACTGGATTAGAAAAAGTTTGGTTTAATATTATCGTGTTCTCGTTCCAGTATAACCAAGTAAGCTTCTCTACGCCAAAATAGATATAAACGGCGTATATCTTTTTCCATCGTAACCACTCGCCAACCTTGAGCCGCATATCTATTTAAAAAAGTAGAAAACTTTAAAGGATCAGCGTTAGCGGTACCTAAAAGTAATGAGGATAATGCACTTTCTTGATAAATTATTACTTTATATTCTTTCATATAGTTAAACCTTAATTCCTTTTACAAAAATAGTAATTTTTTTGATTATAATGTTAAAAAATAGGCAGAAATTATACCTTTTTTAACCAGTCAAACAAACAATTAAACTTATAATAATGAAAACTAACTAATTTAACGTAAGTTTTGTCAAAAAGTTTCAGGTAATGCATACGTTTCCGTATAAAAATTATAATTCAAATGAATATTAAGATAATAGGTAACGTTTATGACACCATTTGGCAAGAGTTGATAAGTAAATTAGAGGGAATTAATAACTTAGCGTTTTACTTTAATGTGACAAAAAAACATAAAGTACTCTGGCTTTAAAATATTTCAAAGCTATTTAAAGTGACCTGACAAATGAATTAAATCTGTTTATCTAAGTTTTTAAGCATTTCGATAATCGGTCTATTAGCATCAGGAAATTCGTCAGCATTAAGATCTTCTTGTGCAACCCAACGGCTAGGTTGGCCTTCTTTAGCAAATGGCACACCGTCCCATTCTTCAACAAGATAAGCATGAATGGTGATGTCACGATCATCATAACTATGTTTAAAAATATTTAAAAATTGGGCTTGATGAATTTGGATATCAACTTCTTCAGCTATTTCACGTTGCAAGGTTTGAAATGGGGTTTCACCTACTTCAATCTTTCCACCTGGAAATTCCCAAAAACCAGCAAGATGTGAGTCTTCACCGCGTTGAGTTATAAAGATTTGACAATCTTGTGAACGAATAATACCTACGGCAATTTCAGTATGTTTTTTCATAATCCTGTCTATTTGTGATTAAAATCAGGGAAAGTTGGTACTTTCCCTAGTAATTTTAGTACCGAGTTTAGTCGGTTATTTAATATCAATATTGCTTGATGATACTAAATTTTTGCCTTAGTGAACAGCGCCATGGCAATGTTTATATTTTTTACCTGAACCACAAGGACATGGGTCATTACGTCCCACTTTAGCTTGGTTTCTTACTATTGGTTGTGATGAAGTTCCTGCTGATTGTTCTTTACTTTCACTGCCCATATTTGTTACCTCTTCATGGTTGGCTTGTTGTCTTGCCATTAATTTTTCCATTTCGGCTAAACGTTGACGTTCGGCTTCATCGACTTCTTCTTGAGAACGAATCTGAACGCGACTTAATATCCCTATTACATCATATTTTAATGCTTCTAGCATGCTAGCAAACATATTAAATGATTCACGTTTATATTCTTGTTTTGGATCTTTTTGTGCGTAGCCACGTAAATGAATACCTTGACGTAAATAATCCATCGCTGCTAGATGTTCTTTCCATAAAGTATCAAGTGTTTGTAACATAACGCTTTTTTCAAACTGTCTGAATGCTTCAGAACCAGCAGTATTTTCTTTTGCGATATAGGTATCTTGAGCTATTTGTAAAATACGTTCACGTAATGTTTCTTCATGAAGATTTTGTTCTTCATCTAACCATTTAGTAATAGGTAAATCTAAATCAAAATCGCTTTTAAGTGCTGTTTCAAGGCCTGCAACATCCCACATTTCTTCAATAGATTGTGGTGGAATATATTGATCAATTAATGCATTAAAGACATCACCACGGATTGAATCAATCGTTTCTTTAATATCGGAGTTATCAAGTAATTCATTACGTTGGCGATAGATTGCTTTACGTTGATCGTTTGCAACATCATCGTATTCAAGTAATTGTTTACGAATATCAAAGTTTCGGCTTTCAACTTTCTTTTGAGCATTAGCAATGGCTTTGGTTACCCAAGGATGCTCAATGGCTTCACCTTCTTTCATACCTAGTTTACGCATCATGTTACCCACACGATCGGAAGCAAAAATTCGCATTAATGGATCTTCCAACGATAGGTAAAAGCGTGATGCCCCTGGATCTCCTTGACGACCGGCACGTCCACGAAGTTGGTTATCTATTCGACGTGATTCATGACGTTCGGTACCTAAAATATAAAGTCCTCCAAGTGCAATCACTTCTTCGTGTTTTGCTTGCCATTCTTGTTTGGCTTTTTCGATATCTTCAGGAGTAGGTGCTTCAAGTTTTGCTATATCGCTTTGCCAGTTACCACCAAGCATAATATCGGTACCACGACCAGCCATGTTTGTTGCAATGGTTACTGCACCTTTACTACCTGCTTGAGCGATTATTTCTGCTTCTTGAGCATGGAATTTAGCATTAAGTACGTTATGCTTGATACCCGCTTTTTTAAATGCGGATGACACTAATTCAGATTTTTCAATTGAGGCTGTACCAACTAAAACGGGTTGTCCGCGTTCTACACAAGCTTGTACATCAGTCACAATCGCATTGATCTTCTCTTTTTCTGTCATATAAACAAGATCAGGTTGATCTTTACGTATCATTGGACGATTGGTTGGAATAACAATGGTATCTAAACCATAAATCTGGTTGAACTCAAATGCTTCAGTGTCAGCAGTCCCTGTCATGCCTGCTAATTTTTCGTACAAACGGAAATAGTTTTGGAAAGTAATTGATGCTAATGTTTGGTTTTCATTTTGGATTTTAACATGCTCTTTAGCTTCAACGGCTTGATGTAAACCATCAGACCAACGTCGCCCATCCATTGTACGACCAGTATGCTCATCGACAATAACAATTTCATTATCTCTGACAATGTAATCCACATCTTTATGGAATAGGTGATGAGCACGTAATGCTGCATTGACATGATGCATTAATACAATATTACTTGGCGCATAAAGTGATTCGTCACCTTTCATAATTCCATTTTTAATAAGTAATTCTTCAACTTTCACTAATCCACGTTCAGTCAAATTGGCTTGACGTGTTTTTTCATCGATAGAAAAGTCACCATCACCCTGAAATTGATCGGAGTCTTCTTTTTCTTGTTGAATTAGATATGGAATGATTTTATTAACACTAACATATCGGTCAGAACTATCTTCAGCTTGTCCTGAAATGATAAGAGGTGTTCTTGCCTCATCAATTAGAATTGAGTCAACTTCATCGACTAAAGCATAATGCAGAGGGCGTTGTACACGAGAATCTTTAGTAAATACCATATTATCGCGTAAGTAGTCAAAGCCATATTCATTATTGGTCCCATATGTAATATCGGCATTGTAAGCTTCACGTTTCATATGCGGTGGCATATTAGGTAGATTGATACCAACAGATAATCCTAAAAATTCGAATAATGGACGATTATTTTCAGCATCGCGCTGTGCTAAGTAATCATTTACTGTCACAACATGTACGCCTTTACCTGTTAACGCATTTAAATAAGCAGGTAAGGTTGCAGTTAAAGTTTTACCTTCACCTGTACGCATTTCAGCAATGCAACGTTCATTTAATACCATACCACCAATAAGTTGTACGTCAAAATGGCGCATACCAAACACACGTTTACTTGCCTCACGTACAACAGCAAAGGCTTCTTCTAAAATATCATCTAACTTAGCGCCTTCAGCGATTTTTTGTTTAAATTCTGTAGTTTTAGCTTTTAACTGTTCATCGCTTAAGGCTTCAATTTGCGGTTCAAGTGCATTAATTCTTTCAACGCGTTTACGCATCATTTTTAATACGCGTTCATTTCGACTACCAAATACTTTGGTTAATAGTTTTAATAACATGATTTTTCTCTTGTTCTTTTTAATAGAAATAGTAAGGCTTATGCCTTTATAAAAATTTAATTTAATTAAGTGGTAAGCTCATTAAGCAGTAGTGTTAGGTCCAGCTCTTATGCCATTATTAGGTGATAATCGAATAATTGGATTTGGACTAACATCACGGTAATTTAATGGTGTAATTAACCTATAATATTGCCTTTTTTGCGCTAAGACTAATGTTTGTGATGTTGTTGTTATTGGAGCTTGATGATCTTGTACAATTCGGGTAATGGTAATAATACCAACTTGGGACGCTGACGATTGCGCAGGTAAAGCGTTTTCTTGATACAATCCAAACCCAGCAGCAATCACACCTAATAATAAGTGCGATAAAGCCGTGTTAATAATCAAGCGTTTGCTGATTTTTTGCCAATAATTAATTATGATCATTTCGGGAGTATATTAGCATTTTTTGTCAAAATCAAAAACAATTATTACAACAAGTTAAGCGATTATTGTAGGCAATGAAATGATAAGCAAATAAAGTTAATAAGCCCAATTATAAATAAGAGGTAATTTATATAAATAAAGTAATATTTAACGAGGAATAGTATAACATCCACCCATCGAAAAACTTATGATAAATGGATTTAAATTGATCGAAGCCCAAATGGGAATAAACTAGACCTTAATAGCTATTAATTAAAATAGATTAAAAAGAAATTATTCTAATCCTTAAACTTTGTCTATTGCCTTTTTCTGTATTAAAAAAATATCCCACCTCTAATTTTAATAAATAATAGTTAAAAAAAGAGGGGGAAAGTTGATCAAATTATTTCACCATCAATTGGCCCATCATACCAAGTGTTTCATGTTCAACTATATGGCAATGATACATGCGTAATCCAAGCATATTTTGTTGAATTTTTATGGTGATTTTTTCATGTGGGCGCAGATTAATGGTATCTTTTAATGCAGCATATTTAGGTGGATTCTTTTTACCATTTAATTCATGTGAAACGATGGTAAACTGTGCACCATGTATATGAAAGTTATGATCCATGTGAGAGTTATTAAAAATTGTCCATTCTTCAACTTCATGAATTTTACTTTCTAAATCAATTCGTTGCATATCATGGCGTTTGCCATTAATTAAAAATAGCATACCTCCTCGAGGCTCTTTTACATCCATAACTTCGGTATATTCAAGTGTTTTATGGGCAGTTGCTTGTCCTAATTTTGGCAATTCTCGTAACGTTGACGGTAAGGTTATAGGGGATGATTCTGTCAAAGCTAATTCGCCAAGTAGGATATCTTGCTCAGGTGGTACATTGCCCATTTTGCCTCGATCATATCCAATTGATTGTAAATATACTGTACCTGATTGTTTAGGAACAATAACCAATTCAGCGCGTTCAGCTGGTGACAATAATAGTGGTGAATTTAGTTGAACAGGATTAGGCATCAATCCTCCATCAGTGCCAACCAAGTAAACATCACAGCCAGGAATTGATAAATTAAGATAACGTCCAGAACACGCATTCCAAATACGCACTCTAGTTGCACTTTTTACGGTAATTTTAGGACGATAAGCACCATTAATTAATACAAATTGACCTTCGCGTCCATTCATCCAATCAACCATTGAATTATCGGCAATTTCACCTTTATCGGTTAATTTTAAATCAGAAAAGAACCAGTTTTGTTCAGGAAAAGAGGCCAGTGGATCTTTTTTACTGCGTACAATAAACATTCCGGCTAATCCTCGTGCAATCTGTTCGGAAACAGTTTCATGCCCATGTGGATGGTACCAATATGTACCTGCATTGCCTTCTGGAATAGTAAATTCATAAGTTCGGCTACTACCAGCAGGGATTTCGTCTTGTGGATTACCATCTTGATTGGATGGAATGAGTAAACCATGCCAATGTACCGTTGTAGCTTGCGGTATACTGTTTTTGACGGTTATTTTAATTTTATCGCCTTCGAAAGCTTCAATCGCAGGGCCCGGAATAGTGTCATTATATGCCCAAAATTCTGTTGTTAATTGTGGTGTTAATTTTATTTTAACAGGTTTTGCTTCCAGATTTGCTTCGAATGTTCCTGGCTGGTCACTTGTATTTTTTAAACGAACTAACTCTGGTAAATCTTGACCTTGTGGTAATGCTGAAGTAGGTAAAAGTTTTTGTGACTTTTTGTTATGACTCATGTTCATATTCATATTCATATTCATATGTTCGTGGTGCATTCTATCCCCCTTTTGACATTCATCAGAATTGGTTTCACATATGGTATTACTCATCGCAGAGTGATCCATTTTGGCAAAGGCTTTGGTAACGGCTAAACCACTTATAGCTGCAGTAAGATTTAATAAAAAAATTCGACGCTTCATAATATTCCTTTCATCATTTTTAAGATAAATAAGGCCATTTTGTTATTAATGATAGAATTAATAACAAAAAACAGTCATTTTTGTGATAATTGTTTAAACTAATTTTTGTTGCCAATGCAACTGAATCATTTAATTAAGCAATTTTTGGTGGTTTTAATTCAGGAATAAATTCTTTAAATTGTGGAGCAAAGTTATATGAAAGATATTGTTCACGGTGTGGTGAAAACTCAACATTCAATACAATATTTGGTATAAGCATATTACAGAGTGAACAATGGCTAAAAACGGTACAATTTGATAAACATTCTGATTTTTTTGTTAAAAGATAACAACTATCATGGTTATTACTGACTTCTAACATGGATGAGTTATGTTGTGAAACCACAGCAACAGGCAAAGATGAATTTATGATGATAGATAAATGTCTTACAGAATAAACAAATAGAAATAAAATTATTGCTATTATTACAATAAGATATGTTTGTTTATGGATGAATCTTAATGACATGTAAAATCTCACTATTCATCAAATGGATAATATATACACTTATTTTACTTAAAAAAGTATCTGATTTATACCATTTTTACATATATTGAAAATGCTAATGGCTCATAAGAAAATAAAAATCCAATATATTTAAAATATTAATTGCAGTTTAGGGTGAGCCATCATTAACATTATTCATACAGAAAACCATTATTAAATGCTGAATCATTTATCAATGATCAACTATTTTTACAATCATTTGTATCGCATTGAAATTTATTGCATAGATTTGATGAGTTAGGGGATTGTTAAATAATTTAATCTAAAAATTATGCTAATCAATAAACTTTCATCAAAAGGCAATCTTTTTTAATAAGATAATTGTTATTAATAACGGAAATAAATAATCGTATTTGTTAGGTAAAAACTGATTAATTTTTTAAATATTCCAATTGATTTGTTGATTGTTACCGAAATGAATTAATGGATTTTTTATTAGTAAGAATAAATTTTAGAAGTTGTTATTTATAACAAAAAGAGGTGACTTATCACCACTAAATATTTATCAGTTAATTGATTTATAAATAAATTTTACAAATGTTTTTCAAATTTTTAATCAAAATTGCTATTAATGGTGATTGATTATAATTATTTGTACTATCTGCTTAAAATAATGGAGCTAATAATTAAGTGTTCTGTTATTATATTTGTCAATTACAATCATCAAAAAATATTGATATGAAAATTCTCTTTGGCGTTCAAGGAACAGGAAATGGCCATGTCAGTCGTTGCCGAACGTTAGCAAAAGCTTTAAAAGTAGCTGGTGCTGATGTTGACTATATTTTCAGCGGTCGTGATCCTAAAGACTATTTTGATATGCAAGCCTTTGGCAACTATACTACTTATCGTGGTGTCTCTTTTGCAACATTGAATGGTAAAATCAACTTTCGTAAAACGGTACAACGAATTCGAGCTTTTCGACTCGTAAAAGATGTGCGTGAACTTGATTTGTCCAAATATGATTGTATTATTAGTGATTTTGAACCAGTTAGTGCATGGGCTGCTCACTATCAGCATCGAAACTGCTTAGGTATCAGTAATCAAGCCGTATGCCAATATCTCAAGCCTAAAGAATATGGTTTGATAGCGAATGTGATTATGAAGTATTATGCGCCTGTCACTAATCCTATTGGCTTACATTGGTTTCATTTTGGGCATAAATTGATTCCGCCAATGATTGACACCTTTGACGTTACACCTACCGAAGATGGAAATATCATTGTTTATTTGCCATTTGAGGCATTAGATGAAATTACACAATTGTTACAACAATTCCCAGATCATCAATTTATCTGTTTTCATCCAGATATAAAGCAACAGTCTCAACAAAAGAATATCACTTTTCAGCCTCTTGGTCGTGATAACTTTACCCATGCTTTAGTGAGTTGTTCTGGTATTATTTCCAACACAGGTTTTGCCCTAATTTCTGAAGCGTTAGTATTAGGTAAAAAGATTTTGACTAAGCCTGTATCAGGGCAATTTGAGCAAATCTATAATGCACAGTGTTTACACACTTTAGATATGGCTACTGTTATGGAGAATTTGAATAGTATTAAACTTAAGTATTGGTTGAGCTTACCTTCTCCTAAACCAACAATATATCCTGATGTAGCAACTGAATTAGCGAATTGGATAGTTTCCGGACAGACAGAACCTTTACTTTCTCTAAGCCGTAGGCTTTGGAGTCAAACTATTTTTCCAGAAAATGTGAATCAACGAATTAAATCTTTAGGATACGTGTAATTACTATGATTTTAAGTGTTATTGTTGCTATGGCACATAATCGTGTTATTGGCCTAAATAATCAAATGCCTTGGCATTTACCTGCTGATTTGGCGTGGTTTAAAAAAAACACGCTCAATAAGCCTGTTATTATGGGGCGAAAAACGTTTGAATCAATTGGTAGACCACTTCCTAATCGTCACAACATTGTTATTTCAAGACAAATAGAGCCAAGTGATAATAAAATTTCTAATGTAAGCTGGGTAAAATCGATTGATGAGGCAATATCTCTTGCCCAAGCGCAACAACCTGATGAAGTTTTTATTATTGGCGGAGGTAATATTTATCAGCAAGTCTTGCCATTAATTGATCGGCTTTATTTAACGCATATTGATGCTGAATTGCAAGGGGATACCTATTTTCCCGATTATTTACCCGAGCAATGGCAAGTAATTTATCAACAAGATCATCAAACTGATGAAAAAAATAGCTATCCATATCAATTTGAAATTTTACAACGAAAATAACGTGTAATGCATTATCGCCACTTAAGCGTGGCGATTGATTAGTTGCTAGCTTTGAAAACGTTTGGCTTCAATAACATCAGGTAGTTGCTTAATTTTATTGAGTATACGATTTAAAGAATCCTGATCAAAGATTTCCATGTCTACCTCAATGGTCGCTAATTGTTGCTTCATATCAGAACGGCTTATTAGGCCAAGAACATTAACTTTTTCGTTAGCCAATATGGTGGTGATATCTCTTAATAAACCGCTGCGGTCATTGGCAACGATTTGGGTAACCATGGTATAACCTGAGTGAGTATTATCATTCCAAACGGCGTTAGTGATGCGTTCAGGAGCATGATTTTTTAATTCTTGTAACTGCTCGCAATCTGCGCGGTGGATTGAAATGCCGCGGCCTTGCGTTACAAAACCAGCAATAGGATCACCAGGGATAGGGCGACAGCAATTAGCAATGGTATACATTAAGTTGCCTACACCTTCAATAATGATTTCACTGCCTTTTTTATTCCCCGTTTTGTTGTTATTCTTAGCTTGTGTAGTTGATTTTTGGGCAATTTGTTTTAAGACAGCCTCATCTTCTTGTTCCGCAGTCGGTTTATTAAATTGAGCATTAATAAAATTAACTAACTGGTTAATTCTAATATCACCACTGCCAATACCTGCAAGTACTTCGACAAATGAGTGGGCATTGTATTTATTGATCAGTATTTTTTCGACACTTTTTAAAGTAATATTTAACGGCTCAAGTTCATTTTGTAAAATTTGCTCGCCGGAGGCGATGTTTTTATCGCGATCTTGTTTTTTAAACCATGCCTGAATTTTAGCTCTTGCACGACTACTGTTAACAAATCCTGTATTTGGATTCAGCCAATCGCGACTTGGATTAGGTTGCTTTTGGGTAATAACTTCAACTTGGTCGCCCATTTTTAAATTGTAGGTAAAAGGTACAATGCGACCACCTACTTTAGCACCAATACAGCGGTGGCCGACATCACTGTGGATATGATAAGCAAAATCAAGCGGAGTTGAACCAGCGGGTAAATCCACGACATCGCCTTTCGGTGTAAAAACATAGACTCGATCATCAAAAATTTGGCTGCGTACAGCTTCTTGAATTTCACCACTTTCAGACATCTCTTGTTGCCAAGTTAGAAGTTTACGTAACCAAGAAATTCGCTGATCATAAGCAGTCATTTTATCGGTACTGCCTTCTTTATATTTCCAATGCGCAGCAACACCTAGCTCTGCGTCATTGTGCATTTGTTCTGTTCGGATTTGAATTTCAATCGTTTTATGTTGTGGTCCATAAACAACCGTATGAATGGATTGATAACCATTAGGTTTTGGATTGGCAACATAGTCGTCAAACTCTTTGGCGATATGTTTATAATGGCTATGAACAATACCTAAAGCGTTATAACAATCTTCAATACGATCGCAAATAATTCTTACTGCACGAATATCATAAAGATCTTCAAATTGCAGATGCTTACGCTCCATTTTGCGCCAGATACTATAAATGTGTTTAGGGCGACCATAGACTTCTGCACGAATGTGATCTTTATTCATTAAATCTTGTAGGTGTTCAACAAATTGATCAATATACAGCTCACGATCTAGGCGCTTTTCATGTAGCTTTTTAGCGATAAGGCGATATTCATCAGGATATAAGTAACGGAAACAAAAATCTTCAAGTTCCCATTTGAGTTGACCAATACCTAGACGATTTGCAAGTGGTGCATAGATATTAAAGCACTCTTTAGCCGCTAAAACCTGCTCTTCTTGTGGTGCAGAGATTAAATCTCGTAAATAAGTAATGCGTTCAGCTAATTTGATGACGACACTACGAAAATCATTGACCATAGCTAATAACATGCGACGAATACTATCAATTTGTTCAGTTGTCGCACTGCCATTACGAATTGCTCGTAAATGGCGAATTTCTTTCATTCTTACGATGCTGGAAATAATATTTGAAATTTCGCGATCGAAATCTTCAGGAATATCTTCTCGACGAATAATTTTGGTATCAACAAAAGGAAGTAATAACGCGGCACATAGACTATTAATATCCATATTGAGCGTTGATAAAATTTCGACCATTTCAATCGCATTTTGAAAGCAGTGGATCTGTTCTGGCGCACCAGCACTGTTTTCAAAACAAAAATCCCAAACTTCTTTGAACTTTTTATAAGAGGTCGGATTGGTTAATAATAATTCTTGACTGGTCCATCTTTCAATATCAAATTGTGCAAGAGAATAATGCTCTTCACTGTGTTGATGGGCTCCTCTAACTGATACCATAATTACTATCCTACTTCGTTAGCAGCAACATTGATTCAATGTGCTTAGTTTGCGGAAACATATCCAAAATAGCAACTTGAGCAATTTTATATCCTTTATCAATAAATTGCTTACAGTCTCTTGCTAGAGTAGCAGGGTTGCACGAGATGTAAACAATCTTTTCGGGTGCTATCTTCACAATTTCTGCTGCAGCATTATAAGCGCCTGCTCTTGCAGGATCTAATAATACTTTTTCAAATGTAGCATGATTCCATGTGTTAAATTGCTGTTTATCATCTAAGTTATTGATTAAAAAATGTGTTTTGGCACAAATTTCTTTGTTATTTAATTGTGCATTGAATTTGGCTTTTTCAACCAGTGCACCGATGCCTTCAATCCCAGTAACCGATTTGCTTAATGTTGCCATTGGCAATGAAAAATTACCCATTCCACAAAATAGATCTAATACATTATCTGTTGGTTTTAATGTTAACCATTCCAAAGCTTGATTAATCATTTTTTGATTAATTTTGCTGTTTACTTGAATAAAATCAAGTGGACTAAAGGTTAACTTTAAATGATTGATTAAATAATAGTGTTCTTTGTTTCCAGTAATATGGACTAACTCTTCACCATAAAAATAGAGTGAAATGTTCTGCTCTTGAGCAAACTGTTTCAATAACTCGGTATCTTGAGATGTCATTGGCAAGGTATGCCTTAATACAATAATCACACCACTATCAACGGCAATTAATTCAATGTGGCCGAGCGCTTTTTTTTGGGTAATTTTGCGTAAGCAATTTTGTAATGGGGCAAGTAATATATCTAATTGTTCAACTAATATCGGACAATGCGCAATATTGATTATTTGATTTGATTCAGCTTGACGAAATCCAATAAATAATTCACCTTTAACTAGATTAATTGCTAATCTTGCCCGCCTGCGATAATGGTAAGGTTGATCTGCAATAATTTGGGGCGAATCTTTAATGACACTAGCTAAATTTTGTCCACCCTCTTTTTGTAATAAGTTAATAAGCGCTGAATATTTGGCTTGCTGTTGTAAATGCGATGAGATATGTTGTAGTTCACAACCTCCACATTTTTGATAATACTCACATTGAGGTTTAACCCGTTCGTTACTTTGATTGTAATATTTTATGACAGTCGCTTTTGCGTAATTTTTTTTATCTTCAGTCAACTTAATATCAACCGTTTCATCAGGTAAGGCTGACTTGATAAAAATTGTTTTTCCGTTATGGCTAGCAACGCCTTGTCCAAAGGCATCAAGCGACGAAACAGTAACGGTCAATTTTTGTGAGGTGAGCTTTTTTTTAGGTGGGGTGTAAAATTTAACCATAATCGTAAGTTTAAAATCTAAGTAAGTCGTTGTAACAATTCTTTTTTAACATGGACAGGCACTAAATTGGTAATATTGCCACCATGGTAAGCCACATCTTTAACAATAGTTGATGAAATAAAGCCCATTGCAATTGATGGCATCAAAAATATAGTATCTAAATCTGGCTTTAATGCGCGATTCATTTCAGCTAATTGCCTTTCATATTCAAAATCATGCGTTGTACGCACACCACGAACAACCACGGTCGCATTATGTGTTTGAGCAAAATTAGCCATTAAATTATCGAAACCAATTACTTCAACATTTAGTAGGTGTTCAACCGCAGTCGAAGCTAAATTAACCCGTTCTTCTAAGGTGAAAAGGGTATTTTTATTAGGATTTTCTGCAACTGCAACAATTAAACGAGGAAAAAGTAATGATGCTCGAGTAATGAGATCAATATGCCCATTAGTAATTGGATCAAAAGTTCCAGGAAAGATAGCGGTTAAAGTTTTGCTTTTCATTTATTAGTTAATCCATTAGCAAAGATGTGAATATCATACCTAATTTTAGCTTGGATTGTTAGTAAACTAGCCAAAAATCTTGTTTAAATTTAGCGGTAATCTAAAATAAAGTAATTGAATATTGTTAACTTTAGAAGTTATTGATAGAAATAAAGGATATTGAAGTAATTAGACTAATTAAAAGAGGTATGATAATTTTGTTGTTAATTTTACCCTATATAGCTAGTGCTTGAAAAAGGGAGAAGTTTATTTGTTTCTTCTGTAATTGATTTTCTTAATTCAGATAAATAAATTTAAAGGATTTGTTATCTTGTTTTAAATATAAAAATTCAATAACAATCCGTCCATATATATTGTTTTTAAAACTAAAAAACTTTTACACTATTTTTTATGGATGAACACAATGATCGTTCATCCGTAATTAGTTATCTCATAACTTATCTATCATAAACTGGTAACAAATTTGATGATGATAAGTTTGATTAGGTTCTAAAAAACAGCTGGGTTGTGGCCAATCGGGATGATTTGGACTATCTGGTAGAAACTGCGCTTCTAACGCGATACCCGCAAAATTATGATATTCACCATTAAGCCTGTTCGGTGTATGTTGTAAAAAATTACCCGTATAGATTTGTAGTGCAGGTAGGGTCGTTGTCACATTCATCTTCACTTTTTTATCGGCGGATAGTAGATAAGCGGCAATGGGTTGTGATTTATCTAATAAATAAGCATGATCATAACCACTCGTGATTTGTCTTTCTGGGCTTTGGAGTAATTTATCAGAGATTAGCCTTGGTATACGTAAATCCATATCGTTTTGGCTAACGCTAACTAAATCACTGTTTGGGATACCGTCGCGATCGACGGGTAAATAAAAGTCAGCATTCACTTGTAAGGTATGATTAAGGATATCTTTGCTAGTTTCTCCATCCAAATTAAAATAAGCATGATTGGTTAGATTGACTGGGGTTGTTTTGGTCGTGATAGCATTAAAAGAGATAATAACTTGATTGTCATCAGTGAGTTTATAGGTTACTTCGATCTTGAGCTCACCAGGGAATCCTTGATCTCCATCTGGAGAAATCAATGCAAAGGTGACCTGCTTGTCAGCTTGAGATTGGATGTGCCACAGTTGTTTATCAAACCCTAATTTGCCACCATGCAGTTGGTTTACTCCTTGATTTGCAGTCAGTGAGTAGCTTTTTTTGTTGACCTTGATGGTCGCGTTTGCAATTCGGTTAGCATATCGCCCAATGGTCGCGCCTAGATAGGCATCTTGCTGTGCATATTGTTCAAAGGTTTTACAACCAAGTAAGACTTCTCGATTTTGTCCTGCAACGGGTAGTTCACATGAAAGCCAAATTGCTCCCCAGTTTGAGAGTTTAATGCTCATACCCTGTTTATTTGAAAGTTTAATAATCTGTTTTATAGGCATAAAGCGTGCACTCCTTTACTTGGTTTACAAACATAAAAATCTTCTTTGATACCAAATTTTTTAGCATAATTATCATTAACCACTGCTTTGATATCATCAACTTTATTTTTTGGTACGAGTGCGACGACACAACCGCCAAAACCGCCACCTGTCATGCGGACACCACCTTGATCACCAAGTTTATTGTGAATTATTTCAACCAGATAATCAATGGCGGGCACAGTGATTTCAAAATCATCACGCATAGAGTTATGGCTTTGCGCCATAAGATTTGATAAAAATGTATAGTCGCTGTTTGCCAACGCTGAAGCGGCTTTTAAGGTACGTTCATTTTCAGTGATTATGTGACGAGCGCGTTTAAAAACAATAGGATCAAGCTTACTTTCAATTTTTTTCAATTCATCTAACGTTACATCGCGTAACGCTTTTACCCCAAGAGCTTTAGCTGCTGCTTCGCATTGTTGCCGGCGACTATTGTATTCGCTATCGACTAAACCACGTTTGATATTTGAGTTAATAATTACTACTGCAAAATCTTCGGGTATTGATACAGGGAATGCTTCTAACGATCGGCAGTCAATCAATAAGGCATGTTGTGTTTGTCCCAGTGCAGAGATAAGTTGATCCATAATACCGCAATTACAACCAACAAATTGATTTTCGGCTTCTTGACCAATCAAAGCTAATTGAGTGCCATCTAATGGCAAATCATATAAAACTTGGAACATTTTAGCTACAGCAACTTCAAGGGATGCTGATGAGCTTAATCCCGCACCTTGTGGTACATTACCACTAATGGCGAGGTCAACGCCATGAATATTATCAGTATGTTTTTTTAGATGTTTGACTACGCCGCGTACATAGTTGGCCCATTGGTATTTTGGATGTTTTTCAATGGTAAAATCCAATGAAAATTCATCTTGCTCATTATTATAGTCAACCGCAATGACCCGAATCAGGTTATCTGAACGTTTATGACAGCTGATTACTGTTTGATAATTAATAGCGCAAGGTAGCACAAATCCGTCATTATAATCTGTATGTTCCCCGATTAAATTTACGCGTCCTGGTGCTTGTATCAACGTATCTGGTTTATAGCCAAATTTAGTTTCAAATGCTTGCGAAGTTTTATTAATTAATTCTTTCATCTACTTATCCTTTATATCATTTATAAATGAACATCACTTACATTACGCAGTCTTTCGGCTGCCTGTTCTGGCGTTAAATCTCGTTGTACTTCGGCTAGCATTTCGTAACCGACCATAAATTTTTTGACTGTCGCTGAACGTAACAAAGGCGGATAAAAGTGAGCATGAACTTGCCAATAGTCATTTTTATTTTCCATAAATGGTGCACCATGCCAACCCATTGAATAAGGAAAAGAACAGTGAAATAAATTATCGTAACGACTAGTTAATTTTTTGAGTGCAATAGCTAAATCACTTTGTTGATCGCTTGTTAACAGAGTTAATTGTGGAATATGTGTTTTGGGTAACAGAAGTGTTTCAAATGGCCAGATTGCCCAAAAAGGAACCACCGCCAACCAATATTGTGTTTCAACGACAATTCGTTCACGATTTATTAGTTCTTTTTCAACATAATCAATTAATAGATTACGTTGATATTTTTCATAATAATTACGCATATTGAGATCTTCACGTACAATTTCGTTGGGTAAAAAACTATTTGCCCAAATTTGTCCATGCGGGTGAGGGTTAGAGCACCCCATTACTGACCCCTTATTTTCGAAGACTTGTACCCAAGGATATTTTTTACTTAATTCCTGCTGTTGAGTGATCCATGTTTTAATCACTCTTTCAATGGCAGATAAATCCAGTTCTGGCAAAGTTTTACTGTGATCTGGTGAAAAACAGATAACACGGCTGGTGCCTTTAGCGCTTTGCATTTGGAACAGTGGATCATCGTTAATTGGTGAATTTGGCGTATCTTCCATTAACGCAGCAAAATCATTGGTAAATACAAATGTCCCTTTATAATCAGGATTGATATCACCCGTGACTCGCTTGTTACCTGCACACAAAAAACAAGTTGGATCGTGACTTGGTTTTTGCTCCTCATTTATCTCTTCTTGTTGTCCTTGCCAAGGGCGTTTTGCTCTATGTGGTGAAACAAGTACCCATTGATTCGTCAATGGATTATAACGACGATGAGGATGATCAATTGGGTTAAAAATATCCATTTTTACCTCTTCAATTATGATTTTGCTGCTATTATTCTCAAACTATAATTCAATCAGGATAACCTTGTGGATTATTAGATTGCCAATTCCATGAATCTTTTACCATATCATCAAGCGTAAGTTTGGTTTTCCAGCCTAATATTTGCTTAGCTTTGTTAGCATCAGCCCAGAAAGCCGGTAAATCACCTGCTCTGCGAGGTGCAAAATGCCAATTAAGTGGTTTACCAGAGGCTTTTTCAAAAGCTTTAATAACTTGTAAAACACTGTAGCCAACACCGGAACCTAAATTATAAATATGAATTCCAGCTTTATTTTGATCAGCCTTTAGAGCGGCAATGTGCCCGTCAGCCAAATCCACAACATGAATAAAATCACGTACACAAGTGCCATCTTCAGTTGGATAATCATTACCAAATACAGCGAGTGACTCTCGTTTACCCACTGCAACTTGAGTAATATAAGGCATCAGATTATTTGGAATGCCTAAAGGATCTTCACCCATTAACCCACTAGGATGAGCACCAACTGGGTTAAAATAGCGTAGCAGTGTTAGTGACCAATCAGGTTCGGCAACGGCTAAATCCATCATACATTGTTCTACCATAAGTTTACTTTTACCATATGGACTAGTAGGTAATCCTTGCGGTAACGTTTCAACATAAGGAACAGGTGCTAATTCACCGTAGACGGTAGCTGAAGAACTGAATACCAATTGTTTCACGCCAGCATCACGCATCGCTTCCATTAAAGCAATGCTGCCATACACGTTATTTTTATAGTATTCAAGTGGCTTGTATACCGATTCACCAACAGCTTTTAAACCAGCGAAGTGAATAACGGCTTTGATGTCATGTTCTTTAAAAATTGTTGCTAATAATTTTGCATCACAAACATCCCCTTGGTAAAAGACAACAGGTTTCCCTGTGATAGTTTGTATTCTTTCTAATACTGAGGCTTTACTATTGAATAAATTGTCAATAATAATTGGTGTATAGCCTGATTGAATTAGTTGGACACAAGTATGGCTACCTATATATCCACAACCACCAGTTACTAATATTTTCATCTAAATACCTTAATTTAAGCTAATTATGTTTAGTGAATCTAGATTAATTATCTGATTCCTGATTTCTTGTATATTTAAAAACATCCCATGGTCCACATCCTGATAACGTAAAAGAAGAAATCAGTGTAAAACTAAATGCGATGAAGCCAAGGACTAAATAAGCCCCTTCAAAACCGATTTTAACATACATCAAACCCGCAAAAGTAGACATAAACATGATAGATAATTGTTTTGCAAAACAAAATGCAATTAAGTAAACGGTTGCTGATAAGCGGATAGGGAAATGTGTAGTGATATATTTAAAGGCACCAACAAGTAATAATGGTGCTTCAAACATATGCAATGTTTTTAATATTATTACTTCAATTGCAGTGCTAGCAAACGCTGAGCCGGTTATACGAATTGACATGATTGCACCCGCAATCAATAAGGTGTTTTTACTGCCGATTTTCATCACAATTATTGGCGCAAAAAACATTACCGTAGCATTTAAAAATTCACCAAGTGTTGTGACATAACCAAATGCCTCACGACCAACTTGTTCACTAGAAAAGAATGAAGTAAAAAAGTTAGCAAACTGTTGGTCAAACACATCATAAGTACATGCCACTCCAACAATATAAAGCATAAAGAACCATGTTTTACGCATACTGAGTAAATCTAAAGCCAGTTTCAGATTGAAAGGTTCAGGCTTATTTAATCCCATTTTTTCAACAACATCAGTTGTTGAGGTTTTTGCTGGATCGGCGATCTTGACTAAAACTAGAAGAATCAGTGCAAATCCAGAGCATAACCAATAAACAGCATTGACGTTTTTTGATATCATAATCCCAACAAACGAAGCACAAATCGCCCATCCAAAACAACCAAACATACGACTGCGACCAAATTCGAAACCGCTACGACGACTAATTTTTTCAACTAAAGCTTCTATTGCTGGTGCCCCACCACTAAACACTATACCTAGATAAAATCCACCCACAATTGCGCCTAGTGTGATATTAAATTTGAGTAGAGGGCCAAATATGAAAATGAAGAATGGTCCAAACAATACTAATAGCAGGGTAATAATCCAAAGAAGATGCTTTTTTAATCCCAATTTATCTGAAATCAAGCCAAAAATAGGTTGGAAAACTAACGCAAATAATGAAATAAATGAAAAAACGTATCCTGTACTTGCTTGATCTAGTCCAACCATTTTCAACCAAACAGGAAAAAATGGGAAATAGGCTCCCATAATAAAAAAGTAGAGGAAAAAGTAGAGGCTAAACACCCAATAATTCTTATTATACAGTGATGAGGTAATGTTTTGATTCATAATGAACTTCCTTTGTTTAGCTTTAAATGATTTAGCATCATTTACACTTTTATTTATCTAAAAAGTTATTGTTTTAAATTGATACTATCACTTTATATATTCCCAAAAAGTGATCTAGATAACATTTTATGAAATCGATTACATTTCGGGTTTTTCTGTTATTTGTTAAAAAGTTTCAGGTTACACTAATGTTTCAGTATATTTTTATATTAAATTTCTTTCTGTTTAAGGTAATGATAACTAACATAGTAGGAATTCAATCAATAATTATGCGAATATAATAAATTTTGTTAATCCTTTCGCTCGCTGATTTACTCAAAAAAAAATAATTTATGAAATCGATTACAATAATTAACGAAAAAGATATTTAATGGATTATCATTTATTAGATTGATTTCAAACTTCTTTATGCGAAGATTAAAAATGAATTTAAAATCGTTGTGATATGAATATACTCAATTTACTATTGTACTTGTGATAGTTAATGATCTGATTCAACTAAATAGATGGACTTTTTCAACCTAATGATCAATAAATTTTTTCTTAGTATTGTATTGAATCATAGTAAAAGCTAATTTTAAATTTGTGTTTATTTTATTTCAATTTGAAAAATAAGCAGTTTTCAGTAAATATGCTATGCATATTCTGTCTCAGTATGTTTTTGGGAACAGCTTATTGTTAGAAATCTTTTATTGGGGTATTTTAACTTAATTATTGTAAGAAAAATTCATAAAAGTAGGCGATTATATCTGTGAGCATTCACTCAGAAAAAAGAGCAAATTTTCCACCGATGGGTGTCGGTGGAATCTATTTCTTGTAGAAAATTAATAGACTACTCATTATTGTTCAAACGTTTTGCAAAATCTACCCAATCATAATAACCATCACTATTGAAAGAAGCATTTTCCAATTGTAATTGATAGTGTTGTGGTGGATTATTGATATCGATTGCCTGGCCAGTATAAAGTTGTTCAAAACTTTGATAAACGTATTCGGCTTTAAAAAAGTATTTGCCAGATGATATATGGCGATAACGTTGGAAGATAACCATTCCTCCGATTGGGGTATTTTCACATTGGTTTGGTAGTTGGTATGGTGCAAAATCTAAAGCACCGAGCAATGCTGCAATGGTACTATCGTGACCAACAAGTAAGTTCACCTTGTGCTGTTTATTATGCAGTAAATCATCTATTTTATTGATTAATAGTTTACTAATATGTTGAGCAATGGTTTTCGAATGAAATACTAAATCAATATAGTGGTTACGAATTTGTATTATTTGTTGCCATTGTTCTTGGCTGGTGATTTTTCCCCACGCAATCTGATCTTTTGGAAATGCAGAATAATATTGTAATAAGAAAGCATCAACAGCACAAATTCCGATAGCTAATGGGCCATGTAATTCAGGTTCTTCATTTTTCTTAAAATAGAGTTCATAAGGAATATCAGCAAAATCACATTGATATTGAGCATATAATTGTGAATGCGGATACTCCAATATATCTGAAACCATTTGATAAGCAGGCGCTAAATTTTTAAAAATTGCCCCAGCTTTATCAGCCTCTTCAATATCGTTTAATACAGCTTGTTTTAGTTCTGGAGAATCATCTTGCACACTTGGATCAAAAATCGGATCCATTTTTTCAATGGTATATTTGTGATGGATAGGAATATCATAACCCGCAAAAGCGCCATTAACCAAGAATTGGGCTGTTGCTACCGTTCTTTGAAGGCTGTTAGCATAAACATAGATATCTGGATTTTCTGGTTCAATATTAATATTTTTTTGTTCAAGCCATTGTGATAGATAATGTCCAAAGAAAGCTTCTAATACACCACCTCGTGTCGTTAAATAACCATAAGCATGATCCCAGCTAGGCCATTTTAATGGACTGGACTTTTCTAAAAATGCTAGTGTGTTTTGTAACGGAGTGCGTATACCGTGACGACTTAATATAACGACTTTGTCTAATTGGTATTGATTGTTGTTCATTTAGTTATCCATCCTTGTTTATGCAAATAATTTAAAATGAAATCTCGTTGCCCTTTGATAATTGTTTCTGCAATTTTATCACTCCAACCATTTGTTTTTTGATTAGTCAGTCGATGACCATAGTATTGACGCATCTGAGTATCATATTGTGCTAATAATTGATGATTGATTGGTTGATAGTGATTTTCAAAAAAAACTAATTCTTTCGGTAATCTTGGTTTTATATCTGGATTTTGGTCAGGATAACCAATACAAAGCCCAAAAAGCGGAAGAACATATTTAGGTAAGGCAAGTAATTGTGTTACTTTCTCAATATTGTTGCGTAATCCACCAATATAAACCGTGCCTAAACCTAATGATTCCGCTGCAATAACGGTATTTTGTGCCATAAAAGCAGTATCAATGCAACCCACTAAAAGTTGTTCTGCTTTTTCAAGAGGAATAGTTGGATCAATTTGAAAATGCCGATTAAAATCGGCACAGAATACCCAAAATTCAGAAGCTTGATTTATATAGCTTTGATCCCCCGAATAATGTGCTAGTTTTGAGCGATTCTCGCTATCAGTGATTCTAATTATTGTAGCGCATTGTAAAAAATTGGAGCTTGGAGCCGATTGTGCAGCTTGAACAAGTGATTCTATCTGCTCGTTGGTTAATGCCGTTGATTGGTAAGACCGAATTGAACGACGATGACAAATTAAATTAATTGTTTTATTTTGCATAATGGCTCCTTATTACGCTATTTTTTTCTGAACTGTAAATCCCAAACGCCATGACCTAAATTTTGGCCACGTTTTTCAAATTTGGTAATAGGGCGCTCTTCGGGTCTCGGAATGTAGTCGCCTGTTGCTGATAAATTTTCAAAACCTTCAGCTTCGGTTAAAACCTCTAACATATGTTCAGCATAATTTTGCCAGTCGGTCGCTAAATGTAATATACCGTCTACTTTTAATTTTTGCCGAATTAATTGTACAAATTGTGGCTGAATAATGCGGCGTTTGTTGTGTCTTGCTTTATGCCATGGATCGGGAAAGAAGATTTGCACTTTGTCTAATGAATGATTAGGGATCATGTTTTCTAAAACTTCAACCGCATCATGACACATTACTTTTAAATTAGATAATTGGTTTTCTTCAATAGCCATTAAACAAGCGCCAACACCTGGCTTATGAACTTCAATGCCTAGAAAGTTTTTATCTGGTGCATTTCGAGCCATTTCAACTAATGATGCGCCCATGCCGAATCCTATTTCTAAAACGACAGGTTTATTTTCATCAAAGCATATAGGTGAGTTTGAATGATATTCAATGCCAAATAGTGGCCATAAATTGTTTAATGCTTGTTCTTGACCTTTAGTTAAACGACCTTGTCGTAATACAAAACTTCGGATAGTTCTTTTGGATTTGATTTCTGGGTTATTGCTATTTAATTTTTCGTTCATCACGTTATCTACTTAGATTGTGGAATTTTGTAAAATTTATTAATGGATTTGAGTGTTAGTTTACTCGATTTTGGGTTCTCAGCCAAAGTATCTTAAAGGCAAATTTTTTTAATTCGCAATTTTGATATATATATCAAATATTTTTGTTAAATTTTTATATTATGGTTGAGCATGATGGATAAATAATTATATAATTATGGCTCCGATTTAACCGATTACGAATAAAGTAATCATAATAACATGCTTGAGGATTTCTCGTGCCTGATATGAAGCTTTTTGCTGGTAATGCCACACCCGAACTAGCAAAACGTATAGCTAATCGTCTTTATACTTCTCTTGGTGACATTGTCGTAGGCCGTTTTAGTGATGGTGAAGTAAATGTCCAAATTAATGAAAATGTCCGTGGTGAAGATGTTTTTATTATTCAATCAACTTGCGCGCCAACCAATGACAATTTAATGGAATTACTAGTAATGATTGATGCAATGCGTCGTGCATCTGCGGGTCGTATTACTGCTGTTATTCCATATTTTGGTTATGCGAGGCAAGATCGTCGAGTTCGTTCTGCTCGTGTGCCTATTACCGCTAAAGTCGTCGCTGACTTTTTATCAACCGTTGGTGTTGATAGAGTATTGACAGTCGATCTTCATGCTGAACAGATTCAAGGTTTCTTTGATGTGCCTGTTGATAACGTATTTGGTAGTCCAGTTATTTTAGAAGACATGTTGCAACGTGATTTTGAACGCCCAATTGTGGTATCACCTGATATTGGTGGTGTTGTTCGTGCGCGTGCGATTGCAAAACTTTTAAATGATACAGACATGGCCATCATTGACAAACGTCGTCAGCGTGCTAATGAAGCAGAAGTGATGAATATTATTGGTGATGTTGCTGATAGAGATTGTATCTTAGTTGATGATATGATTGATACCGCAGGTACACTTTGTAAAGCGGCCGATGCTTTGAAAGCGCGCGGAGCTAAAAGAGTGTATGCTTATGCAACGCATCCAATTTTTTCAGGCAAAGCCGTCAGTAACATTAAAAACAGTGCTATTGATGAAATTGTTGTTTGTGACACAATTCCATTAACTGCTGAAGTTAAAGCATTGAAAAATGTGCGCCAATTAACTTTATCAGGTATGCTTGCTGAGGCAATTCGTCGCATCAGCAATGAAGAATCAATTTCAGCAATGTTTCATTACTAATTGATTTTAGCATTATGGTTACTAGCCCCTTTTTTGGGGCTTTTTCACTTATAGCAACACATATTATCGAATTATCATGACAACTATTAAACTTATTGTAGGACTTGCTAATCCAGGCAATGAATATGCTGCAACTCGCCATAACGCGGGTGCGTGGTTTGTTGATCAATTGGCAGAACGATATCATCAATCATTAAAAAATGAACCCAAATTTTTTGGTTACAGTTCAAGGATAACTCTTTCTGGTCATGATGTACGTTTATTAGTGCCAACAACCTTTATGAATTTAAGCGGTAAAGCAGTGCAGGCTATGGCTACATTTTATCAGATTAAACCAGAAGAAATTCTTGTTGCACATGATGAACTTGATCTTAATCCAGGTATTGCCAAATTCAAATTTGGTGGCAGCCATGGTGGGCATAATGGTTTGAAAGATATTGCCAGTAAATTAGGTAATAATTTGAATTTTTATCGCTTAAGAATTGGTATCGGTCATCCTGGCGATAAAAATAAAGTGGTAGGCTATGTTTTAAACAAGCCATCTAAATCTGAACAAGAGTTGATTGATAAAGCGATTGATGAGTCAGTGCGTTGTACTGAAATTTTATTATCTGATGGTATTGAAGCTGCGATGAATCGATTGCATGCTTTTAAAGCCTAGTGAATAGGCTTGATGATTATCTGACCGATAACATAGCGTTTTTAATAAAAAATCCACCTATATTAGCAGGTGGATTTGGCGTATTTTTGTCTTCAGTTTTAAGAGAAAAGGTGAGCTACATTCCCGCCTTTTTCTGCAATTTTTTTCATTACAGCTTTAATTAACCATGTATTCATAGCTGCTGTATCATCGGTACTCCCTGTATAATCAAGCTCTTTAGCTAATTTTTTACGCGCATCTAAACTGTTATCTAAGCCTAAAAGTTTTAAAAGATCAACAATTGATGTCTTCCAGTTTAGTTTTTCAGGGAATTTTTTAGCTAAGTCTTCAAGAATTGTCATAACATCAACATTTGATGCAGATGTTTGATTTCCTGTACTTTGTTGATTGGTTTGGTTTTGTTGATTCTGCTGGTTCTGTTGATTTTGATCTTGACTAGTTGATGCTGTATCTTTGTTATTACCAGTAATATTATTGACTTGATTCTTTACAGCATCAGTAACATTACCTACTGCTGCTTGTGCACTTGGAAATATTTTAGAAAAAATACTATTTAAGATACCCATATTACACCTCTTATGTTTAAACTGCTTTTGAAAAGACTGCTTAACGATATAGATGTAGATAATATCGTTATTAATATAACGCGGAATGGGAGGAAAAGTCAAAACAGTAAAATTTTGATAGCATTTTATAATTTAAAACTTAGGTTCATGATTTTCTCTAATCATCTTCAATAATAAGATTATTTTAAATATTACTTAGCATTTTTAATAATTATTTTGCTTTTATACATTCAATTTAACTTTTTTAAATAGTATTTCTATTAAATTGGTTATATTAGTTTTTTAACCATATTATAAAAATAGGCAAATTTAAATATCATAAGATTGATTTGATTATTTGACCGATTAAAATTGTTTATTAAATGCATGATTAAATTTAAATAATTAAATTACTGTTGTAAATTATTATTCGCGCCGTGTTAAATGCCACAGGATCATTACGTGGATTAATACAGCATTTGTATGCAGTATAGAGGATTCTTAATTATATTTATCTAGATGCAATACATAACTAGACTTTATTCATTATTATGTAAAAAAAAACACCCATTTAAAATGAGTGTTTTTTAATACAGAGAAATAGATATTATTCAAAAAATGCACGCTTAATGGCATATTCAATACCACGAATTTCTGCTAAACCGCGTAAGCGACCTATACACGAATAACCTGGATTGGTTTTCTTTTTAAGATCATCTAACATTTGGTGTCCATGATCTGGACGAACGGGAATAGAACGTTTAATTCCTGCTTTTTTACGGCGCTGTTCTTCAGTAACGAGTGCTTTGATTACTGCATACATATCCACATCACCACCTAAATGGTCACCTTCGTGGAAAGAAAGTGGATTTTGTTCGCGAACCGTTGCACGTAAGTGAATAAAATGAACACGGTCAGCAAATTTTTCAGCCATTATGGCTAAATCATTATCATCTCGCACACCGTAAGAACCAGTGCAAAAGCAAAATCCATTATGAATACTATCTACCGTATCTTTTATCCATTGCATATCTTCGATGGTTGACACAATACGCGGTAAACCTAAAATTGGTCGAGGAGGATCATCTGGATGCACCGTTAATACCACACCTACTTCTTCAGCAACGGGGACGATAGCTTTTAAAAAGTAGGCATAATTTTCGCGTAATTTGGCCTTATCGATGCCATCATACGTCGCCAAATGTGCTCTAAATTGTTCCAAAGAATAGCCTTCTTCTGCCCCAGGTAAACCTGCAATGATATTAGCAATTAGTTTGTCTTTATCTGCTTGAGTCATTTTCTCAAAATAAGCTTTTGCTAAATCGATATCTTCTTTTGAGTAATCTTTTTCGGCATTAATTCTTTCTAAAATATAAAGGTCAAATGCAGCAAATGCAGTTTGATCGAAACGTAAAGCTTTTGAACCGTCTGGTAGCTCATAAGCAAGATCGGTGCGAGTCCAATCTAACACAGGCATAAAATTGTAACAAACAGTATCAATGCCACAAGCTGCTAGATTACGAATTGATTGCTGGTAATTTGCGATATGCTGTTTAACCTTTCCTGAATGCGTTTTGATCTCTTCATGAACAGGAATACTTTCAACAACAGACCATATTAATCCTTTTTCTTCAATAATTGCTTTTCGTTTTTGTATTTCTTCAACTGTCCATATTTCGCCATTTGGAATATGGTGCAAAGCTGTAACAATTCCAGTTGCTCCAGCCTGTTTGATATCATCTAGTGATACTGGGTCATTTGGTCCAAACCAACGCATCGTTTGTTCCATATAAATCTCCTCAATGATTTTTATTTACTTAATTTTCTAAACGAAAAGATCTATAAACAATGCTGATTTTTTATTGTCTATTGGTTAACAATACTAACTGGAATAGAATCAAATAAATAACCATCAAAATTTGGATCTTCACTATCAGAAACGGTCATTAATGTTTGTTTAACATTTTCTAAATGTTGCCACATAGCATGGCGTGCACCTATTGCATCTTTTATCTGCAATGCTTGCAGAATTTTTTCATGATCGTAAAGCCACTTTTTTCGATAACTATGATCGGTAATGCGACTGTGTAATTGGTCCCACATTTTGCTGGTAGAACGTTTTTGCCATAAATCATTTAATAAACTTTCAAGTATTGAGTTTTTTGTTGCTTTGGCTATTGCAATATGAAACATCTCATCAGCACTGTAATCATCCAGAATGCCTTGTTCTAACATTTGACGTTCTTGTTCTAAAATAGCTCTAAGCTCTATGATATCGGATTTCAATATTTGTGAAGCTGCAAAAGCGGCAATATTACTTTCAATTAGTTGTCTTGCTTGTAATAATTCAAATGGTCCAAAATCATTTTCTTCTATTTTTTTATCTTGTTCTGACAAAGTTTCATTTGGTAAACCAATTACATATACACCAGAGCCTTTTTTTACTGTAACTAAATTTTCAAGTTCTAGCATAATGAGTGCTTCGCGCACAACCGTTCTACTTACATTAAATGCGTCAGCGATATCGCGCTCGGGTGGTAACCGATCACCAATTTTATAAGTACCATTTTTTAATAATGATTTCAGCTCATTACCAATTTCTTGATAGAGCCGATTAATCGTTGGCATTATTTTTAATCCCCATTCTAATTTTGGTTATATTGCGTCAACTATAAGTTAATTGTTATGAGTACTATAAGTCAATTATGATTTAACTACGTTTATTTCAATAATTGGTATGCCAATATGTTTTGGTATTATTAAATATTTTCAAAATACTGCATATTAAATAAACCAAAAAATGTGATTTTGATCACAAAAAATGAAAATTGGAGATGAAAAGTTTATCTACAAGTGAAAATATGTCTAACCAATAAAGTATTTAATTTGTTAATTATGGTGAGTAGAATGTTAAATTTATCAAATATCCCACAATCAATCGAACATAAACCTTCCTATGACAGAAAAAAAATGATTTCACGCATAGTCCATTTAGGCTTTGGTGCGTTTCATCGTGCACATCAAGCATTGTTTATGGATCGCTTATTGAATAAAGGAACAAGTGATTGGGGAATTTGTGAGGTTAATATTGTTGGTGGTGAAGAGTTAATTCATGATATTCGTCAGCAAGATCATTTGTATACCGTATTAGAAAAAGGAGCTACAACAAAACAAGCATTTATTATTGGTAGTGTAAAAGAGTCGCTTTTGGCATCTACCGACGGCATTGAGGCAATTTTAGAAAAAATGGCCGATAGTGTGGTAGAAATTGTGTCTTTAACCGTAACCGAAAAAGGTTACTGTATGCGACCAGGTGGTGGTGACTTAGATTTAGATAATCCTCTGATTAAAGCGGATTTAGCCAATCCATCTAAACCTATGTCTGCCCCAGGCGTTATTGTTGAAGCACTTTATAGAAGAATGCAAAGAGGAATAAAACCATTTACGGCATTATCCTGCGATAATATCCCAGAAAATGGAGTTGTTTTGAAAAAAGCGATATTAGGTTTAGCAAAAGCGCGAGATGCGAAATTAGCACAATGGATTGAGGTCAATACAACGTTTCCATGTACAATGGTCGATCGTATTGTGCCTGCAGCAACATCTGAAACTTTAGCAGAGATCACAAATACGTTGGCAGGCATGACTGATCCATGTGGTATTGCCTGTGAACCTTTTATTCAATGGGTTATTGAAGATAATTTTGTTACTGGTCGCCCTAATTGGGATGAAGTTGGGGCTGAGTTTGTCGATAATGTGGTTCCCTATGAAGAGATGAAATTACGTATGCTAAATGGCAGTCATTCTTTTTTAGCTTATCTAGGTTACTTAGCAGGGTATGAACATATTAATGATTGTATGAATGACCACAATTATAAAAAAGCAACACTAGCACTGATGATGCAACAACAAGCACCTACACTGCATGTTCCTTCACAGGTAAATCTATCACAATATGCTGAGCAACTTATTGAAAGATTTAGTAACCCTTCACTGAAACATAGAACTTGGCAGATTGCCATGGATGGTACTCAAAAATTACCACAACGTATGCTTGATTCTGTGCGTTGGCATATTCAAAACAATTCTGATTTTTCATTACTTGCATTAGGCGTAGCCGGTTGGATGCGTTATGTAGGCGGCATGGATGACAATCAAAATGATATTGATATACGCGATCCAATGTTTAGTGAATTAAAAACACTTGTTGACTCAAGTCAAGATGGTCAAGAAAGAGTAACCGCTTTATTGAGTTTGAATGCAGTGTTTGGTGATGATTTATCGAATAATTTGCAGTTCAAAGAACACGTCACCAATCATTATCTTTCTTTAATGCAAAAAGGGGCAAAACAGACAATCTGTGATTTAGTGATTTAAAGTTGTATAACGATCATAACAAACTGTTTAAATGATAATTTTTAACAAATGAATGAATGTTTAAGCAGTATAGATATTAAACAAACCAATTGATCACTTTTCGATTACTTTTAACGTGATAAAAATCAGATTAAATAATTTTTTTGATACTGAAGTAAGATAGAGATCAATTGGTACATCTTCATTATAACTATATATAAATTATGAAATTTTATTATTAACGATTTTTAGAGCGGTAAACCAAAATTCGTAATTTTTTTTGGATGATGAACATTCTAGTTTAGATTGACTCATCCTAAAACTTTCAATTTTTATAAACAAAGTGTCACTGAGAAATTGTTAAAATTGCAACATTAATATGGAATGACAATACTGAGTTCAAAGTGTAGGGTGATAAAACTTATATTTGTTTATGCTTTTCTGTTAATACAAAATTCAGTAAATACAACGATTTTTATTTATAAGTAAAAATAAACATAAGTAAGAGCAAAGTGACAACAATCTTGAAATAAGCTTGTGGCTTTATTAAGTTGCGTGATAGATACTTTATATGAGTAAATAATCCATATAAAAATACTTTTATATTCAATTGGATAATTAATTTATTGGATCTCATATCATTTGATATTTGGACAAAATATCGTAGTGAGATACTATTGTTTTTCAATAAAAAAATAATAAACTGTAAATATCTTTTTTAAGTAAGACTTTTTTATTTAAATAAGGTAAATTAATGCTACTTATTTTGCATGATGTGTAATTCGTTGACTATTATTTTATTCGGAAATAAAGGTAAGTATCAAATATGCGTTATAATGAGCCACAGATGTTAACATCAATTTTGTCTCAACAAACTTGTTTATCCGAGATAAAAGAGAAAACATTTGCATTGAATAAATTGGCTGATGTGATTAATGAGTTATTGCCATCTTTCTTAAGGCAGCAATATAGAATTGCTAATTATCGTCAGGGTGTTCTAATCCTTGAAGTAAGTTCAGCCAGTTGGTTAACCAGATTAAGATACGAACAAAGTAATTTGTTATCTGGAATCCGAAAGCAAATATTACCATCCTTATCTTCAATTCAATATAAAATTAATCCAGACATTTCTAGCCAACATGCAAAAATGATTAATGATTCATCAAAAAGTGTTACAATTAGGCGAGCTTTAAGTCCCCAAAGTGCCACTTATTTGTCTGCTTTGGCAGAAAGTGCACCCGATAAACTAAAAAAGCAATTGATTAAACTTGCTAACCATGCAAAATAAGTAAAATAATTGAACAATAGTGTGTAAAGTTTTATAACGAAAAGATACAAGGAGTGAAATATGGATAAACAGATGATGATTTATCTGGTTATTGGCTTAGTAATTGGTTTTGTTTTAGGTATTATTTTAACGAATATTTTTAGTTCGAAAGGGCGTAAATTTGCACAAGTAAAACGTCAACTTGAGGAAACTGAAGAGCAGTTAAAAGTTCAAAAACAGACAATTGTTAAATATTTTTCACATAGCGCTGAAATATTAGATAACATGGCTAATGATTTTCGTCGTCTTTATCAACATATGGCTGAAAGTTCAGGAAAATTTACTTCAGAAAATGATATGCCAGTTATGGCGTTAGATGCGAATAGTGATACTACTATGAAAAAACAATTCACTCTAAAAAAACAACCAAAAGACTACTCAGATGATCCTTCTGGTTTATTCAAAACTGACGAAAATAAATCCTAATTAATTTTAGTTTTTTTCGCTAGAATTATTTTGTGAAACATTATAGTAAATATTAAATTTTTAAGAACGAGAGAGTTTTATGATTAATAATTCTTTACTAAAACCAAAAAAATTACTTAGTTTAATTGTGTTAGGTTTAAGTCTTTCTTTAGCTACCTTACCAAATGCTTTTGCTGTTTTCCCTTCATTACCAACAGGTGAAGATACTCAGCAACCTAGCTTGGCGCCAATGTTAGAGACAGTATTACCTTCGGTTGTAAGTATTAAGGTTGAAGGAACCGCTCAAATGCAAACTAATATCCCTGAAGAGTTTAGACGATTTTTTGGGTATCCTGATAGTCAATCAAGAACTTTTTCTGGACAAGGTTCTGGTGTCATTATTGACGGTGAAAAAGGTTATATTGTTACTAATAATCATGTTATAGAAAATGCAGATAAAATTACTGTGTCTTTAAACGATGGACGAGAATATAATGCTAAATTAATAGGGAAAGACCCTCAAAGTGATATCGCATTGCTTAAAGTTGAAGAGGCCAAAAAATTAACGGCGATTACTTTAGCCGATTCAGATAAATTACGTGTTGGTGATTATGTTGTTGCAATTGGTAATCCATTTGGAATTGGCCAAACGGTTACATCTGGTATTATTTCTGCACTCGCTCGTAGTGGACTTAATATGAATGGTTTTGAGAATTTTATTCAAACTGATGCTTCAATCAATCGAGGTAATTCGGGTGGGGCTTTAGTTAATTTGAATGGTGAATTAGTCGGAATTAATACCGCCATTATTGCACCTAGCGGTGGTAACGTTGGTATCGGTTTTGCTATACCGAGTAATATGGTGAAAAATTTAACTTCACAACTAATTGAATACGGAGAAGTTAAACGTGGTGTACTTGGTATTAAAGGAAATGAGTTAACTTCAGATATTGCCAAAGCATTTGATTTAGAAGTGCAAAAAGGTGCTTTTGTTAGTGAAGTTCTTGATGATTCTGCCGCTAAAGCAGCAGGTATTAAATCTGGTGACGTGATTGTTTCAATGGATGGTAAGCCAGTTGATAGTTTTGCTGAATTGCGAGCTAAAATTGCAACTACTGGTGCGGGTAGAACTGTACAATTAGGTATAATACGTGACGGTAAAACAATGACCGTTAATGTCAAATTAAAAAATAGTGATGAATCTGCTTCAGAAGCAAAATCACTACATCCAGCTCTTGAAGGCGCAACATTGAGTAATGGTAATGCCAAAGGCCAAAAGGGCGTTTTAATTGAAAGCATTACAAAAAATTCGCCAGCATCTCGATTAAGTTTACAAAAAGGTGATTTAATTACGGGTGTAAATAAACAAAGAATAAATAATATTGCTGATTTGCGTAAAATTATCGATAGTAAACCATCAGCGATTGCGTTAAATATTGTACGTGGCGATAGTCAACTCTATCTTATTTTACGTTAATTGATTGTTTAATTTGATTTCGCCGATAATTTTTATCGGCGAAAAACTTAAATGTTAACCTCTAATTAGATATGTTAAAATCATATCTATTCTACTGCTACCATAGTACTTATACTAATGCTTAAAAAAATTCTATGGCCAATATTGATTGGTACTGTTTTAGCTATCGTATTATTGATTATTTTTCCATCATTACGTAATGGAACTCAATCAAATTTTGCAAACTCCATTTTTAATAATGACCCTATGAGTTATTCATTTGCGGTTAAAACTGCAGCTCCAGCAGTAGTGAATATATACAGTCGTTCAATTAGTTCTGTGCCAAATCGCTCACAAGATAGTGCAATAACGCCATTAGGTTCAGGGGTTATAATGAGCAAACATGGTTATATTATTACTAATTATCATGTGGTAGATGGAGCTGAACAAATCATTGTTGCTTTGCAAGATGGACGAATTTTTGAAGCTTTGTCTGTTGGTTCTGATAAATTAGTTGATATTGCTGTTTTAAAAATTGATGCAAAGAATATCCCAACAATTCACATTAATCCTCAACGCGAACCGAATATTGGCGATGTCGTTTTAGCAATTGGTAATCCTTATAATATTGGGCAAACTATCACTCAAGGTATCATTAGTGCAACGGGTCGAGATGGATTAAGCCCATATAGAAGACAGAATTTTATTCAAACAGATGCTTCAATTAATCATGGTAATTCAGGTGGCGCTTTGGTTAATACAAAAGGCGAATTAATGGGTATTAATACCCTCACTTTTGCAAAAAATATGGGAAATGAAATTCCAGAAGGCATTGGATTTGCAATTCCGACATCTTTGGCCGTTAAAATTATGAATAAATTGATACAGGACGGTAAGGTTATTCGTGGTTATATTGGTATTGATGGGTTAGAGTTTGCGCCAACACAAAATCCAAGTGATTTACCAGTTGTGTTAGGGATTTTAGTGACCAACGCTGAAGGACCTTCGTTACAAGCGGGTGTGCAACCTAATGATATTTTAATTATGGTTGATGGTAAACCGGTTAAATCAATTGTTGAAACAATGGATCAGATTGCAGAGTTGAAACCAGGGATAACCGTCCCCATTGTAGTGTTACGAAATGGAGAAAAGGTTGAATTGCAAGTGGTAATAGGGCAATTGCCTGTTTAATAGGTCTTTTTTATAACTTGATTATTTACTGGTTAAGGCGTATAATTCGCGACCTTATCATGTTTTTTAACACTCGTATGGTGTATAGATTTTGCTTTTATGGCCGTTTATATAGCGATACGAACAAACTTTAGAGGTTTATTATGAAAGAAGGTATCCACCCAGAATATAAAGCAATTAAAGCAACTTGTTCTTGCGGTAATGTTATTAATACTCATTCAACAATTGGTCATGATATTCATCTTGACGTATGTGGTGAGTGTCACCCGTTCTATACAGGTAAACAACGTGATGTTGCAACTGGCGGACGCGTAGATAAATTTAAACAACGTTTTGCTATGGTTGGCGGTAAAAAATAATTTTCCGTAAATTATACAGTCAATATTAAAAAAGGCGCATTATGCGCCTTTTTTGTTTTTTGTCTTAATGAATGATGTTATTCGTCAATAAAAAATATAAATAACACCTATTCATCAATTAAGTCGGGATTGATACCTAAATTACGCATTATTTCCTTAGCTTGGCTAGGGATACCATCTTCACGATCTTTTTGTAAGTCTTCATCGCAAGGTAGCGGTTGACCAGTGTAAGCATGAAGAAACGCTTCACATAATAGCTCACTATTCGTTGCATGGCGTAAATTATGCACTTGTCGACGCGTACGTTCATCAGTCAATATTTTTAATACTTTTAAAGGAATTGATACAGTAATTTTTTTTACTTGCTCACTTTTTTTACCATGCTCAGCATAGGGGCTTATGTATTGGCCGTTCCATTCCATCATATTCTTCACCAAATCACATCACAATTTATAGGGTTAATTTTAACTTTTTTTTTATTTTGCTGCAATCTATACATCGAGATAGTTAGACGTCTAGACATATTGACGTCTTAAATGGTTGTGCTATTCTTGTACATGAAAGTTATTTGTAATAAATAAAATACAATCTAGGGATGTTATTATGGCTAGCCAATCTAAAAATTTAAGCCAAGGCACTATTGCTGTCCGAGGTGGAATTAATACTGATGATCAATATGGGAGTGTCGTCCCGGTCATTACCCCGTCAACGTGTTACCGTTATAAAGAATTTGCAACAGCAAGAGAGTTTGATTATGCGCGCAAAGCAAATCCAAGCAGACGATTCGTTGAGGAAACGGTCGCCAAGTTGGAAGGAGGGGCGGATGCCATTCTTACTAACTGTGGTATGTCTGCAATTCATCTTGTCAGTGTCGCACTATTAACACCCGATGACTTGGTGGTTGCTCCCCATGATTGTTATGGTGGTAGCTATCGTCTTTTTAATAGTTTAAGTCAACGTGGTTATTTCAAAGCAAAATTTGTTGATCAATCCGATCCAATTGCATTAAAAGAAGCTTTAAGTTTACGTCCAAAATTAGTATTGATTGAAACGCCAAGTAATCCATTACTTCGAGTTGTTGATATTCAAGAAATATCTCAACAAGCACACGATGTCGGGGCACTGGTGTTAGTCGATAACACATTTATGACTCCTATATTGCAAAAACCTATAGAGTTAGGGGCGGATATTGTAACTCATTCATGTACTAAATTTCTTAATGGGCATTCCGATCTTTTAGCGGGTATTTTAGTATTTAAAGACCAACAACTTGCTACAGATGTTTTATGGTGGGCCAATAATATTGGTACGCTCACTTCATCATTTGATAGTTATTTATTATTACGTGGATTAAGAACGCTTGCAGCACGAGTAACTTTACAACAAGCCAATGCGCAAAAAGTCGTTGAGTTTTTAGTTAACCATCCGAAAATTGCTCATGTGTATCATCCATCATTATCGTCTAATCTTGGGCATGAGATTGCCAAAAAACAACAAAAAGGTTTTGGTTCATTGCTAAGTTTTGAATTAGCTGGAGACCCCGAGGTAATGCCTAAATTCTTAAAAGCACTTAATATTATTACGTTAGCTCAATCTCTAGGGGGGGTAGAAAGTCTAATCTGTCATCCAGCAACGATGACTCACTCAGGTATCACTGCTCAAGCACGTAAAACAGCCGGTATTTCAGATCAACTACTTCGTATTTCTGTTGGTTTAGAGGATATCGATGATTTATTGGGTGATTTAGAGCAAGCTTTAGCTGTTATTTAAAATTTTATAGTAATGATAAAGTTTAATTAACAATTAATATGATCTTTCGGATCAATTCTGTTTTTTCAACTTTATCATTATATTAAGATTTATTTTTTTGAAAATTTTCTATTTTTTCTTTAATAGCAACAAAAATCTCATCTAATGAATGTCGTTTTGACCGACCACATATTTTAGCAATATCTTCACAAACTAAACATTGTCGTGGTGCATATTCAAATTGTGAGCGAGAAACACTTTTTTGAGTTATTGGATCAATCACATCTATATCCCATAGACGGCCCAATGGATGTTGGCTTTCAATGTCAATGCAGTATTGTTTGAGTTTTTCAATCGCGCAATCTACCACAAGAATCGCTTCGTAACCTGTTAACTCATGATAGTGCTGTTTTTTAATTAACGGTATATCATTTTTAATAAAAAACTGATGTAACGCGGTGATTGCTTCTTGAAATATATAATTAGCTCCACTACTATTTTTTATTGGACCAGGGATAACTAACGTCAACGATACGAGGGGCTTTTTATAGAGTGAAATAGCTAATAGTTGGTTTTCTACTCGTTTTTCTTTAGCTAGTAGCATTTGCTCAAGACTAATCGGGGTGCCATCATCAAATTTAATTAACATTTTATTCATAATACAGGAATAAGAGCATGGCATTTATTAATGCCATGCTAAGTTTTGTTATGACAGATTCTTGAGTAATTAATCTTTAACTTGACGTACTACATCAATTACTGAACCATCACGGAAATGAACGATACCTACGATTTTATCTTCAAATTCGATTGGTTTTGGTTCACCAGTTAAAGAAACGGCACGTTGATAAAGTTCTTCAATGCTCATTATTGGTAAATTAGCTGCTTTTAAACGTTCAGCAATTTCTGGACGATTTGGATTTACTGCAATACCATGATCAGTAACTAATACATCAACGCTTTCGCCTGGAGTTACCAGCGTGGTTACATTTTTAATTACAGTTGGGATACGGCTACGAATTAATGGAGCAACAATAATTGTTAAGTTTGCTCCCGCAGCTGTATCACAGTGACCTCCAGATGCTCCGCGCATTACGCCATCAGAACCCGTTAATACGTTAACATTGAAATCAAGGTCAATTTCTAAGGCACTTAAAATCACAATGTCCAATTCATCAACACTGGCTCCTTTAGACGCAGGGTTCGCATAAACATTGGTTGAGACTTCAATGTGATCTTTGTTTCTGCTTAAGGATTGTCCTGCAGTACCGTCAAAGCTTTGAGTATCTAATAAACGTTTAACCAACCCTTTTTCGTGTAAATCAACAATACTTGCTGTAATGCCACCTAAGGCAAATGAGGCAGTGATATTTTTAGCACGCATACGATTTTCAAGGAAACGCGTTGCAGCTGTTGAAGAAGCACCAGAACCCGTTTGAATTGAGAAACCATCTTCAAAATAGCCAGAATGTTCAATGACATCAGCCGCATAACGAGCAATCATAAGTTCACGAGGATTGCTTGTGATACGTGCCGCACCCACACTGATTTTAGTTGGGTCACCGACTTCATCAACTTTAACGATATAGTCAACTTGATCTTGACGAATACTTGCAGGGTTATTTGGATAACCGACGATATCTTCTGTTAGTAAAACTACTTTTTTGGCAAACTGGGCATCAACCATTGCATAACCAAGTGCACCACATTGTGATTTACCTGATACACCATTAGCATTACCTTGTTCATCAGCTGTTGATACGGCTAAAAATGCGATATCAATATTAATTTCACCACTTTGGATGAGTTTTACACGTCCACCATGAGAATGAATGTGCACAGGATTATCCATTAAACCGTGTGAAATCGCATCAGCTAATTTTCCACGTAATCCAGAGGTGTAAATTTTAGTGATCACACCAGCTTCAATATGTGGGATTAATGCTGCATTACAACTTAACAATGAACTTGATGCTAAAGTTAGATTTTTAATGCCTAATTTACTAATTGTCTCTACAACTTTATTAATAACCTTATCACCTTCACGGAATGCATGATGGAAAGATATGGTCATACCGTCACGTAATTCACACTTTTTAATGGCTTGTTCAATCGAATCACATAATTTACGAGTATATTTAGACTCATCTTTTAAATATGGTGTTGTTGCATTAGCATCAATAAATGGTGTGATATTTTTAAGATCAGGATGCTGTTTTAATAAATCATCAATTTTTTGGTTTATAGAAGTTGTCATATTTCAATCCTATCAAATTTCTTTACGTACACCGGAGTATTTTGCTAGTTCAATGATTTTTTGAGCACGAGTAATAATTGGTGCATCAATCATTTTGCCATTCAAAGAAACAACTCCAAGCCCCTTTCTTTCACCTTCTTCAGCTGCTTCAACTATTTTTTTAGCATTTTCTACTTCACTAGCAGTAGGTGCATAAGCATTGTGTAATAGCTCAATTTGTCTTGGATTAATCAATGATTTTCCGTTGTATCCTAATTTTTTGATTAGGCTGACTTCTTTTAAGAAACCTTCGTCGTCATTAACATTTGAATAGACAACATCAAAAGCATCAATACCCGCTACACGAGCTGCATGTAAAACAGCGCAACGAGCATAAAATAGTTCGGTACCATCGCCTCTTTCTGTTTGCATATCGACAAGATAGTCAAATGCGGCAAGAGCAATACCTATTAAACGAGGAGATGATTTAGCAATCGATACCGCATTAACCACAGCTTGAGCCGATTCAATTGCTGCCATTAATTTAGTACTACCGACTTCACGACCACATTCTTTTTCAATACGTTCAACGTGAGCTTCAAGTTCATGAATATCTTCGGCACTATTTGTCATTGGTAAACGAACAACATCAACGCCTGCTCGAACTACGGCTTCTAAATCTTTAAGTCCAAATGGTGTATTTAGCGCGTTAATTCTAACAACTGTTTCAATATTATGTTCTTTATAAACAGGCATTTTTAATGTTTGAGCGACTAAAAGTCGTGCTGAATCTTTCTCTTTAATTGAAACCGCATCTTCAAGGTCAAACATGATTGAATCAGGTTTGTATACAAACGATGTTGATAACATTGCGGCATTGGCGCCTGGAAGAAATAACATGCTGCGACGTAATTTTTTCATAGTAATTTACTCCAATCTAAGTTCTCTTCTTCTGCACCGCGTAATACTGCACATTGAATTCTTGCTCTGATAGCACAATCTAAAGCGCCTTTATCATCAATAATAATTAAACCATCAGTTACATTCAGATCATTTAAGGTCTGATTAACAACTGCACGTATTTGATCGCCAAATTGCTTATTAACATCACTATTAATAACAATTTCAATCCCCGTATTTGGCATGACTTTAACTAACAAATCGCTCGATTCGAGAGTCCCAGCCATAGCTTCTTTTTGTATTTTCATTTTTTTACCTTTTAAAACGTATTAAATTTTAAAGTTATCCAAATTAGCCGAAAGATAATCCCATGTTGTTGGGGGAACCAACGTTTTAACCTGTTCATATTGCCCAGTAGCCAGTAGCTTTCTTACTAATGAAGCCGAGACAACACAATTGCTTTCGGTTATACGTTCAACTTCAACAACCGTAATGGCTGGTAGACTACTTACCGTATTATCTTCAAGCCAATAACGCATCGCTTCGTTATAAGCTTTGGTCACTTCATCAATAGGTTCAGTCCCTACAAATCGGTGAGTGATATTGAGAGCTGGTGCAATATAATTTCGGAAAATTAACAGATCGATACCCATATAGGCTTGATCAATTTTTGTCTTATCTTTTAGGAAATAAGTCGGAAATGTTGCTCTAGAAATAATATAGGGTGAGCTTGCATGCACAGTGACATTCTTTATCTGATTTGTGCCATCTTTAACTAGTTTTAAGCGTGTATCAAATGAAAATTGCGAGGCATTTTCATTGACAACAAATACATGTAACCAGTCACATTGACTTGCTGCATATTGTACTAAATATTGATGACCCTTAGTAAAAGGATTGGCATTCATAACAATGCTGCCAATTTTTTTTCCTTCTTTTTTCTGTGCATTAAGTTGTTTACAATATTGCTTTATTCCGACTGGATTGTTTTCCATTAGAACAACTAAATCAGTTATTTCAACAATAGGGTAAAAACCGCATCCTTTGAAGAAATCTATATTTTCAGGCTTAGTGTATAAAAAAAGGTGAAAATAGCCGTTTTCATTGGCATATTTTATGGTTTGATCCATTAAAGTCAGATTTAGTTGATTACCGCGATATTGAGGATCAATAGCAACACATTTAATAATATTTCGATCCATACCAGCACAAGCAATAATTTTATCGTTAATTTTCGCTACCATAAAAAGATTAACTTGCGAGTCTAAATCAAGATCAGATCGAGACAATAATAGCTTAATTTCTTGATAGTCTTGTTCTGATTTAGAAATATTAACGATGGTATAATCAACTAAATCATACATAAAATTACCCTCTTTCTGCTACTACATAATTGGTTAAACGACCAATTCCTGTAATTTCGACTTCAATCTTATCGCCATCTTTCATAAATACTGGAGGGTTACGTTTTTTACCAACGCCACCAGGTGAACCAGTAAGGATGACATCTCCAGGCGATAAACGAGTAAATGTACTAATGTAAGAAATAAGTTCTGGTACAGTGTGCACAAGATTTTTAATACAGTCGTGTTGCATCTCCTGACCATTTAGATAAGTGGTTAAAGATAAAACTGTTGGATCAGGGATTTCATCACTGGTTGTAATACATGGACCAAATGCGCCAGTACTTGGCCAGTTTTTACCTGCTGTAAACCAAGTATATTGCCAGTCACGAATAGACCCATCCATATAGCAGCTGTAGCCAGCTACATGTGATAATGCCTCTTCTGGTTTAATACGAAATCCTTCTTTACCAATAATGATCGCTAATTCACCTTCGTAATCTAACTCGTTAGTGATAGCAGGTTTGATAATATTAGTTTTGTGACCTGTTTGTGAATCTGGAAAACGAACGAATAACGTTGGCGCTGAGCTAGTTTCGTTAAATTCCGCGCGTTTTTCAGCATAATTCATACCAACACATAAAATTTTGTTTGGATTTGGAATAACAGGTAGATAAGTAATGTCTTGTTCATCAATGTCACTTGGTGCATCAAGATAAGTTTTGGCGACAGCAAGTCCTTCAGAATCAGCAAGTAGAGATTTTAAATCGGCATATTTATTACCTAATTTTTCTTTTAAATCAACAATACCATTTTGAGTAAGAAGACCAAAACTTGCTCGACCAGAGACAAGATAACTGACAAGCTTCATGAAAACTCCTTAAAAGCTGTTTTATGCTAAATTTAACTATAAACAAAAGCGAACAACCTTAGTTAAACTAAGGTTGTTCTTTAAAATTTTAATCTAAACTAAGAAATTGCCGAGAATGAGTAATGACACTGATACATTTATTGCACCACCTATACGGGTTGCAATTTGAGCAAATGGCATTAACTCCATACGTTCTGCGGCAGTTAAGATTGCCACGTCACCTGTTCCGCCTTGACCACTTTGACAGCATGAAATAACAGCAGCATCAATCGGATACATACCTAATTTTTTAGCGACAAAGAAACCAGTGGTGACTAAACTAACAACAGTACAAACAATAACAATTAAATTTGTAATGGTGAAAGCTGCAACGATTTTATCCCATGGAGTGATTGCTACACCTACCGCAAATAGAATTGGATAGGTAACAGACGTTTGGAAAAATTTATAAACGACTTGTGAACCACTTAATACTTTCGGTGAAACACCTGATACTAACTTAACAAAAACTGCAGCAAATAACATTCCTACCGGAGCTGGAATACCTGTTAATTTATGACCAATCATACCAATCATATAAAGAATTGCTGCTAATAATACACCTGAAGCAAATGTTGTTACGTCGATAACTGGTTCAGCTTTAGCTGCTTTTTTATCACCCATTAACTCATCATCTTCTGAAGCTGGCAGTAATCGACCATTACCAGTTAAATGCGGGTAAGCTTTACCAAGACGGTTAAGAACACCACCACAAATAATACCTGTTAATCCACCTAGCATAACAATTGGTAATACACGACCAAGTGCTTCACCTTGTTCCATACCTAATATTGATGCATATCCGATTGAAAGAGGAATCGCACCTTCACCAACACCACCTGCCATGATAGGTAATACTAAGAAGAAGAATGTTTCAAATGGAGATAAACCTAGTAAATAACCAACACCAACACCAACTAACATTCCAACGATTTCACCACATACCATCGGTCCGAATATTTTTAAGAATCCTTGAATAAGTGTTCTCTTATCCATATTCATAATACTACCAACGATAATACAACAAATGTATAGATACAAAATGTGTGTATCTTTATAGAATTTTGTTGTTGCTTGGACGACCGGAGTAGGTAAAATACCATAATAAACTAGCGCTGATGGAATAAAGGTTGCACAGATCGCTGCTGCACCCATTTTTCCAACGATTGGTAATCGTTTACCGATTTCACCACATAGGAAACCAAAGAAAGCACAAGTTACCACCATCACAACAATTTCGCTAGGTAATTTACCAGTTACTAACACTTCGGCGAAAATTAGGATACCAGCAATTATAAATAATGGAAGCGGGATTACACCAATTTTATAATTGTCCATAAGCCGCCACCAATTGTACGGCCATCCTGTTTGTTGTTGTTTTACATTGTAAGGCCATTTATCATGTTTTTTTTCATCAGAACTTGATACTGATTCTTCTTCAGTCCGCGTTTTTCCGATTGAATTAAGATCCGCCATATTTTATATTTCTCCAAAAAAATTTGAATTTGTTAGATTGGCGCATATGGTTACAAAATTTTAACCCTAATTTTGTGATTTAAATCATACTTTAAGTGTGGTTTTTATGGTTTTAAAGGCTCTATGTTTTTTAATGCTGTGATAAACTCAATGTCAATAGTCAATTTTCAATGTGAGCGTTATTATGCGAAAAAAAGTACAATTATCTTTTGCGACGAAATTATTTCTGTCTCTTTTGCTTTTTTCGTTAATAATACTCGCGCTTTTACAAAGCTATATATGGAATGCAACTAAAACTACATTGTATCGAAGTTTGGGTGAAAAGGCGCAAGTTCAAGCGAAAGAATTGTCCGTTATTCCGAGTTTAATAAAATATGTTAAAGAAAAAGATACCGTCAATTTAGCTAATTTAGTTAACGATATTTTTGAACAAAGTGATGCCAGTTACATCGTTATTGGCGATGAACAAGCTTATCGTTTATATCATACCTCGAATGATAAGTTACATTCCCCAATGGTAGGTGGAGATAATCAAGAAGTACTGAGCGGAAATAGCAGTATTTCTATTAGCGAAGGTTCGCTAGGTTTAGCACTACGAGGCAAAGCTCCTATTATGGATCAAGGTAAAATAATAGGTATTGTCTCTGTTGGTTATATGATTGATGATATATATGTATTACATATTAACCAATTTATACCCATTATCATTTTTTGTTCCTTACTCTTTTTTGCTTTGTTTGTATTTTCGTTCTTTTTTTCAAAAGCAGTAAAAAAACAGATGTTTAACTTAGAGCCAAAAGCGATTGCTTTGTTGGTTAAAAGTCAAAAATCAATAATGGAATCTATTTTTGAGGGCATTATTGCCATTGATCTTAATTATAAAATTATCAATATCAATCAATCGGCTCGAAACATGTTAGACATTATTGCAAGTGATCAAGAATTGCTTAACCATGATTTACGTTATTTTATCAAATCAACTGATTTTCTTTACGGAAATGAAAATCAGACAAAAGATGTACACGATCATATTTGTTACTTTAATAATATTATTGTTATTGCAAACCGGATTCGTGTGATTGTGGATGATCAAATTCAAGGTTGGGTGATCACTTTTCGTAATTATGATGATATCAATTTATTAAGTATGAAATTAACGCAAGTAACTCAATACATTGATAATTTGCGAGCTTTACGACATGAGCACCTTAATTGGATGGCGACTTTGTCAGGGCTCATCTATATGAAACGTTATGAAGAAGCACAATCTTTTATCACCCTACATTCGGCGGATAATCAAAATTGTTTAGATTTTATTTCTGAGCATTTCAAAATACCGGCTATATGTGGATTATTAATAGGTAAATATTCAAAGTCACATGAAATTGGCTTGAATTTAGTCTTTGACCCTGCATGTCAATTAAGTGCATTACCAGCATTGATTACTGAAACCGAATTTATGTCAGTGCTGGGTAATTTACTTGATAACGCTTTCAATGCGTGCTTAAAAAACAATCAGGGTGATAAAACGATTTATTTGTATCTGAGTGATGCAACGGATGAAATTGTATTAGAAGTAAGCGATCAAGGATGTGGTATAGATGCAAGTATTCGAGAATCAATATTCGAACCCGGCGTAACCTCTCAAGATGCTAAAGAGCATGGTATTGGTTTGCATCTTGTTTCAACCTACATAAAAAAGGCCAATGGTTATATTACATTTGAAGATAATACACCATATGGAACAATTTTTTCAGTTTTTATACCTAAATAATAAAAAGAGGTAAATGCATGAGTGAGCTTAACGAGTATAAAGAAGATGCTATAAAAGTTCTTATTGTAGAAGATGAACCTATTTTAGCAGAATTAAATGCTGAGTTTATTCAAAGAGATACAAAAGTAAAAGTCGTTGGGATCGCGTCAAATTTAGAAGAAGCTAAAATAATGGTTGAAAAGTTAAAACCAACATTAATTTTACTTGATAATTATTTACCTGATGGTAAAGGTATTGAATTATTTGAATACATTATTAATAACAAACTAGATTCTTATGTTATTTTTATCACTGCAGCAAGTGATATGGATACGTGCAGTAAAGCTATACGTTTTGGTGCTTTTGATTATTTAATTAAACCTGTATCTTACCAACGTTTAAAACATTCACTTGAGCGTTTTGAACTTTTCTTATATCGTCAAAGTTTACAAAAACATGTCAATCAAAGACGCATTGATGAACTGTTTAATTTGCAAACTAAGGATTTTGTTGATATCAATCGCCATTCTAAAGGAATTGAAGAGATTACTTTACAAAAAGTTAAAGATCTATTTATGCAGACAGATGAACCGCAAACGGTCGATCAAATAGTAGAAAAAGCAAATATTAGCAAAACTACTGCCAGACGATATTTAGAATATTGTGTCCAAACTAAATTATTAATCGTTGAACTTAATCACGGTAAAATAGGTCGTCCTGAAAGACTCTATAAACGATTAGGAAAGTAATTATTTCTGCACAGTTAATACGTTAATCCTGTTTTATATAATTTATGATTATATAAATATGCTTATTCGTTATTTTAACCGCTAAATATTTGATGCTAGATTGAATAAATCCAACTGTTGGAAAGTTTCAACTGCAGCACCAAATATTAGGAGTAAGCGTATGTCTATAGGAAAAGTAGTCACTACAGAAAATAATGAAATAAACCAAGATGGCGCCTTTGTACGTCAAACTAACCGATTCGACACTCCATTTGGTAGTGAACCAGGTTTATTACCGGTAGAATCAGGTCGTTATCGTTTAATTTGGGCGGCAATTTGTCCTTGGGCTCATCGTCAGATGATCGCGATTAAATTATTGGGTTTAGAGGATGTCATTAGTGTTGGTAAAGTTTCCCCTATCCGCACACCCCATGGCTGGGAATTTTCGCTCGATCCTAATGGTGTTGATCCTGTTTTAGGTATTCGCTATTTACCAGAGATTTACGCTAAAACAGATCCAGAATACAGTGGACGAGCAACCGTTCCTACCGTAGTTGATGTAAAAACCGGCAAAGTGGTTAACAATGATTATTTTAGATTGACCAACTATTGGGAAACCGTATTTAAACCTTTTCACAAAGCTGGTGCACCTGATCTTTATCCTGAACATTTACGTACTGAAATTGATGAATTGAATGATGTCATATTTCATGAAGTAAATAATGGTGTATATAAAGCTGGATTTGCCCGGACACAAAAAGCCTATGAACATGCTTATCATCTTGTTTTTAATCAATTAGATCAATTAGAACAACGATTAAGTCAATCCCGTTATCTTTTTGGCGATAAAATTACCGATTCCGATATTCGCTTATATGTTACGCTAGCCCGATTTGATGTTGCCTATTATTCTGCTTTTAATACCAATCGAAATAGAATTATCGACTATCCTAATTTATGGGGATATGCGCGAGATCTCTATCAAATACCTGCATTTGGTGAGACCACTGATTTTGATGCGATAAAAAAAGGTTATTTCTTAGGTAATAATGCTCACAATCCTTATGATATCTTGCCTTTAGGGCCAGATACGAGTAATTGGAAAACGCCACATAATCGAGATAAACAATTTAGCTCAGTTAACTAACTTTATTATTGGGATAGATGCGGATGCCAAATATAATTGATTTTGGATTGATTTTTACCCAAATACCCACATTGCTCGCTTATTTGCCAGTAACGCTTTTTATTACGATTTTTTCGATGTTACTTGGCGTAATATTGGGTTTAATTATTGCAGTAATTAAAATGAATAAAATACCGGTTTTAACACAAATTGCTGCGGTATTTGTTTCATTTATAAGAGGAACGCCATTGTTGGTACAGCTTTATCTGAGCTTTTATGGAATTCCAATTTTATTACGTTATATTAATTATTTTTATGATACAAATTTCAATATGAATGGATTACCACCCATGTTATTTGTATTGATTGCTTTCTCTTTTAACGAAGCTGCCTATAATTCTGAAACAATTCGCGCGGCATTACAATCGGTAAATAAAGGGCAAATTGAAGCAGCACAGTCATTAGGAATGACCTATGGTCAGTTATTACGTCGAATTGTTATTCCAGAAGCTTTCATTGTGGCGCTACCTAATTTAGGAAATACTTTAATTGGCTTACTCAAAGGTACTTCACTTGCTTTTGTTTGTTCCGTTACCGAAATGACCGGGAGGGGTAAAACATTGGCGGGTCATAGCTATCGCTATTTTGAGGTTTATATCTCACTTGCATTAATTTATTGGGCATTAACCATATTAATTGAGTTACTTGTTAAATATTTAGAAAAGCGATTGACGATAAGCGACGATAAAAATACGCCCAGTTACCGAAAAGGAAAATGGTTATGATTCATGTTAATAATTTAACGTTATCTTTTCACGGTAATTGTATTTTGGACAGCATCAATCTTCATATTCAACCTCATGAAATTGTTGCCATTATAGGAGCATCAGGAGCGGGAAAATCAACATTTCTACGTTGTCTTAATTTATTAGAGAAACCACAATCAGGTAATATTAGTATTGATAAGCTATCGTTTGATGTAAGCAAATTTAAACGAGATCAAATTGTTAAATTTCGCCAGCAAACCGCTATGGTTTTTCAGCAATTTAACCTTTTTCCTCAAAAAAATGCATTAGAAAATGTGATGGAAGGATTAGTAATTGTAAAAAAATATCCTAAAGAAAAAGCCAAACAGATTGCGTATGAAAAATTAGTTGAAGTTGGTCTTGCTGATAGAATTGATCACTATCCTAAACAACTTTCAGGCGGCCAACAACAACGAGTGGCTATTGCTAGGGCATTAGCGATGAACCCTAAAGTTTTATTACTTGATGAACCGACTTCTGCATTAGATCCTGAGCTAGTTGGTGAGGTATTAGCAACAATAAAAATGGCTGCTAAATCAGGTATAACGATGATTCTAGTTTCTCATGAAATGAGTTTTGTACATGATATTGCAACACGAGTTTTATTTTTAGATAAAGGACAGATTATTGAAGATGGTTCGCCTGATAAAGTATTTCTAAATCCTGTTCAACAAAGAACAAGAGATTTTCTATCCAGATATTATTCTGCTATGCAAATGGATTATGAAATTTAATCAGTTAAGAGGTCGTAATGGATATTACTATTCAACAACACTGTGAGGATATAAATTGGCAGGAAGTTGCTGATTTACTGAAATTTTATGGATTAAGCACCTTAGATGCTAAAACACAAGAACAGGTATTTCGAAATAGTTATGCAGTGGTATTTTTATTAGATAATAATCGTGTTGTCGGTGTGGGGCGAGCATTATCAGACGGTATTTGTCAGGCGGCAATATATAACATTGCCTTAGCTAAATACTTACATGGACAGCAATATGGTAGGTTAATTGTCGATAAACTTATTGAGCAAGTTAAGGATTGTAATATTATTCTTTATACCCATCCTCAAACAGTTGAGTTTTATAAAAATTTAGGTTTTGACCTGATGAAAACAGGCATGGCGATATATCAAAAAGATCATCGTCATGAAATGAAAGAAATGGGATTTATTTAATATAACCCACTTAACTATAGGTTTAACAATATCAAACTAAAGAGGATTTGTGTTATGAATTTAAAAAAATGGTATGGTTTTTTGTTTTTAGCAACTTTGTGTTTAACGGGTTGTGATGATCAAAATAACAATACTGAAAGTTCTAAAAAACAACAGATAACTATTGCAACATCAGGCGCACCAAGTCCTTTTACAACAATAAATGATGAGGGTGATTTAACGGGTTATGATATAGATGTTGTTAAGGCTATATTTGCAAAATTACCACAATATGAAATTAATTTCGAAATAACTGAGTTTCCATCGGTGCTTGCTGGACTTGATTCACAACGTTATCAAGTTGGTGCCAATAATTATGCAATGAATGAGAAACGTAAGGAAAAGTATTTTTATTCAGCTCCCATTTTTAAAAATCAATATGTTATCGCTGTAGCTAAAAACAATAATAACATCAATAGTTTTCATGATCTAAATGGAATGTCGACAGAGGTAACACCAGGACTAAATTATGCCACTGCTTTAGAAACTTATAATCAGCAAAACGCAAATAATCCTGTAAAAATCGTTTACAGTGAAGCCGACCTATTACCTGTTTTACAGCATGTTGAAAGTGGCCAATATGATTTTCAATTAATTGATAAAGTGATGCTTTCTCAATTTATTAGTGAACATCATCTTAATCTTAAAATAATTGAACTCAGTAAAGAAGATGAAGATCGCATTGCTTCACCGTTTAGTTATCTTTTAATTAGTAAAAGTGCAAAAGGCGAACAATTGACTCAGGATATTAATGACGGTATTCAAAAAATTATTAGCAGTGGTGAACTTTCACAAATTAGTCAACGTTATTTTGGTGCAGATTATTCACCTAAATAATTAATACTTTATAAGTATTATTTATCTAACAAAGGTAAATAAACATCCGTTATCATCTGTTCAGATTTTACAGTTGGACCGACATTAACATAATGAAAAATTGGGGGAAAATCTCCCAAGTTTTCTCCACTGTTTGGTAACCATTTTTCAAGTAAATAAATAATTGCTTGATTATCATATCTTGAACCTATATCTCTGGTTTTTGCACAGCGAAGTTGTGGAATCGTTTTATTTATTACTCCATAAATGTTTTTAGTAATAGGTTCATCAAAAGAGATACCGAAATCGACATGATGTTTTTCAGGTGGCGTTGTTTTAGGGTTAGTATAATGAATGCCGTAGTTTCTATATTTATTATCTAAAAGCTGATTTTCTTGTCGCCATTTTATGAGTTTGTTTATTGATTCATGTTCTAACTCGGGCGCGCCATAATGTTCAATAATGGCTAAATACGTCATTGGGAATATTACGATTTCGACCTTCATATAACCCTCCACAATTTATCAATGGTAATCATCTTTTTGAATCTTAACACTTATTGCGTGTATAAAAAATCTAATTTTACTTGACAATATATTTACTTAAAATGATAATGGCGCCGTTTTTTTAGTCTAATATTTAATTTTTTTGTGAGGTGGCAAAATGCCTGTATTCAATACTTTATCTTAATGCCGACATGGTATCTTCTATTACATTGTCTTTTAGCTTTTTCTAAAGCTCCTACGTTGCAGTTCAATCTATAGATCTTCACCTTGTCGGTTTTCCCTAATTTTTCGGAGAAAACAAAATGACAATGGAAACTTATATTCAAAACTTAGAATTAATTAAATACCCACGTACTCCACATTTGGAAAGTTCGCGCTTGCAATTGGGTGATAGTGAGCATGGCCAGCTACCCTATAATCAATTAATAGGGCAATATATTGTGGTTGAAGAAAAACTCGATGGCGCTAATTGTGCAATCAGTTTTTCAGAAAGTGGTGAGCTATTATTACAATCACGCGGTCATTACTTAATAGGGGGCAGTCGAGAACGTCAGTTTAATCTATTTAAACATTGGGCAACCATCCATGAAAGCTGGTTAATTGAACGTTTAGAAGATCGCTATATTATGTATGGTGAATGGTTACATAAAAAACACTCTATTTTTTATGATGCATTACCACACTATTTTTGTGAATTTGATATTTGGGATAGACATAATAACTGTTTTTTATCAACCCAAAAGCGTCATCAATTATTGGCTAATGGTCCTATTTTATCTGTTCCCGTATTGTATTCGGGAATCGCACCGAAAAAATTGGGTGACTTATTAGCATTAGTTAAATATTCTTTAGCTAAAACAAACGATTGGAAAAGTTGTTTTGAGAAAATTGTTGCTCAAGAAAAAATTGATTTGAATAAGGCTTGGCAACAGTGTGATAACTCGGATTTGATGGAAGGTTTATATTTGAAAATTGAATCAGAGTATACCACAACGGGACGTTTAAAATGGGTAAGACAAGATTTTGTTCAATCTATTTTAGATGCGGGTCAACACCATTTACAGCAACCGTTTATTCCTAATCAATTAGCTAAAAATGCCGAGCTTTATACGCCACAAATAACGATAAATTGGAATGATGGCATAATATTTGGAAGTGGTTTATGAGTTATTCGCAGTTACAACAAGAGATCGCCTACAGTATCAGCAAAGATAACTTTGACCAGTGGTTGGAATGTATACCTGCGTTGAATAAATTGATGACGACACCACAAGATCCTACTTATCATGGTGAGGGAAATGTCTGGATTCATACTCAAATGGTATTAAGATCCTTAATAGGTGAAGATGAGTTTGCAAAATCTTCCGATGATGAAAAGTTTGTGCTATTTATGACTGCTTTGTTACATGATATTGCCAAACCAGAAACGACCATCATTGATGAGTTAAGTGGTCGAATTTCACAACCAAGACATTCCCAAAAAGGATCGATTAGTAGTCGAATACTATTATGGCGATTGGGCATTGATTTTGAGTTAAGAGAAAAGATTTGTCGGATTATTGATGTGCATCAGGTACCATTTTATGCATTAAGTGATGATAGTAATAATAAATCACCGCAATGGTTAATTCATCGGCTTTCATGGGAATTACCTGTCTGGATGTTATGCATGCAAGCTAAAGCCGATATACTTGGTCGTATTAGTGCTGATAAAGCTCGAATGGTTGATGAAGTTGAACTCTTTAAACAATTAGCTTTGGAAGAAGGATGTTTATATCAATCTCGGCAATTTATAGATGATTACACCAGAGTACACTATTTTCGAGGAGGCAATGTTTTGCCTGATTATGCTTTGTATCCTCAGAAAGGACCTAAAGTCATATTATTGTCGGGTTTACCTGCATCAGGTAAAAATAGTTGGATAAGTAAACATTATCCGCAATTACCGGTTGCCTCATATGATGACGCAAGGAGTGAACTGAAATTAAAGCATGGCCAAAATGAAGGATTAGTGATCCAATTTGTATTAGCTAAAGTGAAACAATATTTAAGAGACAATCAACCATTCATCTGGAATGCTACTCATTTATCACGAGATATGCGCCAAAAAGCATTGGATTTGCTTTATGCTTATCATGCAGAAGTTGAAATTGTTTATCTTGAGCAGCCAGAAAAAACATTATATCAACGCAATTCAAGCCGAGATACTAGCTTACCAAATAAGAAAATTACACAAATGCTTTCTAAATGGCAAGTGCCATTACCGACGGAGGCGCATAAAGTGACATATTTAGTAAGTTAATGATATTTAATATGAGTTATGATGGGCTTTTTTAAAGCCCATCTTTATATTGTGTATTAACTATTCTTTAATGCCATTGTCTTTGATGACTTGCTGATACCAATAAAAACTATCTTTTTTTATTCGATTAAGGGTTTTTAAGTCATGGTCATCACGATCAATATAAACAAAGCCATAACGCTTTTTAAAACCTTGATGTGAGCTTAATAAATCAATAACTGACCATGGACAGTATCCAAATAGTTCAACACCATCTTCAATTGCATCATGACAAGCTGAAATATGGGATTTGATATAATCGATTCGATAATCATCATGTACTTTATTGTCAGCAGTTAATGTATCGGGAGTACCTAAGCCATTTTCAGTAATAATTAATGGTAAACGATATTGGCGATAATATTCATTTAGTACAAGGCGTAATCCCATAGGGTCAATTTGTGCACCATAAGTTGAGGCAACTAAATTTGGATTTTTCTCGATTTTGAAGTAACCGTAAAGGTCAAAATCGATATCTTTTTCTTTGGTACCAAATGGATGTGCATCATCCTCTGGTAAATAACTAGCAACCAAAGTTCGATAATAATTTACAGCAATAAAATCAGGTTTTGCTTGTTTTAATATTTCAGCATCTTCAGGATGGGTATTAGGATAGATTCCGCACCGAGTTAGATAGCTTTTATAATAGTTAGGATAATCACCAAAACAGTACATTTCCAGCGCATAATTCGTTTTGAAATTATCGTTCATTTTCGCAGCCCATACATCCATTGGTTTGTTACTTGCAGGATAGGTCATCGTGGATGAAACTGCAGGCCCAACTTTACTGTCGGATATTAAAGCATGACAATCGTTGGTTGCCATTGCATGGGCAACAAACATATGATAATCCATTTGTGCACGAACTTTTTCAATATCTTCTGGCGCAACTTGATACATATTCATTCTTTCATTGACACGAATCATCAGATTTTGTTCATTATTAATCTGCCAATGCTTAACTCGATCGCCAAATGCTTTATAACAGACTTGAGCATAACGTCTAAATGCATCAACACAGCGACGATCTTGCCAACCATTATATTTATCAACCAAGGCAAAGGGTAAGTCAAAATGATAGAGCGTAATAAAAGGTATAATATCGTTTTTAATTAATTCGTTAATAACTCGATTGTAAAAATCGATTCCTGCTTGATTTATTTCACCATCACCATCGGGAATAATACGAGCCCATGATATAGAAAAGCGATAGGTTTTTAGTCCTAACTCTTTAAATAACGCAATATCACTTTCAACATGATGATAAAAATCACTGGCGACTTTACTGTCGGCTTGTATAGCAGAGCGTTGAAATGAATTATAATCGGCAACAGTCATTCCTTTGCCATCTGCATCCCATCCCCCTTCAATTTGAAAAGCAGACGATGATGCTCCCCACCAGAAATCCTTAGCAAAAGCTTTCATATCTAAACCTCTAAACGTGAATAACTAATAAATTGTCCGTAACACTCACTTGAGTTTGTTGACAATATTCTATATTTTTATATTGTTCGGAATTAACCACAATAATTGATGTGGTTAAATCAAATTGTTGTTTTATTTTATCAATATCAAATGAAACTAATTTGGTACCTTTAGTAATATGTTGACCAGCATGGACATAAGATTGGAAGTATTGACCTTGTAAGTTAACCGTATCAATACCAATATGAATTAACAGTTCAATACCATTATCTAATTTTATTCCTATTGCATGTAAAGTAGGGTAGAGTGCCGTAACGGTACAATCTTCAGGGGCAACGATTTCACCCACTTTAGGATAAACTGCGATTCCTTTTCCCATGGCTCCTGTGGCGAATGCTTCATCTTTGACTTGAGCTAAAGCAATCACCTCACCAGCAACCGGTGACACAATAGCGGTATCTGAAGTTAATTGTGTACTGGACGTTGTTTGAACTGTTTTTGACGCTTCCTCATTTGGTATATCATTAAATCCAACAATCATCGTCATAATGCATGAACCAAAAAAGGCAAAACCTATGCCAATTAAATAACATAAGAATGCTTTTGTACCTGCTTCTGCGTACACCGGTATTGTTAATACTCCTTGATTAGCAAATGCGTTACCATAGGAGCCTCCCCAACCCATTAAGCCCCCTGCGATTGCGCCACAAATTACGGCACAGATCATCGGTCTTTTTAATCTTAAATTGGCACCATAAATTGCTGGCTCAGTAATGCCAAACAGCGCAGTAACCGTTGCCGATGCGGCCACCGTTTTAAGATTTTTATTTTTAGTTTTAAAAAATACGCCAAAAGCCGCACCAGCTTGCGCAAAGTTAGCCGCACCAGCAAATGCCAAAAGATTTTGCCTGCCTGTTTGCGCTACATCATTGATTCCAATTGGCACAATCGCTCGGTGAGCGCCAAATATAACTAAAATGCACCATACACCGCCAATAAAAGCACCTAATAAGATAGGGCTAACCCCCATAATGTAGTAATAGATCCAGTTTATAAATTCGCCAATGTAGATTCCAATTGGTCCGAAAATAAGTAATGTGGCGGGGATCATGATGAGTAGTGAAAATGTAGGCACCATGATAATTTTTAATACTTCAGGAATGATTTTTTCTAAAAATCTTTGTATATAACTTAAAATAAAAACGGCAATAATGATGGGAATAACACTTGATGTATAATTGGCTTTGGTTAGTTCAATCGCAAAGAAGGTGACTTCACTTTTACTTGTCATTAAACTCACAATGGAGGGATAACATAGGGTTGCGCCAATAATCATTGAGATAAATTCATGCGCTTTAAATACTTTGGCTGCGGTATAACCTAAAATTATAGGCATAAAGTAAAACACTGCATCCGATGCAGCATGTAAAATAATATAAGTATTATAAGTTTTAATATCCGTTGAGTAGTAATTACCAATTATAACCGCAATTGCTAAGATCCCTTTTAGCATACCGGATGCGGCTATCGCTGGAATAATCGGGGTAAAAATGGCGGCAAAAGCATTGAGTATTTTAATGCCTATTGAAACTTTTGGTTGTTCTTGTTTTATTGAGTTTATTTCACCAATAAGTGGTAAAAGTGCGTCATAAATTTTTGTGACTTTATTACCTAATACTACCTGATATTGCCCACTGCTTTCTACAACAGAAATGACCCCCTCAGTTTGTAATAATTTTTCACGATTAGCTTTGTTATTATTTTTTAGTTGGAACCGTAATCGAGTAAAGCAATGGTTTACACTGATAATATTTTGCTTATTTCCGACCAATTGTAATATTTGCTGTGCAATTTTCTCATAGTCCATTATTTTCTCCATTACGTTAACAGTGGTTAATTTTCGGTAAAAAAAAGATCAAACATACTAGAGTTGTTGTTAATACTAAAACAACAATCATCATGCATATTTGATCGTATTATTTTTGTTGATAACACTTTTTTTACCATTGGGTTAACTTTTCTCAAGCTAACACAGTTTAAAAAGTTAAACAAGATTGATTTGAATTGTTGCTAAATATTTTATTTAGATATATTTTTAACCTTAAGGCTTGTAAGGATTAAAATTATAATTAATGAAAACAGCGAAAAAAAAATCGTATTTATTACTTTGTATTGTGTTTTTCTTTTGGTATGCACAATACGTTTATATCCCTTATCAAACACCTTATCTTGCAGCCATAAATCTTTCAACTAATTTTATTGGTATGGTTGTGAGTGCTTATGGTATTTCACAATTACTGTTACGTTTACCCGTTGGTTTAATTGCTAATGTGAAAGAAAAGCATAAAGTATTTATAGTGTTGGGATCTTTTTTAGCTGGTTTTGCATCTGTTATTCGCATAATCCAACCTGATGGATGGGGATTTTTTATTGGTAATATTATTTCGGGTATTGCTAGTTCAACATGGATCTCATTTATGGTGTTATTTTTAGGCTTTTATCCTAAATCCAAAAAAAGTTATGCAACAAGTCTTATTATTATGGTAAATAATATAGGCGTATTTTTAGCATTTTTATCCAGTACGTTACTCTTTGAATCTTTTGGAATGAGGTTTATTTGTCTTTTAAGTTGTTTAAGTGGATTTATCGCTTTTATTTTGGCGATTAGGCTTAAATATCCTGAAAGAATTCATCATCAGTTTAGCTTTCAAAACTTATTTAAGGTTTTTTTAGATCCCAAACTGCTATTTTTTTCTCTGTTGGCCTTAATTCAGCAGGGCATACAAATGTCCACAACCATGTCTTTTACAAACCAAATACTCAGTGAGCTTGGTGCCAACTCTGCTTTAATTGGTCTATCTTCAATTGTATATATGCTGTCATCTGTATTGTTTGCAAAAGTTGGAGCAAGTAGCTGGATAACCAAATTAAGCACCTCATCTTGGATCATCCTCTCTTTTCTTATGCTTGCCCTTTATTGTGTTTTAATACCACAATTATCATCAAGTTATCTCATATTACTGTTGCAAATTATTCCAGGGATGGGGACCGGTATACTATTTTCACTATTAACTTTTGAAGCGATTTCTGATATTCCTTCTTATGCTCGTTCAACAGCGATGGGTCTGTTTCAAGCTATTTATGCATTAGGTATGACGGTTTTTCCAATCATTGTCGGTTATGTTAGTCTGATATATTCAATGACGACGGCATATTTTTGTTTAGCGATTATAGCGGTTTTGGGGGCAATTTTTTATTGCTTTTATTGCTCAAACAGAACAATAAAATCATAGTGATAATAAATATCTTTTAATAGCCATATTATGTTTTTCGGAATGGAAAATTGAATGCTATGAATTAGTCTAATACTTAGCTCTAAATATAAATAACATTCAATTAATATTGTGCTAAAAACCAAGTAATCGCAATTAAATCGGCTGTACCACCGGGACTTAGATTGCGTTTTATAAATTCTTTATCTAACTGATTTAACCGTTCAAGACCATTAGCATCAGTCATTCCACCTTGTTCAATGAGTTTTCTCGCTTCCTGTTGAGCAAAAGTTAATCCGTCTAAGCCACCTCTAGATACTAAATTAGTATCTTGATTATAGGCAAGTAGATGTAGCATTGCTTGCAGTAAACATGTTTCTTCGTTGTAGCCATTATGTTTCATTGCTCGATAGATAGGCAGTGAGATAGTGCGAACCGTTGCATAGCCTGATTCTGCTTCACCTCTGGCTCCGGGTAAATTGTGAAGTTTAAAAAGTTTTTCACCTATTGAACGGGTTGAATTATTTTGTTTAAGTTCATTGGTAACGATTCCTTGGCAAATAGCAGAAACTTGATCACAAATATTTTGTGTATTAATTGTTAAGCCTAGTTGTTCTAATTTGCCGATTGCACCTAGTAGCAGTCCAAAAGCAAAAATACCACCTTTGTGAGTATTGACTTGATTTGTCGCTTGGTACATTGCTTGCTCGCACTCAATACCAATCGGTCTAATGCCTGCTAAAAATTGTTGGTTATCTTGCAAAGCCGATGCTTTACCATATTGATAAAAACGTTCGAACCAGACACTGATTGCTTTGATACTTTGAACAAAAGTTTGGAAGTCCATATCACGATGTGCACCGCTATTATTCATATCAACCAATCCAGGTTTCGGCGATAAACAGACCTCTTTTATTAATGCTTTTGTCGCTAATTGTGCGGGTATACATTGATTATTATCACTGTTAAGTTCAAGTTCTAATAGTGCTATTTGCTGTGAATAATCACTCATTATCAATTATTACCTATAGGCAATGATGTAAAATCATTTGTTTGTGATGTAATGTTTGGATATCGCCAACTCATTGAACAAAATGGTTGGCGTACTTTTTATTTATTAAAGTCAATAATTATTGTGGGATGGTGCTGCAAGTACTTCACGATTCCCATTATGGCTAGGAGGACTAATAATGCCTTCCGCTTCCATTTGTTCAACAATTCGGGCTGCTCTATTATAACCAATACGGAATTTTCGTTGTACGCTAGATATTGATGCTCTTTGTGTTTCAACGACAAAATCCACCACTTGGTCAAATAGTGGATCGAGTTCTTCCTGAAACATATCCGAACTACTATTTTCACCGTCATCGGTTGCTACGGTCACATTTTCAATATATTTTGGTGTACCGCGCGCTTTCCAATCTTGCACCACAGCGTGTACTTCTTCATCACGGACAAATGCGCCATGAACACGAATTGGAATAGAACTATTCGGCGCTAAATAAAGCATATCACCCATACCAAGCAATGATTCCGCTCCCATCTGATCTAAAATGGTGCGCGAATCAATTTTACTTGATACAGTAAAAGCAATACGGGTAGGGATGTTAGCTTTAATTAAACCCGTAATCACATCTACCGATGGTCGCTGGGTGGCTAATACCAAGTGGATACCTGCAGCTCTTGCTTTTTGTGCTAATCTAGCGATTAACTCTTCCACCTTTTTTCCAACCGCCATAATAAGATCAGCAAATTCATCGACCATAACGACAATGTAAGGCAGTTTTTCCAGCATTGGTCTGTCTAGATCCATACTGTCAGTAGGTTTCCAAAGTGGATCTGGGATTGGTTTACCCATATTTTCTGCTTCTTTAATTTTATCATTATAGCCTGCAATATTGCGTACACCAAACGCTGACATAAGGCGATAACGGCGTTCCATTTCATTGACACACCAATTAAGTGCATTAGCTGCATCTTTCATATCAGTAACAACTTGGGTTAATAGATGTGGAATACCTTCATAAATGGATAACTCAAGCATTTTTGGATCTATCATGATAAATCTTACATCTTCAGGTTTTGATTTATATAAAATACTTAAGATCATCGCATTAACACCAACCGATTTACCTGACCCCGTAGTACCTGCAACAAGTAGGTGAGGCATTTTAGCTAAATCAGCAACCACAGATTGCCCCGAAATATCTTTACCAAGAACAACGGTAAGTGGTGATTGTGCATTTCTAAATTGAGGGCTATCAAGCACATCTCTAAAATAGACTGTTTGGCGATTTTTATTGGGTAACTCAATTCCCACATAAGGTTTACCCGGAATCACTTCCACCACACGTACAGATGGCATGGATAATGAGCGAGCTAAATCACGATCTAATGTTGAGATGCGTGCCGCTTTGATACCTGGTGCAAGTTCAATTTCAAAGCGAGTAATAACAGGTCCCGGTAAATAGTCAACGACTCTCGCTTTCACTCGATAATCAGATAAACTTTTTTCTAAAAGATTGGCCGTTGCATTTAACGCTGAATGATCGATTTCTATTCGCGTAGTAGGCGGTGCCGTCAGCAAATTTAACGATGGTAAAGGGGTTGTTGGTTTTGGCAAAGGTTTATCATTACGTCTTAATAAAGGGTGGATTAAGCCATCTTCTTCGCTTTCTTCTTCATTATTTTCATCGTTATCTTCATTAACCTGAACTTCATTGACAGGCTCTGCTTCAACAGCAAAAGTAGGAGATTGCGGTATTTCTTCAATCTGGTCAATCTCTTCTTCATTTAGATAGATATCATCAATAACAGGGTTCGCTTTTTTTAGCGATTCAATATCAACATCATAAGGTTGTTCTCTTTCAATGACTTTTTCTTTAAGTTCTTCATGCTCATTTTGATCATTAATTGTTGTTGAAAGATTAACTTTTGGTGGTGTTATTTCACTGATAGGCTCAAACGGTGTTAACTCAACTTCTTGGGTTTGCTCTATTTTAGGCGCTTGATAGCCTGATGTGAATAAAGGTTTGCTCGGTGCATCAGAAATTGTATATTTATTTTCTTCCAAAGCTTTCACTTCTTCAGATTTATCTGATTGCATGTCAGATGATGTTTTTCGCTCATTCATATTTTTTATGATTACTTCCATACGAGCTAAAATATCATTAGAGTCAGCCTCTTTTTTAGACTCATCACGAGTTGCTTGATTGGTTGAATTGACTTGATCTGTGGTTGTTTTTTCAAGTTCTTGTAATAATTGTTCAGCCGTTTTGATGAGTTTCTCATCATCTTTAAGGTTGTTGGATTCGACACGTTGTTCAGCTTTATCAGTATTGATATCATGCTGTATTTTTTCTTCACTTGCTATGATTGATGTTGATTGAGCAGTATCTGTATTTACCGTCTCGCTATCAAGAGGCATAGTTAATTTTGGTTCTTGTTCTTTGCCAACAACGGATGACGCTTTATCGGATTGTTGGTTGGTATTTATTATTTGGTTGGTTTTACGTGATAAAATTAACTTTGAAAATGGCGTAATGAGCCACATAACCAGAGCACCTAATTTTTCCATTAAGTAAAACCAAGAGAATCCAGTTAATAAAGTGATGCAGGCAAGACTGGTAATTAATAATGCCAATGAAGTGGTTAGGGCATTCATTACCGGTAAAAGACTTTCAATTACAATTGCACCTAAATATCCTCCGGCATTGAATTGTTCTGCATCACGAATATTTAAAGCAAAGAAACCTGTGCTGCTGAAAATAAACGCTAAAATACCAATAATTCGAAATGACAAACTAAAGTAATTGATAGGTGCATTGGGGGTACGATAATAGTAGACCACCATTTGTGAGCTAAAGAATATCGAGATAAAAGGGATACTGAAAGCAATAAAACCTAGGAATTGGAATAAAATATCTGAAACATAGGCGCCAATGATACCACAATAATTACTGATTGGATTGTGCCATGCAGTACGAGACCATCCAGGATCAGATGGATTATAAGAATATAAGGATAAAAATAGACCAACAGATAATCCTATAATTGCCAGTAAAATGAATTGAGTGATTATCTGTTTTCTTGTTGTTTTTGACTTTTTCAAGTACGTACCTAAACAATTGCAACAGTTAAAATTGTTAGCATTTTATCATAAATTGCACCCTCTCACAGAGTGAATAAGCTCTAAAGCATCATTATTCTTGTTGGTATTAATCAATCGGTGATAGAGTTTTGCTAAATTTTTGTCCATTTTGTACATAATTTAGAGCATTTTGTTTATTAGCAGCAATTTCAGCTTCAGTGAGTTTGCGAATAATTTTGGCTGGTGACCCCATAATTAAACATCCTTCTTCATAAGGTAATGAATGTGTCACTAATGAATTCGCGCCAACTAAACAATTTTTAGCAATTCTCGCATTATTCAAGATAGTACTTCCCATACCGATTAAAACATTATCCTCGATGTGACAACTATGAAGAATAACGTTATGACCAATCGTTACATTTTCACCCACAATACAGGGGATATCGGTTTCAATATGCACCGTACAATTATCTTGCACATTGCTATTTTTGCCTATATAGATTGGTGCAATATCACCTCGTAAGACAGCATTAAACCAAATCGATACTCCTTGCTCTACAACTACATGACCAATAATATCAGCCGATTTGGCAATAAAACAATGTTCATGAATTTGTGGACATAAATCCCCTAATCGATAGATCATCGTTATTTCCTTTTAATATTTCTGATTTTTAAAAATAAACCGACAGCCAAAAAATTACATAAAACCATGGAGCCTGTCATTAGCCATTCAGAACTATTGTCTGAAACTGTCGTTACTGTTGTAAGATTTGAGACCAAGAATGATAGTGATATACCAACGGCTCCCGCTACTGCAAATCGAATTGTGCCAGCAAGTGAAGAGGCCGTTCCTGCGATATGCGGGTAAAAATCTAAAATAATAGCCATGCTATTTCCGCCTATGGTTGACATACATCCTATATATCCAGCAATACAGATAACTAAATAGATGAAACCTAAATTAAATAATGTCACGATCATAAGTCCAATTGCCATGACAAATTGGATAAAAAGACCTAACTGCATCATTTTAAATGAGCCTACATGTTTAACCAAACGACTATTTAGGGTATTCATAAACACCATAACAACAATATTAAGTGCAAAGTAATAACCAAAATGTGTGGATGCAACACCATGCAGGTTCATGTAAACAAAAGGTCCCAAACTTAAAAATGAGAATAAACCTGCACCGGCAAAGGCGCCTATCATCATATACGCCAATACTTGTCCATGACGGAACAACGTAATGAAATTACTCAAAATACGGGTAAAACTAAATTTAGATCGTTTTGCCTTTGATAATGTTTCTGGAATAAAGATGATAACTAAAGCCAGCCCTATTAGTGCCGTCAGACTGATAGTGTAAAAATTAGCCTGCCAATTAAACCAATATAGAATAAATCCACCAATGATCGGTGCAAGGAGTGGAGCAACATTGGATATCAACATGACAAATGACATCATTTTAGAAAATTCATCGCGATCACGATAAATATCTTTCATTAATGCATTAATTACTATTGATGTTGCAGCGGCAGCAATACCGTGAAAAAAGCGAGCGGTAATTAATTGATTAATATTCGATGCAATACCACAAATTAATGCGGCAACTATAAAAATAATTAGACCCACAATTAAAACGTAACGCCGTCCGTAGCTATCAGTAATAGGGCCAAATAAAAGTTGTCCAAAAGAAAATCCTAATAAATAACAGCTAATAGTAAGTTGTACTGTTGCATCGGCTACATTAAAATCTTGCGCAATGGTTGGCATGCTGGGTAGATACATATCTATGGATAATGGCATTAACATAGATAATAATCCAAGAATTAAAATCAGTTTTTTTTTGGAAATATTGATTCCTAACTGTAAATGTTGATCTTGCACCTATTAAGTCCTGTACCTGTTTTAACCTGTAAGTTAATTAAAATGTTATTTAAAAAACGATAACGTTACATGCAATTTTGTAAGCGATTTTGAAATATTAATTATCCGTTTAACACAGTAAAAATATTTAAAGTTGTTAAATATCATAATTCTGGTTAAACGAATTGATTTCATCTTGGGTAAGGGGACGGTATTCACCCTCAGGAATATCGACCTTAATATTACCTATTTGTTTACGATGTAATGCAACCACATGATTATCTACAGCCGCAAACATACGTTTAACTTGATGATATCGTCCTTCGCTAATGGTAAGCTCCGCATGGAAATCATCAATAATATTTAATTTAGCTGGTTTAGTTAGTGATTTTTCACTTTTTAATTGAATGCCATTGTTAAAAATTTCAATGAGATCTGTGGTCAATGGGCGTTCAACTGTCACCAAATAGATTTTTTCACAATGATGTTTAGGAGAAGTAATGCGATGTGACCACTTACCATCATCAGTCAATAATACCAATCCGGTTGTATCAAGATCCAATCGACCCGCGGCGTGAAGTTTTTCAGGCATAGGCTCATCAATAAAATAAAGAATTGTTGGATGATCAGGATCATCAGTTGAACACACATAACCTTGGGGCTTATTTAGCATAAAATAGCGGTTCTTGGTCACAGGTGTAATCTCATAACCATCATATTCAACTATCTGTTCGGGTGACAATTGATAAGCACCTGATTTAATAATTTCACCGTCGACCGTGACTTTTTTCGCTTTTAATTCTTTATTAACAATCGTTCGACTGATGCCGAGATGATGAGCAAGAAACTTATCTAATCGCATAAATTATGAATATTCCTATATTACTTTAAAGGGGTATAAATATCAAAACGGTGATTTTTCGTTTTAATTTCTGCTGTTGGTTTTTGGTTAGCTAAAAAAGGTGCGTAACTAGGACGTTTAACCACCACTCTTTTGTTGGCTAACTGTCTTGCTGGCTCAAGTAAACTGTCTGAATCATCATCGCTGCCAACTAATTGTTGAAATATGCGCATCTCTTTTTTGACTAGTGCACTTTTGGTTCGATGAGGAAACATAGGATCAAGATAGACCACATCTGGTTTTTGAGTGTAAGTGCATAACCCATCAATACTTGAGTGATAAATCAGACGTAGATGTTGCTGTAACCAAGCACCAATATTTTCATCTAAATAAGCACGCTGTAGACCATCTTCTAACAGTGCAGCAACAACAGGATGACGTTCAAACATAGTGACATGACAACCAATAGCGGCAAGTACAAATGCGTCGCGACCCAGTCCAGCGGTAGCATCTACAACCGTTGGTAAATACTCACCTTTGACGCCAACCGCTTTGGCAATAGCTTCACCTCGTCCTCCGCCAAATTGACGACGATGTGCCATAGCGCCAGATACAAAATTGACGCATATTGAGCCTAATTTGGGTTCGTCGTTTTTTTGTAATTCGAGTTGATTATTTTGATTTACAAGAGTGAACGGCAGTTCGGTATGCGTGGCTAACCACTGCTCAGCAAATAACTTTAGCTGAGCAGTATCTGTATTACTTAATTCCATAGTGACGAAGCAATGCCTCAAGTTGTGGTTCACGACCACGGAAATTTTTAAATAACGTCATTGGTTCATCGCTGCCACCTTGTGACAAGATATTGTCAAGAAAAGCATTACCCGTGTTAGTATTGAAGATACCTTCTTCTTCAAAACGTGAAAATGCATCAGCCGACAATACTTCTGCCCATAAATAACTATAGTAACCAGCAGCATAGCCACCTGCAAAAATATGACTGAAAGCGTGTGGAAATCGACCCCATTCAACCGTTGGAACCACTGCTACTTGTTGTCGGACTTTTTTAAGTGTTTCTAAAATATCCGGATCTTTTTGACTGTGTAACGTAAAGTCAAACAAGCCAAACTCTAATTGACGTAAAATAAATAATGCTGCTTGATAGTTTTTAGCATCCAACATTTTATCTAGCATCTCTTTTGGTAATGGCTCACCAGTTTGATAATGTCCAGATATAAACGAAAGTGCTTCAGGCTCCCAGCACCAGTTTTCTAAAAATTGACTTGGTAATTCTACTGCATCCCATGGCACGCCATTAATACCTGCAACACCCGGTACTTCAATTTCAGTTAACATGTGGTGTAAACCATGCCCAAATTCATGAAATAGGGTAGTGACTTCGTTATGGGTAAATAACGCAGGTTTATCACCAATAGGACGGTTAAAATTACACGTTAAATAAGCAACAGGATTTTGTGTATGACCATCCGCAAAGTGCATACGACCAATACAATCATCCATCCAAGCTCCACCACGTTTATGTTCGCGAGCATATAAATCAAGATAGAAGCTACCTTTTAATTCACCATTAGCAGTATACAGATCGTAGAATTTAACTTCAGGGTCCCAAACATCAACACCTTTGCGCTCTTTCGCGGTAATGCCAAAGATTCGATGTACGACTTCAAACAAACCGCTAATTACACGTTGCTCTGGGAAATATGGTCGTAACTCTTCATCATTGATGGTGTAGAGATGCTGTTTTTGTTTTTCGCTGTAATAAGCGATGTCCCATGGTTGTATATCACTGGCACCGAAAAATTCGTAAGCGTAACGTTTAAGTTCAGCAAGTTCTTTTTCGCCTTGTGGTTTGGCTTTAGAAGCTAGGTCGGTAAGAAATTCCATTACTTGCGTGGTGGATTTTGCCATTTTGGTCGCAAGTGATTGATCTGCATAGGTCTTAAATCCTAATAATTGAGCAAGCTCATCGCGTAATGTCAAAATTTGTTGAATGATTTTAGTATTATCCCATTTGCCAGCATTTGGACCTTGATCAGATGCTCGGGTATTATAAGCTTGATAGAGTTCAAATCGTAGATCACGGTTATCACAATAGGTCATCACGGGAAGATAACTTGGGATATCTAAAGTAAGTAACCATCCTTCTTCACCTTTAGCTTTAGCCTGTTCTTGGGCTGCGGCAAGGGCACTTTCAGGTAGACCCGATAAGGCTTTAACATCCGTAATTAATTTTGACCATCCCATCGTTGCATCTAATACGTTATTACTATAGGTTGATGATAATTCCGATAGTTTCGCAACAATTTCACCATAACGTTTCTGTTTTTCATCTGGCAGGCCAATGCCTGATAATTCAAAATCACGTAGGGCATTATTAATAACTTTTTTCTGAGCTTTGGTTAGTTTGGCGTATTGTTCACTTTCTTTGAGTTGTTTATATGCCTGATATAAAGGTTTATGTTGACCAACCCAAGTGCTGAATTCTGAAAGCAATGGTAAACATGCTTCATAAGCTTCACGTAATTTAGGGCTATTTTTGACCGAGTTTAGATGACTAACAGGTGACCATGCACGACTAAATTTTTCGTCCACTTCATCAATTGGTTGAATTAAATTTTCCCAAGTATATTGGCTGTTTTGTTTTAATACTGTTTCGATCGTATTTCGGCTATTTTTTAATGTTTCTTGTATGGCTGGTAAAACATGTTCTGGCCTAATCTTCGAAAATAGGGGTAATGGTGCATTTGTTAATAATGGGTTAGTCATGTTGCAATACCTTATGTACATTGATATTTTCTATTAATAGAAAATAATATTGAGGCAAAAAACGTTTATTCAAGGGTTAATAAGAATCATTCTTATAATCCTATTAGTTTGCGCTCACGTTGCCATTCAGTGGGAGTATAAGTTTTTATGGATAGCGCATGGATACGATTATCATTAATAAATTCTGCTAAAGGGGCGTAAATAGCTTGTTGTTTTTTTACACGGCTAAGATCGGCAAATAATTCTCCGACAGCAATAACTTGAAAATGACTTCCATCATCAGTCATTACATGAATATCGTCAAGTTCAAGTGAATTTCTTAATTTATTTATAATTTCTTGTTTATCCATTAGTTATACTCATCATTAATATAAATTATACGTTTTAATTTTTGTAAAAAAGTTTCAGGTTATGGGGGTGTTTCAGTATAAAAATCCAATATATTAATCATCTATGACATGTTGTAAGTCATATAAAGTGATTAATGTTTGTAATTGTGGATTAATATTTTTTAGCTTTACACAATATTTAATACAAAAATAGACTAAAGTCGCGAGTCCTGAAGAATCAACTCGAGTGAGCTCACCTAAATTAATGTATTTAACACCATTTAATATAGAGCTTTGCGTTGTCCATAAATCATTTAAAGAGTGAACATCAAGTTCACCCTGTAAGTACAATACATCTTGTTGTTTATCTGTTTTGATTCGCGACATTATAAAATAGCCTTTTTATTTAGCGTTAGGATCAATATTGCGATTTGATAGATCATTTAATTGTTTGGTTAATTCATCAATACCTTTTTGGCGCAGAACAGTTGCCCATTCGTTTTGTTTAGTGGTAACCATGCTTACCCCTTCCGCAGTTAGGTCATAGGCTTTCCATTCACCTGTTACAGTATTTTTTCGCCATTGGAAATCAATACGAATAGGTTGTTGATTTTTGTCTGGCTGATTTAATAATATGCGGATTGAAACAAGTGATTTATCACCTAAATCTTTTGATTTTTCAACTTGATAAGTTTGTCCGTTGTACATCGAAAGTGCTTGAGCAAATGCTTGTACTAAATAGTTTTCAAATGCATTGAAATAAGCTGTACGCTGTGCATCAGTTGCTGATTTATATGCATTACCTAAGATTAATGCTCCTGCATATTTAACTTGTACGTAAGGCAGTAAATCCGTTCTTACAATATCTTTAAGTTTGTTCGGATCGGATTTAAGTGTTGAAGACTCTGCTTTCATTGTGTTAAAAATTTTGTCTGCTGCAACTTGCATATCTTGATATGGATCGTTTGCAAATGCCGTAGCACTTATCATTAAAGTAAGTACTAAAAAAAAGGTTTGTTTAAATTTGGTTAACATAGTTACTCCTTACTGTCATTAGTATCTTGTTTTTTGTCTTTATCTGATGATCCACCCGCACTATATAAAAATTGTCCAATTAAATCTTCAATAACCACTGCTGGTTTTGTGTTATATATAATAGAACCATCTTTAAGATAAGGATAATTATCTTCTTGATTATGACTATCCGTATTTGCTGTAGATGTCGGTGCATCTAAAGCATCAATATCATTTATTGTGCCTTGATCTAATCCAAAGTTGATATCAATAAATTGTTCACCTAATAAACCTGATGTTTTAATTGAAAGTGAACTTAATTTTGGAATTTTATTATATTGAGTATCTAAATCCATAGTTACCCATGGTTTATAATCTTCACTGTTCGTAGTTTTTAAGCTAATATTACTGACACGACCAATAACAACCCCACCAATTTTAATTGGTGAACGTACTTTCAAACCACCAATATTATCAAATTGCGCATAGACTCGATAAGAGTTATGACTAACAAAAGATGTTGGGTCAGTTACTCTAAAGCATAAAAATAGTACTGAGACAATAACCAGCACCATAAATAATCCTACTGTAATTTCTACTTTACGACTCATGTTTAATGACCTCAATTACTAAACATTAATGCGGTTAAAATAAAATCTAACCCCAAAATAACTAATGATGAATAAACAACTGTATTAGTTGTTGCCCGACTAATTCCTTCTGATGTTGGTACACAATCGTATCCATTAAAAAGTGCAATCCAAGTACTGGCAATAGCAAATGCAAAACTTTTAATAAAACAGTTACCTAAATCATGCCACCAATCGACATTACTTTGGATGGATGACCAAAAGAACCCTGAGTCAATCCCTTTCCAATCTACACCAACTAATACGCCACCTATGATTCCGACCGCAACAAAAATCGCTGTTAAAAATGGCATGCTAAAAAATCCTGCCCAGAACCGTGGAGCTATAATGCGGCGTAAAGGATCAACGGCCATCATTTCCATACTTGATAGCTGCTCGGTAGCTTTCATAAGACCGATTTCAGCTGTTAAAGCAGAGCCTGCACGACCAGCAAATAGTAATCCAGCAACAACAGGTCCTAACTCTCGTAACAATGCAAGTGCAACCAACATCCCTAAACTGGCTTCAGCCCCAAATGTTGTTAAAATAAAGTAGCCTTGTAGCGCTAGTACCATGCCGATAAACAGACCTGACACGATAATAATGGATAATGATTGTACACCAACAAAGTAGAATTGTTTGACCAGTAATGGGAATTGTTTTTTAAATTGTGGTTGACCAATCAATGCGCCAAATAGCATCATTCCTGAGCGCCCAATCATGGCGATCACATTAATAAACCATTGCCCCATTTTTGCGAGTAAATTCAACATTATTTTATACCTCTGCTTAGGTCCAATTTGTAATCATTAGCAGGATAATGAAAAGGTACTGGTCCATCTGCAAGTCCTTCCAAGAATTGTTTAACTCGTAAATCATCATTGTCACGTAGTTGCTCTGAAGTACCGCCAGCGATAATATGCTGTTCTGCTACAATGTAGGCGTAATCAGCAATACTCAACACTTCGTTTACATCATGACTAACCACTATGCATGTTAATCCTAACGATTGATTAATTTCAGAAATAAGCTTAACAATTACGCCCATTGAAATTGGATCTTGTCCAGCAAAAGGTTCGTCAAACATGATTAAATCAGGATCAAGCGCAATTGCTCTCGCTAATGCCGCTCGTCTAGCCATCCCTCCAGATAATTCAGAGGGCATCATATTTGCTGCACCGCGAAGTCCTACGGATTGTAATTTCATCAATACCAAGTTATGTAATACTGGTTCAGGTAATTTAAGGTGTTCGCGTAGAGGATAAGCGACATTATCAAATACAGATAGGTCAGTAAATAACGCGCCTGATTGGAATAGCATACTCATGCGCTTACGTACTTCATATAGTCTTGAGCGAGACATGCTTGGTATGTCTTCACCATCAAATAAAATTTGTCCTGTTTGTGGTTTTAATTGTCCACCAATCAGTCTTAATAGTGTAGTTTTACCAATTCCAGAAGGCCCCATAATAGCGGTTATCTTGCCTTTTTGAACAGTCAAACTCATATTTTTATAAATAGGCCGTGTTCCACGATAGAAAGACATATCGTGTATTTCGACCAAATTTTGCTGTAATGCGTCAGTCACAATGATTTCCTACACTACCAGAATTAAAATTTCGCCTATTTTACTTGATATTTATTAATAATGAAATCTATTAAACATATTATCAATGAGTCTGTTTTTACTAATTTAAACCTGTTATAACGAATTTATTTGTTTGTTTTATACTCAAACGTATAGTTAACCTGAAACTTTTTTACATACATTACTGTTTATTAATCTGCAATAAAGTAGTATTTAAACTTAGGTAATAGAACTTAAATAATAAAGACGTTTAATAAATATAGATAATAATGAAAGTAATTTACTCTATATATTATCGCTTAGTTAAGCTATTCATGCCGTGCCTTGCGGGCTAAGTAGTTACCCGTACTTTGTACAAATTGAATGACAATAACCAAAATAAATACACAGATGTAAGTTACCGTCGTGTCAAAACGTTGATAACCATATGAGACAGCTAAATCACCGATACCACCGGCACCAATAGCACCTGCCATGGCGGTAGCTCCAATTAAGCCAATTGTGGCGGTTGTAAGTGTTAAAAGTAATGAGCTAAAAGCTTCTGGTAACATAAAATGCCAAATTATTTGGATTGGCGTTGCGCCCATAGCTTCAGCAGCTTCAATAATACCGCTTTTTACGTCTAATAACGAGTTTTCCACTAATCGAGCTATGTAAGGGGCAACATAAAAAGTGAGTGGAACAATTGCTGCTGTAGTACCAATTGAGCTGCCGACAATAAACTTTGTTAAAGGCAAAATTGCGACAAGTAAAATAATGAATGGCAATGAACGCACTAAATTAATGATTGGGTTGATAATGCGATAGACTCGTCTATTTTCAAGTAGCCCAGATGGGCGAGTGGTTACTAAACAGATACCCAGCGGAATGCCAATCAGAGATCCCAATATTAAAGAAAAAACGACCATAATCAAGGTTTCGTAAGATGCTTGTATGAACTGATCAGAGGTGACAGTAGTGGCAAAATTCGTACTTAAATAACTAAGTATATTATTAAATATTTGCATTTAATTAATCTCCCATTGTTTTATTTTGGTAACTTGTACACCACGTTCACGTAGATAGTGCACCGCTTCGTCAATGTTACTATCCTCACCTTTTAATTGAACAAACATACTGCCTAAAACCGTTTTTTCGATTTCTGACATATGGGCAAATAAAATATTCACGATAACTTTTTGTTGTAAAATGAGTGAATTAATGACGGGCTCAGAGGCTGAACGTCCTAAAAACTCCAATTTAAATAATTTGATATTATTTTTGTCTCCTTCTATTTTTAATAGATTTTCAACTACACCACTTGGAATTTGATCGTTTATCACAGAGCTGACAAAATTTTGTGTCGTGTGATGTTTCGGGTGACCAAATACATCAAGCACATTACCATGCTCAATGATGTTACCTTTTTCCATGACGGCAACTTTGTGACAAATTCGTTCAATAACACTCATTTCATGAGTGATTAATACAACGGTTATTTTATATTTTTCATTGATTTGTTTTATTAAGTCTAAAATGGATTGAGTCGTTTGTGGATCAAGCGCTGATGTGGCTTCGTCGCACAGCAGTATATCTGGATTGTTTGCTAAAGCTCGCGCAATACCTATGCGCTGTTTTTGCCCACCCGATAGCTCTTTAGGATAGCTATTAGCTTTATCTCTTAATCCCACAAACTTCAATAATTCATACACTTTTTGTTTAATCGTTTGTTTATCTTTTTTGATTAGGACTAATGGAATAGCAACATTTTCAAATACGGTTTTTGATTCAAGTAAATTAAAGTGCTGGAAGATCATGCCGATTTTTCGACGAACTTGACGTAACTCTTGACTAGATAATTGATTGAGTAATTGATTTTGAATTGTGACACTGCCTTGAGTCGGTCTTTCAAGAAAGTTAATTAAACGAACAAGTGTGCTTTTTCCTGCTCCACTATAACCGATAATGCCATAAATATCCCCCTTTGCTATGGTTAAATTGATATTATTTAATGCTTGGGTAGTAATGCCATTGCGCTCATATTGCTTTGATACATTTTCAAATTTAATCATTAGTTACCACCTACTTTTTTATCTTGTGCTAATTGAATTAGTGCTTGCTTGGCAAGTTCAGATAACTAGTTAACGGCAGGCATTATCATATCTCGATTAAGCTGAAATTTTGGATGATGCACAGCGTAAGGACTTTGTGAACCAAGGTTAATAAAAGCGCCGGGAACGTGATGTAAGTAATGAGCAAAATCTTCGCCACCAAGTTGAGGTTTAAAGTCGACGATTTCATAATTTGCATGTTTAGCAATTTGTTTGGCAAAGTCAACCCATTTAGCATCATTAATAATGGATGGTGGACCATCAAACCAGCGTAGCTCAGCTTGCGCACCTAAGGCAGAAGCAATATTTTCAGTAATATTTTTTAGCTGCTGTTTAACTTTAGCTCTAATTTCAGGTGCGAGCGTTCTAACTGTTCCCTCCATTTCTACCGTTTCGGGAATTACATTCCAAGTATTTCCTCCTTGAAATTTGGTAATACTGACGATAACCGCATCTAATCCGCTCACACTTCGACTTGATATTGTTTGAACTGCATTAACTATTTGAGCGCCAACAACGATAGGATCAACCCCTGTTTCTGGTCTTGCTGCATGCGCACCTACACCTTTAACAGTAATTTCAATACGGTCAACATTAGCAGAAAACGGCCCAGCACATGATGCCATCTGATTTATGCTTAAATTGGGATTATTATGTTGCCCTAATATTGCATCAACTCCCTTTAATGCACCAATTTCAATAAAGTGTAATGCACCACTAAAATTTTCTTCAGCAGGCTGAAATAGTAGACGAATTGTCCCTTTTAAATCTTTTTCATGTGCTTTTAGTAAGTATGCTGCTCCCATTAAAATAGCAGTATGTACGTCGTGCCCACAGGCATGCATTACATTTGGATTTTTTGAACGATATTCACACGTGGTTTGTTCTTGGATAGGCAATGCATCAATATCAGCACGTAATGCTAGTACTGGTGAACCGGAGCCTATTTCTGCTATCACACCTGTTTTAGCGCCTAATTCCAAAATGCGTATATTGGCTTGTTGTAAATAAGATTTTAATCGTTTTGTTGTTTCAAATTCCTGATTAGAAAGTTCAGGATTTTGGTGTAACTCGACAAAGAGTCGATGAATAGTATCTGCGATAGTTTGACTCATAATATATCCAACGATTAATAATGATTGATACTATTAACGGTAACATAGGCATATTTATCTCTCTAATAATCGTTTTTTATATCTTATTCCAAAAAGTTATAAGATAGAATTACATGGAATAAATGAACTATTTTTTCTATGTTAGAGTGTATCTAATGTTTCTAGCTTACAAAGGGTAGCTCACATGAAAATATGTTTTATCAAACAAAAATTATTTAAATACCTATCATTAGCATTAATCGTATGTTCTGCATTTTTTATAAATGCTTGTAACGATTCATCCAAGCAAGCTAATAATCAAACCAAAAAAGAGATTAGTATGGGTGTGTCACCTGGTCCCTATAATGATCTTTTTAAAGATGCTGTTAAGCCAATATTAGAATCAGAAGGATATAAGGTTAAGTTAGTTAATTTTCCTCATTTACTTGAATCAGATGTGGCTTTAAGTGAAGGTAGTATTGATTTAACTGTCGCTCAGCATACTGCTTATATGGATGTTTTTAATAGTCAACGCAAAGCTAATTTAAAGCCAGTGGTTCATGTGCCGTCTGTACCAGCAGCCATATTTTCGAATAAATATACCTCATTGCAGCAAGTGTTTGCGGGGGCTAAAGTCGCGATTCCACAAGATGCGTCAAATGCAGCCCGTTCTTATAACTTACTCGAAAAAGCAGGTTGGATAAAATTGAAAGAAAATGCTAATCCAATCATCGTTAGTAAAAATGATATCGCTCAAAATATTGCAGGCATTGATATTGTTGAAATGGATTCAGCTAATATACCTCGTGTCATGAACGAAGTAGATTTTGCGGTGATACCAGGAAGTATCGTTTACTCAGCTAACATTGACTCAAATAAAGCGTTACTTTTAGAAACCATTATTCCTGATTTAGAAATTATGGTTGTTGTGAATGGCGGTAATGAAAACAGTCAGTGGGCTCAAGATATTAAGCGCATTTATCAATCCCAGCAGTTTAAAGATTATATGAAAGAGCATAATCAAAATGGTTATTGGGTAATGCCTCAGGAATAGATCAAAATTCTCATTAGGATAAAGTATATATAGTTGCATACAGCCCATGTAGTCATGGGCTTTTTAATACCTTGTCATCTGTTCATCAATAGTGAGCGCCCAAGCGTCTATTCCACCCGTGAGATTATATAAATATTCGCTATCAAAACCATTTTCGGCTAAATAGTTAGCCACATTTAAGCTTCTAACACCGCGGTGGCAGTAAATAACGATATCAATTCCATCTGGAATTTCATCTAAATATAATGGGATAAGATTCATTGGAATATGTGTTGATCCATTAATACTACAAATGGCAACTTCATTAGGTTCACGGACATCAAGTAAGAATAACTTATCAGATGCCTCTATTTTTTGTGCTAGCTCAGCAGGTGTTATTTCTTTTATGGTAATTGTCATTTAAAGTCCGTTATCTTATTTTTTAAAAGGTAGAAATGTCAAAAAGTTTGAGGTTACCTATACGTTTTAGTAAAAAACATCGAATAATAAAGTCATATCATCCTACTATAATTATGTAGGATGATATGTTTTATTGATTATGCTGCTAAAGCTTTACTAATTTTTTCATATAAATCTTTAGAGAGATTATCAAGTTTTAGTAATCTTTCAAGCGCTGTTCGCATCAGTTGTTGACGTTTTTCATCATAACGTTTCAACCGAATCAGTGGATCGATTAATCTAGCAGCAACTTGTGGATTTTTTTGGTTCAACTCAGTCAAGATTTCAACTAAGAAATGATAACCACTTCCATCTTCAGCATGAAAAGCAACAGGGTTATTATTTACAAAAGCTCCAATTAATGCACGAATGCGATTTGGATTACTCATTGAGAATGAACGGTGAGTTAATAATTTCTTCACGGTTGATAGCACATGGGTATCTGGACTTGTTGCATTAAGGGATAACCATTTATCCATTACCAAGCCATCTTGATGCCATTTATTATCAAAATCAGTTAACAATTCATTGTAACAATCAAGTTGCGCTTTAACTGCTGCAGTTAGAGCAGCTAAGCAATCCGTCATGTTATTAGCGTGATAGTATTGCTGACTTACTAATGTGTTGGCATGGGATTTATTATCTGCATAGGCTAATAAAGTTAAACAGCAGTTTTTAAGTGATCGCTTAGCGATATCTTTATGTTCAATATGATAGTCAACGACTTTATTATTAAAATAAACAGCATTTAATTCGTCGTTCAGTTCATTGGCAAAACGACTTAGTAAAAACTGACGAACTTGATAAATAGCTGTTGGATCGATGACCTTAAATAAATTGGCTAATTCGTTTTCAGACGGTAAAGTCAAAATTTGTGCAATTAAAGCTGGATCAGCTGTTTCTGATAATAATACTGCTCTAAAGGCATCTAATACTGATTCTGGCAGTGTTAATTCACGATTTTCTTGGAAATTTGCTACATTTAAGCGTACATATTTTGCTAACAACATTTGTGCGGCATCATAACGACTAAAAGCATTAGTCGCATGTTGCATCAAGAAAATAAGATCATCATCTTGATAATCATAAGTTAATTTAACAGGTGCTGAAAAATCCCGTAACAGTGAAATAATTGGTTTTTCATTAACATGGTCAAAAATAAATTGCTGTTTAGACTGAGTTAAATTTAAAACATGGTGAATAGGTTTACCTTGATATTGTAGTGTAATCACTTGACCATTGTGTTGATATAATTCAATATTTAGCGGAATATGCAGTGCTTGTTTTTTCGCTTGATCTTGAGTTGCAGGAGTATGTTGCTCGACTGTTAAAGTATATTGCTGATTTTTGGAGTCATAACTATCAGTAACAGTTAATTCTGGTGTTCCTGATTGACTATACCATAATTTGAATTGAGTTAAATCGATTCCTGATGCATCTTGCATTGCTGCTACAAAATCATCACATGTTGCTGCGCTACCGTCATGACGTTCAAAATAGAGCTTCATACCCGCTTGGAATTTGTCTTCGCCTAATAGAGTATGCATCATACGAATCACTTCTGCGCCTTTCTCATACACGGTTACCGTGTAAAAATTATTCATCTCAATAACTTGGTCAGGGCGAATAGGGTGTGACATCGGACTTGCATCTTCGGCAAACTGTACAGTGCGCATTAATTTAACGTCATCAATACGTTTAACGGCTCTTGAACCCATGTCAGAACTGAATTCTTGATCTCGAAACACCGTTAATCCTTCTTTTAAGCTAAGTTGGAACCAATCTCGACAAGTGACCCGATCGCCAGTCCAATTGTGAAAATATTCGTGACCAATTACTCCCTCAATACCCAAATAGTCTGTATCGGTTGCGGTTTCTGGTTTGGCTAATACATATTTGGAGTTAAAGATATTCAGACCTTTATTTTCCATTGCGCCCATATTGAAAAAATCAACCGCAACAATCATGAAGATATCTAAATCGTATTCTAAACCAAAGCGTGTTTCATCCCAGCGCATTGAATTTTTTAAGCTCGTCATAGCCCAATGTGAACGGTCTAAATTACCTTTATCAACATAAATTTCTAAATCAACTTTACGATTAGATAGAGTGGTAAATTGATCTCTCAATATGTCAAAATCACCTGCAACTAATGCAAATAGATAGGCTGGTTTAGGGAAAGGGTCTTGCCATTGAACCCAATGACGACCGTCAGCAAGTTCACCTTGTGCAATACGGTTACCATTAGAAAGTAGATAAGGATATTGTTGTTTATTGGCAGTGATTCGAGTTGAAAAGCGAGCAAGAACATCTGGACGATCAAGATAATAGGTGATATGTCTAAATCCTTCTGCTTCGCATTGAGTGCATAGTGCTTCACCTGAAACGTATAATCCTTCTAGCGCTGTATTATCAATTGGCTTAATTTCGTTAACAATGGTAAGGGTGAATTCGCTTGGAACATTCTGAATGATTAGACCTGTTTCAGTGATTTGATAATCTTGCCAAGGTTGTTCATTAATGTTGATCGAAATGAGCTTAAGGTCTTCGCCATCTAAAATGAGATCGTTTGCTTGCTGGTTTTTTTGCACAACACGGCTACGAGCAGTGACTGTAGTTGTTTCTGGCGCCAAATCAAAATCAAGATCAATGTCTGTAATGGTAAAATCTGGTGTTTTATAATCGAGACGATATTTAGCAATGGGTTGTAATTCAGCTGTTTTGGTATTCATTTTTGTCGTAACCTTTTTAGTTGGTATTCAATCTTTATCCTATTTAGATAGTATTATAGCTGATTAAAAATAATCTTATTACATAATTAATCTATATCTTCACTATTATTCTGCTATAATCTGAGGAATTTTCTTTATAGTAGTAATAATAGATACATATGTTACCAGCAATAATTACATCAATTTTAGATACTGATGCATATAAATTGCATATGCAACAAGCCGTTTTTCATCATTACCCAGATGCAACCGTTGTTGCGCAGTTCCGTTGTCGAAGTGATGATTTATTAGGGCATTATGCTGATGAAATATTGTATCAAGTTAAATTAATGGAATCGTTATCGCTTACAGATGATGAATTTAACTATTTATCTGGTATTCCATTTTTTAAATCCGACTATTTAAATTGGCTTAAAGATTGGCGCTTCAATAGTGATTTACTCACCATTAAAAACGAAGATGGTGTACTTGAAATTTCGATTGAAGGTAAATGGTTAGATGTTATCTTATGGGAAGTCCCTCTGCTTGCGGTAATCAGTGAAATTGTACATAAGGATCGTTCACCACAAATCGGTGTGCCAGAAGCAATCGCTAGGCTAAAAGATAAATTAGCTCTATTTAATGAAAAAACGGCTAATATGGATATGTCTGGTTTTAATTTAATGGATTTTGGTACGCGTCGGCGTTATTCGTTTGCGGTACAAGAAGCTGTTGTCAGCTATTTGAAAGATAATTTTCAAAATTTTAATAGCACTAGCAACTATTTACTTGCTTATCGTTTGGGATTAAATCCCGTTGGCACACAAGCTCATGAATGGTTCCAAGCGCATCAACGATTAAGTCCAATTTTGAAAGATTGTCAAAAAGATGCGCTTCGAGTTTGGTTAGACGAGTACCCTCATGATTTAGATATTGCATTAACTGATTGTATTACCATGGATGCTTTTTTGCGTGATTTCGATCATCATTTTGCTTCTTGTTATCAAGGACTTCGCCATGATTCAGGTGATTCTATTGAATGGGGTGAAAAAGCTATAGCGCATTATCAGCAGTTAGGAATAGATCCTAAAACTAAATTACTCGTTTTTTCTGATAGTTTAAATTTTGATAAGGCTATTAAAATTTATAACCATTTTAATCATCGAGTAAAACTGTCATTCGGTATTGGTGGCTTTTTGGCGTGTGATATTCCTTCAACTGAAGCGAATACCAAAGCTTTGAATATTGTGATTAAATTAACGCAATGCAATAATCAATCAGTGGCTAAATTATCTGATAGTCCAGGTAAAACAATATCTCAAGATTTAGATTTTATTGATGAGTTAAAACGAACTTTCAATGTTAAATATTAATAATAAATTATTATTAATCTTATAAAAGTAAATCCGTATAAAAATTTTTTAATTGGGTATTGATTCCATTTTATTATGGGAAATCATTAAAATATATCAGTATTACTTAAAATTTATTTAAACAAATTAATGTAGAGATGGATAATTAAAATGAATTCAGTTGCACCTATTGTTGATGTGTTACAAGGCAAAATCGCCGTTGGAAGCACCATTTCCGTTCAAGGTTGGGTGAGAACTCGCCGTGATTCTAAAGCAGGTATTTCATTTCTAGCAGTTTATGATGGCTCTTGCTTTTCGCCGATTCAAGCTGTTATCGAAAATAATTTACCTAATTATGAACAAGATATTTTGCGCTTAACTGCTGGTTGTTCGGTTAAAGTTACAGGTAAAGTTGTCGAATCACCAGGACAGGGGCAAAAATACGAATTACAAGCAACACAGGTTGATGTGTATGGCTTTGTGGATGATCCTGAAACTTATCCTATGGCGGCTAAACGTCACTCAATAGAATATCTGCGTGAAGTTGCCCACTTACGTGCAAGAACCAATATTGTGGGTGCAATTACACGTGTTCGTCATACGCTTGCTCAAGCTATTCATCAATTTTTTGATGAACGTGGCTTTTTTTGGCTTTCTACGCCAATTATTACGGCATCGGATACTGAAGGTGCAGGCGAGATGTTTCGAGTTTCAACGCTTGATATGCTGAATCTGCCAAAAAACGATAATGATAAAATTGATTACGATAAAGACTTTTTTGGTAAAGAAGCGTTTTTAACAGTATCAGGTCAATTAAATGCTGAAACTTATGCATGTGCGCTTTCTAAAGTCTATACTTTTGGTCCAACGTTTAGAGCTGAAAACTCAAATACTACGCGTCATTTAGCCGAATTCTGGATGATGGAGCCTGAAGTTGCATTTGCTGATCTTGATGACAACGCCAAGCTAGCTGAAGACATGCTGAAATATGTATTTAAGACAGTACTTGAAAAACGTGCTGACGATATGCAATTTTTTGCTCAGCATATTGATAAAGATGCGATTACTCGGCTAGAAAATTTTATAAGTGCCGATTTTGCACAAGTTGATTATACTGATGCAATTACTATTTTACAAAATTGTGATGCCAAATTTGAAAATCCAGTGAGTTGGGGTATTGATTTAGCTTCAGAACATGAACGTTATTTAGCTGAGCAACATTTTAAAGCGCCTGTTGTTGTTAAAAACTACCCTAAAGATATCAAAGCATTTTATATGCGTATGAATGACGATGGTAAAACTGTGGCAGCAATGGATGTGTTAGCCCCAGGCATTGGCGAAATTATTGGTGGTTCACAACGTGAAGAACGCTTAGATATGCTAGATAAACGAATGGACGAAATGGGCCTTAAAAAAGAAGATTACTGGTGGTATCGTGATTTACGTCGCTATGGCACAGTCCCTCACTCTGGTTTTGGTCTGGGGTTTGAACGCTTAATTGTCTATGTCACCGGTGTACAAAATGTCCGAGATGTTATTCCATTCCCAAGAACACCGCGTAACGCAAATTTCTAAACTGATTGTATTTTATTCATCTAAACCGATATTAAGTTGGTTTAGATGAATAAAGCTTAATCGAAATTCAAAAAAAGTACAAAAATTATCCAAACGAACCCTCTTTTAGTCTTAGACATCCTGTTTAACGAAAAGTTCACTTGATTTTAAGTAAAATTTATACATAATTTACACTACTATGAAAATTAGATAAAAATAATAGATAAAAATATTATTTTTGGATGAATAATCATTGTAGTTGAAATTGACTCAAATCCTATGGACTGTGTCAGTATTAAAATAACCATGAGGGTAAAAAATGAAACGTAATCTATTAGCAATCGCAATCCCTGCACTTTTAGTTGCAGCTGGTGCAAACGCTTCTATTGAAGTATGGAACAAAGACGGCAACAAAGTTGACTTTTATGGTCGAGTAAAAGCAGCGAACAACATCACTGACCGTGGTCAAAAAGATGAAGGTGATGATACTTCAGCTCGTCTAGGTATGTCTGGTCAAACTCAAATCACTGATAGCCTAGTAGGCTACGGTCGTTGGGAGTATGAAGCGAAAGCAGGTAAAAATTCTGATAATGAAGTTCGTTATGCATTTGCAGGTTTAAATTTTGGTGACTTAGGTTCATTCGATTATGGTCGTAACGATGGTGTGTTAAAAGCAATCACTGCTTATACTGACGTATTACCACAATTTGGTGGTGACGCAGCAAATAACGCTTGGAACGTACTTTCTTCACGTACTAAAGCGGTAGCAACTTATCGTAACAACAACTTCTTTGGTTTAACTGATGACATCAGCTTTGCTTTACAATATGCAGATAATGGTGATAATTCTACTACTGTAGACGGTATCAAAGGTAATTCAAGAGAAGCTTACGGCGCAAACTTGCAATGGCGTATTTTTGATACAGGTTTGACTGCTGGAGCAGGTTATGCTCAATCGACTCAGAGCAATACTCGTCATAATACTTGGGCGGCTGGTCTTAAATATGAAAACTATGATTTATATTTAGGTGCTAACTACTTCCAAAGTAAATTAAAAAGAGGCGATACTGTAACAGTAAATGGTATTGATAAAGATCGTGATCTTAAACTCAGAGGCTTTGAATTAGTTGCTCAATATGGTATCGATTTAGAAGTGGGTCGTTTAACTCCATCTTTAGCTTATGTTCAACATAAACTTAAAGCAGATTCTGTGCATGACTATACTGGTAATATCCATGATTATGAATCAGGATTTAATTCACCTGTAGCTAAATATGTGTCTTTAGGTGCAACTTACGATTTAAACAAAAACTTTAGTGCAATTGTTGAATATAAATTCAATTTATTAGATCATAAAGATATCGGTGCGGATTGGAATACTGAAACTCCACGTGGTAAACACGGGAACAAACCAGGTACAAAAGATGTGTTAGGCGTTGGTTTAATTTACCAATTCTAATCTCTTACCTCTTATAAAAAGGCACTTAGGTGCCTTTTTTAATACCTAAAAAATTTCTTTTTGAGCAAAAAACATTTAATGTTTAAAAAATTTAATATTAAATATTAAAATAATCGCAAAAACTCAGATTTAATCTTAAGAACATTGTTAAATAGATAGTGTATACGATTAAAATCTATTTTATAAAAATTAAAATAGATATCACCTTAATAATATAATTGCTATTTTTAGTAGTTAATTATTAAATCCAGAGCAAAGTAGTTTGCTTCTTTAATAATAAAATATACCTACGAGGGTAACAAAATGAAACGTAATCTATTAGCAATCGCAATCCCTGCGCTTTTAATTGCAGGTACAGCTAACGCTTCTATTGAAGTATGGAACAAAGATGGTAATAAAGTTGACTTCTATGGTCGAGTTTATGCTTTAAACTATATTACTGATCGCGACAACCAAACAGGCGAAGGTGACAAAACTACCGCTCGTTTAGGCATGTCAGGACAAACTCAAGTTACTGATAGTTTAACGGGTTATGGTCGTTGGGAATATGAAGCAAAAACTGGCAAAAATGCAGATAACGAAACTCGTTATGCATTTGCAGGTTTGAACTTTGGTGATTTCGGTTCATTCGATTATGGTCGTAATGATGGCGTGTTAAAAACCTTAACTTCATATACCGATGTTTTACCTGAATTTGGTGGCGATGCATCAGATAATGATCTTTATGCTTTAACTGCACGTACTAAAGCTGTAGCAACTTACCGTAACTCAGATTTCTTCGGTCTAGTTAATGGTTTACGCTTTGCTGTCCAATATGCTGACAATGGTGATAATAGTTCAACTAGTCATTTCAATGAACATGCTCGAAATGGTCACAACAGTGCCGAAGCATGGGGTTCTGTAGTAGATTGGGATGTGCTTGACACTGGTCTATCTGTTGGTGCTGGTTATGCACAAACAGGCGGTCATAGAGATGCTAAATCATGGTCAGCAGGTGTTAAATACGACAACAATAATGTTTATTTAGCTGCACTATATATTGAAGGCAAACAAAAATATGGTTGGGACAATGCTACAACAGAGCGTCGTGCGGATGATTTAAAAACTAAAGGTTTTGAGTTTGTAGCACAATATGGTATCGACTTTGAAGTTGGTCGTTTAACTCCATCTTTAGCTTATATCCAACATAAAGTTAAAGATGCATCTAGCTTAACAAGTGATGCAGGCCTTAAAGGTAATGACCTAGCTAAATATGTTGATGTTGGTCTAACTTATGATTTCAACAAAAACCTACAAGCTATCATTGATTACAAAATCAACTTGTTAGATAAAGATGATATTGGTGCACGTCGTGCTCTTTACGAAGACGGTGCATTTACTAAATCACAAATTAAAGCTACAACTAAAGATACCGTTGCACTTGGTTTAATCTATCAATTCTAATTGGTTGTAACTTGTTAAATTCTAAAAAGGCACTTCGGTGCCTTTTTTATTATCAATTGATCAATAAATATCCCTTGCACTTTAATTCATACTCTGTTAAAAAATTAAAAAAATTATAAAGAATTAGGACAACAAAAATGCGTTATACCATTCGTAAATTACCAGCAAAAAAAAATATTGCATTAGTTGCGCATGATCACTTGAAAGAATCACTATTAAATTGGTGTCAAAAAAACCGAGAAGAACTTGCCCATCATAATTTATGTGGAACAGGGACAACGGGCACCTTAATTAAAAAAGAAACAGGATTAAATATTACCCCAATGCTTAGTGGTCCGATGGGAGGTGATCAGCAAATAGGCGCATTAATTGCGGAAGGTAAAATTGATATTCTTATCTTCTTTTGGGATCCACTTAACGCTGTCCCACACGATCCAGATGTTAAAGCGTTATTACGGTTATCAACAGTTTGGAATATTCCAGTTGCAACCAACCAAGCTACTGCCAATGCATTAATTCAATCGGCGATTTTTAAGCAAGAAGTTGATATCGAAATTCCTGATTATCAAAGTTATTTAGCCGAAAGAGTTGAGTAAATGCCAATACCATCCCAAATTCGCAAGACTGGCAGACAAATACTGTTGTTGGATAATTTGTTTATTGTCTTAGGTTTTTACGTCGTTTTTCCTCTGGTTTCGACTCATTTTGTAAGTCAAGTCGGATGGAGTGCTCTATTTGTCGGTTTTGCTTTAGGTTTTCGACAATTTGTGCAACAAGGTTTTGGAATTATTGGTGGCGCGATAGCTGATCGTTTTGGTGCAAAACCGATGATTGTTACTGGAATGTTTTTGCGTTGCGTCGGATTTATTTCGATGGCGGTTGCTAGTGAACCTTGGCTATTGTTACTTTCTTGTTTGCTTTCTGCATTAGGAGGATTACTTTTTGATCCTCCTCGTATGGGATTGACCATTAAATTCACTCGTCCACATGAGCGAGGTAAATTTATTTCGCTATTAATGATACAAGATAATGCAGGTGCAGTTATTGGTGCGCTTATTGGTGGGATTTTAATTGATTATGACTTCCATTTAGTCTGTTGGTGTGGGGCTTTTATTTTCTTCTTGTGTGGTATTTTTAATATTTTCTTTTTGCCTGCTTACCACATAGCCATAGGTAAAACGCCAATTATCAATGGTATGAAAATGGTTGTTAAAGATAAAAAATTTACCCGTTATGTGCTTACTTTAACTGGTTATTATGTGTTATGGGTACAGATAATGTTGATGTTACCGCTCACTATAACCCAAGTATCTGGTAGCCCTAGTTATGTAAAATGGATGTATGCAATTCAAGCTGGTATTTCACTGGTATTACTTTATCCACTTGCGCGTTTAAGTGAAAAATATTTTAGATTGGATCAACGTCTTAAATTCGGTCTGTTCTTGATGTCATTTGCTTTTATCATTATCGGTTTTACTGCACATTTATCCATGCTTTTAACACTAATTGCACTCTTTTATTTAGGGGCAATTGTTGCTGAACCAGCCAGAGAAACTTTATCAACGGTTTTAACAAACCCTAAAGCTAAAGGCAGTTACATGGGGTTTAGTCGGTTGGGGCTGGCTCTAGGCGGATTTATTGGTTATACCGGTGCGGGATGGCTTTATGATATTGCAATAGAGATTGGTTTTCCACACCTACCTTGGATTATATTAACCTTTATTGGTCTATTAACATTAGTGTATTTACAGTACTTATTTAAAGACGAACCGCCAATGGTTCGCATTAAGATGAAAAAGATTGGTTGATTTCACCGTTTTTAAACAAGATTGCTTCATTTGTGTTAAGTTTATTCCAAGTCTCATTTGATGTTAAAGGTAAAGTCGAAATAATGGTTACTACATCATCAGGTGTTGTATGTTTTTGAAAATCAATTTCTACATCTTCATCAAGAAGTTTTGCTTTGCCAAAGGGAGCTCTACGGGTTATCCAATGTAGATTGGTGGTACAGTAAGCAAAGACAAATTGCCCATCAGAAAGTAACATATTAAATATTCCTAGCTTACTGAGATTATCAGCACAAAGCTTTATAAAGTGAAATAAGGCTAAGTCATCAGTAGGTTGCTGTGGATACGTTTGATGCAGTTGGTTAATTAAGTAACAAAAAGCATACTCGCTGTCTGTTTCACCTACGGGTTGAAAAAGGCCTGTATCCAGATTTTGGTAATCAGTTAATTGACCATTGTGGGCAAAAGTCCAATTTTTTCCCCACAACTGACGCGTGAATGGATGGGTATTTTCAAGTGCGACTCCGCCACGATTTGCTTGTCGAATATGTGCAACTACCGCCTTAGACTTAATTGGATACTCTTGAACCATTTTGGCGATTGCTGAGTAACTACAAGGTTCAGGGTCTTTGAATGTTCGGCAACCTTTTCCTTCATAGAACGTGATTCCCCAGCCATCTTTATGGGGACCTTTATCCCCACCTCGTTTAATTAAACTGGTAAAACTAAAACAGATATCCGTTGGCACGTTAGCGCTCATACCCAATAGTTCACACATTTTATTTGGCCATCTCTTTTTCAATAAGCAAAATAAGGATATGGATAACTTTAATATGGATTTCTTGTACGCGATCAGCGTAGCCAAAATGTGGAACACGGATATCCACATCGGCAAGCCCATTCATCTTACCGCCATCTTTGCCCGTTAGTGTAATGATCTTCATGCCTTTTTGTTTAGCCGCTTCAATGGCTTTAATGACATTGGTTGAATTGCCTGATGTTGAAATACCGAGTAACACATCGCCTTTGTTACCCACACCTTCAACATAGCGTGAAAAAATGTAATCAAATCCATAATCATTACCTACACATGAAATATGGCTTACATCCGATATTGCAATTGCTGGATAGGAAGGACGATTATCACGAAAACGACCCGTTAACTCTTCAGCAAAGTGCATGGCATCACAATGAGAACCGCCATTACCACACGACAATACTTTACCGCCTTGCTTAAATGAATTGGCAATTAATACCGCTGCTTGTTGAATAGCTTTAAGATTTTTTTCATCCGAAACAAATTTTGTTAGTACATCAATTGCTTGGGTTAATTCGTTTCGAATATTGTCAATATACATCAGTCCTACCTCGTAATTAAAAAAGCTTTATCACCATTGTAGTTTTTTCCTAACTGCTTGCAAGCGATAATAAAAATTAAATTACAAATTTTGTAAAAAAGTTTCAGGTAAGGCATACGTTTAAATAAAAAAGAAGAGGAATTGAGAAAATTAGCTGATTAATTGCATAAATTTTTTATATTAACGTGTAATAAGAAATTATTGTGCATTAATAGACAAAATATTTGTATTTCTTTTACCAATAAATTGTTAGATAAAGCTTGTTCGAAGCGTTATTTGCCAATAGGATAAGCCGTTAATTTGTGATACAATTTTACAGGAAAATTTTCACAAATAAACATAGTGAAATTGCATTTAAAATCAATAAATAAGGAATTAACATGCAAACTGTTACAGGTCAAGTTGCAGCACCCAATGCTAAAGTTGCCATTATTGTGGCTCGATTTAATCAATTTATTAACGAAAGTTTGGTCAATGGTGCTGTCGATGCGTTGACTCGTATTGGTCAAGTTGACGAAAAAAACATTACCATAATTTGGGTGCCAGGTGCTTACGAAATTCCCTTAACCGCTAAAGTTGCAGCGCAATCAAAAAAATACGATGCAATTGTGGCGTTAGGTACGGTTATTCGAGGTAGCACAGCTCATTTTGACTTTGTTGCAGGTGAATCGAGTTCTGGATTATTAAATGCAAGTTTGGATCATACCATTCCGGTGGGATTTGGTATTTTAACAACCGAATCTATTGAACAAGCTATTGAACGTGCAGGTACAAAAGCTGGCAATAAAGGTGCCGAAGCAGCGTTAACTGCATTAGAAATGCTAAATATTATCAAAGCAATTAAGGAGTAATTTAGTGGCATTAGTTAATCCTCGTCGTCGAGCAAGAGAGTGTGCGGTACAGGCCATTTACTCTTGGCAAGTTTCTAGAAACGATCTTGCTGATGTTGAGACCAGTTTTATTGCAGAACAAGACATGAAAGGTGTTGATACTAAGTATTTTCGAGAACTATTACATGGTGTTGCTAAAAACACTGCGGAATTAGACGAAAAAATGGCTCCTTATCTCACTGAACGTAAAGTCGAAGAGCTAGGTCAAGTAGAACTTGCCATATTACGCATTGCACTTTATGAATTAATGAAACGTCAAGATGTACCTTATAAAGTTGTGATAAACGAAGCGATAGACTTGACTAAAACATTCGGTGCAGCTGATAGCCATAAATTTGTTAATGGTGTATTAGATAAGATAGCTCCAACCATCCGAACGCGATAACCGATTAATTGTGAGATTGATATGACCGACAATACTGAAAAAAGTAAACCAACTATTTTTTACGCTAAACATAGCGAGCCTAAAAAACACTCTCGTGCTAATAAAGAAAAATCAACTGGATGGAAAGATAAGCGTAAAAATGATGCATTTCAGTCTAAACCGAAGCGTGATCGTAATGACCGTATTGAAACTTTTCAAGCACGCAGTGATAGACCAAGGTTTGCAAAAAAAAGTATTGTTATTGAATTAAATCGATCTCCATCAGAAATTGAACACGATTCACCATGGCAGAAGAAAGTACGTGCCAATGATCAAACACCGACATTTGGTTATGACGGATATCGACAACGTAAAGAAGAAACTTTAGTTTACAGCGAAAATAGCTGTAAAGCGGTATTCAAACATCGACGCAGTGCTATTGTAAAATTGTTTATTATCCAAGAGATGACTTATCAGTTTAAAGAGTTAATCAATTGGTTAGTTCAAGAGCGTTTAGGTTATGATATTGTTTCTGATGAACAGCTTAATAAAATAACCCAAACACAGCATCATGGTGGAGTTTGTTTGATTGTTAAAAAACGTATTCCATTAAACTTATTAAATTATTTAGAACAAAAAAGTGATGCCGATAAGGATTGTATTTTAGCGATTGATGATGTTAATAATCCGCATAATTTAGGTGGATTAATAAGGAGCGCAGCTTTTTATCGTGTAAATGCTGTCATGTTACGTCAAACAAATCTGCTTGATAGTGGTGCTGCAATGCGAGTTGCTGAGGGCGGTATAGAAGCAGTTGAATCCATTAAAAGTGATGATTTTGTTGCTTCGCTTGATATGTTAAAGCAACAAGGTTATCAAATTGTTGCTTTACTACCTTGTCAAACCAAATCGGTTGCTTCGAGCGAATTACATAAAGTTCAATTTAATAAAAAGGTTGCTTTAGTTATTTTTCAGCAAATTAATATGAAACTTGTTAACTGTGCTGATGTCGTTGTACATTTGAAAGGTAATGATAATATGCCAGCACTAAATATTTCAGTTGCTACTGGAATTTTATTATCAAATTTATAAAAATATTGAATTATAATTTTATTAAATATTATCATGTTGTTACACTGAAAACTTTGAAAAGTTTTTTGGTGAAATACATTCAATAGCATCATTTGATTAGAAATTGCTTTTTTTTTCTGTACATTGTTGCAAGTAAAGCATATAAATGTATTGGTATTTGTTATGGCATCTGAGTACAAAGTTGGTTTAATTTTTGGTAAGTTTTATCCCTTACATTGTGGTCATATCTATTTAATTGAAAAAGCGATGACACAAGTTGATGAACTGCATATTTTTTTGGGCTGTGAAGCAATACGAGATAAAGAGCTTTTTGATAAAAGCCATCTACCAAGACAACCCCAAGTTAGCGATCGTTTCTCATGGTTGAAAGAAACATTTAAAGATCGTCATAATATTCATATACATATTTTAGATGAAGCGGGCATTAAATCCTATCCTAATGGCTGGAAAGATTGGAGTGACCGTGTTAAACAGCTTTTATCTAAGCATAAAATTAAACCAAATGTTGTGTTCACCAGTGATCCACAAGATGTCAAAAATTATGAATTCTATTTCGATTGCCCAGTAATTATTGTTGATGCTGATCGTAATTTTATGAACATCAGCGCGACACAAGTTCGCGAGAATCCTTATAAAAATTGGTCATTTATTGCTGATGCGGCTAAACCCTTTTTTGTCAAAAAAGTTGCAATTATTGGCCAAGGTAAATTCAATGATTTATCGCTACAACTGGCCAATATTTATAATACACAACATGTCAGTAACGGTTACATTAACTATATAGATCGAGAGATTTCAACTCCATATAATCAACGTTATCTTAGTGAAACTGATTATATTCGCATTGCGATTTTACATGTGGAACGACTCTCAAGAGCAGTGGAAAATAGCAATAAACTGCTTTTCACAACGATTGACTTTGATACGTTAGCTCAATATTACACACAGATTTTTGAAAAAGAAGATCAAGTATTGAAAGGGCTGAAAGACAGTTATCATTTTGATTTAGTGATTCATCAAGAAGATCTCGATCCTAATCATACTCCTACACAACATTTTGAAACTGTAAGTAAGATGGTTGAAGCATTATTGATTTAGTTCATCACATTTATTCATGCTTATGCTAAAATAAGCTAAATATTTGTGATAGGTAAATTTTTATGTCTCAATCACCTGACAATCAAGATAATACAAATCAAGAAAAAATTGATTTTGGTTATCGGCAAGTTTTAAAAGAAGAAAAAGTTAAACGTGTCGCTGATGTATTTCATTCTGTTGCGGATAAATATGATGTAATGAATGATTTAATGTCATTTGGTATTCATCGTATTTGGAAAAAAATCACTATTGAATATAGTAGTGTGCGCAAAGGCCAAAAAGTGTTAGACCTTGCTGGTGGAACAGGTGATTTAACCGCAAAATTTTCTCAACTTGTTGGTGATAATGGCTTAGTTGTCTTGGCAGATATCAATGAATCCATGTTAAAAGTTGGACGTGATAAATTGCGCGACAAAGGCCTATTTAAAAATATCGAATATGTACAGGCTAATGCTGAAGAACTACCTTTTGCGGATAACTATTTTGATTGTATTACCATTTCGTTTGGTCTTCGCAATGTTACTGATAAAGATAAAGCATTACGATCTATGTGGCGAGTATTAAAGCCTGGTGGGCGTTTACTCATTCTGGAATTCTCTAAACCACAATACAAAATTCTAAATAAAGCTTATGATCTTTATTCCTTTACCATGTTACCATTAATGGGCAAAATTGTGGCTAATGATTCTGATAGCTATCGCTATTTAGCAGAATCAATCCGCATGCATCCAAATCAAAATACATTAAAAAAAATGATGGAAGATGCAGGTTTTGTCGATGTTAAATATCACAATATGACTGGTGGGATTGTAGCATTACATACCGGCTTTAAATTTTGAAGCGATGACAAATAATGACATTTTTTCGAATTTATAAAATATTAACAGTATTTCATGCTTATCGTTTGAATGAGCTTTTGCCAGCACATCGTTTATCAAAATGGCTACGTTTTTTATTGCTTTGTCTATTTTGGGTGAAACCGAAAGCCAAGCAACAACCAATTGGTGAACGTTTACGTCAAGCTTTACAGGAGTTAGGACCGGTTTGGATAAAATTTGGGCAGATGATCTCAACTCGGCGTGATGTGTTACCCAAAGATATTGCGAATGCATTAGCAAAATTGCAAGATCAGGTCGATCCTTTTGATGGTAAAATTGCTAAACAACTTATTGAACAAGCACTCGAACAACCCATCGACTATTATTTTGCTAATTTCGATGAAAAACCATTAGCGTCAGCATCGATAGCTCAAGTGCATACGGCTACATTAAAACATAGTCAAGCCGAAATCGTAATCAAGGTATTACGTCCTAATATTATGCCAGCAATTCAAGCCGATATTGGTTTGATGCATTGGGTCGCAAAACAATTTACTAAACGTATAAAATTTGGTGAGAAACTGCGTGCTGTTGAAATTGTCCGAGATTATGAATCAACACTATTAAAAGAGCTTGATTTACTGCAAGAGGCTTATAATACTGCTAGATTACGAGAAAATTTTATCAATAGTAATATTTTATATATTCCTTATGTATATCAAGAGTTATGCCGTAAGAACATCCTTGTTGAAGAACGAGTGAAAGGGGTTCCTATTGCCAATATTGAGCAACTTAAACAACATAATGTCGATATGAAATTACTTGCCCAGCGCGGTGTTCAAGCTTTCTTTACTCAAGTCTTTCGTGATAACTTTTTCCATGCGGATATGCACCCAGGTAATATTTTTGTTGATATCTCCGATCCTAACGATCCACGTTACATCGGGATTGATTGTGCAATTGTTGGCATATTAAGTAATGATGATCAACGTTATCTTGCTGAAAACTTCTTAGCTTTTTTTAATCGCGATTATCGAAAAATAGCGGAAACCTATATTGCTTCTGGCTGGGTACCTGAAACAACTGATATTGTAGCTCTTGAAAGGGCAATGCGAAATGTCTGTGAGCCTGCTTTTGCTAAACCACTGGCCGAAATATCATTTTCACACATTTTATTGCAATTATTTGAGGTAGCTCGGCAATTTGAGATGGATATCCAACCACAATTAATACTGCTTGAAAAAACGCTATTTTATATTGAAGGATTGGGTCGCCAGCTTTATCCTGAACTTGATTTATGGCAAACTGCCAAACCATTTTTAGAAAAATGGTATGAAGATAAATATAGTGCGCAAAAGCTATTGCAACAAGCATGGTCTTCACTACCGCAGTGGCGTACCATTTTGCCTCAGTTACCAGCAAAATTGAATGATTATGAGCGAATAACCAAACAGATGAATACCCAATTAAAACAAATTAAACAAGAGTTACAACAAAGTAAAAGATGTCAGCAATATTTAATGACAATACTTACTCTAGTTGGTGTTGTGGGTATTGCATTGCTTATTATTCATTAATCGTTACTGTTGGAATCTTATTATTTAAGTGTATAATTTAAATCTCAACTTTATTGGAGATAGATATCATGATGCCAAGCTTGCCCCAACTACTCATATTAATTGCTGTTGTTGTGTTATTATTTGGAACTAAAAAGTTACGCTCATTGGGCTCTGACCTTGGTGCATCAATTAAAGGCTTTAAAAAAGCCATGAATGATGACGATGATAAACCAGCGAGCAGTAATTCAGCGAAAGTTGAAAATCTTAATTCGACTGATGACAATAATTCTAAAAAAGAGTAACACGTGTTTGACATTAGTTTTGGTCAACTATTATTAGTATTAATTATTGGACTGGTGGTATTAGGGCCAGAACGATTACCTGTTGCTATTAAAACTGTTGCTGGTTGGATAAAAGTACTGCGCCGTATGTCAGCAACAGTGCAACTGGAATTAAATAAAGAACTAAAATTGCAAGAGTTGCAAGACAGTTTAAAAAAGGCTGAACAAAGTGGTTTAAAAGCACTAACTCCAGAAATTCAAGAATCAATTGATGACTTAAAACGCGTAACAGAATCGTTACAAAAAGAGATCGATTCAGCCACTCAATTGGATCCTCAAATTCACTCAGATAAAGATAAATCATGATTGACGACGCTACACAACCTTTAATTGGACATCTTGTCGAACTTAGAACACGCCTACTACGTTGTATTATTTGTATATTGGTCGTATTTGGTGGTTTACTCTATTTTTCTAATGATATTTATCATATTGTGGCAAATCCACTTATCAGTCAGTTACCACAAGGTAGCAGTATGATTGCAACAGATATTGCCGCGCCATTTTTTACCCCGATTAAATTAACGGCTGTTGTGGCAATATTTATCTCAATTCCTTATGTACTTTACCAAGTCTGGGGATTTGTTGCTCCAGCGTTGTATCAGCATGAAAAACGCTTGGTTATGCCATTAATTGTATCAAGCACTGTTCTTTTTTATCTTGGCATCGCTTTTGCCTATTTTGTAGTGTTTCCACTGGCGTTTTACTTTTTTATCCACACGGCACCTATTGATGTGGCGATTAATACTGATATCACTAAATATCTTGATTTTGTGATGACACTTTTTATTGTATTTGGTTTTGCTTTTGAGGTTCCTGTTGCTATTATATTACTCTGTTGGACAGGCATAACTACACCTCAAAGCCTACGGAAAAAACGCCCGTACATCATTGTAGGGGTGTTTGCTGTCGCTATGTTTGTCACACCTCCTGATGTCTTTTCTCAAATTTTATTAGCTGTACCTATCTGTCTGCTTTTTGAAATCGGAACTTTCTTTGCACGTTTTTATCAACCACGTAAACATGAAGAAAGTGAAGAAGATGCTTTTGCATCCGATGATGAAAATGAAAAGTAATAATAGATGACTATGATTTAAATAACCAGTAAGGATAACTAATCATAATGAAAACATCATTACCTGATTTTAACCGTGCTAATGTACTCGTTGTGGGTGATATCATGCTCGATCGCTATTGGTATGGAGGCACTAATCGCATATCGCCCGAAGCGCCCGTACCGGTTGTCAAAATTGATGCCTTAGAAGAAAGACCCGGCGGAGCGGCCAATGTTGCAATGAATATCACCTCATTGTGTGGTAATGCACGTTTAATTGGCTTAACGGGTATTGACGAACCTGCCAAAATTCTTGATGAACAATTAAGTAAACATAAAGTACAATGTGATTTTGTATCAGTATCGACACATCCGACTATTACCAAATTACGCGTTTTATCGCGCAATCAGCAATTAATTCGTATTGATTTTGAAGAAGGGTTTGGTAATGTTGATTCTACTCCCATGCTTGAACGCATTCAAACCGCATTAGAAACACATAAAGTTTTGGTCTTATCGGATTATGCCAAAGGTGCGCTATCGGCAGTACAAGCCATGATAAAACAAGCTAATCAAGCAAATGTTCCGGTATTGGTCGATCCTAAAGGTACGGATTTTGAACGTTACCGAGGCGCGACGTTACTTACTCCAAATATGTCGGAATTTGAAGCCGTAGTCGGTCGATGCCAAACAGAAGAAGATATTGTTGAAAAAGGTCATCAACTGATTAAGCAATATGATCTAAAAGCACTATTAGTGACTCGTAGTGAAAAAGGCATGACCTTGTTGCAATTAAATAAACCAATTTATCATCTACCAACACAAGCGAAAGAAGTGTTTGATGTAACGGGAGCAGGTGATACCGTCATTGCCACATTAGCCGCGGCTTTGGCTGCCGGTCAATCATTAGAAGAGAGCTGTTTTCTCGCCAATGCTGCAGCAGGTGTTGTGGTTGGCAAACTGGGTACATCAACCGTTTCGCAGGTTGAACTTAGCAACGCTATCCGTGCCCGTGCCGATGATGGTTTTGGGGTAATGACTGAAGATGAGCTTAAAGAAGAAGTAAAAAAAGCTCGCATGCGTGGTGAAAAAATTGTGATGACCAATGGTTGTTTTGATATCCTGCATGCAGGACATGTATCTTACCTTGCTAATGCAAGAAAACTGGGCGATCGTCTCATCGTTGCTGTTAACAGTGATGCATCGGTAAAACAATTAAAAGGTGAATCAAGACCCATTAATCCACTTATGCAACGCATGATTGTTCTGGGTGCACTCAATTCAGTTGATTGGGTTGTTCCATTTGAAGAGGAAACACCACAACGACTTATTGCCAACATCCTGCCAGATGTATTAGTCAAAGGCGGTGATTATAAACCTGAAGATATTGCGGGAGGCAAAGAAGTCACTGCTGCGGGTGGCACAGTCAAAGTCCTCAATTTTGAAGATGGTTGCTCAACCACCAACATTATTAATGCCATTAAAAATCGCTAACTTTCTTCGACAAAATCGGTTACTGAATCAAGTAACCGATTAGTCTAGCGTGGGTTACACCAATCAAATGTTTTATACTTGCTTTTCATTTTAATATTACTCCCCCTGATAGGCTGACAATTAAGAGCTTTTATACCTAACGCCCTAATAAAATGGTTTTTTATTCAATATACCTAAGATCAATCGTTAAAATCTATTATTAAATTTTATAATTAACGCTTTTTTTATTATTAACTTTGTGCAAAGCTATTACTTAATTTGGGAGAACGATTACAGAGGATATTTAATGACCAAACATTATGATTATATAGCGATTGGCGGTGGAAGTGGCGGTATCGCATCAGTGAACCGAGCAGCGTCATATGGTAAAAAATGTGCAATTATAGAAGCAAAATTGTTAGGTGGAACATGTGTTAACGTAGGTTGTGTACCTAAAAAAGTGATGTGGTATGGTGCACAAATCGCCGAAGCAATTAATCACTACGGTCCGGACTACGGTTTTGATACGACAATTAATCAATTTAATTGGGATAAATTACTTGATAGCCGAAATGCCTATATCGATCGTATTCACCAATCCTATGATCGTGTTTTAACTAATAACAATGTTGATATCATATATGGTTATGCTAAATTTGTTGATGCACATACAATCGAAGTTAATGGTGAACATTACAGTGCCGACCACATTTTAATTGCAGTAGGCGGTAAACCGACAATTCCAACTATCCCAGGTGCAGAATATGGTATTACCTCTGATGGTTTTTTTGCATTAAAATCTTTACCTAAACGCGTTGCTGTGGTTGGGGCAGGGTATATTGCTTGTGAAATTGCAGGGGTTGTGCATGCATTAGGGGCAGAAACTCACCAATTTATTCGTCAAGCAACACCATTAAGATCGTTTGATCCGTTGATTATTAAAACTTTAATGGAAGTGATAACGGAAGAAGGACAGCATCTACACACATTTGCTATTCCACAATCAGTTGCTAAAAATAGCGATGATAGTTTAACCTTAACCCTTGAAAATGGCGAAAGTTATACGGTTGATTGTCTAATTTGGGCAATAGGTCGTGAACCCGCTACACAGGATATGAACTTATCTGCTGCAGGTATTGACGTTAATGATAACGGATTTGTTATTGTCGATAAATTCCAAAATACTAACGTACCTGGCATTTATTCTGTTGGTGATGATACTGGCGCAATGGCTTTAACACCTGTTGCTGTTGCGGCTGGGCGTCGTTTATCGGAAAGATTGTTTAATAACAAACCTGATGAACATTTAGATTATACTAATATTCCAACAGTGGTATTTACGCATCCAGCAATTGGTACTGTAGGCTTAACCGAACCGCAAGCGATTTTAGAATACGGTGATGAAAACGTTAAAGTTTACACCTCAAGCTTTACGACTATGTATACGGCTGTCACAAGTCACCGCCAACCTTGTCGAATGAAGCTGGTTTGTGTGGGGCCTGACGAAAAAATTGTTGGAATACATGGTATAGGGTATGGTATGGACGAAATGTTACAAGGGTTTGCTGTAGCACTAAAAATGGGTGCAACTAAAAAAGACTTTGATAACACTGTTGCTATTCACCCAACAGCGGCAGAAGAGTTTGTTACAATGCGCTAATGTATTTGTGTTAATACATTAAAGATTCATCATATCTTGAACTAAAAAACAGGGCAATTGCCCTGTTTCTATTTGGTATCTTGATTAATTGGCGGATTAATTAGCTGTGTTATTTTGCCAACCCTTTTGGGCTAGCTGAGAAAACCCAACTAAAACCGCAAGTAAAGCTACAGCTGAGATATAAATACCTGCACCAAGATAACTATATTCACCTAAAATATGATCAGGACTTAATAAATAGATCGTTAAAGTCGGTGTGATTGCACTAAATAGCGCATAAGCTAAATTATATGATAATGATAACCCAGAATAACGAATAGCGGGGGGAAACGTTCTCGTACCTATAATTGGAGTCATGGCGATGGATCCAATAAATAAGCCAAATACTGCCCAAATCGAATAAAGTTTTGTTAATGACATATCTGCGCTTAATGAACTATAAAAATAGATACTGGCTATTGCTAATCCTCCCCAAGTCACGATAACGGTTTTTGCTGTTCCTAATTTATCATCTAACCAACCAGAAATAACACAGCCAATTGATAATGTTAAAGCAGCAATACACCCACCAATACGCCAATCAAGATTAGCAAAATGATACATACCACCTACGATACGTCCAGGAGTGATTAAAATACCAACCATAATTGCGGTTGATAATGACCAAGTTAATAAAGCGACAATTAAACAAGCTTTTTTATGTTTTTTTATAACAGTCACAACGGGAATACTTTTTTCTAAAGCTTTACGGGCAGCTAATTCCTTAAAAATTGGTGTTTCAGATAAAAATTTTCGTAAATAGACGGAAATGACGCCAAAAATACCACCAATAATAAATGGAATACGCCAAGCGAAATCTAAAATATTTTGGTTAGTAAAATAGAGATCAATAATAATTGTGACGAAAAATCCAAGTAAAATACCGCCCGTAATACCAGATGTTAGCGTACCAACACCCAAACCATAACGTTGTTTTGGGGTATGCTCAGCGATAAATACCCAAGCACCTGGCATCTCGCCCCCGATTGCAGCCCCTTGTAACATACGCATAACTAACAGCAGTAAAGGCGCAAAAATACCAATGGTTTCGTAAGTTGGTAACACACCAATAATAAAGGTAGGTAAAGCCATCATTGCTACGCTAAGAGTAAACATCTGCTTCCTGCCCACTTTGTCGCCAAAGTGTGCCATGATGATGCCGCCAATTGGACGAACCAAATAACCAGCAGCAAAAATACCCCAAGCAAATAAATCTAACGTTAATGGCGATAAGGTATGGGGCAAAAACAGCGGTTTGACAATGGTATCAATATATAACGCATAGATAACAAAGTCATAAAACTCAAGTGTTCCACCTAAAGATGACAATATTAATGTTTTAAAATCCTTACTATTTAATGGCCGAGCACTGGGTTGCCATTGGGCATTGATTTCAGATTGACTCATGAAAAACCTTCTATATATTTGAGATAGCCAGAAAAAATCTATCCTTTTTGATTTTTTTAAATGTAGAAATTATTCTGCCACAAAAAAATGACTTTTTTTCCCTCATAAAAAAATTTAATGTTTGCTATAAAACTGAGGATTTGATTTATAATTTAAATTAATAACTTTTTTAAAATACTGAATAATTTGGATGAAAACAAGAATGAATAATACTAATAAAACACGCTGTGATTGGGTTTTAAATGACCAAATTTATATTGATTATCATGATAATGAATGGGGAATAGCCCAATATGATAGTTTAAAATTATTTGAAAAAATCTGTCTTGAAGGACAACAGGCAGGATTATCATGGATTACTATTTTAAGAAAGCGCGATGAGTATCGTCGTTGTTTTTTTAATTTCGACCCTTATAAAATCATCCAACTTATGCCTGAGGATATTGAACATTTGCTTGAAAACAAAGGATTGATTCGCAACCGATTAAAACTCAACAGTATTGTCAAAAACGCTCATGCCTATTTAAATATGCAAAAAAATGGTGAAGATTTTTCACAATTTATCTGGTCTTTTGTTGATAATAAACCGATAATCAACCACTTTAAAGATAAGAGTGAAGTACCTGTTAATACTGACATCTCTGATCGAATGTCAAAAGCATTAAAAAAACGAGGATTTTCCTTTGTTGGCTCTACCATATGCTATGCTTTCATGCAATCAATGGGACTAGTTGACGATCATTTTGAAAATTGTTTTAAAAAGTGAAACAAGGGGTAAGGTAATGTTAATGAAATTAATAAAATATGGTTTTTTATTAATATTAATCTATTTCATTGTCTGTAACATTGTTATCTATATTTATGCTGAGAAAAAACCGAGTCAACATGCCCAAACCATGGTTATATTAGGCTCCCAAGTCATTGGTACTCCCGCTATAGCATCACCAACTTTAGCTGACAGATTAGATGTCGCTATTCAATATCTTGACCAAAATCCTGAAACTAAAGTTGTTGTATGTGGTGGACAAGGTGAAGACGAATCAGCAACAGAAGCCAGTGTAATGGCAAAATATCTTATTGATAAAGGGATAGAGGCAAACCGAGTTTATCAAGAAGATAAATCAAGGCGCACTGCTGAGCAATTTATTTTTGCCAATCAGGTGTTACCTCTAGGCAACACGGTGGTAGTTACCAATGATTTTCATATTTTACGCTCAATAATGCTTGCCAAACGTTCTGGTGTGCATGATGTATCGGGTTTATCAGCACCATTAGCGTTTAATAATGGTGATAAGTATGTTGCATTAATTCGCGAGCCGCTAGCATTAGCAAATTCTTGGCTCTTTGACCACCCTAGTGACAATACAAAACCGGCAAATTAACCACGAAATGATAGATAAAATACTCTAAAATTGGCGAATAACGGCAAAAGTGATAGTCATTACTGCTTTTGCCACGCGTCCATGATATTATTACTAATAAACTTTAAATTAGCTATAAACAAATATGAAATCAGATACAATTGTTGCACAAGCAACACCACCTGGTCGAGGCGGTGTAGGTATTTTGCGTATATCAGGCCCTAAAGCGCAAGAGGTAGCGCAGGCAGTATTAGGTAAATTACCTAAACCAAGGTATGCCGAATATCTCCCATTTTTAGCTAACGATGGCTCAACACTTGATGAAGGTATTGCGCTATTTTTTCCTAATCCGCACTCATTCACTGGTGAAGATGTGCTTGAATTACAAGGACACGGCGGCCCAGTTATTTTAGATTTACTTTTAAAACGCGTACTTGAAATAGCTAACGTGCGTATTGCCAAACCGGGAGAGTTTTCGGAAAGGGCATTTTTAAATGACAAACTTGATTTAGCCCAAGCCGAAGCGATTGCTGACTTAATTGATGCCAGTTCAGAACAGGCTGCCAAATCTGCTATTTCATCTTTGCAAGGTGTATTTTCTAAAAAGGTTAATGCGCTGGTTGAATCCTTGATTCATTTGCGTATTTTTACGGAAGCGGCTATCGATTTTCCGGAAGAGGAGATTGACTTTCTTTCTGACGGTAAAATAGAAGCAGAACTGAATCAAGTTATTGAACGATTAAACGAAGTTTGCCAAGAAGCTAAACAAGGCACTCTATTGCGCGAAGGGATGAAAGTGGTTATTGCTGGTCGACCAAATGCCGGGAAATCCAGTTTACTTAATGCATTAGCTGGGCGTGATGCTGCTATTGTTACCAATATTGCAGGTACTACTCGTGATGTACTGCGTGAACATATTCACATTGATGGTATGCCTTTGCACATCATTGATACCGCTGGACTACGTGAAGCAAGTGACGAAGTAGAGCGGATAGGTATTGAGCGTGCATGGCAAGAAATCGAACAAGCTGATCGCGTTTTATTTATGGTCGATAGCACAACAACAAATGAGACCAATCCTGAAAAACTTTGGCCAGAATTTATTGAACGATTACCAAAAAATATACCTGTTACAGTGATTCGCAACAAAGCGGACTTAACGGGCGAGGCACTAGGTTATAGCGAAGAAGAGGGATATGCGCTCATTCAATTATCTGCTCGAACGGGTGAGGGTGTGACATTATTGCGTGAGCATCTAAAACAAGCTATGGGATTTTCGAGCAGTACAGAAGGTGGCTTTTTGGCTCGACGTCGTCATCTGCAAGCACTTGAAAAAGCCTCTGAGCATTTAAATAATGGTCAATACCAACTTATAACATTCCATGCAGGTGAACTCTTAGCCGAAGAGTTAAGATTAGCTCAAGAAGCCTTAAGTGAAATCACTGGGCAGTTTACTTCTGATGATTTATTAGGAAGAATATTCAGTTCATTCTGTATTGGCAAATAAATTAAATGTGTCAAAAAATTCATATTTTAATGAATATTTCTCATAATTAACCCCATATTGCTTTTTAAGCTTTATGGGTTTAATCCATCTATCTTTAAAAAAATAGGGATAGAAGTTAAAAGTTCCACCCCAATGATAAGTTTTAATATTATAAAAAGTTAACCAGATTTATTTATTCTTACTGGCATTGCTTGGAACTAAAATTAAAATTGAAGTAAAGCATAACAGACAAAAACCAACACTAATCCAGAGTCCTAGTGCTGCAGCTATTGCTATGCTTTGACCACTGGCAATAATTGCTGAATAGGTGGATGCTGAAATGGCTACACCAAATGCACCGCCTAATGAGCTTGCCATTTTATAAATTCCTGATGCAATACCGACCTTATCTTCAGGAGCGCTTGATATTGCGGTATCGATTGATGGCGTTGCATAAAAACCTAAGCCAAGACCAAATAAAATATAGCCCCCCAACACCGAAATAATATAAAGCGTATCGGGTAAGAAAGTCAGCGTCATCAACGCAATTCCTGAACCAGTAATTAACGGTCCGAGTAACATTGGTTTTTTTGCGCCTACTTTTTGTAAGATTTTTTCTCCAACTCGAATCATACATAGCACTGACACTAAATAACCAATGGTCAATAATCCATTTTCGAAAGGTGTAAAGCCTCGTCCTTGTTGGGTATAAGTACTGGCAACAATTAATGTACCGGCAACAGAATTGAGCAGAAAGTTAGATAAGGTAGCACCACGGTAAGGAACATTTTTAAATAATGAAAAATCGATAAAAGCGCCACTCGCTTTACGTGTTTCAATATAAAAAAATAAAATAAGAAAAACAAAACATACCGTAGCCAAGGATAATGTCACGACACTTGTCCAACCAAATGTTGATCCTTTAGTTATCACAAGATTTAATGAAACCAAAGTAATAACAAAAACAAATAGTCCTACATAGTCAAATTTTGGCAAACTTGAAGGATCTTCAATTTTGGTTTCTGGTGTACCTTTCAATAACAGCATACCGAGCACAGCACAGATGATAGAAATAATAAAAATCCACTGCCAACCCAAATAAGTTGCTATGGCACCGCCAGCAAGCACACAAGTACCTGAACCGCCCCAAGAGCCAATCGACCAAAAACTTAATGCGCGCTGGCGCTCTTTACCTTGAAAATAAGTTTTCACTAATGCCAAAGTCGAGGGCATAATACAGGCAGCAGACAAACCTTGAATAATGCGCCCAATGATGAATAACACTTCACCTTGTGCGAAGATCAAACAAAGGCAACCAATAATACTTAAAATAAAACCTAAATAAGTAAAACGAACCCGCCCAAAACGATCAGCTAGTCCACCAGCAACCACAATAAAACAACCAGAAAAGAGGGCGGTCAAACTCACCGCCAAATTAAAAGACGCAGGTGTAATACCGACAGAATGCTGAACTGCTGGCCCAACATTGACAATTGATTGAGCAAAAAGCCAAAAAGTAATGACCCCTAATACAATACCTAATATTAACCGGTTATCATTTTTAAATGGCACAGCTTCAGAATTTGTTGAATTTGACATATTTAAATTAGCCATAGATGTACGCTATCCTTATTTACTTAAATATGTTTCAGTTAATGCAACCCAATATGACGCAGCAGGAACAATACATTTATCATTAAAATCATAACCAGGATTATGTACACTACAAAAACCAGGTTCATCACCATTGCCAATAATCATGTAACAACCGTTTGGATTACTCTCTAACATAAATGCAAAATCTTCACTGCCCATAAAAGGATGACAATTATCATGAACACGATCTTCTCCGAATAATTTTTGGGCAACGTCAAATGCAAATTTTGTTGCATCCGCACCATTATGTAAAACAGGACTACCATTGACATGCTCGATTTTAACGCAGGCACCAAAACTTTCCGCCTGAGAAGTGGCAATTTCAGTAATACGTTTAAGTAATAACGTTCGGGTATCATTATCTAATGCTCTAACGGTTAGTTTCATAAGTGCATCGCTATTAACAACATTCGGCGCCTCACCAGATTGAATACAACCAATGGTGATAACAGCTTGTTCAAACGGAGAAACATTTCGAGAAACAATACTTTGCAGTGCAGTGCCGATATAACATGCGACAAGGGTCGCATCAATTCCTCGTTCAGGCATGGCGCCGTGAGCACCTTTGCCTTTAATATTGATATGAATGGTATCGGATGAAGCCATAAGTGCACCGGCTCTAAAATAAAAATGGCCTTCTTTGAATCCGGGCATATTATGAATACCGAAAATAACATCACAAGGAAATTTTTTAAATAAGCCATCATCCACCATCACCTTTCCACCATATAATAACTCTTCTGCAGGTTGAAAAATGACATGTAACGTGCCATCAAAATTGCGGGTTTGGGCAAGATATTTAGCTGCACACAGTAAAATAGTGGTATGTCCATCATGACCACAGCCATGAAATTTGCCATGGATAAGACTACTCCAAGGTTTTCCGGAGGCTTCAACTATAGGTAAAGCATCCATATCTGCTCGGATACCAATTTTTTTATTACTGGTACCATTTTTCAAAACACCAACGACGCCTGTTTTGGCTAACCCTCGATGAACCTCGTATCCCCATTCAGCCAATTTATTTGCAACCAAATCGCTGGTTTTATTCTCTTCAAAACCTACTTCAGGGTGTTGATGAATTTGATGTCGAATCTCAATAAATTCTTGTTCTGTTTTCCTAATTGTTTCCATAATATGTTGCATTTTTCGGCTCCTAATTAACCTGAATATCGTTTATGAAAAAAATAAAAAAAAGACAACTACACATCTGAGCCAAGATCAAAATGAAAAACAGCAGACAAATTAATCACAACACCTGCTTAGATGAATAAATATACAATACCCTCAATTTTTGCTGATGTCGATGATTTCTATCATGTAATATTTGAAAATTGTTATGTCAAACTTGTATTAAGATATGAATTTACGAAGAATGAGGAAAGAATACGTTAAACTAACTGCACTATTATCGATTCTAAAAAATAGAAATAGATTTGATTAATAGAGATACTTTTAATTAATCTAAAAGTGTGCTCTACCTTAATTAAATTATTTTTATGCAAATGAATAGAGATTATTTTTTTAGTTATACTGATTTATTTTAAATAACTTCTAAAAATTGGCTTGGCACATTATTCGTTAACCAAACCCCATTATCGGCTAAATAAAACTTAAAACCTTGTTGAAACATTGCTAATGCGTTAATTCTTAAGACAATTGGTTTTCCATGACGTTTACCAACGGCTATAGCTGTTTTTTCATCAATTGAAATATGAACATAATGACGTTCGCCTGCAATCAAACCTTGTTGAAAAATTGAATCAAGAAAATGGGTTGCTGTACCATGATACAAATATTCAGGCGGGGTTTTCTCATTATACGTTATATTAACTTGCTTAGTTGAATGCCCTTGTGCTGCACGAATTTTTAAATTATCTTCGGACAGAGTAAAGCGTTTTTTATCATTGGTTCTAACGACTTCGGTAATTAAATCTTGAGAAATTTGCATACCATGTTTCTTCGCTTGCCGAATTAAAACATCTATTTCAACCCAACCATTACTATCTAATGTGATACCTATTGCTTCTGGTTTATGCCTTAATATATAGCTTAAAAATCTACTAATCTTCTCTAAATCTTTACTGGTACACTTAATATTTGATTTTTTACTCATGCACTTAATATTTGAACGGTTAAATAATAAGTTTGATTTTATCTTTTATTAAAAGTAATACAAGGTATATTGGTAATATTATTAAAATATACGGTAAATTATCAAACATATATAATCATATCAAATGCAAAAATATTAATTAAATGGCATACCGTTCTGAATTATTTTTACAAAAAATATCGACTAACTAAATTTAAAAGGTATTTGTTGCAACTATTAATAATCTTTTATCGATTTGTTTTAACTATTTTTTACGTTAACCTAACAAAAGGAGTAGTGATCTTTATTTGATAAAAGGTCAAATTTTCTTATTTATTAGAGCGGTAAAGATAATAGTGAATTTTTAAAACAACTATTATTATAAAAAGAAAGATTTGACTGTCCACCAAATCATAAATTTGCAATTACAGTTGTAGGGGAGAGATTGGTTTATTATTCTTAATAATATTAATAAAAGTAATATGCTACTATCATGTATAGGTGATTTTGAAATTTCAAAAAATATTGAAGCAGGATATTATTATTTTCAAATGTAAGGATGAATTGATATTCCATTAAACAGTTTACGATGTACTATTAAGAATCCAAAAGGATAATAAGTCTAGCTATCTTCACCAATCATTAGGTAATTTTATATGATTATTTAGTGCAATAGTGTAACTACAAAATCAACTAAGTTACTTTTTTCTTCCTACTTTGTATGAAACCTTTATAATATTTCAATTAGTTATTTTTCCAATTTAGGGAGAGTGTAGATGATCGATGTGGAAAGTTTTAAACGTGATTTTCATTTTGATCCTATTAGTTCTTCACCGCGCTATTTACAATTATATTCCTTTATCAAACATCAAATTAAAGCAGGTGTATTTAAAGTTAATGATCAGTTAATTGCCGAAAATGAGCTGTGTGAAATTCTCAATGTTAGTCGAACAACCGTACGCTTAGCAATGGATCAGCTAATTAATGAAGGTTTGATTGTTCGTTATCGAGGTAAGGGTTCATTTATTGCTGAAGAAAAAATCCGTCGAAAAATAAATTATCTGTATAATTTTACCAATAATATGCAAGAGGTAGGCGCAAAACCTTCATCAAAAGTATTAGAGTCTGTCGTGATTACTGCAGATGACTTTATTGCACAAAAACTAGCATTACCGGCAGAAAACCGTCAAGTTTTTAAATTGATGCGTATACGCTGTGCAAATGATAATCCTCTTTTATTTGAGACAACCTATATTCCATATTATCTTTGTGAAGGTATTGAACATAATGATTTTCATAAAGCTTCTCTTTACCGTGTGCTAACCAATGAATACAGTTTGAACTTATTTCATGCAGAAGAGACCATCGAAGCGATATTGATAGAGAAAGAACTGGCCGAATATTTAGATTGTAAAAAGAAGATGCCCGGTTATAAAATTGAGCGAATTTCCCATTTAGACAATGGCTACATTTTTGAATACACCAAATCAGTCACTCGCGCCGATAAATGTGTATTTAAGCTTGATTTATACAAAAATAACACAAATAATATCAAGCAAATGGAATTTTCCCGCTTACTCAATGCCTAATTTTTAGTATAAAAGGAAATGAATATTTGGTTCATTTCCTAATCTATTAGCGCTTCAAAATTAAAGATTAATAATTATCCTTTATGTTGGTATTTTAAGAAGTGGATTTAGTAATTCCAAGAACTTCAGGAGTAGAACGATAACCGATACCCATACGGTCAATTCCCATATCAATTAGTTCAAAAAAGTGGGCTTGGGTACGAATACAACCAGATCCTTTAACTTTACAACGACCTCTTGCCGCATCCATCATCACTTTAATGACTTCTGGTATTGCACCTTTGCTTTCTCCTCCGGTAAAGAACCCAGTAGACGTTTTAACAAAATCAGCTCCCGCTTTACAAGCCACATCTGTTGCTTTTGCTACTTGCTCTAACGTTAGAGCATCCGTCTCAAAAATCACTTTTAATTGAGTCCCATATTTGTGGCAAACATTTGCAACTGCTTTAATATCTTGTTCAACTTCATCCCACATACCACTTTTTATCCAACCATAATTTGCCACGATATCAAGATCTTCAATATCACCCTGACAACATATAATCTCGGCTTGTTTAACCTTAGATTCTGTCGTTGAAGCACCAAAAGGAAAGTCACAAACAACACAAATTCCTGTATTAGTACCAGCACAAAGTTTTCTAGCAATATCTAATGAAGCAGGATTAATGCATACTGTTTTACAGTTATAGTCAATTCCCTCTTGAATATATTTAATAATTTCCTGTTGTGTAAATTCTGGTTTTAATACAGATTGGTCAATATAAGCGGCAAGTTCTTTAACCGTCATTTGATTGGCTTTTTTGTTTGGTTTCATAACCACTCCTAATTTTAAAATAGATAATAAAACACACATATGTATCAAATGTATGATACATTTAATTATAGGGAGAGTTATTTTAAAGTCAATTATATCGTTACCAATTTTATTTCTGTGCTGCTTGATTTTTTTATCTGAACTAGATGTAGCATTCATATTTTTGTTGATAAAATAGACAATAAATAGTTTTTAATTTAGGTAACTTCATTAGATGCCCTTTTTTATCTGGCTTTTTAAATAGTTATTTAGAGCTTGTAGCATTATTGAAGTTATATTTACCGATAATTTTTTAAGTTATTTTCTTTCATTTTGATCTGATAAGTAAGTCAAATACAATTACTGTTTTATTTTGAAGCAGTATAAATAAGTATTAATTAGTATTTAGAATGCCGTCGTTTCGGAATTAAGATATTTGGCAAATAATTAAGATCTCAGCCTAAAAACTGGGATTTTTTATATCAGCTACCTACTTCGTAAGTTCCAACATCAATTTGTCTTTTTTAGTGATATGGCTAGCTTAGCAGTTAAAATAAAGGGAGATTACTCACAATAAATACAGCAATATCTGGCATTACCATCTATTCCTACACTTATAACGATATATTTAAAAAAATAAGTCAGATAGGTTTATTGAATCTCACGAGCTAATATTAGTACCGTTATTTATTTCAATTATGATGATCAGTTGTTTATTGGAGCATTGTATTTAATTGAGTGGTTTTAAAAATATTCCAAACTATTTTTTTTATCAGTTTATTGGCGTAATATAGTTATTACGCCTTACTTAGCTAGCAAACTTATTTTTATTTAGGGGATACCTTAATTTTGCTAAATGAGTAGTTGAATTATTAAATAACTAAAAGGGGTTAATGATGAAATTAATAGTCGATAATATGAGTTGCCAACATTGTGTCAATACTATCACGAAAGCAATCAATGCTATCGATCCCAAAGCGAAAGTAACGGTAGATCTTGCTAAGCATGAAGTTGATATAGAAGGTGGTACAATCTCGCAAGAAGCAGCAATTGCAGCAATTAATGACGCTGGATTTGAATTTGTGGGTATTTCGTATTAGAAATTAATAATATTTACTTATAATATTAATAAATTTAGGCGATTAAGTAAAAAATCGCCTTTTTTATATCACAGAATAATTGAAAAAACGCTAAAGCAAATTCTCTAGAAATTTTAATAGATTATGTTTAGTTTTTGTAAAAATTATTCAGGAGTCTATACCGTCATAAGTGGGTGCGTAACTTAGTTAACGGTGGATACGTGATATACTTACTATAGACGAGAATGCAGCTATAAGGCTTGCAAAACTAAAAACATAAAAAACAAATCTTACAAAGTCTATTCCTCCAACACCATCTAATGCGATAATTATCACTACCACAATGGCGGCACCAATTGACTGACCAGTTGTTCTGGCTGTCGACAACATTCCAGAAGCAATAACAGTTCGATTTTTTTTAACATTAGTAAACATTTCTTTATTATTTGGAGGGATAAATAAACCATAGCCTACTCCACAAATAGCGACTCGCCATAAAATATTAATCGTAGATACAGTTTCAGGTAAAAAAGCTAATGAGCTTAATCCTAAACAAAAAAGGACTGCACCAATTGAAGATATTTTAGTTGGATTAAAATGATTAGAAAGTATGCCCGCTAGTGGTGCACAAAATGCTACAGCTACAGGCCATGGAGTAAATATAAATGCTGATTCAAGTACTGAATAACCATAAGTATGCTGTAATACAAATGGTAAACTGACCAATGCTATTCCTTGAGAGATAAAAATCAAAATTGAAGAAATTACTGCCAAACTGTATATCTTGGAACGAAATATATCTAACGGCAATAAGGGATATTTAGAATGATTTTGAATTTTAATAAATATGATAAATAAAATCATAGCAATAAAAATACAAGATATAAGCGTTTTATTATTCCAATGCCCTATTTGATCAACCGCAACGACAATTAACCCCAATGCAGTTGCAGAACTTATTGCACCTAACCAATCAAACCCTTTTTCTTTTTCACTATCTTTTCCTAGAAAGATAAAAGATAAAGTAATTGCAATGATACCAAGGGGAATGTTGATATAAAATAACCAAGGCCAAGATAAGTAAGAAATAATCAATCCTCCTATTGCCGGCCCAATGGCTGTACCTACTGCAAATACCATTGCATTCAATCCTAATATTGTTCCGAGCATATTTGTCGGAAGAATGGTTCGGTACAAACCCAACCCAACACTTATCATTATTGCATAACTAATTCCCTGTACCATTCGCATAGCAACCAAAATTGAAAAGTTTGAAGAAAGGCTGCAACCTAGTGATGAGAGTGTGAACAATAGTATTCCTAATTTGAAAAAAAGTTTTTCTCCAACTCTTGAAGATAATGATGCACAAATTAACATAGTTGTAGCACTAGCAATCTGATAACTATTGACAATCCAAATGCTTGATGAAACTTCTATATTTAATGCATTAACAATAGAAGGTAATGCAATATTCACTATTGAACTATCTAATGCCGACATCCCGACACCGATCAAAATTGCTGCTGTAGCAAAGTAACGTTTTGAGGTATCGAAATCCTGTTTATCAAGATTTTTTATCATTCTAATATGTCTTTTTAAAAGTTATTTATTTTAGATTGCCGTAGCATCACTGGTTTATTTTTCACACAACACTAAAAGGTTGCACAATTTTTAAATAATCCATAATCATGTTTCGTCATTTGATCGTGTAACCATTTTGCTATAAAGTAATTAAATGAACTTATTGCTAAAAATTATATTTATTACAATGCAATAAGACCAACGAATAAAATCGAAGTATTCATCGAAAAGATTGATACCTTAAATATACCTATTTTTAGATGATTAATTCGATAATGGTGTTTAGCCTAAATGGATAATGAAATAGATATTAGCTAGACTAAAATATGGTACTTAGTACGAACTCTGTTATTTAAATACAATTATTTGAAAATAGTCCCCAACTCAAAATATATAAATCATTCTCTATATTAAATTGATTAATAACAAAAGGTGATGAATGAAAATAAGTGAACTTCAAGCATTCGTAACAGTTGTTGAGACAGGAAATATCACTCTAGCTGCTGAACGTTTGAACCGTGTACAATCCAGTATTTCTCACAGAATACGAAGTCTAGAAGATAATCTTGATACCCTTTTATTGGATAGAAAAACAGGTGGATGCATTCCAACTAAGCAAGGATTGATATTGTATGAATATGCACTGAAAATTTTAAGATTAGCGGAAGATTGTAAAAAAAATATAGCCAATACTAAAGAAAATTATTTAAGCATAAATGTGGGAATAATTGAATGTTTACCACCTTATATCATTACTTCCTTGATTAATTTAGGTCAAGAATTTGGATTGAATATTAATGTTACAATAGGCAACACTATTAGTTTACTTAGTGCCTATGATAAAAATGAATTTGATGCTGTGATTATTGGTGCTGGTTTTTCAAATGAAAAACATACAAGTAAAATTTTACTTTCGACTGAACTCGTCATAGTAACAGACAAAAGTTACCCAACAATTACCAATATTTCTCATCTAAATGGCAAAACTTTTTTAGTTAGTAGCAAACAGTGTGCAACATCAAAACGAAACTTCGAAATGTTATTTAATGCTGGTAATATTAAACCAGAACGTGTAATTGAATGTGGTTCTTATCCTGTGCTTTTTTCAAATATCGCTTTAGGTAAAGGTGTTGCATTGGTATTACGTTGTTCAATTAGTAATGAGATCAAACGCAAGATTAAAGTACATAAACTAGATACTCCATTCAATGATTTCAAAATTGAATTGGTTCATCATACTAATTACTCTTATTTTGATATCAATAAATTGATTAATATGATTATTTCTGTTTTTCAAGATCCTCGATTAAGCTATATGGGTTATTAATGCAACAATATCTTTTTTATTTTATTTAATAAATATTATAAAAGTATTACTTGCAATTACTCTGTTATTTTTTTTATAACTCTAATTTATATTACCGCTAATATAAATATTCTTAAATCACCATTCAAAGAAATAATGATTTTAATAAATAACAGTGTTTAATTAATCATCTGTAACTATTTTGTATCCTGTCTGAAATTTTTTGATATAACCAAAACCGTTAGGTCCAAAATGCATTCCACCAACAAGAATATTGTCGCGACAAACCATATTTAGAACTTGAGTTCGTGTTTCTATAGCTAAGTTTGGATCATAGTCAAAAGCGATCGAGACGTTTGGTTTTAATAATTGGATATATGGAAAATGGACAATATCACCCCAAATTAATAAACTTTGCTTGCTACCAATAATTTTATAACCTGTATGTCCTGGTGTATGGCCTTGCATCGGAATAGCAAATATATTAGGAAATACCTCATTTTTATTAATGAAACACAAACTGTCTTGATACTGTTTGAAAACATTGCGAGCAAAAATAATGTTATTTTTTATACGGTCAGAAGCCGAGAGAAAAGATTTTTCATCTACCAAATAATGATATTCTTCCTGACTAATCAATAATTTTGCATTTGGAAAAACAACTTCTCCATTAGAAGTAAGCAAACCACCAATATGATCTGGATGAGCATGAGTAAGTAGGATAGCATCTATATCTTTAGGTTTAAGACTTAATCTAGTTAGATTATTAACTAACTCTCCTCCCCAACCTTTAATCCCACCTGCGCCAGCATCAATTAAAATATTTATTCCTTGTTGTTGTACTAAAAACGTATTGATATGCACAGCATTTAGTTTTTTTTGATGTGCATTTCGCTGGATAATTTCACACTCTTTAACATCAATATTAGCCAGTAAATTAAAGTTAGCATCCAAATAACCATCACTTATTGCTGTAACTAAAATATTTCCTAGTTCTTTCTTTGAAAATGCGTGATTCATAATTTGTTACCTTTAATTTTTGGCAAATATGTAATCAACGTCATACATAAAACAACGAATTCTGGCTTTAACTCCCATCTTTTCTTCAATTAATAAATCAACTTGATGTAAATAGGTTTTCATCACCTCTTCACTACGAAAAACTTCTTTTCTCAACTTAGCTTCAAAGTAGATTGGTTTTCCATAGCCAATATCAGATGTTAAATAGGCTATATGTATATTATTATCTTCAGCTTGTAACACTTTTTTTGTTATATTTTTTAAACAAACTGAAAATTCAGAAAAAGCATTCGTTTCAATCTTTTGATCTTCTGATGTATAAATTGTAATACTTGGCATTTGAGTTCCTCTTTTATTATTAGGATATTTGCAAATTATTAACTACAGCTATTAATAAATATGACTTTGGTTTTAGTACCAGATAAGTTTTCTTACTTTTAAGGATCTCAAATATTATTAAAATAATATCTATTTTATGCTAATGGATAATTTCGATATTCTTATCGAAAAGATTGATACCTTAGTAAACTTAAATTGCGGATTTTTTAATAAAACAGGTTAATATTTATGAATAATGTTATACATATCGATCTGTTTTTTGACTAAATAATGCTATTTAAACTAATCCAATATGGCATTAAATTGAGATTTGCTTTCAACCGTTTTATATGGATATCAATGCAGGCAGATTTCCGAAGAAAAGTTCAGTGAAAGATAGAGCGGAAAATATCATTTATAATTTTGAATAATTTGATAAATATAGCTAAAAAAATATCTCGTAATAGTAAAAAAATTGTCCTCCAAATTGATAATAAAACAGTATAGACTCCTGAATAATTTTTACAAATATCACTGTTTTTACTGAAACGTATGCGTTACCTGAAACTTTTTAACAAATTTGTTTTATAAAAGATTTCTTATTTTATTTAAAAGATTAATTCATCTTGATCTTTGTTACGGTGTTGGCATAATCATTTAAGCAATAATTGATTTTAAAAGGATTTATAAGATGAATAAAAAAATCTTACGCTTCACTATCGTTTCAATGGCTTGGTTGGCTGCCGTTTTTGCTGTGAATGCTTATCAAATTGAATGTCCAAAAGCACTCAAAGTCAAAACATCTGTCGAAAACCTTCCTGATGGCTGGGAAGTTATTGAGAGTGAAGATAGTACTCTATATGAGCCTGCTAGCCTATCTGTTTTTTACAATAAACCCGTTAAAATGATAGAACAAAAGCCTGAAGAAACTTTAATCGGCCGTAAAAATTGGGGTAAACAGTTTGAGCTTACATGGCTGGTAAGTCCGCCTCTCGAAGATGTGCCATTTTATGTCAATTGTAGTTATGATGGAAGTTTTATCCAATTGATAAAAAAAATTGATCGTTCGGTAAATATTTGCAAAGGTTTTTATTCTGAGGATAAATACGGCAAAGTAGAAAATAATATTGTTTCAATTAATTGTACCAATAATGAAACAAACGAAACAAATAATTAGGTCGAAACTTTATTATCAAACTAGGATAATTAATAATCGAATTTATTAAAAGGGCAATTATAACGATCCAATATTTTTATGTAATTGTCGTAATTATTTTAATATTAATTGTTTTTCCTATTTATTAATAGCAAAGACAGTTTTTAAAGGAAAATAGAATATGAAAGGAAAAAGATTATACAGCGCTATAATAACCATCGTTTGTTTGGCGAGTGTTTTTACTGTAAATGCATATCAGATTGATTGTCCAAAAGAGATGACCATCAAAGTAAAAGTTGAAGAAATGCCAGATGGATGGGAAATTTCGGAAGATGGAACTTACACTTCATCTTTTTTTAATTTGGGACTTTTTTATGATAAACCCGCTAACAAAGCTTCACAGGTACCTGCAAAAGGCACAATTGATGGTCAACAACAAAAATTAGTATGGGAAGTGAATCATGTCAAAGATACCGCTCCTTATTATGTTGTTTGTCAATATACGAGCGGAGTTGCAATCACCAAAAAGATTGATCTTTCAATGAAGAGTTGCTGGGCGCTCTATTCAGAAGATAAAGATACAAAACAAGGATCGCTCTACTGTAGTGTGAGCGAAGCAAAGAATCTGCATTAGTTTATTTGATGTACAAATCTTTCAATACAAGAATCATGATTGCATGGAAAGAGAGAGCAAAACCTTTTGAATCATACCCCCGTATCTTTAAAGATTACTTCTTAAAGATAGCGTATTTGTGATTCATGTTAGATGTAATCGTGATTTTAACTCCTATGTTTTTGATGGTTATTGGTCTTTGAGTAATAAAAAAGCAATTCCATTGATTAATTGAAATTGGGATTGAGATAATTTTAGATATTTATGTCCTGTTGGTGTGCCGTTATGTTTAAAAATCATATTAACTCTTTTTTCTACACACCAGTTTCAGTATTTATTAAAAAATTTAATCTACCACCACTGATAAAAATGGTGCGTTGGACCAATTCCTTGACCAATATTTAAATCATCTGCATGAGTAATTGCACCTTGCAAATAGTCTTTCGCTTGATGTATGGCATCTTCTAAACCATATTTAGGCAAAAGAGCCGCAATAGCTGCCGATAATGTGCAACCTGTGCCATGAGTATTTTTAGTTTCAATTCGTGGTGAGACCATTCTAATCGTTTGCATTGGGGTTATTAAATAATCCGGGCTCTCTGGACTGGGTAAATGCCCACCTTTCATTAAAACTGCTTTACAACCTAATTTCAATAACTCATGACCTTGCTGTTGCATTTGATCTTCGTTTTTTGCTTCTTCACAATCGAGTAACGCTGCTGCTTCGGGAAGATTGGGTGTTATTACCGTTGATAAAGGTATTAATAGTTCACGAATAGCACTAACTGCGTCAGATTTTAACAGCGTATGTCCCCCTTTAGCGATCATCACCGTATCAAGCACAATGTTAGCAATAGGGTTATTGTTCAGCAGATGATAAACAGTCGTTACGATCTCTTTGTCCATTAGCATTCCCATTTTCACGCTATCAATTTTTATATCGTGATATAGAGTATTAAATTGTTTAGCCACAAATGTAGGATCAATTGCCAATACGCTATCAACGCCTTGAGTACTTTGTGCGGTAAGGGCGGTGATTACTGACATTCCATAGGCTCCGAGAGATGAAAAGGTTTTTAAATCTGCTTGGATACCTGCACCACCACTTGGATCAGAACCGGCAATGGTTAAAGCAACGGTTGTCATAATATTACCCCTTATTATTTTTAGCTTGTTGGATTTTTTCAAGTAGCGATAGTGTGGCTTGTTGTATATCTTTTTGACCACAAATTGCCGAAACGACAGCGATGCCTTCAATACCACTTTGCAATATTGGGGTAGCATTATTGGCATTAATACCACCTATTGCCACAGCAGGGCGCTGTTTTAGCTTAACTAATTGAGTTAATTGTGGCATGCCCATTGCTGGTGCGGCATCTTGTTTAGTGGTGGTAGGATAAATTGGACCAATCCCAATATAATCGACAAGTTGCCATGGGACTTCATTGAGTTGTTGTCGATTAGCGACCGAAAATCCTAGCCATTTGTCATTGCCAATTAATTTACGTGTGACATCAACAGGTAAATCGCTTTGCCCAATATGGACACCATCGGCATCAATTGCTAGGGCTATATCAACATGATCGTTAATAAATAAAGGAACACGGGTATCGCTTAACACTTCTTTTAATGCTAATGCTGCGTAATACCAATTTTTACCAGAAAATTCATGTTCTGATCTTAATTGAACGGCGGTTACCCCATTAGCAATAGCGATTTTTGTTGTCTCTACCATGCCAGTAATACCACCACATAAGATTGGATCTAGGACTAAATAGAGACTTAAGTCGAGAAGTTTATTCATCTGATTTCCTTATACTTGTGATGGGTTAAATAGTGAAAGCTGATCGATCAGCGATACCGCATAAGTGCCTAACCCTTGTTGTTTGTTGGCAAGCTCTCCAGCTTTTTTCATCATAAAACAGGCTGAGGCTGTAGCAAGTAAGGTATTAGATGAGCCAGCAATAAAAGCTGCAACCATGGCTGATAGCGAGCAACCAGTACCAGTAATTTTAGTTAATGCTATATCCCCGCCTTTGATGCAGTAAGTCTGTTCACCATTAGTGATATAATCAATATCCCCAGTAATACTAATGATGGTTTGGTGTTTTTGGGCAAGTTGTTTAGCTGCATTTAAGGCTGATTCAGTAGAATCTTGACCGTCAGGACCTTTGGCAGATGAGTTATCGCCATTTAAGGCTAATATTTCTGAAGCATTACCACGAATAACGGTAGGTTTATAACCAATTAATTGATGAACTATATCGGTACGATAAGCAAGTGCTGGTCCGACTGCGACCGGATCGAGTACCCATGGTATATGATTTTTTTGAGCACTGGCAGCCGCTAATAACATGCTTTCTGCACTATTGCTATCAAGGGTTCCAACATTGATTAATAAACTATTGGCAATTTGCACAAATGAGGCAACTTCTTGCTGAGCAATGACCATGGCTGGTGATGCGCCAATTGCTAATAATACATTCGCTGTAAAATTTTGAACCACATCATTGGTAATACAGTGTACTAATGGATGTTGTTGTTTTACATGATCGATAAAAGGTCTTGCTTGGGTTATTTGCAGGGTTTGAGTGGCAGACATATTCTTTCCTTACAACAATTTATAAAGTTAGCTTAGGGAAGAGTGTGCCAATTGAGGACTTTCAAGGCTTAGACTTCCCTACGCTGGTATAATCCAGATCAGGTTCAACGGGTAAAATCTCAGTTTTTTGTGGGTAACAAAAAACACCCCGAGTCAAAAGAGCTTTTATTATGGACTGACTAATAATTTAACACAAGTTATTGTAATAATTTTTCTATATCAGTTATGTCACGTCGGTCAGGTAAGAAGATGATGAGATGATCGTTACTTTCGATGGTTAAGTCTGTATTAACGATAATCACATCTTCACCACGCACTACCGCACCAATGGTAGCACCAGAAGGTAATTTTAAACCGTTGATATTTTTACCCACTAGTTTGGAACTCTCTTTATCTCCATGTGCAATCACCTCGACAATTTCAGATTCGCCCTGTCTTAAAGAGACCACTTTAACAACCGCCGATTGTCTTACATGGCTTAATAGCTCTGAAATAGTGGCATGTTGTGGTGAAATAGCAATATCTATAACGCTATCATTAATCAGTTCAAGGTAGGCTTGCTTTTGGATTAAAACAATCACTTTTTTAGCGCCCATTCTTTTAGCTAACATGGATGACATAATGTTAGATTCATCGTCACTCGTTACAGCAATAAACAGATCCGTTAGTTCAACTTGTTCTTGTGATAGCAATTCTTGATCTGACGATTCACCATGTAAAACCGTGGTATTAACCAGCTGTTCGGCAATTAATTCGGCACGTTCAGCATTACGTTCAATTAATTTAACTTGATAGTCATTCTCTAAACGTTTAGCTAAAGCAATCGCGATGCCGCCACCACCACTAATTATGATGCGTTTATAAGGTTTTTCTAGCCGCTGTAATTCACTTGTTACTGCTTTGATATTGCTAGGTGGGGTGATGAAATAAACCATATCACCCGCTTCAATGAGTGTGGAGCCTAATGGGCGAATAAAGCGATTTTTTCGATATATTGCAACCACTCTGGCTTCAACATGGGGTAAATGTTCTTTCAGTTCAGACAATTCGCTTCCGACTAAGGCTCCACCATAGTAAGCCGTCACTGCAACCAAACATACACGGTTATCGTAAAAAGAGGCAAACTGTAACGAGCCTGGATATTGTACTAACTGGCTTACGTGATTGGTGATCAGATTTTCTGGAGCAATAATATGGTCGATATTAATGCAATCTTTATTGAAAAATGGATATTTTTCGTCGTTATATTCTGGTGCACGAATACGTGCGACTTTTTGCGGAATATTGAACATAACGTGACCTATTTGACAGGCCATCATATTCACTTCGTCCGAATTAGTGACGGCAACCAGCATATCAGCCGATTCAGCACCCGCACTTTCTAATACTTGTGGATAAGATGATTTGCCACAAATGACCTGTAAATCAAAACGCTCTTGTAAAGATTGCAATTTATCATGATCTTCATCGACCACCGTTACATCGTTTTGTTTTTCGGTAACAAGGTATTCAGCTAAAGCACTGCCTGTTTGTCCAGCACCAAGAATAATAATCTTCATAACTAACCCATATATTTAGATGGCTTTAATCGTTATTCACTAACTTCGTTGATTAAAGCCAATCTATACTATTTTTTTGTGATAGTTAGCGATTTTAAGTTATAACTATCAGTTTGTGGTTTAGCAGTTAATGGTTTATTTTTTTAAAAACAGTTTATTAAAATTGTTTATACAAAACCAATTGCGTCATAAACCTTTTTCAAGGTTGGTTCGGCTTTTGAACGTGCTTTTTCTGCACCTTCTTGCATGATTGAATGTAAGTAACTTTCATCATCACGATATTGGTGATATTTAGTTTGCAACGCTGTTAACATATCAATCACTTGAGTTGACACTTCAGTTTTAAGGTGTCCGTACATTTTGCCTTCAAACTCTTTTTCAAGTTCAGCAATAGGTTTACCTGTAATACCTGTTAAGATATCAAGTAAGTTAGATACACCAGCTTTATTTTTTAAATCGTAACGTACGACTGGTGGTTCATCAGAATCGGTCATTGCTCGTTTGATTTTCTTCTCAACGTCTTTAGGATTTTCAAGTAATCCAATCACATTATTGCGGTTTTCATCTGATTTAGACATTTTTTTGGTTGGATCTTGTAATGACATGACCCGTGCACCAACTTTAGCAATAAAAGGCTCTGGCACAGTAAAGATATCGCCATAAAGCGCATTAAAACGCATAGCAATATCACGCGATAATTCAAGGTGTTGCTTTTGATCGTCACCAACAGGTACTAAATTGGCTTGGTATAATAAAATATCGGCAGCCATCAAAACTGGATAATCAAATAGACCCGCATTGATATTTTCGGCATGGCGAGCTGATTTGTCCTTAAACTGTGTCATTCGACTGAGTTCACCAAAATAGGTGTAACAGTTTAATGCCCAACCTAGTTCAGCATGAGCGGGTACATGGGATTGTACAAAAATAGTGCTTTGCTTTGGATCGATGCCACATGCTAAATATAAAGCTAATGTATCAAGGGTTGCTTTGCGCAATTTTTGTGGGTCTTGACGTACAGTAATTGCGTGCTGATTGACGATACAATAAACGCAATCATATTCGTTTTGCAACGCTACCCAGTTTTTTAAAGCCCCTAAATAGTTGCCAAGTGTTAGTTCGCCTGATGGCTGAGCGCCACTAAATACAATCGGTTTACTCATAATTTATTCCTAATCTAGTTATTCTTTATCTTTGCTTATTATTTCTTAGCTTCAGCTTTAGGCTGAGGTAATAAGGTTAATATATCTTTAAAATCATCAAATAAAAAATCGGGATTGCTCGTTGCAATCGAGATGCCATAGTTATACCCATAAGTTAGTGCAACCGTCGGGCATTTGGCATTTTGCGCGGCAGTAATATCGTTTTTAGAATCGCCTACAAACAATAATTGATCGCTAAATAAACCAAAGGTTGCCATGACTTGGTATAACGGAGCTGGATGGGGTTTTAATTTAATAACATCACCACCACCAAGCACTAGGGAAAAGTACTCATTTATGCCAAGCGATGATAATAGGGCAGGCAAAAATTGAGCGGGCTTATTGGTGACTAGTGCTAGTGGATATTGATTCTCATGCAGCGTTTTTAAGGTTTCTTTGACATGCGGAAACAGCTTAGTTTCAGCGTCCATCACTTTGTCATAATGTTGATTAAATAGGGCCTTAGCTTGGGAAAGCTGTTCAGTTGATGGAACAACATTGATCGCTTTAAAAATGCGTTCTAACATCACATCAATGCCATTTCCAACAAAGTTTTTTACTTGTTCGTTTGTTATTGTGGGTAGTTTTAAATCTGCAAGCATGTTTTGTGCAGCAAGTGCAAGTCCTGGCACACTATCAACGAGTGTACCATCTAAATCAAAGGCGATTGCTTGAATATCTTGTAATTTATGCATGTGTTACTCCTGCTAACTGTTGGCGCATAGCGTCAATTACTGCTTTGTAATCTGGTTCACCAAAAATAGCTGAGCCCGCGACAAACATATCGGCACCCGCTTTGGCAATTTCGGCAATGTTGTCAACTTTTACGCCACCATCGACTTCTAAACGAATATCTCGTCCTGACTCAATAATGCGTTTTCTGGTTTGTTGTAATTTTTTTAAAGTGGATGGAATGAAAGACTGTCCACCAAAACCAGGGTTAACGCTCATTAATAAAATAATGTCAATTTTATCAATAATATAATCTAAGTAATCTAAAGGGGTAGCTGGATTAAGCACAATACCAGCACTGCAACCATGATCTTTGATTAATTGTATTGAGCGATCCAAATGGATGGTCGCCTCGGGATGAATAGAAATATTAGTAGCACCCGCTTTAGCGAAAGAGGTAATTAATTCTTCAACCGGTGAAACCATTAAATGCACATCAATGGGTGCAGTGATCCCATAGTCACGTAACGCTTTGCAAAACATTGAACCCATAGTTAGATTGGGTACAAAATGATTATCCATTACATCAAAATGGATAACATCAGCACCAGCATCAAGTACTTTTTGAGTATCTTCACCAAGACGAGCAAAATCAGCGGATAGTATGGATGGTGCTATAATAAATTCTTTCATAACCTACCTCTAAATAATCAACTTTACATATGAGTCTACTCATGACTTTTTATATAAAGCTAAAATTTCATCAATCTTTTTTCTACTTCCACCAGCACAACTGATTGAACGACGCATTTCTGCTCGATAAAGATGACTCGCTTTATTATATAGCGTCATGGTGTAATCAGTATAATGGTTAGACACCAGTACGGGTATATTTTTTTTGTATGCCACTGTTTCCGCTAATTTTGACAAATTTTCGTGCTCTTCAAAGCCAAAAATATTGGAATAATAAGACGTAAATCCCCCTGATTTATTAGGTGGAATATAAGGTGGATCACAATATATCACCGAATTTTGTTCTGCCTTTTGCATCACTTCGTGATAGGGCGCACAAATAAACTCAGCTTTTTGAGCTTTTTCAGCAAAAAAGTAGAGTTCTTTTTCAGGAAAATAGACTGTTTTATATCGACCAAAAGGTACATTAAATTTTCCGTTAGTATTATAACGACATAAACCGTTATAACCATGTCGATTAAAATAGACAAAGAGTAACGATCTTAAATACTGATCGTTGCTACCATTAAAAACATCTCGGAGTTGGTAAAATGCCTCAAATTGATTATTTTGCTCATTAAATAATGGTCTAAGATCATTAATAAATTGATCAGGGTTTGTTTTTAGTAGTTTGAATAGTGCAATTAAATCATGATTGATATCAGCTAAAATATAACTTTTGTAATCGGTATTTAAAAAAACAGAACCTGCGCCAACAAAAGGTTCAATTAATTGCTCCCCTTCTGGTAGATATTGCTTAATTGTGTCTACAAGCGCATACTTTCCTCCGGCCCATTTTAAAAAGGCTCGTTGCTTCTTCAACGGTTGCTCCTATTTTTTCGTTGCTAGTAGGATAAATGGACGATATCCTTTATTATTTTACTATTTTTTCTTTATTAACTACTGCTCCCGATTTAACCCATGGTTTATCTTTTTGGAGAGCAGCGGGTAGTGATTTGATCGCTTTATGAGCCTCATCAAGTGATGAATAATTACCTTTAACTAAAATAAACCATTTACCATTGCTGTATTGAGTCTCATAAATCTGGTAATCTGTTATTTTATTTTGTGTAACAAATTTTTTTAAGCCCTCAGCTGACCTAGATGCAGTAATTTGAATCACATAATGATCATCTCTTATCCTAACGTTTTTAGCTAAGCTATTGTTGTCATCGTTTAGATTAGCTATCTTTTTAGTTGGTTTTTTTTCGCCATTACGATTAGCATCTGACGCCACATTTGGATTATCAGTTGAACTTATACTATTAATGTTTTTTTCAGATGGTTTTGGCATGTCAGGTTTAGATGGAGTTGAACTTTCTGAATTCGCTAAAGCATTATCAGGTGTCTTACCATTAACTGTAACATTGCTCTGTCCATTATGAATAGCATTAGTTGTATCCGTTTCATCTGTTGAAGCAACACCGTTAACCACAGGAGGCGTTAATGGCGTTGGTTCGCTTGTTCGTGAAGGTCGGAAAATAATCAAGCTAAGTAATAAAAAAATAATTAGGATTATTAAACCGCAAATAATAAGTTTTTTCTTTGGATAATTTTGAAGAAAATCTGGCAATTTTAATGGGAGCGTTGAATCCTTGTTAGGTTGTTCTGATATATAACGATCGTCTTTATCTACACGCATATTTACTCCTTAACCTATCAAAAGATTTATAGCCTCACAAAGCACCATTATTTCTAAAATAAGCGACTTAAATTTGCTCTATTTTCTCAATAATATAATTTGCAACACCTTTAGCACTTTGTTCATCAGTTTTGATTGTAATATCCGCAATTTCTTCATAAAGAGGTTCACGCTCTCCAGCAAGTTCTTCATAAAGTTCTCTTGGAGTATTGCTACCTTGTAAAAGAGGGCGACGTTTATCTTTTTGGGTTCTAGCCATTTGTTTTTCAATGGTTGTTTCAAGATAAACAACAATGCCACGAGCCGATAGTCGATTACGAGTCTCTTTCGATAGCACTGAACCACCACCAGTAGCAAGTACTACACCTTGTTTTTCAGTCAATTCATTAATGACTTTTTCTTCTCTGGCTCGGAATCCGTCTTCACCCTCTAAATCAAAAATCCATGCAATATCAGCGCCTGTACGTTTTTCAATCTCTTGGTCTGAATCAAAAAATTCCATGCCTAGCTGTTGTGCAATCTGTCGGCCAATTGTGCTTTTTCCTGCCCCCATTGGGCCAATTAGAAAGATATTTCGCTTTTCTGCCATTGTAGTTTCATCATCTATTAATTTTGGTTAAAATATACAACACAACATTAACGTTCAATGATTTATTTAATCATTTACATTGTTAACGGTGTAACTTTTCTTGGATCTCCGTCTAACGACAAAAATTTAGGTCGGTAATTATCTCAATAGATAGTACCTTTTTGCAATAAGTATTTATAATAGTTTTTAGCTTATTCCTGCTTGGTGCAAATCATGAATATTTAATGCGCCTACTAATTCACCAGCACTATTAACAACAGGTGCTGCGGTAATATTATGATCATTAAATAATTTTAGAGCTTCGACCGCTTTCCAACTCTCAGGTATTTGAAAGCCAGGGCTAGTCATAACAGTGCTAATGCTGTCTTTCAATGTACCATTTTTGAGCAATAATCGGCGTAAGTCTCCGTCGGTAAAAACACCAATTATTTTATTATTATCCTGACAGATTGCAACTAAACCAACTCCAGTACGGCTTAATTCCAACATGGCGTCAAATACGGTAGCAGTATGTGGTACTTTTGGAATTAAATCACCTTGTCGCATGACATCTTTAACATGGTTGAGTAATTTAGCCCCCAAACTACCCGCAGGATGAGAGCGAGCAAAATCTTCTTCTTTAAATCCACGAGCGCGCATCACGGCGATAGCAAGTGCATCACCCATTAGTAGTGTATTGGTTGAGCTTGAAGTCGGGGCAAGTCCCATTGGGCACGCTTCTTGTTCAATAGATATATCAAGCACAGCTTGTGCTGATTTAGCTAGCGGCGAATCCAATCTACCTGTAATTGCTATTACAGGAACGTTCATTGATGAAAGTATCGGTAGAATAAAATTAAATTCCTTTGCTCGTCCAGAATATGAGATAAGAATGGCTACATCATTTTTAGTGACCATACCTAAATCCCCATGTAAGGCTTCAGATGGGTGCATAAAAAAAGCGGGGCTACCAGTACTGGCTAATGATGCTGCAATTTTTTTTCCAATATGCCCAGATTTTCCAATACCTGATACAACGACTTTACCTTTATTTGATAAAATAAGCTGACAAGCTTCAACAAAATCTTTACCTAGTCTATCGGGTAATTTTTGGGCTTCTTGAAGTTCTAATTCAAGAAGTTCTCGACCATATTGTAATAATTTATTCATATTCACTAACCTAATGTAATTAACTATATGTAAATCATGATGCTATAATCGGTAAAAAAGAATAGCTGATTACAGTCAATCATATTGCTAACAGTGTATCAATTAACTATACAAGATTCAAAAAAAGAAAGTTTTTATGTAAAAAAGTTTCAGGAGAAGATAACGTTTCAGTAAAAAATTATTGATGAATTTACCTTAAAATCCTAAAGCAACTTTTATCCCCAATGTTATTAAAATGATGCCTAATAATTTATCGATGATAATTTGTATTTTAAAATATCTTCGTTGCACAGCTTGTGTTTGAAATATATACACAACAAAAGGCCACCAAAAAACAGCTTCTATCCAAATAATAAATGCTACGAGTAATTTATCCATTATTGATGAATCGGCATTCAATACCTGAGTGAAAATTGCTAAGAAATATAATGTTGCTTTAGGATTAAGTAGGTTGCAAAACAGACCTTGCATAAAGGCTGTTTTAGCAGAAATACATTTATTGCTTGATTGCTGTGTAAGATAAGTTGTACCGGTGTTTTTTGCTAGTAATGCTTTTATTCCGAGCCATAACAAGTAGGCTGAACCTGCATAACGTAACCCATTATAAAGTATTGGTGTTGTTGCAATGAGTATGGCAATACCTGCAACACAATAACTCATATGAATTAGTATCGCCATAATTACGCCTACACAAGACATTAACGCGATTTTTCGGCTATAACTTAAACTGTTTTTTAAAATCAGAAAGAAATCTGGCCCAGGTGAAATCATTCCTAAAAAACTGATAGTAGTGACTAAAATTAATGTATCAGCCGTCATTTTGTACCTATTTAAATAGTTGCGCAGAGTTATTTATTGTTGCAATTTTTGATTTATTTTGTTCAATAAACTGTTTTTTATTGAAATTTGGCTCATTTAGGTAATCTGTTAAAAATTTAGCATTACTTTCAACTTGTGCACCATTTAAAATTAAACGCGGTAAATCAATTTGGTAGATGACTTGATCGGGCGTTTTATGTAAATTTTCACTCTTAGCATTGGTCAGTAAGTAAAGTTTACGCTCTTTTTCTGATAGGCGATTAATTGTTGCTGTGCCTGCACCCATCATTAAATGGTCGGGGAAAATATAAAATACAGTATTATCTAATAATCCATTATCTTTTAAGTGTCGGATAAATTGTCCAACATTATAATCGAGTGAAGCTGCAACAAATGACATATTATCATTTTTAGGTGATATAACTGATTGCATACGCTCATCATTAAAACCATTCGGCGCATGAGTTGAAACTGTTGAAATAAATAACGCAAATGGTTTACCTGAGTTATTCATCTCGATAATTTGTTTTTGAGCTATATCTAAAATATCCTTGTCATACAATCCAAATGGGGCATTAGGGTATTGACCAACATAATTTTCTTCCGAGACGATTTGCATACCAAATAAACCTGCCGTATGACCAATTCCAGCAAAATTAGGACCCGCCATTACATAACGTGTTTGGTAGCCAGCATGTCTTAGTACATCACCCAAGCTTACTAATTGTGTTTGATCTGCTTTCATTAATGGGGAAGTTGTATATCCTCCAATTAGAAATGGCATGCCTGTCATATAAGTATACATTGACGCAGTAGTCCAACTACTGCCCGCACTCATTGGCATATTAGCAAAGAAAGTATAATCTTGGCGTAATTGTTGTAAATTAGGGGTAATTTCCTCAAAATCTAAAAAGCCTTGTTCAAAGGATTCAAGAGACAATACGATAATATTTTTGCCCTTTTGACTCACAATCTGCTCTTTGGTTGGATAATCAACCATATTTAATGATTCTAACGCTTGTTTGAACGGTTCGTGAGGTGCACTTGTTACTTGATATATTTCATATAAACGACTTAAAGGGCCGTTATGGTAACTTATTGAGATGATTGCAAGACTGGCAAATAATAAGCGGATAAATAACCGACATTTACGTTTGCATAGATTGGCTAATTTTGACAATAAAAATACCAATCCTAAAAAGACCGCAATAACTAATACTGCTTGCAGTTTAAAAATGAATAACCCTTCAATGATATCATTTACATTTAAATTCACATAAAACTGATAGTCAATAAAACCACCACTAAAGTAGACAGAGGTGAGTTCCATCACGATAAGAACGGTCATGAATGTGATGGTCACTAATTGCCATTTTTTTTGTTCAAATAATGAAGCTGAAATGATAGTTAATACCAAAAAAGGCAAAATAACGAGCGTAGATAAGGGCATAAAACGTGTTACTCAATAATCGATTTTGGCAACAGTATATACATAATATTAATAAATAAAAAAGTGCTATTGTAATTTTGTGATAATCAAAATAATTAAAATTGATTTCTCATGTTACTTTTATGATTATTTAATCATTTATTTCTATATAATCTACAGGCAAAATTGATTTATATTAATTAAATAATTGGCAATTAACTTTTTCAGTTTTAATCTTAACTTCATCAAGTAAAAAGGAATAATTAAAGGTGATGATATGAAAAAATTAACTATCTTTGTATTGTTTATGTTTAGTCCGTTACTCGCTTTTGCTAAAGGACCCGATTGCTATACTTGGCCTATGAATATGACCGAAGTCTGGCTAAAAAACTCGAATATTGTGGATATTTTAGATTTAGATGAATCGAAAACTCAAATTACGCAATTAGCATCACAAGAGATAGAAAAAGGTTTATATAATCAAATTTATCATTTTGTTTTCTACGATAAAAAAGGGAATAGTTACGAAGTTATTACTCAAAATGATGCTTCGGACAAAGAATGCTCAATAAGTGGAGTCAATAAATACCTAGTATCACAAAGTAAAGTACATTAATGGCGAATATGACATTATATAAGCAAATTCAATATTTTTAACGCTTGTTATAAAGTAACAAAAAAATTTAAGGAAATAATATGAAGAAACTTTCTATTCTAATGCTATTGGTATCACTTCCATTGATGTCCCTTGCTCAAGAACCTGATTGCAAAGCTTGGTCTTTAGATAAAGCCAAGGAGTGGTTAAAAAGTAATAATATTGTCGATAGTCAAAATTTAAGTGAATCAAAAATGAGAATCACACTTTTAGCGACTGAACAAAAAAGTAAAAACCTTTATACACAAGTTTATCATTTTATTTTTTATGATAATCAAAATAAAGCTTATAACGTGATCACAAAAAGTAATGCCTCTAAAACAAAATGTTTTGATGACGTAGATAGTTATTTTATTTCAAAACGCCAGATCGAATGGTTACGCTAATCAATTAAATTAAAAAAAGATTTAATCCATTAATGTTCAATTTTACTTGTCAATGAACTAGGTAAAAATAAAATTAGAAAATAAGGTTATAAAATGAAAAAATTTTTTCTTATTGTAGGAGTAATGTTGTGGTCAGCACACTCCTTTGCTAAAGCACCCGTTTGTTCTATTTCACCGATGAATGACGCCGCGAAATGGATGCAGAATGAGGGCATCATTGCTAGGGAGGATTTAGATTCTTCAAAAACTAAAATAAATTTATTGGCATCAGAAAAAAAGATAAATACCGATAAAACGATTAAAAAGAAGTTTATCTATACAAATATCTATAAATTCGTTTTTTATGATGATGATGGCAAAAGCTATCAAGTTATCACTAAAACTAATTCATTTAAATTACCTAAAAATGAAATTGATTGTCCGTATGATTTTAGTGAAATTTATTTTGTCTCAAAAGATAATTTATAATTCTTGTGAGACAATAAAATTGTAACTCTTAGTAGTTTTCAAAAATTAGGGTAATAATAAAAACTGTCTTATTTAATTACCGTTTTAATATAAATTTTTTTTATAATTAAAAAAAAAGATTGAAATAATATGCTGATTAAGTGAGGATAATTGCAAATGATGTTTTTTTAAACCAATTTAGTGCAATTATACCTAATGGTTAATGCAATTAATAACTAGGAGTCAATATGTTCAGTAAAGATATGACCATTGCCACTTATGATAGAGAATTGTGGGATGCAATCAAAGGTGAAGAGCAACGTCAAGAAGATCATCTTGAATTAATCGCATCAGAAAATTATACAAGTCCTCGAGTAATGCAAGCGCAAGGATCGCAATTAACTAATAAATATGCTGAAGGTTATCCAGGCAAACGTTATTATGGTGGTTGTGAGTATGTTGATATCGTTGAGACATTAGCTATTGAGCGAGCAAAAACTTTGTTTGGTGCTGATTATGCCAATGTGCAACCCCATTCGGGTTCACAGGCTAATTTTGCTGTTTATATGGCATTATTAAAACCAGGTGATACAGTACTAGGCATGAATTTGTCAGAAGGCGGGCATCTAACACATGGTTCACCTGTAAGTTTTTCTGGTAAATTATATAATGTCGTCGCTTATGGTGTTGACGAAACTGGACATATTGATTACGAACAATTAGAAAAAATAGCCTTAGATTCAAAACCTAAAATGATTATTGGTGGGTTCTCTGCTTATTCAGGCGTGGTCGATTGGAAACGTATGCGCGAGATTGCTGATAGTGTCGGAGCGTTCTTGTTTGTGGATATGGCGCATGTGGCAGGTCTAGTTGCAGCAGGCGTATATCCTAATCCAGTACCTTTTGCTCATGTCGTTACCACGACAACTCATAAAACATTAGGCGGACCACGTGGCGGGTTAATTCTAGCCAAAGGTGGTAGTGAAGAACTTTATAAAAAATTAAATTCGGCGGTTTTCCCTGGTGCACAAGGCGGGCCTTTAATGCATGTGATTGCCGCCAAAGCTGTAGCCTTAAAAGAAGCGATGGAACCAGCCTATAAAGAGTATCAACATCAAGTGATTAAAAATGCGCAAGCTATGGTTGATGTAATTTTAAAACGTGGTTATAAAGTGGTTTCAGGCGAAACGCAAAATCATCTATTTTTAATTGATCTAGTCGATAAAAAAATTACCGGTAAAGAAGCAGACGCCGCGTTAGGTAGCGCAAACATTACGGTAAATAAAAATAGTGTACCAAAAGATCCACAAAGTCCATTTGTAACTTCAGGTGTGCGTATCGGTTCACCAGCCATTACACGTCGAGGTTTTAAAGAAGCAGAATCACGTGAGTTGGCAAATTGGATTTGTGATGTGTTAGATAACATTGATGACGAGCAAACCATTCAAGCAGTAAAAGCTAAAGTGTTAGATATTTGTCGCCGTTTACCGGTTTATCAACACTGATTAACTATTATTTAGTTAAGCATTGCCGATAAATCGATCGGCAATTAGTTTGTATTGGCTATCGGATTAAATCTCCAATAGCCATTTTGTTTTTTAATGATTTTCACTTGTGTTACTATTGTTTTGCTTCTCTGACTGCTGTTGCACATTTTGTTCAGTATGATGTTGTGGTTCAAAAATTTTATCTAAATAACCTTCGTGCCAAAGCCAGCCACCACTAATACCCACACCTAATAATATGGCTAACCATAGAATAATGATGAATTTATAATGATGTTGCTTCAATGGATCGCTTAAATTGCGTTTAGCATTGTCAGGCAGTTCGGCTTTGCTTGTGAGCAATCCCCCTAACATTAAGTTGATTTTTACTTGTCCATTAATGGCCCATCCCGATGCTTCAAGTAATGGTCCGAGAGTGCGACGACGTAGTTTTAACCATGCTAAAATCACCGAAGGACCGGATACAATCAAAAATAGTCCAATAATGACTAATGGAAATTGCCACCAAGCGAGCGAAAAGATAGCCTGAAAGATAGACGCCAAAGCGGTACCAATAGCACCAATGGCTAAGCCAATTGCAGCAAAAATCCCCATACTTTTACCGATATCAAATTTATTAGCAGGATTTTGTAACGCTTGTTCGCTAGACTTATCGATATCAGCATCTTTGTCTGTTGCCCACTTATTAATTTGTTCGGTAATTAAACGACCAATACGTTGATAAGGCGCCCAAATGGCTTGTTGAATACTAATTGGCTTGGTGATTATTTTAACCACATTGGCATCCCAATCATTGCCATTATTATCAATAAATACACCATTACGACCTTCAATCAATAAATCACCTTGTCCAGCGGTCATAGCTGCAGCAATCAGTTTCTTTTCACCCTGACGAGTGCATTCGCAGTAGAGTAAACAGAGCTCAGAATAATTTGCCATATTGGCATGTTTGGCAATATTATCGACGGCGACACAAAGGGTAGCACACCGACCATCAATATACAGTTTACCAAGCTGGAAAGCGGCTCTTTTTTCAAGTGAGAAGAAATCAGCAAACGAGGCAAAATTAACCAGTAAACGATAAAGATGTTTATGAAACAGAACTAACTTTTCAAGTACGAGTACATCCGATGCTGAAATAGGGGTTTGGTTATCTTGTTCGACCATCTGCTTAAATTCTGTAAATAAATCCGAATTTATCAAACTGGTGATAACATCGTTGTGAATATCTTCTATACTTGCTGTTGGTTCGGTTGCAACCTTTAACTGAGTTAGTTCGGGTTTTGAACTAATTAGCGTAGTGTAGGCTTGTAAACTTTGTTGAATATTTTGCCACTCTTGCTGGGTAAGTTGGTCAGGATTTGATAATGATGAGGCAACTAATGTTTTAAAACGACTGATCTTATCTTTCCAAAGTGGATTGAGCCCATTGACTAAATCAAGATAATTGGTGGAATCAATTTTTGATAAAGGTAATTCAGCCAAAGCTTCGTCTGACAGTAAACCATTTTCAGTCGGGACAATATATTTTTCATCAACATTAAGTGCGGTTTGTGCTTGTGGGGCATACTCGGCCAATTCAACACGTAAAAAATAATCATCAATTTTTGGTTTTAAAAGTTGGACTAATTTCCAAATTTCTGCTCGGTCTTCACCAAAGGGTGTTTGGGTATTACTGATATCGGTTTGCCATTTCTGCCAAGTTTTTAAATTATCAACAAAAGTTTGCGCAATCTCTAAGTCAATACCATCTTGCCCACTCATATCTTTTTGGGCACCGGTTGTTTTAATGGCGGTTTGAATGAATGTTTGCATTTCAGGTGATAATTCAGCAGAAGGTGGGAAAATTAAATCACCATTGTAAAGTTTACCTGCATTAACTTTTATCGACTCTTGTACATCTTCTTGGGTTAAATAATTTATATCATGCTTGTTTAAATTAGCAAGAATGCTGTGTGCTGTAACTGACAGTTTTTTACCTTGTTCTGTTGAGGTGTTGATTTCAGATAAGGGTAATGTGTCAGAGGAGTTTAAAATCGTCTGAAACGATAATATTTTGTCTTTGGTCCAACTAATTGCATCTAAAATATCCGGTATACGAATGCGTCCATCTTGGTCAGTATCGAGTAAAGCTAAAGTTCGTTCATCAAAATCTAAACCTGTTGTTGGGCAGCTTAATGCTACCCACAATTTAGGATCTAAATCGGGTAGATTGATAATGTCGTTAGCGTTCTTAAATACAACTTGATCTAATCCACCAACTCGCTGGAATGTCCACATATGACTCATAAATAACCTCCGTACCAAAATATTATTAGTATATTCAATTGGTAATAAATTTTTTTAACTATAATTATTAATAAATATAGCTCTATTTGTTTTTGTTATAGAAGAAAAGGGTAATTCTCATTTTGTAAGGGTTTTCTTTCTTTGAAAGTTGATTTTTAGCTGCCTTTCACAACTTTGTGATAGAATAACGCTTTATTATTTAATATCCAAATAAAAATCATAAATATGTCATTAATTAATCTTACCAATGCTTATCTTTCATTCAGTGATGCGCCTTTATTAGATCATATTGATATGGCGATCGAAGTGAACGAACGCGTTTGTCTTGTAGGTCGTAATGGTGCAGGTAAATCCACTTTACTTAAAGTGCTTAATAAAGAAGTACCATTGGATGAAGGACAAATTGTTTATGAAAATAATGTTGTTGTGTCACGCTTACAACAAGATCCGCCCCGTGATGTTCAAGGTAATGTATTCGATTTTGTGGCGGAAGGATTACAAGAACAAGCTCAGTTGTTAAAAGATTATCACGAATTATCGCATCAAGTTGAGCAAGAACCCAGTGAAAGTAATTTAGCGAAACTAGCTAAAATGCAAGAACAGCTCGATCACCAAAATGGTTGGCAACTTGAAAATCGGATTCGTAATGTGATTTCATCATTATCCCTAGATAGTGAAGCTCAATTATCATCACTTTCTGGAGGTTGGCTGCGTAAGGCTGCTTTAGCCAAAGCTTTGGTTTGTCAACCAACCGTTTTATTACTTGATGAACCAACTAACCATTTAGATATTGAAACCATTAAATGGTTAGAAGAATTTTTAAAAAGCTTCAATGGTAGCATTGTATTTATTTCACATGACCGTTCATTCATTCGTCAAATGGCGACACGAATTATTGATTTAGATCGTGGCAAAATCGCCTCTTGGAGTGGTAATTATGATAATTACTTACTTGGTAAAGAAGAAGCGTTGCGTGTTGAAGAGCTGCAAAATGCCGAATTCGATAAAAAATTAGCGCAAGAAGAGGTGTGGATCCGTCAAGGTATTAAAGCGCGTCGTACTCGTAATGAAGGGCGTGTACGCGCATTGAAAGCGATGCGACAAGAGTATTCTGAGCGTCGTAAAGTGATGGGCAGCGCTAAAATGCAAATTGAGGAAGCGTTACGTTCTGGAAAAATCGTTTTTGAATTGGAAAACGTGACTTATCAAGTTGATGATAAATTATTAGTCAATGACTTTTCAGTGCAAGTTTTACGCGGTGATAAGATTGCCCTGATTGGTCCTAATGGTATTGGTAAAACGACTTTGTTAAAACTGATGCTTGGTAATTTAACACCAACTTCGGGCAGCGTACATTGCGGCACTAAGCTTGAAGTCGCCTATTTTGATCAGTATCGTTTAGAGCTGGATCCCGAAAAAACAGTAATGGATAACTTGGCCGAAGGCAAGCAAGAGGTGATGGTAAACGGTCGTTCGCGTCATGTATTGGGTTATTTGCAGGATTTCTTGTTTCCACCTAAACGAGCCAGAACGCCAGTAAGGGCATTATCTGGGGGTGAACGTAATCGATTGTTATTGGCAAAACTGTTCTTAAAACCTAGCAATTTACTGGTATTGGACGAACCAACAAACGATTTAGATATTGAAACGTTGGAATTGTTAGAAGAACTGGTCAATGATTATCAAGGAACTGTTTTATTGGTAAGCCATGATCGGCAATTTGTTGATAATGTTGTTACGCAATGTTGGTTCTTCGAAGAGAAAGGGCATATTGGTATTTATGCTGGAGGTTATGCTGATGCGTTGCAACAACAGCAGCAGGCTCAACCCGTTAAAGTTTCGACGGTAAATAGCAGTCAACAACCTAAAAAAGAATCAAATACTACTAATAATCAAAATAAAGAATCTGCGGTTAAAAAGAAAGTAAAACTTAGCTATAACGAACAACGTGAATTAGCCCAGTTACCAAGCAAAATAGAACAGCTTGAAATTGCGATTGCTGATTTACAAGCGCAAATTGGTCAAAGTGACTTTTTTAATCAACCCCATGATATAACCGGTCCCGTTTTACAATCATTAAGTGATAAAGAAGCAGAATTAGAAGCAGTTTTTGAACGCTGGGAACAGTTAGAAGCACTTAGTCAACAGTAATGAATTTTACTGCCAATCAATAAACAAAATTAATAAGCGCTGGTTGTAACAGCGCTTATTTGCTTTTTACCAAGTTTTTTTGGATAAAAAGAAGAAAAGAAGTAACGCAAGGATCACAAAAATAGCACCGACTAACCCAATATAATCAGTTGATAGTTTTACTAATACTTGGCTGCCGACAAAGGCTCCTCCGCCGATACCAATATTATAAATTCCTGAATAAACAGATGTGGCAATGTCAGTTGCATCGGGTGCTACGTCGATCACTTTACTTTGCATGACCATACCAATAATTGTAATTGCTAATCCCCATATCATGCCTTGCATCATCGCGGTGTAGAGATTAAATGAGCTGAAGTAGAGTGATAATAAGCACGCCATCAATAATATTACAGGTACAACTAATATCGCTGTTGGGTATTTACTTGAGTATCGAGTGAAAATGACACTGCCAATCATGCCCGAAAATCCAATAACTAATAATAGATGGACGACAATTTCTTGACTGAATCCTCCCACTCTCATCATAAATGGCGTAATGTAAGTATAGGCAGTAAAATGTCCGGTGATAATAATAGCCGTTAATAAGTAAATATTAAGTAAGGCTGGACGTTTTAGCACTTTTGGTAGATCTTTGATAGAGATGGTGTTAATACTAGGTACTTTAGGAAGTAAGTAAATCAATAAAACTAAAATACCAAAGGCTATACCACCAATACACAAAAACGTAGTACGCCAACCAACTAATTCCCCTATTTTGGTACCAATAGGAATACCGAGTACTGTTGCCATAGATGTGCCTACTACAATAAAGCTCATCGCTTTGGCCTTTTTGCCATTCGGCGCTAATCGAACCGCTAACGGAGTGGTAATAGCCCAAAATACTGCATGTGCACAAGCTATACCAATGCGAGCTGTCATTAAGCTATAAAAATTCCAAGCAAAGCCAGCTAATAGATGGCTACCGATAAATAGACAAAACAGAAAAATAAGGAGCTTACGACGCTCCATTTTAGATGTTAATACTGTCAGAGGTAATGATAGTAATGATACTGCCCAAGCATATATCGTTAATAATAACCCTGCATGAGCGACATCCATTGAAAAGCTTTCCGCAATATTAGGCAGTAAACCAACCGGTACAAATTCGGTAGTATTGAAAATAAATCCAGCAAAAGCTAAACAAAGAATCGACGACCAGATCCGAGAGCGCTTTTTAGCATTATTCATGATTTTACTTAAAGATGGGATAAATTGATTATTGGTAATTATAACTGAATATTGACCATTGTTACATATATCGGAATGATAAATCTTAACAAAAGCCACCTATTGCAGTAAGGTGGCATGAATATCATTATTGCACTTGTTTTTTATAACAAAGTATTGACTACCTTTAATATTTTATCGTAATCAGGTTCATTTGAGATCTCTTTAACATATTCGACATAAGCAATTTTATCGTTTTTATCAACGACAAATACCGCGCGTGCCAATAAACGCATTTCTTCAATTACAACGCCATATTTTAATCCAAAATCGAGAGTTTTGTGATCTGATGTGACTTTAACCTCATCAATTCCATCTGCTGAACAATAACGATTTAATGCAAAAGGTAAATCGACACTGACTGAAAATATAATGGTATCTTTTAATTTTGTTGCTTCGACATTAAAACGATGCACTTGAGCACTACATACCGAAGTATCAATGGAGGGTACTGAGTTAATAATTCTGACTTTACCTTTAAAATCCGAAAATTTTACCGGTTGCATTTCGCTATTTTCGACAACAAAATCGGGTGCCTTATCACTCACTTTGATTTCAGGTCCGAGTAACGTGATAGGATGACCTTTCATAGTAACTTGATTTACTCTTTTTTGCATAATTGTTTCCTTTGTGTCGAGTTGAAGTGAATGAAGTTTTTAATTTTCATTTACTATAAAGCTAGAATCAATAAGCAGCAATAATTTACTTTGCTTAAAATCCACAATTGATCTCTTTATTAAATTTATTGATAGCAATGCAATAAAACTAAAATAACCTCATCCTTTTGCGTATTATTTGCGCAAAGGTATATAATGATATTCCCTTATTTTAATATACTAATGATTATTATGAATCAACTTATTATTACTGTCTGTTTACTCATTTTAAGTAATTTTTTTATGACGTTTGCATGGTATGGGCATTTACGCTTTTTGCATAATCAAACTTGGATTATTGCAGTGTTTATTAGTTGGGGAATTGCACTTTTTGAATATTTATTGCAAGTTCCAGCCAATCGGATTGGTTTTCAAGTCGCAACCGCGGGTCAGTTAAAAATTATTCAAGAAGTAATTAGTTTATCTGTCTTTATTCCATTTTCAATCTTTATCTTAAAAGAGCCTTTTAAAACTGATTTTATTTGGGCTGGTCTATGTCTGCTTGGCGCTGTGTTTTTTATGTTTCGTGACAAAATTTTTGTGTAAAGCAAATTAGGAATCAGTTGATAGAAAGGTTGGTTTTCCAACTCTTTAACTCAAAATAATACTTTTTAAAAATTTTTTAGATTCAGTCTTATACGCTGTTTAATATTGAAATGTGACTCTTATCACATAATAAAACATCATGATTTATTAATATAAAATCCAATTTATGATTAATCAATTTATAAATAAGTCAGTATTATTAAGCAGCGATTTAATAATCTAATGTAAATGCTTTTTATCACTTTAAAAAAATGAATAAGTAAATTTATATTATTAAAATAACTGACTAAATTTCTAATATTATTTTTTATTAAGGAGATAGGTATGCAAAAAGTTTTTGTAAAAAGTATTATCATTTGTTCTTTGTTATGTACGAATGTGTTTGCCATTGAAGCAAAGGATGTAACAACTGATCCGCAAGATTATTACCTTAGAGAAGATCAAGCTCCAGATAGTTTATTACTTCTACCTGCACCACCATCCTACAATAGTATTGATTTTCTTAGAGATAAAGCTCAATATGATTGGGGGAAATCTCTTCGTAATACGGAACGGGGGCATCAGGCATATTTAGATGCGGATGCGACAAAAGATAATGTTACTAAACAATTTTCACCTTCTTTTGGTTATGAGATCTCGATCACTAAAACACCAGAGATTTACAAGCTTATTACCACAATGAAAGAAGATGCAGGTGATCTTGCAACACGATCTGCAAAAGTACACTATAATCGAGTTCGACCATTTTCATTTTTCAAAGAACCAACTTGTCGACCTGAAGATGAGAAAACATTATCAACCAATGGTTCTTATCCATCAGGGCATACTACTTTAGGATTTGCTATTTCGTTAGTGCTTGCCGAAATAAACCCACAACGCCAAAACGAGATTTTAAAACGTGGTTATGAAATTGGGGAAAGTCGAGTAATTTGTGGTTACCATTGGCAAAGTGATGTTGATGCAGCCAAAGTGATGGCAGCCGCCGTGGTCGCACAGTTACATACCAATGAAGAGTTTAATAAACAGTTAGTTAAAGCTAAAGCGGAATTTAGTCAATTGAAAAAATAAATATCAAATCTGAAAGACTTTATTCGATTACTATTTTTTGAAATCTATCTTGATATTGGCTTTTGGTCATCAAAAGCCAATATATTTTTGCGCATTAAAGTGCTTTAAAGGATATATCGGGTAAGATCGGTTGACCTTGCCAATAAAGCTCGCTGGCAATGCGGCCTGCAATTTGACAATAAATTTGGGTAAATTCACTTTCTGGATGATTAATAACCGTTGGTTTGCCTGTATCCAGATCTTGGCGCAAAATTTTATGTAAGGGGATCTGTCCGAGTAAAGATGTTTGATATTGTTCAGATAGACGCTTTGCACCGCCTTCGCCAAAAATTGCTTCGTGATGACCACAGTTTTCACAAATATGGTAACTCATATTTTCAATAATACCCAAAGTAGGAATATTAACTTTAGTAAACATGGTAATCCCTTTTTTAGCATCAATGAGTGCTATATCTTGTGGAGTTGTGACAATGACCGCGGCTGTAACGGGAATACTTTGCGCAAGCGTTAACTGGATATCGCCCGTTCCTGGTGGCATATCAATAACCAAATAATCAAGTTCAGGCCAAAATGTGTCTTGTAAGATTTGCAATAAAGCTTTACTAGCCATTGGACCACGCCACACCATTGCACCATCAGAATCCACTAAATAGCCAATTGAATTACTGGCGAGTCCATATGCCATTATGGGTGTCATGTGTTTATTATCTGGTGTTAAGGGTTGTTGTTTTTCTGTACCTAACATGGTGGGAATGGATGGACCATAAATATCTGCATCTAAAATACCTACACTGGCGCCTTGTTTTTGTAGTGCAAGTGCTATATTAACGGCAGTTGACGATTTTCCAACACCACCTTTACCAGAACTAATGGCAATAATATTTTTTATATTGTTTATTGCATGTTGGTTGTTGGCACGCTTAAGTGTAGCGATATTGTATTCAATATGCCATTTTACTTCTTTAATATTGGTAAGTTTGAGTAACTGTGGCGTGAGCGCTGATTTAAGTTCTTCAAAAGCAACTTGCCATGCAAATGGCATAATTAACTTTATGATTAGAATTTGATCGACTATTTCACAAGTTTTAACAGCACCAAGTTCAATCAAATTTTTTTGTAAGGTGGGATGAGTAAAATTTTCCAGAATTTTTTTCGCTTCCATGATATTAGCCTTATTTTTTACATTTACTTTATACTCATATTGTTTTGGCTTTAGACTATTTCAAGTATTGCCTTTATTTATAAAGTGTAAAATATAGTGTTGCAGACTTCTTAAATCTAACATTTTGGGCTTTGACACTTTACAATACTGTTGAGTATATAAAGAAATTTTATCAAATTATGGCATAAATCTAGCGATAATCACACGTTTGATGTACTATTTCTGTCATTATGTAATAGAAGGTAATTAATTAACATGACAACGCAACGCAAAATATTGGTGACTTGTGCACTTCCATATGCAAACGGTTCAATTCATTTAGGTCATATGCTTGAACATATTCAAGCGGATGTCTGGGTACGTTTTCAACGTATGCGCGGTAACGAAATCTATTTTATTTGTGCCGATGATGCGCACGGTACGCCAATTATGCTTAAAGCTCAGCAATTGGGTATTACACCAGAGCAGATGATTGAAGAAGTTAAAATTGAACATCAACGCGATTTTGCTGGTTTTAACATTAGTTATGATAATTACCATTCAACTCATAGCCCTGAAAATCGTCAAATATCAGAACAAATCTATAAGTGTTTAAAAGCTAACGGTTATATTAAAACTAAAGTTATTTCTCAATTATTCGATCCAGAAAAACAGATGTTTTTACCCGATCGTTTTGTTAAAGGGACATGTCCTCGTTGTAAAGCACCAGACCAATATGGTGACAACTGTGAAGTATGTAGTGCTACTTATAATCCTACTGATTTGATTGATCCAAAATCAGTTGTTTCGGGCGCAACGCCAATTTTGAAAGAATCGGAACATTTCTTTTTTGATCTGCCTGCTTTTTCAAATATGTTACAAGCTTGGATCCATTCTGGTACATTGCAAGAACAAGTAGCAAATAAAATGCAAGAGTGGTTTGAAGCAGGTTTACAACCATGGGATATCAGCCGTGACGCTCCTTATTTTGGTTTTGAAATTCCTGATGCACCGGGCAAATATTTTTATGTTTGGCTAGATGCGCCAATCGGTTATATGGGCTCTTTCCTTAATTATTGTAATAAAAATAACAAAGCAATCTTTGATGAATTCTGGAGTAAAGATTCAAGTACTGAACTTTATCACTTTATTGGTAAAGATATTGTCTATTTCCACAGCCTATTTTGGCCAGCGATGCTTGATGGTAGTGAACATCGTAAACCGTCCAATATTTTTGTACATGGCTATGTTACGGTTGATGGTGCGAAGATGTCTAAATCACGCGGTACTTTTATTCAAGCAAGCACTTACTTAAGACATTTAGATCCAGATTGTTTGCGCTACTATTATGCGGCAAAATTATCACCACATATTGATGATATTGATTTAAATTTAGAAGATTTTGTACAACGTGTTAATAGTGATTTAGTAAATAAAGTTGTGAACATCGCATCGCGTTCGGCTGGATTTATTAGCAAACGTTTTGATGGCAAATTATCTGATAAAGTTGCGGAGCCAGAGCTTTATGCGCAATTTGTTGAAAAGGCCAAAGTAATTGCCGATTACTATGAACAACGTGAATCAAGTAAGGCTATTCGCGAAATTATGGCATTAGCAGATGAAGCAAATCGCTATATTGACGAAAAAGCACCGTGGGTTGTGGCTAAACAAGAAGGGCAAGATCAAGCTTTACAAGATATTTGTTCAATGGGTATTTTCCTATTCCGTATTCTAATGACTTACTTAAAACCTGTTGTGCCATCATTAGCACAGCGTACCGAAGAGTTTTTAAATAGCCAATTAGAATGGCGAGGTATTGATAACGCCTTAACTGGACATACAATTAATCGCTTTAAAGCCTTATTTAACCGAATTGATATGGATAAAATTACTGCAATGATAGAAGAAACTAAAGAATTAACTACATCGACAGCACCCGCTAAAGAAAAAGTAGCTGAGCCAATTGCTGATACCATTAATTTTGATGATTTTGCTAAAGTTGATATGCGCGTTGCATTAATCAAGAATGCTACTTTTGTTGAAGGTTCTGATAAATTATTGCAATTGACCCTCGATATTGGTGATGAAACGCGTAATGTGTTTTCGGGCATAAAACAATTTTATCCTGATCCTCAAGTTTTAATTGGTCGTTTAACGATTATGATTGCTAACTTAGCCCCTCGTAAAATGCGTTTTGGCGTTTCAGAAGGTATGGTACTTTGTGCGAGTGGTAAAAACGATGGTGAGGGTGTTTACCTTTTATCACCAGATAGCGGAGCAAAACCAGGAATGCGAATTTCATAATTCATATCTGCATTTTTAAAATAACATCTTAACAAGTTCATATGCTTGTTAAGATGTTTGAGGTTACACATACGTTTTAGTATAAAAATTTATTCATTAAAGTTATATTTATTTAAGTCTCTTTTTCGATTATAAATGTTTATTTAACTAACGTTTATGTAACCATTTTGTTTTTGTCGACCCTCTCAAATAAAATCTCATTCGGCATCTTTTTCAAATACCGTTACTGTTTCATTGGGTTTAATAATCTTCCATAATTAAAGTTTGTGTTTAAATTACAATACGTTATTTCATACCTGTTAACGTAATCCAATATTACTTGGCGTTGTATGTTCAACAAAGAGCAATAAATTTTTAGAAACTTACTTGATTTAGCAAATATTAAAAATATCATTCTTATTCAAGAATTAATTGATGACAGTTATTGATTAGAAGGCGCAGTTAAAAAAGTGGAACATAGAATAGCTAAAATAGAGTTATTGATAAGTCTAATTCAATTGTATGTTCACATATCAGCAATTAGGTTGTCGTAAATCTTAATTTATGAACATATCATTGCTCTTTTATGTTAAAAAGTTTCAGATTAAGTATACGTTTCAGTATAAAATTTATTGAATTTAAGCTGTTATTATTGGCCATAGCTAATAACTGAAAAACTTAGCAATAAATCCAATTGCCATTATTTTAAATTTAGTATGATGTTATAAATGAGAGGCTAGGGTATAACAATGTCGTTATACCCTAAGTGTCGTCGGTTAGTAATGTTAGATAAAAATATTGTTTATCTTTAGATTTATAAATCTTTACATCCGATCTTTTTATTAATGGATAAAATAAATTAATATTTCTCTTAACTTTTTTGATTTTGCGAAGGATTTCCAGAATAAGGAAATATGCTGTCTTTTAACGAAAATGAAAAATCTTTCGTGTTGATCTCGCCAATGATTTTATCGCTATCATACAGAGCTAACAAAAATTGCGCCATTTCATCGGCGGAATGATATTTTGCAAAACGTTTATCATAATCATATTCATCAGTATTATTGGCTTTTTTTCCAAATTCGGTTTGCGTTGCTGCGGGAGCTAGAACTTTTGCTCTTAATGGTGCATTAGCTTGTATTAATTCTTGTGCTAATCCTTCGGTAAAGGCATTGACGTAAAACTTAGTTGCGCAATAAGTGACTGCATTTGGAACGATAGTATATCCTCCTCTTGATGAAATATTGATAAGTTGCGTATCTGGTTGATTATGATATTTACGCACATAGAAAGTTGATAGGATAGTTAATGCTTCAATATTTAAATGCAACATTGACTCTATTTTGTTTAAATCTTGCTCGCCAACACTGCCATAATGACCAAAACCAGCATTATTGATCCATGTTTCAATAAAATATGGCTCTAAATCGGTAAAAAGTGAATGCACATTGCTAGATACAGATAAGTCACATTTTTTTATAATGACATCTAATTCAGGATTAATATCGGCAATTTTTTGTTTGAGTAAAGTTAACTGTTCTTGTCGTCTAGCAATAACAATTAGTGGTTTATTTCGTTTTGCAAATGCGATGGCAGTTGCATAACCTATTCCTGAACTTGCTCCGGTAATGACTGTATATCTTAAATCTGTTTTCACCATTTTTTTAATATCCATTTTTTTAATTGTTACTTAAATTTTGCTTAATGATTAACTTATTAATATTATTATTTAAAATATTTTTTTATTTTGTGAATTATAAAACATGACTTGATATTAAACTTAAATAAATAATTTAGCCCAAGCTTGACCAACAAATCCAGCTCCGATTATTCCAATTTTTTTTAACATATTAATTCCTAAGTCATAAATGAATTTGTTATATTATTCTCTTAAAATAAAAGAGAATAAATGATATCAAAATTGTTTTATTAACAACTAGAGGTTGGTAATGTGGATCTTTTAAGAAGTATGGAAGCGTTTGTATTGACCGTAAAAACAGGTTCATTTGCAGCTTCAGCCATTTCACTTAATACATCACCACAAATGATCGCCAAATATGTGGTATTTTTAGAAGATTATTTAGGTTTAAAATTACTGAATCGTACAACACGGTCGCAAAAGTTAACTGAGTTTGGTAAACAATATTATGAAAAGTGTTTATTCATCCTTGATGAAGTGAAAAGTTCAAAAACATTAGCGCAACAATTTATTGAGGAGCCTAAAGGTCGGCTTCGAATTAGTGCGCCAGTGAGTTATGGACATTTTAATTTAATTTCTGTGCTTAGTCGTTTTATGAGATGCTATCCAAAAGTAAATGTTGATCTTCAATTAAGTGATCGCTATGTCGATTTAGTTAAAGATGATTTTGATATTGTTTTTCGAATTGGCGAATTATCTAATTCAAGTTATATTGCTCGTAATCTCAATTCTTACAAACTTATTTTTGCCGCTTCACCAACTTATCTTGCTAAAAATGGTATACCGGTAACGCCTAATGATATAAAAAAACATCAATGTTTAATTTATCAATATGTCAATCCAACTAAAAAAGATTATCTTTGGCCTTTTAGTATTAATGGAAAGGTAATTAATATCCCCATATCAGGAACATTAAAAAGTAATGATACTTTAGCTTTAGCAAATGCCGCTGTCGAAGGTTTGGGTATAACGATGTTACCCCAATCAATGCTAAGTGAGCTTATTCGTCAGAATAAATTATTTCCAATATTACAAGATTTTTTACCGCCAGCTAGAGAAGTTCATCTGCTTTATAAAGCTGATAAACAGCAACTTCCTAAACTTAAGATGTTTATTGAATTTATCACTAATTCAATGTGATAAATAGAAAGTTTTTTGAAGTTTTAAATTAGTTTAAAAATTCAGATTTGCTTTATTTAGATACTCAATAAAGTCAACAATAACAAAAAAGGCGATAAAACCGCCTTTTTATATGAGAGATTCTAAAATAATCAGAATTACTGATTATTTTATGGTAGCTAAAGTGCTTAGTTCTTTACCTAACATATTATTTAAATATACCAAGTCATCTGCTGTTAAAGTCCCAACGGCATATTTTAACTGTAGTAAACTTGTTAGATAATTATATTTTGCATCCGATAGATTTCGTTTAGAACTATAAAGCTGTGTTGTTGCATTTAACACATCAACAATGGTACGTGTACCAACTTGATATCCAGATGAAGTTGCTTCTAATGAACTTTCGGCAGACACAACAGCTTGTTGATAAGCTTTGATTGAACTGATTGAAGATGCAATATTGTTGTAAGATGAGCGAACCTGATTAATCACACTACGATTAGTGCTTTCTAATTTCTCGCTATAACTGACAAAATTATGCTGTGCTTGTTCAACTTGTGACATAGTCGCACCACCTGAAAAAATTGGCATGTTGACACTTACACCAACATAATTATTACCAGAATAGCTTTTACTATGATGAGATCCTATAGCATCTGAGGAGTAATTTCCATATCTCTCATTTTTATTTAAGTTTGTGGACGCATCTAAACTTGCAGTAGGCATATATCCCGATTGTGCAAGTTTAATTTGTTCACGGGCAATATCTTGATTTAATTTCATTGTTAATAAATTAAGATTAGATGCCTCGGATTGTTTTAACAATAGACTAATTTGAGTTGGCTCTTCTGTTTTAAATGTTTTGGTATCAATAGTTGCTAAACTAGAATAAAAACGACCACTCACTTGACGTAGGTTTTCAATTGAATTATTCAATTCATTTAATGCATTAACCTGTTGGGCAACCGTTAAATCATAATTAGCTTGAGCATTTTGTACATCGGTAATGGCTACTAAACCAACTTGATGTTGTTGACGAGTTTGTTCTAATTGGCGACCAATTGCTTTCTTCTGAGCATCAATAAAGCTTAAGGCATCAAGTGCTTTTAAAACATTAAAATAAGCAACCGAAGTGTTTAGAATTAATGTTTGACCTTGGTATTGGTAAGCGATATCAGCAATACTAGCCTGTTTTTTTGTAATATCTAAAGCTTTCCAACTTGAGAAATTAAAAATACTTTGTGATAACGTTACTTGATATAAATTACCACTTTTATTTTTTTGTCCACTGATGTCGCGGCGGCCATGAGTTACACCATAAGATGCATTTAGACCAACTTGTGGTAATAAACTTGCTCGTGAACCTGAAATTGCTGAGTAAGCTTTTTCTTTTTCTGCTAAAGAACTACGTAGATCTGGGTTTGTCTCTTTAGCTTGTTCATAAACTTGAATCAAATTTTCAGCAAAAACTGCTTGGCTTAATGTTAAGCCGATTAGAAAGGTTAGCGTTTTTTTCATCAATCATCTCTTTAAAAACATATAAAATATAATTGTATTTTCATTTATGCGATTTTAACAGATAATTAGCATATAGTAAGCATAGTTTATTTGTCATTCGCACTTTTTATTAAAATTCAGCCCAAAACGAGACCCAATATGAAAATTAAAAATAATCCAATAAATTTTAACAAAAATGATGTTTTTAATCTAACTAAACAAGTGCTTTATAAAGGTTTTTTTTCTTTACTTGAATATCGTTTTCAATATCGTAAATTTGATGGTTCAATTAGCGATGTCGTTACCCGAGAGGTGTTAGAGCGTGGTCATGCCGTGGTTTTACTAGCATATGATGTTAAACGTGATGAAGTCGTTTTAATTGAACAAATCCGTATCGCTGCAATAGAAACTCAAGAAACCCCATGGATGTTAGAATTGATAGCGGGAATGATGGATCATCAAAATGAATCATTTGAAGAAGTGGCTAGGCGTGAAGCAATTGAAGAAGCGGGTGTTACCATTGGTCGATGCAAGCCTATTATTAGTTATTTAGCTTCTCCGGGAGGATTAACTGAAAAATTACATATTTTGGTTGGTGAAGTTGATGCTTCAACCGCAACAGGGATTCATGGACTTGCGGAAGAAAATGAAGACATCAAAGTTCATGTTGTCAGTCGAGATCAAGCATATAAATGGGTTGAAGATGGAGTAATTAATAATGCTGCATCAATTATTGCTTTGCAATGGTTGCAACTCAATTATTTAAATCTAAAAAATGAATGGAAGTAATTACTAATTATATTTAATTATTTCTTTCATTAAAATGTGATCTATTTTACACTTTAATATAACGCTAGGATTTATAATAAAATTATATAGTCTACTGCAATGTTTTGTTTTGCTATTAACATTATTAAACTTATTATATTGATGAATAACTGAGGTGAATTTTGGAGTCACTTTTACAGCTTCCAACAAAAAATAAAAATTACGGTAAAATATTACAAATTACTGATACGCATCTTTTTGCTGATGGAGGCTGTACTTTGCTTGGTGTGAATTCAAACACAAGTTTTTCGGCTGTAATCGATGAAATTAAAAAATGCAGCAGAACATATGATTTAATTGTAGCTACAGGTGATTTTGTTCAAGATGGTACAAAAGAAGCTTATAAATTTTTTGCAGAGCAAATAAGCACATTAAATACACCTTGTGTTTGGTTGCCTGGAAATCATGATAACTTTGAATATATGCAATCCGTTTTTGCTAATTATCGACTTTTAGATAATAAAGTTGTTTTGTTAAGTGATAAATGGGTGATTATTCTTTTAAATAGTCAGGTTGAAGGCCAAGCTTACGGCTTATTAGCGAATTCAGAATTACTTTTTTTACAAAAAAATTTAGATAGATATTCTGACAGAAATGCATTGGTCTTTTTACATCATCATCCTATTAATTCAGAATGTCACTGGCTCGATCAACATATCTTGAAAAATAGTGTTGAGTTGGAAAAAATTATACAAGCTTATCCTCAGATAAAAGGATTAGGGTGGGGGCATATTCATCAAAGCCAAGATCATCAATGGTATACATGTAAAGCATTTTCTACGCCCTCAACTTGTGTACAATTTAAACCTAATAGTTATAATTTTGGATTAGCTGATAATGATGCACCCGGTTGGCGTGAAATAACATTAACCAACGATGGTATGCTTGAAACAGAAGTATTTCGAATTAATGATAACCGTTTTGTTCCTGATTTATCCCAAAATGGTTATTAAGAGTAAGTGATAATCTTATCTGATTACTATAGTAGTGGGGCAAAAAAGTAAAATAATCGTTCAACAATACGTTGCCAAATAGGTCGCTGTTTCCATATTTCAATATTAACTTTTTCAGACTGTGCTAAATACCCTTGTAGAAGAGAAAAAAGTGATTGGGCAAATTCAGCATCATCAATGACAGTTGTAATTTCAAAATTTAACCATAAGCTTCGCATATCTAAATTGACTGTACCGACTAAACTAAGCTGATTATCAATTAAAACACTTTTAGTATGTAATAAATTATCATTGTATTGAAAAAGTTTGACCCCTCCCTCAAGCAATTCTGAAAAAAATGCTCGACTAGCCCATTTAACCATTAAGGAATCGTTCTTTTTCGGAACGATAATAATAACTTCTACTCCACGCTGAGCTGCAGTACATACCGCATGTAAGATGTCGTCACTTGGAACTAAATAGGGGGTAGTAAAAATAATTTGTTTTTGAGCTGCATAAATTGCTGTCAATAATACCTGATGGATCATGTTTTCTGTATAACCAGGACCTGAAGCAATAAGTTGCATAATATGTTTTTTTTCTTCTGGGGGTTCGGCAAAGTCAGTAATTTGGGGTAAAGCAAGATCGGTTCCTGTTTCTAATTCCCAATCACTCGCATAAATTGCACCCATTAACGTAGTAACAGGACCACGCATTCTTACCATAATATCGACCCATTCGCCCACATGCTTATTCTGTTTAAAAAAGCGAGGATCGACAATATTCATGCTACCCGTATATGATATATAGTTATCTATGATTGCAACTTTACGATGTTGTCTTAAATCTAATCGCCTAAACATAAATCGAAGTAAATTAACTTTTAGGGCTTCAATAATGATGATTCCCGCTTCACGCATTCTCTTACTTGCATTTGTTCTAAGAAAATGGCGACTACCAGCAGAATCTACCATTAAATGACAAGTCACACCACGCTTAGTTGCTTCAATCAATGCTTTTTCAACATCATCGGCTCTGCCACCTTCATTCCAAATATAAAATACCATCTCGATGTTGGAGGTTGCTTGATTAATATCTTCAATTAGCTGATCAAAAATAGTGTCAGTATCACTCAGTAGTTCAATATGATTACCGTTTATACCATCAAGTCCTGTTTGATGTTTGCAAAGTTGAAAAATAGGTTTACTAACTTGACTGACTTGGGTTGTGAAAATATCTGGGAAAATGCTAATTCTATTTATAAAGTTAGCAATGATTGGACGCATTTTCTGTGCGCGTTTAACACGCTGTTGCCCTAAATGAGCTTCACCTAACGAGAAATAAAGAATGATTCCAACTATCGGTAAAATATAAATCACTAGCATCCATGCAATTACATAGGTAGTTGGTCTTCTTTTAAACACAATTCGTAACGTCGTAGCAACGATCATCAACCAATAAACCAAAAAGATCAATGAACTGACTAAGGCGTGGAATGAAGTATATTGCATATAAGTTAGCTATTACTTAGATTGAGCTTACTAATCCCATCTTTAGTACAATCATAATTCTGAAATACTTCAGGTAATGGTTTGGGATTATTGTGTTTATCCACTGAAACATAAGTAAATACTGCATCAGTGATACAAAAACGTTTTAGTGAATCTGTTGTATCAATTACTTTTTTAACCCAAACTTCAATACCAATAGTAATAGATGTTTTCCCTGTTTTGATACAATGAGCGTAACAACAAACTACATCCCCTACCATTGCAGGCTTATGAAAAGTAATGCTACTCGCGTTTACCGTTACAACTCGATTTCTAGCGATTTCTTTTGATAAAATACCGCCAGCGAGATCCATTTGCGACATTATCCAACCGCCAAAAATGTGACCATGAGGATTTGTATCAGCAGGCATTGCCAGTGTTCTTAGTACTAGTTGACCTTTAGGGGATGTATCGGATTGTTTCATATTAAAATACTCCATCTATGCTATTTACTGTCTATATCTTTATCCATATTTTTATATATATAGATTCCTGATATTAAGGATAATAATAACGATGCACCAGGTAAAATAAATACTTTAAAAATCCAGAAAAAGTCATCTGTTGTATAATAGGTTGCACCTAAACTAATCACTCCACATGTCATGAAGAAAGCTATCCATAATATATTTAATCTATTCCAAATGACTGAATCTAGCTGAATTTCTTTGCCTAGAAGTTTTTGAAGCAGGTTTTTTTTGAAACCATACTGACTAATGAGTAAACCTGAGGCAAACAAAAAGTTAATAATTGTCACTTTCCATTTTATAACATTAGGTTCCCGGGTATAAAGAGTAAATCCACCAAAAACCATCACCATTAAATAAGATATCAATTCTACTTTGTCGATTTTTCGGTAAATGATAAGAACAATTAGGAAACAGACCGTTGCTGCTATCATCAAGGCTTGTACACCAACAAAGACATCATACATTGTCAAGAATATAAAAAAGATTACAAGGGGTATAAAATTTAAAAGCTGTTTCATGTAAATATTAACCTGATAGAAAAGATAACTTGTCTTAATTATAATTGTAAGTGAAAAAGCCTATCAGAAATAGGCTTATTTTTTTGTATGAAGTTCAGGGTGGGCTTTACAATTACCTGATTGACAATGTCCATAAAGATATAAGCTATGAAAAGTTAATTTAACTCCATATTGCTCGGCAATTTCTTTTTGTCTTGCATTGATAATTTCATCTCTAAATTCAAATACTTCACCACAATCTAAACAAATTAAATGATCATGGTGTTTTTGCGTTGCAAGCTCAAATACCGCTCTACCCCCCTCAAAATTATGACGAGTTACTATCCCAGCATCATCAAATTGGTTTAAAACACGGTAGACGGTGGCGAGTCCGATTTCTTCGCCCATATCAAGCAATTTTTTATAAAGATCCTCGACTGTTATATGTTGACATGAAGGATCTCTCAATAATTCTAAAATCTTTAATCGTGGTAACGTAACCTTTAAACCAGCACTTTTAAGCGCTGCATTATTATCATTATCATGATTTTTCATATTACATCCCAATTAAGTTATTAACAATTACATATTATAGAAACTATGCACGGTAAATAAAAGAAATCATTTTAATTGATTAAATGTTCATTTCGGTTTTGACTTGATTGACCCAATTATTGATTCGTTCTTCAGTTAATTCTGGTTGACGATCTTCATCAATAGCTAATCCTACAAAGTGAGTATCGTCTACTAAACTTTTCGATGCTTCAAAACTATATCCTTCAGTTGACCAATGCCCAACTATTTTCGCGCCATTAGGCTCGATAACATCGCGTAATGTACCCATCGCATCACAAAAATATTCTGCATAATCTTCTTGATCTCCACAACCAAAAATAGCAACCATTTTACCGTTGAAATCAATTTGCTCTAAGTTAGGAAAAAAATCATCCCAATCAGCTTGTGATTCGCCATAGTACCAAGTTGGAATACCTAAAAAAAGGTAATTATATTGTTCTAATGTTTCTTTAGTTGTTTTTGCAATATCAAAAATATCTGCTTTGTCACTGCCTAAAATTTGTTGGATTTGCTTTGCTACATTTTCTGTATTACCTGTATCACTGCCAAAAAAAATACCAACGTTTGCCATATTTATACCTTTACTGTTATTACTTCATCAAAAATATTTTTTGAGTATATCATTGTCAATTAATATCAGCAATCATTCTCAATTACTATCAACATAAGATATTATTTACTACACAATTTATTCATCTTGGATTAGAATTATTATTAGTGTTTATATTAATTTAAATCATGGAATTTAGTTATGAACCTGCACGAATATCAATCAAAACATATTTTTAAAGAATACAATTTACCCGTACCTGAAGGCTATGTTTGTAATTCAGTTGATGAGGTAAAAGATATTTTATCAAAATTACAATCCCAATCGGATATAAGTTCTTGGGTCGCTAAATGCCAGGTTCATGCCGGAGGAAGAGGTAAAGCTGGGGGCGTAATTTGTACTAAAAACTTCAATGAGATAAAAGGTTTTGCTGAAAAGTGGTTAGGTAAACATTTAGTCACTTATCAAACAACATCCAAAGGTCAGCCAGTAAATCAGATTTTAATCGAAAAAGCTTCAAATATTTATAAAGAACTTTATTTAGGTGCAGTTATTGATCGAAGTTCTAAGCGTGTTGTTATTATGGCATCGACTGAGGGTGGCGTTGATATTGAAAGTGTTGCTGAAAAATCGCCACACCTAATTCATAAAATGCCGCTCGATCCGTTAACTGGACCATCTGCTTTTCAAGGTCGTGAACTTGCTTTTAAATTGGGATTAACTGGTAAGCTTGTTAACCAATTTTCTAAATTATTCGTTAATTTTGCTAATCTATTTTTAGATAACGATGTTGCATTAGCTGAAGTTAACCCTTTAGTTATTACTAGTGAACAAGAACTTGTTTGTTTAGATGCTAAAATCGTTCTTGATGATAATGCTCTTTTTCGTCATCCAAAATTAAATTATTTAAAAGATACAACGCAAGAAGATGAACTTGAATCCATTGCAGCCAAACAAGGTATTAGTTATGTTTCTTTAGATGGAAATATAGGATGTATGGTTAACGGCGCTGGATTAGCGATGGCTACAATGGATATTATCAAATTATATGGTGGTGAACCTGCTAACTTTTTAGATGTTGGAGGTAGTACAACTCAAGAACGTGTAGCAGAAGCGTTTAAATTGATTTTATCAGAAAAAAATGTCAGAGCGATTTTAGTCAATATTTTTGGTGGTATTGTTCGTTGTGACTTAATCGCTGAAGGTATTATTAGTGCAATTGAAGAAATAGGTCTTAAGGTTCCAGTAGTCGTAAGACTTCAAGGTAATAATGCCGAAATTGCTCGAGGTATTTTAGCTGATAGTAATCTAAATATTATTACTGCAAAAAGTTTAACAGATGCTGCACAGAAAATCGTTGGTGTTGCAAAATAGTAAGAGTGGAGAAGATTTATTATGTCAATTTTAGTCAATAAAGAAACCAAAGTCATCTGTCAAGGATTTACTGGTAGCCAAGGTACTTTCCATTCTCAACAAGCGATTGCATATGGTACTAAAATGGTTGGAGGTGTCACACCGGGTAAAGGTGGAACAACACATTTAGGTTTGCCAGTTTTTAATACCGTTAAAGAGGCTGTCGCGGCTACTGGCGCTACTGCCACCGTTATTTATGTGCCGGCTGCATTTGGAAAAGATTCCATCTTAGAAGCAATTGATGCTGGAATAAAATTAATTGTTTGTATAACTGAAGGCATCCCAACCTTAGATATGTTAATTGTCAAAGAAAAATTGATACAAAACGACGTAGTAATGATTGGACCAAATTGCCCAGGAATCATTGTACCGAATGAATGTAAAATTGGTATTATGCCTGGGCATATTCATTTAGCGGGTAAAGTTGGAATTGTTTCTCGTTCTGGAACGTTAACTTATGAAGCAGTAAAACAGACAACGGATATAGGTGTTGGTCAATCTGTTTGTGTCGGTATTGGCGGCGACCCAATTCCTGGAAGTGATTTTGTTTCAATTTTAAAATTACTCGAGCAAGATCCTAAGACTGAGGCTATTGTTATGATAGGTGAAATTGGTGGTAGTGCAGAGGAGGAGGCCGCTGAATATATCAAAAAACATGTAACTAAACCAGTTATAGCCTATATTGCAGGAACATCAGCTCCAGCCGGTAAACGTATGGGACATGCTGGTGCGATTATTTCTGGAAACAAAGGTACAGCGAAAGAAAAAACCAAAGCGCTATTATCAGCAGGTATAACTATTGTTACTAACCTTGCTGATATCGGAAGTGCTGTAAAAAAACAGTTTGATATATAATTTTTGATCCCTGTCAATTTTTATTCTTTAAATAATGTTGTACAATAGCTAAAATAACTTTACAAATTTTGTGGGCATTTAAGCATTTAAGCATTTAAGGATAAGAGGGAGCGCTTTATGTTAGATATAGTAGAACTGTCACGCCTTCAATTTGCACTCACAGCAATGTATCATTTCATTTTTGTACCATTAACACTGGGTTTGGCATTTATGCTTGCAATTATGGAAACGGTATATGTTGTTAGTGGCAAGCAAGTCTGGAAGGATATGACCAAATTCTGGGGTAAACTATTCGGTATTAATTTTGCTGTTGGTGTTGCTACCGGTTTAACTATGGAATTTCAATTCGGTACCAACTGGTCTTATTACTCGCACTATGTGGGGGATATTTTTGGGGCACCGCTTGCAATTGAAGGATTAATGGCATTTTTCTTGGAATCAACGATGGTTGGTTTATTCTTTTTTGGATGGGATAGACTAAGTCGTGGTAAACACCTAATGGTTACTTGGTGTGTGGCGTTTGGTTCAAACTTTTCAGCGCTTTGGATTTTAGTCGCAAATGGGTGGATGCAATTCCCTATAGGATCTGACTTTAATCCGATCAACTCACGTATGGAAATGGCCAGCTTTTTCGAACTAGTTACCAATTCTGTTGCTCAATACAAGTTTGTACATACTGTTGCTGCAGGATACTTAACAGGTGCGATGTTTGTTTTAAGTATTAGCTCTTATTATCTTTTAAAGAAACGAGATTTACCTTTCGCAAATCGTTCTTTTGCCGTAGCGGCCATGTTTGGTTTTGTCATGTCAATTGTTGTCGCTGTCATGGGGGATGAAGCAGGTCACGAATTGTCGACTGTACAACCTACTAAACTTGCTGCAATTGAAGGTGAATGGGAAACTCATCCTGCACCAGCGCCATTTAATATGATTGCATTCCCATCGCAAAAAAATAAGGAAAATTCATTTGCAATTGAGATTCCGTATGTAATGGGAATAATAGCAACACGTTCACTTGATAAGCAAGTAATCGGTTTGAAAGATATTATTTCTGATAATGAAACCAGAATTCGTAATGGTATTTTAGCCTATAGTAATTTAGAAAAAATTCAAAAGGGCGATCAAGATCCATCTGTTCTTAAAGCCTTTGAGGATAATAAAGCCGATTTAGGTTATGGTTATTTGGTTAAACGTTTTACTGATCGTGATAATTTAACGATTCCTGAGGCTACGGAAGAACATATTAAAGCGGCTACAGAAGATTCAATTCCAACGGTATGGCCTTTGTTCTGGGCATTTAGAGGAATGGTGGGGTTTGGTATGTTGATGATCTTAGGTGCTGGACTCGCTTTGTGGACAACTTACAAAAATAAAATTGGTCAAAAACGTTGGTTACATCGTTTACTTCTTCTATTATTGCCTGCGCCATGGCTTGCTTGTGAATGTGGCTGGTTTGTTGCGGAATATGGTCGTCAACCTTGGGCAATTCAAGATATTTTACCAACTGGAGTCGCAAATTCATCGTTAACGCCAGGGGAAGTATTATTTACTATGACCTTAGTTTGTGGTCTATATACGCTATTTTTAGTTGCTGAAATGTTCTTGATGTTCAAGTTTGCACGACTAGGGCCAAGTTCATTAGGTACTGGCAACTATTATTATGAAAAAACACAAGCGATATCAGAATAGGCATAGGGAGTATATTCAATGATTGATTACGAAATTGTACGCGTCATCTGGTGGGTGTTGATTAGTGTTGTTTTAATCGCTTTTGTTATCACTGATGGCTTTGATATGGGCGTTGGTATTTTATTACCTTTTATCGGTAAAACTGATTCTGAACGTCGTATAATGATAAATGCAATTGCCCCACACTGGGATGGTAACCAAGTTTGGTTAATTACCGGTGGTGCAGGTATATTTGCTGCTTGGCCTATGGCTTATGCTGTATCCTTTTCGGGTTTTTATATTGCGATGATTTTAGTGTTATGTGCATTATTCTTCAGACCAATTGGTTTTGATTATCGTAGTAAACTAGAGAACACTAAATGGCGTAATATGTGGGATATCGCTATCTTTTTAGGAAGCTTTGTTCCTGCACTTGTGTTAGGGGTAGCTTTTGGAAACTTATTAGAAGGTGTACCATTTAGATTCGATAATTCTTACCGTGCTTTTTATGATGGTTCTTTTTTTGGTCTACTTAATCCATTTGCGTTATTAGCAGGTATTGTTAGTTTAATGTTAATGGTTGCCCATGGTGGGGCTTGGTTGCAATTAAAGACTTCTGGTGAACTTTATCTAAGAGCTAGAAAAGCAACCCAAATTGCTAGTTTAATTATGTTAATTGCATTCGTATTGGCTGGTGTGTGGGTTACTTTTGGTATTCATGGTTATGAAATTACTAGTGCAATAGATTACAATGGTGTTTCTCATCCGTTAAATAAGACTGTATCAACAGATGTTTCATGGTTGAAAAATTATATGAATTACCCTATTTTATGGCTCGTTCCTGCATTAGGTGTATTATTACCATTATTAACTATTTTCTTTTCTGGTTTGAATAAAAATGGATTAGTGTTTTTATCATCTTCTTTAACCATTGCTTGTGTATTATTTACATATGGTATTGCAACATTCCCATTCGTTATTCCATCAAGCATTATGCCAAATGCTAGTTTAACAATATGGGATGCAAGTTCTAGTCAATTAACACTGAATATAATGTTTGGTGTGGTGGTAATATTCTTACCAATCATACTTTTCTATACTATTTGGAGTTATATAAAAATGTTTGGACGATTAGACAAAAATCATATTGAAAATAATAAACATTCACTTTATTAAGGAATAATTATGTATTACGTGTTATGGTTCATTGGAGTTATTGCAACTTGTATGCTTGCTGTTGTTACTGGACTTTGGGTTGAAAATTCTAGCAACGAAAAAGAAACTAACAAATAGTGAAATCTATAAAAAATAAATATAAAGGTGACAATTTGTCACCTTTTTGATTATTAGTCTGCCAATGTGATAAATAATTGACAAATGATAATTGTTTTCATTTAACTATTTTTATATCATAGTGCAGCGAATTTTATATTCAGATATAATGTTGCTAATTTTTTAGTTTAAATTAGATCATAGAATATGAAACAATTCAATTGGAATGCAAGAGTCTATTATGAAGACACAGATGCTGGCGGAGTTGTTTACCATGCTCGGTATCTTGCTTTTTATGAACGTGCTAGAACAGAAATGCTAAGACAGCTTGACATTAGTCAACAAACATTACTACAAGCAGGTATTGCTTTTGTTGTTAAAAAGATGGATATTAGCTATGACTTTCCAGCACGTTTAGATGACATGCTAACTATCAGCACTCAGGTTGAGCAAATTCGTAAGGCGTCTATTATTTTTAAACAGACTATATTAAATCAGAATAAGCAAATTATCAGCAATGCTGATGTAGTTATTGCTTGTGTCAATATGACTAAAATGAAGCCATGTGCGCTTCCAAAGTTATTAGTTTTGGAGTTTATTTAAGTGGAAAATTTGAATATTATTGATCTTTTTTTACAGGCAGGCCTTTTGGTGCAAGGCGTTATGTTATTGTTACTAGCATTTTCTGTAATGTCTTGGGCTATTATATTCCAACGTACTAAAATTTTAGGAAAGGCTAAAAAACAAATTGATCAATTCGAAAATAGTTTCTGGGCATCGGAAGAACTAAATATGTTGTTTGATAAAGCAAAATATCATAAAGAAGACATTAGTGGTACAGAACATATTTTCTATTCAGGTTTTAAGGAGTTTTCACGTCTTTACCAAATTAACCCGAATATGCCAGAAGCTGCATTAGATGGTGCTTCTCGCTCTATGCGGTTGGCAATGAACCGTGAACTCGATAATTTAGAATTACATATTCCTTTTTTAGGCACTGTAGGTTCAATTAGTCCTTATATCGGCTTATTTGGTACTGTTTGGGGGATTATGCATGCGTTTATTTCTTTAGGTGCGGTAAAACAAGCAACATTACAAATGGTTGCTCCGGGGATTGCTGAAGCTTTAATTGCAACGGCGATTGGTTTATTCGCTGCTATACCTGCTGTTCTTGCTTATAATCGCTTATCATTACGTGTAAGTCGAATTGAACAGAGTTACCTTAATTTTATTGACGAATTTTCAGCTATTTTACAACGTCAAGCTGTGGCTGTTAGGAAATAATTATGAGTAGACGTTCACGATATTCAACTAAATCTGAAATCAATATAGTTCCTTTGCTTGATGTATTATTAGTATTGGTGCTTATTTTTATGGCAACAGCACCAATTATAAGCCAAAGTGTGGAGGTAGACTTACCTGAAGCATCAGAATCAAAAACAGTTTCTCCTGCTGACAATAAACCAATAATCATTGAAGTATCTGGTATTGGCGTATATGCTCTCATTATTGATCAAGATCGGCAATCCGACTTACCTCAAGAGCAAATTGTTGCTGAGGTAAAACATCAAATTTCAATAAATGAAAAAGCTGTTTTTTTAGTTGGTGGTGCTAAAAATGTTCCTTATGAAGAAATTATAAAAGCATTAAATTTATTGCAATCTGCAGGCGTTAAATCAGTTGGATTGATGACTCAACCAATTTAACTAACCATAATAATATATTAAAAATATTAGCAATGTCTTATATGCGAAATTCTAAATTAAGTATACCAATCATAATATCGATTATATTACATTTAATGTTAATTATTATGCTTGGTTATCAAGCTATAAAAAATATAGATGGTATCAACTATGGTAAAGAGACTGGAAATAGTATTGATGCTATTATGATCGATCCTTCTGTTATGACAGATCAATATCAACGGCAATTAAAAACGAAAGAAAGCCAACAGCAAGCTGATAAAAAAAGAGAGCAACAGTTAGTCGATCAAGCTAAAGAATTGCAAGAAAAACAATTAGCTGAACAACAACACTTAAAGGATTTAACTAAAGAACGTATAAAACTTGCTGAGCAATTGAAAAAGCAAGAAGAAGAAAGGATTGCAGCAGAGAAAGCGGCAGCAGAGAAAGCAGCGGCGGAAAAGGCAGCAGCGGAAAAAGCAGCAGCGGCGGAAAAGGCAGCGGCAGAGAAAGCTGCCGCGGAAAAAGCGGCAGCAGAGAAAGCAGCGGCGGAAAAAGCGGCAGCAGAGAAAGCAGCGGCGGAAAAGGCAGCGGCAGAGAAAGCTGCCGCGGAAAAAGCGGCAGCAGAGAAAGCAGCGGCGGAAAAGGCAGCAGCAGAAAAGAAAGCCGCAGAGATAAAAGCTAAACAAAAGGCAGAACAGGCTAAGAAAGATAAAGCTATCAATGATCTATTAGGTGGTCTGACTTCTGGCGCTCCAAATTCTCCAAGTGATCAAAGTGGAGCCGCTGCAAGTCGTAAAGGTTCATCCGATGATGAACTAGCTAAATATAAAGCGTTAGTGACAAATGCTATAAGCAATAAATTTATAAATCCAGCTAATGTTTATAGTGGTAAAAGTTGTGTTTTACAAATTCAAATAGCACCAGATGGGTTATTACTTAATGTAACTTCTAGTGGAGGCGATGAAGCTTTATGTCGTGAAGCGGTTGCTGCTACTAAACTTGCAACCATTCCAAAACCAGCGAGTGGTTTATATGATGAAGTAAAAAATATGACAGTTGAATTCCAACCAAAATAGTATTGAAATTATTTTATTAAAAATGATTTGATCTAAAAGCTGCTTTATAGAAATAAATTTTCAACATCTTTTAATGGAGATGTTGAAAATCAATTATTCGTCCTCATATATCTTCTATTCATTCCAAATTTAGTTATTTTAAGTAAGAGAAGGAGCAGAATATGACAACAATAGTCAGCGTTCGCCGTGAAGGGCAAGTGGTTATTGGTGGTGATGGTCAAGTTACACTTGGTGAACGTATTATTATGAAAGGTAATGCACGTAAAGTTCGTCGTTTATATAATAATAAAGTAATTGCGGGTTTTGCCGGTGGTACTGCCGATGCTTTTACACTTTTTGAGTTATTTGAACGTAAACTAGAAATGCACCAAGGTCATTTAACTAAAGCCGCTGTTGAACTAGCCAAAGATTGGCGTACAGATAGAATGTTACGTAAATTAGAAGCATTACTTGCTGTTGCCGATGAAAGTGCCTCACTGATTATTACAGGTACTGGTGATGTTATACAACCAGAAGATGATCTTATTGCCATTGGTTCAGGTGGACCTTATGCTCAAGCAGCAGCTAGGGCTTTGTTAGATAATACATCATTATCTGCACATGATATTGTACAAAAATCTCTATCAATAGCGGGTGACATTTGTGTTTACACCAACAACTTCCAAACTATTGAAGAACTCAATTACTAATTAAACTGATTTAAGAGAACTACTATTATGTCTGAAATGACTCCTCGCGAAATTGTAAGCGAATTAAACCAACATATTATTGGGCAAGATAAAGCAAAACGTTCAGTTGCTATTGCTTTGCGTAATCGCTGGCGTCGAATGCAACTTGATGAAGCATTACGTCATGAAGTTACGCCAAAAAATATTCTTATGATAGGTCCAACGGGTGTTGGTAAAACAGAAATTGCAAGAAGATTAGCTAAACTTGCTAGAGCTCCATTTATTAAAGTCGAAGCAACAAAATTTACTGAAGTTGGTTATGTAGGTAAAGAAGTTGACTCAATCATACGAGATCTAACTGACTCTGCTGTTAAGATGATTCGACAAGAAGCAATTGAAAGAAACCGAAATAGAGCTCAAGAACTAGCTGAAGAACGTATTTTAGATGTGCTTGTACCACCTGCTAAAGATGGTTGGGGGCAAGTTGAAAATAATAATGATTCGACTGCTCGACAAGCATTTAGAAAAAAATTACGAGAAGGTTCACTTGACGATAAAGAAATAGAAATCGAAGTTGCTGGCGTTAATATTGGGGTTGAAATTATGGCTCCTCCAGGAATGGAAGAGATGACTAATCAACTGCAGTCAATGTTCCAAAATTTAGGTGGGCAAAAAACTAAAGCTCGCAAAATGAAGATAAAAGATGCTTTCAAGCAACTGACTGAAGAAGAAGCAGCAAAATTGGTTAATCCTGATGATCTTAAACATGAGGCAATTGAAGCTGTTGAACAAAATGGTATTGTGTTTATTGATGAGATCGATAAAGTGTGTAAAAGGGGTAATTCCTCTGGACCAGATGTTTCTCGTGAAGGTGTTCAGCGTGATTTATTACCACTTGTTGAAGGTTGTACTGTTTCAACTAAACATGGCTCGGTAAAAACCGATCATATTTTATTTATTGCTTCAGGTGCATTCCAAACTGCAAATCCATCAGATTTAATTCCTGAACTTCAAGGGCGTTTACCAATTCGAGTTGAATTACAAGCGTTAACTAGCGAAGATTTCGAAAGAATTTTAACTGAACCTAATGCATCATTAACTGTGCAATATAAAGCATTAATGGCAACTGAAGGGGTGAATATCGACTTTACACCTGACGGTATTCGTAAAATTGCTGAGTCAGCTTGGCAAGTAAATGAGCAAAATGAAAATATCGGTGCTCGTAGGTTGCATACTGTGCTTGAACGTCTAATGGAAGAAGTATCATTTGATGCAAGTGAACTTAATGGCAAAACAGTGACTATTGATGCTAAATATGTAAGTGACCATTTAGATAAACTTGTGGCAGATGAGGATCTAAGTAAATTTATTCTATAATAAATAGAGTAAGATTTTACTAACAATAAAAAAAGGTGAGTTTTTTAACTCACCTTTTTTTATTATGCTTGTTAGTTAATTTAGCTTGTTATTTGCCCAATAAATTTTCTAACATATCGACAGCTTTTTGTTTGGAATCTGATTTTGAGCCATCTTTTGAGCTGCGATTTTCTAATTTGTTGCGAAATTTATCTAAACTTTCTTGCAACTTATCATTAAAGAGATCTTTAATGACTTGGCCTATATCAAGTTGATAATGAAGTTTAGAAAATTGCCCGTAAATACGCAATGGAATTACTAGCTTTTGTAGTTTGGCAATAGTGTTGCTTTTTCCGTTCCAACCACCAAGAATTTTAATGTTCATGTTAATATCAAGATCTTTTTGAATCATCCCAACTTTGCCAGAACCATCAACTATTTCAAGGGTTGGTGAAAGGGCATTTAATGTTGTTAATTCCAGATTTCCTCTATCTAAATAAGCATCAGTACTGATTTTGGAAAATTCTGTATAATTTTTCATATTTTCAGTTGCTGAAACATCTTTAGTATATTTAGTTGCAGCATTCTGAATGATACTATTTATATTGATTTTATTTAATTTCGCATTAGTTACATTAATTGATAAATTACCTTTTAAATTCTCTAATAATTTATTTCCAGATAATGTATTTACTTCTATATCTCCGCTTGCATTAAATAATCCCTCTAAATCATTAGGTGTTTCTATCTGGTTAAAGAAAGTATTTAAATCAATATTAGTAATTTTTGGAATTAATTTTATTTGAGTATATTTTTGTTTACCATTTGCCATACCCGTTGCTGCTATGTGACCTTTAGCGAAGTCAAAACCAATATTTTGAAATGTTGTAACTCCATCATTATTGGCTAAAGCTACATTGATATTATTTAATATCATCTTATTAACATTTAATTTTTTAATTTCTAGTTTTGCTTTAGCGTTAAAACTATTAAGAAAGTTTAGTTCGTTATTTACTTTTGTAACATTAGATACAACAGGCGGAGTTTGTTGTATTGTAATGTTTTCATTTGTTTTTTTGTCTTTCTCTAAAAAAGGTGTAAGATTTAGCTCATTACTTGTTACCGTTAAATCGATATAAGGCTTTTTATCAAAATTAGCATTAACGGCACCAGAAAAATAATTTTCATTAACTGAGAAAGATAAATCCTTGCTTGTTAATTGTTTTGAATTGTGTAGATAATTAATAACACCTTTCAAATTGCCTTTTAGTTCTTTGGTAGGAATAGCTACGCCCTTATAGGTGTAATCAAATTTCTTCAGATCAATTATGGCTTTTTCTGGGAATAGTGCTAAATCAACATCTGCATCAGCCACATAAGAAAAATTTTGTTGATTACGATCGATATTGCCTTTAACATCAATAGCGATTTTTTTATCAGATTTTTGGATGATAGCAAGGTTAATGTTTCTAAAGTTAATAAAATCATCTTTATTTTGTAAAACAACAGTGCTATCAGAAACTTCAAGTTTATTTAAGGTAAATGCCCATTTTGATGATTCTTTTTGCTGCTTAGTTTGTGTAGTTTGAGTATCATCAGTAGTTGGTTGCTGTTCAGCTTTATGTTTATAAACTTGTCCTTTACTTTCATCGGTAATATTGATAATAGCCGATTTTATAAATACATTTTTAATCTCTAATTTTTTTGAAAATAAAGGAAATAGCTCTACATCAAGACGCATATTATCCGCTGTTAAAATTGGTTTTTTGGCATCAATGTCAGACAGTTTAACTGAATCGGTTAATATACTTACTTGTGGCCAGATGTGCCATCGTAAATTACCGTCAATAGTTAGTTCATAACCTGTTTTATCTTTAACTGTATCAGAAATAAAACCTCTATAATTGTTAGGATCAACAAAAACAATAAGAGATACGATGCCAATAGCAGTAAGAAGAATTAAAATTAAAAGAGTAATCAATATTTTTTTGATCATGTTAATATTCCTTCAGAATAAAAACTACGGGGTGATTTAGTCTTTATCAATACGGCTAGCGACTGCGCCATGTTGATCTTTATATTTTGCATCTTGTCTACTATTATACGGTCTAGCTGCTGGACCGGTGAGTGTTTCAAAACTAAGTGCGCCTATTGTCATTCCTGGTCTAAGTGCTAACGGTATTTTTCCAGAATTAAAAAACTCGAGTACAATTTGTCCTTGCCAGCCTGGATCGATACGATGAGCTGTTACATGTACCATAAGCCCAAGTCTAGCAAGGGATGATCGCCCATCTAACCAGCCAACCAAATCATTAGGGATTGTGACAGATTCTAAAGTAACGGCTAATGCTAATTCACCAGGATGAAGATAAAACGCATCACCTTCAGGTAATACTATTTCTTCACTCATCACTTTTTCTAATACCGCGGATACTTCTTCTTTAGGACCGCTTAAATCAATATAAGGTGTAGTATGTTCTCTAAAAGTACGAAATTTATTACCTAATCTAACATCAATAGTTGCACCATTGATGCAGTTTGGTGCTGGTTGAGGGGTTATTTTTAATTTACCATTTTGTAAATACGTTTCGATATCTCGATCGCATAATCTCATGAGTTATCCTTAATGCAACTTATATTCGTTTATTCTAGCAGGTTCTTTTAATGTCGTCGATGTCCGCAAATTAAGGTTTTAGCACCCATACTCGTCCATAGTGATTATAAAAACCAGCCAGTTCTCCAGGCTTTTCACCAATGCCTAGATAAAGATCAAAGTGTTGACCTTTAATGGCTCCTCCTACATCTAGTGCAACCATTAATCGAGTCTCTCTTCTCCCTCGATGTTGACCATCATCATCAAGAAGTGGTACATCGGCTAAGATTACTGAACCAATGGGAATTAAAGACTTGTCAGAAGCGACCGATGCATTAGCGATTAAGGGAACCGATGCTGCACCTTTTACTTCTGCATTATATTTTGGTTCAAAAAAGACAAAAGAACGATTTTGAATGAGCAATTGTTTAAGTTTTTCTTCATTTTTATTTTTAGACCAATCTTTTATTGCTTGCATTGATAATTCTTCTTTTTTGATCTCACCTTGTTTTACTAACAATTGACCGATACTTGAGTAGCTATAACCATTTTTTCCAGCATAACTAAAAAACACTAAGGGATCGCCATCTTCAAAATCAATATAAGCACTTCCCTGAACTTCCATAATAAAGTTGTCCATTAGCGAGTTACTGTAAGCTATTTCCAGTCCTTTGCCAGCTAATGCACCATTATAAATTTGTTCACGACTTGGAAATTCTCCTTCAATGAGGGTTGGCATCTTATAAATAGGGTATTTGAATTCCGCCGTTGGAGTATGTCTTGCTTTAATGACAGGTGTATAATAACCCGTAAAATGTACATTACCGTAGCCATCTTGCCCAATCATCCCATAGCTGTTTAATCCAACTTTATGAAATTCATCAAAGTCTAGTAAGTTATTAATCCAGTTATTAATAGCGGTATAAATATGTTCATTTTCACGATACAACTCAGGGGATGAAGATTCAATCATAGCAACTTGAAGAACATAATCGGATATGTTAACAGGAGCGCTTAAATGGGAATATGATACATTAGAAGTTAATAGCAACTTACCATCCATGTATTGATGATCTTGTTTAGTATCTTTATTTAAATGACTTTGGCAACCAGTTGATACTGATAGAATAATCAAAATGTATAAGACAGATAAGTAAATGCAGCGTTTCTTTTGTTTCATGTTAATCATTTATTGTAATAAGTTATAAAGTATAGTGGGTTATGCTACACAATTCTATTATAAGAAACTATAGATAATTATTATGTACCCATAAAAAGTTTTCATAACAATTCAACTTGCGCTTTGATTCTATAGACTTTATAGTCCTATATTCTTGTGAATCGGAAAATTGTGAAAATAAAAGGTAATAATAGCAATGAGCATTAAATCCTCTAACCATGATCTAAAGCGAAACCTTTCTAACCGACATATTCAGTTAATTGCCATTAGTGGTGCAATCGGTACTGGCTTATTTATGGGGTCAGGTAAAACGATAAGTCTGGCTGGACCTTCAATCGTTTTTGTCTATATGGTAATTGGTTTTATCCTGTTTTTTGTTATGCGTGCAATGGGTGAAATTCTACTTTCAAACTTAAAGTATAAATCATTTAGTGATTTTGCGAATGACCTTTTAGGCCCTTGGGCTGGTTTTTTTACAGGATGGACTTATTGGTTTTGTTGGGTGATTACCGGAATTGCAGACGTTGTTGCCATTGCGGGATATGCACAACATTGGTTTCCTGACTTACAGGCATGGATACCAATGTTTTTGACGGTTATTTTATTAGCAACTCTAAATTTATTAACCGTAAAAATGTTTGGTGAGACGGAATTTTGGTTTTCAATGATTAAAATCGTTGCGATTCTTGGATTAATTGTTATTGGGAGTATATTAATTTTAATCTCATATCATTCTACACAAACTGATACAACAGCAGCGTTTTCAAATTTATGGCAATATGGGGGTCTCTTCCCTAATGGTAGTATGGGCTTTTTTGCTGGCTTTCAAATTGCGATTTTTGCTTTTGTGGGAATTGAGCTAGTTGGTACTACCGCAGCAGAAACTGTCGACCCAAATAAAAATTTACCACGAGCAATTAATTCTGTACCTGCTCGGATTATCTTTTTTTATGTGTTTGCATTAATCATAATTATGAGTGTTACACCTTGGACATTAATTTCACCAAATAAAAGTCCGTTTGTGGAATTATTTACCTTAATAGGTTTACCTGCTGCGGCAAGCATTATTAATTTTGTAGTGCTGACATCAGCTGCCTCTTCTGCTAATAGTGGTATTTACTCAACGAGTCGTATGTTATTTGGACTTGCAAAAAAGCAAGATGCACCAGAGCCTTTCGGAAAACTGTCAAGTCGCTCTGTTCCAGCTAATGGTTTGTTATTTTCTTGTCTCTGCTTATTTGGTGGTGTGGTGTTGATTTACCTTGTGCCTAATGTCATGGAGGCCTTTACCATAGTTACGACGATTTCGGCTATTTTATTTATGTTTATTTGGTCGATGATTTTAATTTCTTATATTGCTTATCGTCGTAAGAAAGCTGATTTGCATGAGCAATCTGACTTTAAAATGCCTGGCGGTATTTTGATGTGTTTTGTTTGTTTGGCCTTTTTTGCATTTGTGATTGTGTTGCTTACTTTCGAAGCTGATACTTGCCAAGCTTTAATCGCAACACCTATTTGGTTTGTAATATTAGGAATAAGTTATTATTTCCGTTCATTGAAAAGATAATATGTAAATTAAATATTGGCAGGGTCTCCTGCCAATTCTCTTATAATTATTCATCATTTTTTGCTGGCCAGATAAAGCTTGCAATAATACCTAAAACTAAAATTCCTAAAACGATGTAAAGACTCATGTTTGGGCTAATATCAAGTCCATAACCAAACAGATGATGGCTGGCATTTAAAGCTAATTTACCAGCAATGAAAAATAGTAAACAGATAACAGCTTTACCAAGATGCACCAAATATTGTCGCATAGCCTCTAAAACAAAATACATCGTTCTAAGCCCTAAAATAGCAAAAATCATGGCACTATAAACAATTAATGGTTCTTGGCTAACCGCAATTACCGCAGGGACTGAGTCAAAAGCGAACATAACATCACTAAGTTCAATAACAACAATACATAAAAATAACGGTGTTGCATAAAGTGCACTTTTAGAAATTTTGCCAATTAAATCGCTGTTTTCTGGTTTTTCAAGTTCGCTGTCTACTTGTTTTTGAGTCAATAAAAAAGAGTGTCCTACAATCTTAGGGTATGAGGGAAAAATATGTTTCGCTATGCGAAAGGCAATATGATTGGAATAATCTTTAATTTCATCATCACTGTTTTGATTTTTTAACATCATTATTCCCGTAAAAGCAACCATAACGGAGAAAACTAACTCCATCCACGGCCCTAAGGATAATAAACTTGTACCAATTATTACAAAAATAGCTCGGAATATAATGGCACCAATAACTCCCCAGTAAAGTAAGCGATGACGGTAATTATTGGGTACGGTAAACCATGAAAAAATTGCCATAATAACAAACAAATTATCGACAGATAACGCTTTTTCAAGAACATAACCCGTTATAAATAAACTTGCAGCTGTACTACCATGATGAATATATAAAAATAGTGCAAATCCTAAGGCGACTGCGATCCAAAAAATTGACCATCCAATTGCATTTTTTAAACTAATCGGTTTATCATTGTGGTGAGCATATAAGTCGATAATAATTGCAGCTAGGGATAACCCAACAAATACTAATACTGTTTCTATTGGAAATCCTAATGAATGTTGAATCATATTTATGTGACCTAGTTATAATTTTGATATACAGATAATTTGAATGGTAAATACTGTTTAATATAAACGGTATCATGTAATTATAAAAGTGGTACAGTATATATTGCTAGCTAAATCAAAAAAAGTTATATTTGAGTCCCCCCATTAACAATTATAATTAATTAACATTTTGAGCCAATTTTCATGACAAATATCAGGATAATTATTTTATGTATTCTTCCTTTTTTATCAGGATTTTTACATGCACAATCGGTAGAACCTTATTTATCAACGTTACCTAAAGGAAGCGATTTATCCATTCTGGTTCAATCTGTTGGTAGTAATCCGAAAACATTAGCAAAATATAAGAGTGATCAATTTAAACAACCGGCTAGTACTCAAAAAGTTATTACCGCTTTAGCTGCACAACTCGAATTAGGTAGTGATTTTCGCTTTAAAACGCTTATGAAAACGAATGGTTCAATAAGCAATAAACAGTTGAATGGTGACCTTATCATTCAATTAAGTGGCGATCCCACCTTTTCAAGTGATAGATTAAAAATAATGCTTACTGAACTGCGGCAAAAAGGTATTGAAAAAATTGCAGGAAATATCATTTTAGATACTTCAGTTTTTGCCAGTCATGATAAAGCCGCTGGTTGGTCATGGAATAACTTAACTGCTTGTTATAATGCACCTCCATCTGCAGCAATCATAAACGATAACTGTTTTTATGCAACAATCACACCAGGAAAGGTAGGCTCTAAAGCATCTGTTTCAGTCGCATCTTATATTCCAGTAGTGGTATCTGCTGATATCAAAACAATTGCCGCCAATAGTAAAGATTTAAATGATAAATATTGTGAGTTAGATGTAAGCTATTTTGATAAAAATCGTTATCACCTATCTGGATGTGTTGCTTCTGGTAATAATAAGATACCATTAAAATTTGCGGTACTTGATGGAACAGCTTATTTTTCTGCAATATTAAAAAAAGAACTCAAATTACAAAAAATAGTTTATACAGGTAAAATTTTAGAGAAAAACCAAAAAAACAGTTCACAACTGACTTTATTAAGTTCCAGTGAGTCAGCCCCGCTTTCTGAATTACTGACTGTTATGTTAAAAAAATCAAATAATTTATATGCTGATGCTATTTTTAGAACACTCGGAGCACATTATTACAACATTGCTGGAACTTGGCGTAATAGTAGCGATGCAGTTAAACAAATTTTACTTAAAAAGGCGGGTATTAATCTTGAAAATTTAGTCATTGTGGATGGTTCAGGGTTATCCCGATTAAACTTAGTTAGTGCAGACAAATTAATGGAAATATTACAATATATTTCGGCGAATAATGCGCAATTAGGTATTATTGACATGTTGCCAATTGCTGGCGTTGATGGAACGTTGCAAAATCGTAAAAGTTTTAATCAATTACCCTTTAAGGAAACCATTCGAGCCAAAACCGGTTATATTCAAGGTAGTTATAATTTAGCTGGATTTATTCAAAAATCCGATGGTCAATATTTGGCGTTTGTGCAGTTATTATCAGGATATCACGCAGATACACAAGGTGAACCGAAAAATGGTGCAATAATGCGTTTTGAATCAGAATTTTATAAGAATTTTATTGATTAATAAATGAATTAAGGACACATATATGTACTAGCTTTATATGTGTCCTACTACTCTTTGTTCTGATAAATCAATAATTAAATGTTTTCACCTAAGAATCCACCACTCTGATGTTTCCAAAGTTGAGCGTACAGTCCATTTTTATCAAGCAATTCTTGGTGTGTTCCTTGTTCAATAATCCTTCCTTGATCCAGAACAACTAATCTATCCATTGCCGCAATGGTTGATAATCGGTGAGCAATGGCAATAACGGTTTTACCTTCCATTAAAGTATATAAACTCTCTTGAATAGCTTGCTCAATTTCAGAATCCAACGCACTGGTCGCTTCATCTAATAATAGAATTGGGGCATTTTTTAATATAACTCTGGCAATTGCAATGCGCTGTCGTTGTCCACCTGATAATTTTATGCCTCGCTCTCCTACAAATGCGTCATAGCCTGTTCTACCGTTTGCATCAATAAGTGTATGAATAAAGCTATCAGCATGAGCTTTTTTTGCTGCTATAATCATCTCTTCTTCAGTGGCTTGATTGTTACCATAGAGTAGGTTTTCTCGTACTGAGCGGTGTAATAGGGACGTATCTTGAGTTACCATACCAATTTGGGCGCGTAAGCTTTCTTGGGTAACGGTTGTAATTTCTTGTCCATCGATAATAATTTTACCACTTTGTAAATCATAAAAGCGTAATAATAAATTAATAAGCGTGGATTTGCCTGCTCCAGAGCGACCTACTAATCCTATTTTCTCACCTGGATTAATTGTTAAATCCAAATCTTGAATGATAGAGTTTTGTCTTTTGGCATCATAATTGAAGTTAATGTGTTGAAAGTCAATTTTACCTTGTTTTACAACAAGTTCAGTTGCATTAGGTTGATCATTGACTGTTTTAGTTGAAGAAAATGTATTGATACCATCTTTCACTACACCAATATTTTCAAATAGAGCAGCCATTTCCCACATGATCCAATGAGAGAAACCGTTTAATCGTAATGCGACGGCGGTTGTTGTAGCGATTGCTCCAACACCAACTAACTGATCTGTCCATAACCATAAAGCAACACCTGTCGTGCAGAGTATTAATGTAATGGATAAAAGATGGTTTACAATTTCAAAACTGCTGACTAAACGCATTTGCCGATTAACGGTAACTAAAAACTCATCCATTGATTCTTGAGCGTATTTAGCTTCATTACCTGCATGTGAGAACAGTTTAACTGTCATGATATTGGTATAGGCATCGGTGACTCGTCCTGTCATGGTAGAACGTGCATCAGCTTGCATACTGGCAACTTTACCTAGGCGTGGAATAAAATAGTACATTGCAATCCCATAAAGCACAGTCCAACCAAGAAAAGGCATTAATAACCAAAGATCTAATTGTCCAATGATAGCCGCCATGGTAATAAAGGAAATAAGTACATAGATAAAAATATCTGCGACTAAAAAACAAGTATCTCTAACAGCAAGCGCTGTTTGCATAACTTTTGCTGATATTCTTCCTGCAAATTCATCTTGGAAAAAGCGCATACTTTGATTAAGAACTAATCTGTGCAAATTCCAACGCATTCTCATTGGGAAATTTCCAGCAAGACATTGATGTTTAATAATCGTTTGTAAGCTAATGATTAGCGTACTGGCTAAAATTATTAAAGCTAATAAAATTAATGTGGTTTTTTCTTGCTGCCAAAATTTAGATGGTTCAACTTCTGCAAGCCAGTCAACCACTTTACCTAATGCAGCAAATAAAAAAGCTTCAAAAGCACCACTTAATCCACTTAGCATGATTAATAACAGCATAAACACGCGAGTGCCTTTGGTTGATTGCCATATAAAACTAAAAAAGTTTTTAGCCGCTGGTTGAGGATCATCTTTAGGATAAGGTGACACCAATTTTTCAAAAAATCGATACATAATAGACCTAATTAGTAAAATGATATTTTATTGGTAAATATATCAATGATATATGGAATATGAGATTAGGGCTAATGGATATAATTCATCCTGATACCCAAATTTAAGTGAAATTTTAAATAAACATTGCTTAGCTATCTACCTGTCATTAAAGGATTTATGAACATAAAAAAATAGTGAGGAAAATATCTGGTTAATATTTCCTCACTTTAGCAATTATATATTGAAAAACAGTAGATTTCTATTTATTGGTTTAAAAAACGTCTTTAATTATTTGTACAACACGACCAATTATATTGTACTTATCAAAATGTGCTTTAGGTACTTCTATTGTTGGATATTGCTCATTATTACATATTAAAATCCAACTACTCAAAGTTAGGCGTATTTTTCTTAACAAGGTAAAATTTTCATATTCGATTAAATATATTGCTCCATCAACCATCTCCGTTATATCCGTGTTTATAATAAGTCCATTATTATTTTCAATTTCAGGGGACATTAAATCACCTTTTGCCCAATAGATAATTAATTTTTTTATATCTAAACCACGATGAGATGCCCAACCTTCCACAATTGGATAATTCATTACAGGTGGTGTTTCTCTAATATAGCGTTGATATTGTGCTTCTTCTTTGGTTGGTAATTGTTTTTTATAAACAGGAATACGGTAAATATTTTCATTATATACATCATCGTCATCGTCTTTTGGGTCAAATACTTCAAGTCTGTAACCCGTTGCAAGCCAGTTAAATGAAACATTACATTTTTCAGCAATTACCTCTAGACGAGTAAGTGAAGGGTAGGTTTTTCCTGATAAATAATCCCTGATAACAGTTTCTGACATATCACATTTCTTCGCAAAAGCAGAAACAGATAAACCTTGCATTGAATTAAATAGTCTGTCTTTGAAGGTTTTGACATTTTTATTTTTGATCATATTCATTTCTGTCTCGTTTTCTTTTTTCATCCGTATAGTAATTATAGTGCATATTTTTTAACTTTTATATACACGGTATTGGGAATAATATGCGTTTTAATGCGTTTTTCTCGGATTTAATGTTTTTAGTTCGTGTTATATCGTGATTATGCTTTTTTTTACGATTTTAGATTTTTGAACCGACATTTAGAAAAAAACTTTTGAATTGTTTTTTCTGCTTTAAAACTGTTGTTTTACGCTTAATTTATATTACTTTTATGAGTAATAACGTTTTTTTACCTGTTTTTTGATATTTATCTAATTAGAGAAAAGGATAAATTTCATAGATAATCTATTTTAATAACATGATTTTTAATATTTTGTTCGTTTTTTTAGCAATTCGTTTTTATAAAACAAAAAAACAAATAAAAACGTTGACTAAAGCGAAAAAAAATGGATAATAAGCAGGGTAAGGATTTTTCATTGTTTTCTTTCCTTATATTCCTTATATTTCATGTTGGCCTGTATAGTTTTATACAGGTCTTTTTTTTATCCATAATCTAGTTATGAAATCCTTTCACAAAAAGAGTATAATGAAATCCCATTAAAACTTACGTCTAAGTATAAAGTTTAAATAGATAAGAGTAGTTAATTAAGAGGATTTTATTATGTCATTTAGTATCCCACACCTTTTAGTGTTTCTTGCTGTGGTCGTTCTATTATTTGGTACTAAAAAATTACGTAATTTAGGTTCAGATCTTGGTTTCGCATTAAAAAGCTTCAAAAAAGCGATGAATGACGATGAAATTGAATTAAAGAAAGATAATAAGTAACTATTGATTAGTATGGATACTCACTTTGATATTGTAATCGTTGGCGGTGGTTTAGTTGGGCTAGCAACAGCTTGTGCACTTAGTCAATATGATTTGAAGATAGCGATCATAGATGCTAAGGTTCATCATAATGAATCTTTTCTACAAAATGAAATCGGTATAAGGGCTTCAGCAATTAATGGTGCTAGCCAAAGGTATTTTTCTCAAATAGGCATTTGGGATGATTTATTAAATAGTCATCGTGTGCAAGACTTTACCGAAATAGGTGTATGGGAAAAAAACGGTATAGCGCATCTTTCAGCTCACGCAAAAGATTATGGTTATCCAAATCTAGGCTATATCATCGAAAATAATCTGATCTCTCACTGTTTGTATCACTTTGCTAAAGAAAATCACAATATAACGATTTTTAATCTTGCTGCCATTGATAATTGCTATAATGACGATTATGCATTTTTAACCTTGGCAGATAATACTATTTTACAAGCTAAACTTATTATCGGCGCTGATGGTGCACACTCTTGGTTGCGTAAACATGAAAAAATTTCAGTTTTTGAACGTAACTATCTTCATCACGCAGTAATTACAACCGTTGAAACTCAGTATCCTCACCAATCTTGTGCTAAACAAATTTTTTATCCAAATGGTATTGTTGCTTTTTTACCTCTTTGGCAAGCAAATAAAAGTTGCTTGGTATGGTCAACTAAACCTAACCAAGCAACAATTTTAAAATTGCTTACAGAATCAGAGTTCTGCCAAGAACTGTTTAAATTAACGGGCGATAAAGTAGGTAAATGCCAATTAATTAATCAACGGATGGTTTTTCCACTAAAAGCGCGTCTTGCCAAACAATTCGTTAAACATCGAACAGTGCTTATTGGTGATGCCGCACATACTATTCATCCTTTGGCAGGGCAAGGAGTGAATTTAGGTTTTCAAGATTCAGCTTTATTAGTTTCGACAATTAAGCAATTACATGATAAACACAAAGATATAGGACTTGCTGATAATTTAAAATCTTTCCAATTTACTCGCCGTAAAGATACGTTAGTAATGTTAACTGCGATGCGAACTATTCAAGACATGTTTAATGGTGATAACGTTTTGAAAAAAATGTTAAGAACTGCGGGCATGAATGCTATAGACAATTGTTCACCCTTGAAAAAACAACTTATTAAATACGCAATGCATATTTAATCGAATCTAAATATTTAAATCCTGCAAAATTTTTACAGGATTTAATAATAGTTGAGTTATTTGAAAGCAACTTGATAAGAAGTTGGTACAAATGGTGAAGAGGGTACATGTATCGCCCAATATGGGTCTTTTAATAATCCTCGCCCAATTGCCACTAAGTCAGCATCCCCAGTACTTAATACATAATCTGCTAGGTATGGATCTTCTAACATACCAACAGCTATAACTGGTAAATTGATTGCTTGTTTGATCGCACGGGCCAAATATACTTGATATCCAGCATGAAACTGCGGTGTATGAGCTGGATCTAATTGCCCATCGCCACCACCACTTACATCCAAAATGTCAGCGCCTGCATCGGCAAAGCGTTTTGCTATTTTGCGTCCATATTCTATATCATAGCCATCTTTACTATACTCTTGCGCAGAAAAACGGATAATAAGTGGCATATCACTAGGCATTACCGATTTAGCAGCTTGTATAACTTGTTCACCGAATAATAATTTATCTTGACCATATTCATCGGTTCTGTGATTAGTTTTTGGTGAGCTGAATTGATGAATTAAATATCCGTGAGCGCCATGAATTTCGATGGCGTCAAAACCTGCTTCAACGGCTCGTTTTGTTGACTCTTTAAATTTTTGAATGATATCAATAATTTCATCTTTTGATAATTCTCTTGGCATTTGATACTGCCATTTTGGATTAGCTTCGTTGGAACCATCATAAAGAATAGGTGAACAAGAGACAACATCTGAAGCTCCTAAAGCTTTTCGACCTGCATGAGCAATTTGAATAGCAATTTTACCATTTTGAGCATGTACAGCATCAACTATTCGTTTAAATTGATCACGCTGCTCATCATTCCATAATCCAAGACAATTTGGTGAAATACGACCATTAGGCGCTACATTTGTCATTTCAACAATAATTAAGCCTACACCACCAATTGCTCGAGATACATAGTGAACAAAATGCCAATCATTAGGCATGCCATCGGTAGCTTGATATTGGCACATAGGGGGCATTACGATGCGATTTTTTAGTGATAACTTTTTGATACTAAAGGGAGTATTGAGAAAAGAGATTTTAGCCATAAATGACTCCTTAGGTAACTTAATAAAAGTATTAAGTTAGTTTATTCATCAGTAAAAGTAAATATCAATGTCTTAATTCAATTGAGTTTAAAATTGTTTATCAATTTCAATGATTAAAATGTAAGAGCATTTAAATTAAAAAAATGTGATAGCGTGGTCATTTGTTTACTTATTTGAAAAGAAGTTTTTGTTATCATTTCTACTTTCCCTCCCAAACGCCTAATATTTTTTTAAAGGAATAATAAGCTACTTGTATTTAAAGTTAGAAACTAAACGATAATTTAATTATCAAATCATATGTAAAAAAGTTTCAGGTTAACTATACGTTTTAGTATAAAATAGCCAACAAATGATACCTATCAATCCCAATATTGTTCCTGATACCACAATGGCTATCCAGCCATAATGACTAAATAAATAGGTTGAACCAACAGAGCCAAGCATCCCACCAATAAAATAACATACCATGTAACCTGTATTCACTCTGCTACGAGCTTCAGGCCTTATTTGGTAAATTGCACTCATATTTGAAACATGTGTAACTTGTACTGAAAAATCTAATATAACCACACCTAGAATTAATGCAATGATTGAGTATTGCGCCAATGAAAGTGGTAACCACGATAACAGCAATAAACCTAAGCCTATTGTGGTAGCAAGCCAACCTTTACCTTTGTCTGATAATTTACCTACTATAGGCGAACCCAATGCACCCGCCGCTCCAGCAATTCCGAATAGACCAATAATGAAATCTGAGTAGTGATAAGGATCATTACTTAATAAAAAAGCAAGTGGTGTCCATAATAAAGAAAACAATGCAAATGATATAACTGCTAACAATGAACGAATTCTAAGGATAGGTTCTTGTTTGTATAATGAGCCAATTGACCATAACAGTTGAAAGTAATTGATATTAATTGTATTACGGTAAGTAGGCAGTGAAATCCAAAGTAATAGGGTAACAATACCCATGATACTTGTGGCAATCCAATATACGTAATGCCAATCGGCAATAGTTGAAATAGCGCCAGCAAAGGTTCTACCCAGTAAAATGCCAAGTAACATTCCACTCATTAAAATGCCAACGATTTTACCGCGGTGTTCCGGTTTGGATAGGGTAGCTGCAAAAGGAATTAAAACTTGTGCAACGGTTGAAAATAGCCCCGTCATGGATGTACCTATTATTAGCATCCATAAATTTTTTGATAAAGTACTGACGATGAGCCCACAAGTGGATAATACCATTAAAATAATAATTAAGTGTTTTCGCTCAAATTTATCACCAAGAGGTGTGATAAAAAGTAAACCAACAGCATAACTAAACTGTGCTGCCATTATGATTGAACCAGCATGCTCAACTGCAATATTCAAATCATGAGTAATTGAATGTAGTAGTGGTTGAGCATAATAATTGCTGGCAATAGTTACACCAATAGCAAATGCCATTAAAAAAACTAACCAGCTGGATAAACCTTGAGATTGTTTGCTTTGCATAAAATAAATGTTACAAAAAAAATAATGATGAATTATATATTAAAAATAAGATTGCTTCTGCTTGACAGCAATTTTAAGCAGATTGTTTTAATAAGTTATAAACGGGTGTAGCGAGTCCTATTTTTGTATTATCTGATTCTAGTTTATACCAATAGCCAGAAGATTCATCTCAACATTTTGTGAAATTGGTAATTACACAATAAATTGGAACAATATTTAAATGAAAATGGCTAAATGTATGTCTGAACGAGTTTAATGGTTTAGGTTCAGTTGATACTATTCCTTTTTTTTCTAACCACTCTTTTAGTTCTTGCTCGCTTGAAAATTCTGGTAGGCAATATAACCCTCCCCAAATACCTTTTGGTGGTCTTTTTTCTAACCAAATAGCGCGATTATATTCTAGCATTAAAAAATAAGCGGTTTTTTCTGGCTTGGCTGTTTTAGGTTTTGGTGTTGGATATTTTTGCCAACTTGCTGTTTTATAAGCAATACAATCTTTATGCAATGGGCACTGTGTGCACTTAGGCTTTGTACGAGTACAAACCATTGCCCCAATATCCATCATTGCTTGATTAAATTTAGCAATATTTTGTTCAGGCGTAACTTGTTCACTTAATTGCCAAAGTTTATTTTCGATTGTTTTATTTCCAGGCCATCCATCAACAGCAAAATATCGAGTTAAAACACGCTTTACATTACCATCTAAAATTGGGTAATGTTGATTTTGTGAAAGCGATAAAATTGCTCCAGCTGTCGAACGACCAATTCCTGGTAAAGCCACTACATCATCAAATTTGGTTGGAAATAAACCATTAAACTTATTATTAATAACTTGTGCTGCTTTGTGTAAATTACGAGCACGAGCATAATAACCAAGCCCTGTCCAAAGATGTAATACATCATCAATAGGTGCTTTTGCTAAATCCGTTATTTTTGGAAATAGCTTAATGAAATTATTAAAGTAGGGGATAACAGTTGCAACTTGTGTCTGTTGCAACATTACTTCTGATAACCACACATGATAAGGTGTTTTCTCAATCTGCCATGGTAGCGTTTTTCTGCCGTACTGTTCATACCATTTTAATACAGCCTTTGCAAAGGGGGGCATTGTTACAGGCATTACATTACAGCAGTAATTGTGTCATTTGGATAACAACCCAATACTTTTGTGTATAAGGTAATTTTTGCTAACTGCTTTAATGCGTTTTGCATTTCTTCAGAATAAAGATTACCTTGTAGATCAATGTAAAACATCTCTTCCCATGGTGTACCATGAATTGGACGAGATTCAAGTTTAGTCATGACAATATTATGATTACGTAACACAGAAAGAGCATCAACAAGTGCACCTGCTTGCTGGCCTGTTTTCATCAATATTGTGGTTTTAGCAGGGATTTGATCAGATACATGAACTGGCTTACGAGATAACACTATAAATCGGGTGATATTCTCTTTTTGATTAGCAAAACTATGTTCAAGAACTTGTAATCCATAAAGTTCACCGCCATCTTTATTACCCATAGCAGCAAAATTAGGCTTATTTGACTTAGCAACCATGTCCATTGCTGATGAAGTACTGTCACAAAAGACAATCTTCCAATGCGGATATCCCTCCAAAAAGTGAGAACATTGTTGGAATGGTTGTGGATGACTATATACGGTGTCAATTTGATCTAATTGAGTATTTGGAAGCGCTAAAATACAGTGATCAATCGGTAGTGATAACTCGCCAATAATATGCAAATTCGTTTTTTGTAGTAAATCATAAATTTCGTTAATGGATCCGGAACTTGAGTTTTCAATTGGTACAACACCATAATCAACAACGCCTTTCTCTATTTGTTCGAAGATATCTTTAAAAGTCGCACAACTTGACTCAATAATTTGCTCTAAATGGGCGCTAGCATAGCGTCGAGCTGCCGAATGAGAATAAGATCCTATGGGTCCTAGAAAAGCAATTTTTGCGGTCGTAATAGCACCATGATTTATTTTTTCTTGTAGAATTTTTTGTTGTAAAAGTACAGAATCTTCGATAATTATTTGATATAAATGTTTGATAAAAATATCATCAAGATGATATTTTTTACCGTGTTCAATTAGTGATTTAATTAATGAACGTTCGCGTTCCATGTCGCGTACTGGTATATTTGCCTTAATTTTAGTATTAATTACTTGTCTCGAAAGCTCACGACGTTTAGCAATAAGTTCTAAAAGAGTTTGATCAAGTTCGTTAATTTTATCTCGTAAAGGTAATAAGTGATCTACTTTCATTTTTATTAGATTTTTTTAAAAGGTTAATGATATTATAACAAGCCACAAATAAAGGTACTACTTAAAGTAGTACCTTTTAAAAAAATAGAGCGTTTTATTTATTAGATTTCTTCTTCAAAAGTTGCTCCTTTAATACTTTCTGTTGCTCGACGAGCTTCCCCTTTATGTTGAATTTTATTCAGTTGTTTTTCAAGCTTACCAATAAGATCATTAATAGCGGCATACATGTCAATATGTTTTGCAGATGCGACTAGTGGCGTTCCTTTTGTGGCAATTGTTGCATCAATGATAAATCCATCGGGTTCTTTAGATAATATAAAATGAGGATTGATTAACAGCGCTCTCCATTTATCCAACTTCGAAAATTTATCTTCTAAATAACTACGAATTGCAGGGGTAATATCCATTTGTTTACTGGTAATACTTAAAGCCATAACCGACCTCCTTTATAATTTCAAACAACTAAGTTGATTTTTTAAGCTTCCATTAATACATTGGCAAATTATTTTTATTTCGTCAATAAGAACTTTGCTATTAACATGAGTTTTTGTGATTTAAATCTAAAAAAAAGATTTTATTAATCATGTATTTTATGACTATATGACTATGAACCTGCATTTTGCTTTGCTTTACTATATACTGTAGGCAACTACTATTTTTATTTATTTTATAAGATCTTTTAATGAGGAAGATGTGAGCTATTTAGATAATGTTAAGATTGTTTTGGTTGAAACGTCCCACACAGGTAATATGGGGTCTGCCGCCAGAGCAATGAAAACCATGGGTTTATCCAATCTTTGCTTAGTCAATCCAGTGATAAAGCCTGATTCACAATCAATTTCATTAGCGGCAGGTGCTAGTGATATTATTAAAAATGCAATAATTTTTTCATCTTTAGAAGAGGCAATCGCTGATTGTTCACTTGTGATAGGTACTAGTGCTCGTCCTCGCACTTTACAATGGCCTAATTTAACACCAAAAGAGTGCGGTGATAAAATCATTGGTGAGGCTGTTAATGCCCAAGTTGCGTTGGTTTTTGGGCGTGAACGAGTGGGGTTAACCAATGATGAATTGCAAAAATGCCATTTTCATGTTGGTATTCCAGCTAATCCTCAGTACAGTTCTTTGAATCTAGCTATGTCGGTACAGGTATTATGTTATGAAATTCGCATGTCAATGTTAAACTTGCAAGATAATCAATCAGAGCAAACAAATTTAAATACATATACATCCGAATACCCTAAAGATATCGATGTTGAGCGTTTTTATCAGCATTTAGAGCAAACTTTATTGCAAACAGAATTTATCAATGCCAATCATCCAGGTCAAATTATGGGGCGTTTGCGAAGATTATTTACTCGGGCACGTATTGAACAACAAGAACTGAATATTTTACGTGGTATTCTAACGTCGATTGATAAAAAGTTATAATTTTTAAGCATGAAAATAAATACCCACAAAAGAGTGGGTATTTTTAAATAATAACCGATTATGGTAAGGTTAACTTAATGGATTAACTTTTTTTCCGCCAAGTTGTACCATTTGCGCCATCCTCCAACACAATATTCATTGCGTTAAGTTTATCACGCGCTTCATCTGCTTGAGCCCAATTTTTGTTAGCACGAGCTTCATTACGTTGTTTTATTAATGCTTCAATTAATTCTGCATCGGCGTCATCTGGCTGATTACCTTGTAAGAATTTTATTGGATCTTGTTCAAGTAGACCAAGTACGGCTGCTAAATAACGTAATTCAGCTGCTAATTCGTTGGCAAATGACATATCGTTATCAGCTTTAGCTTTATTGATTTCTCGTGCTAAGTCAAATAAGGTTGAATAAGCTTCAGGAGTATTGAAGTCATCATTCATCGCATTACAGAATTGACGGTAATAATCGCTCTCTTTTGTCGTATATGGATAATTTGCATCAGTATCACGAAGTGCTGTATAAAGGCGCTCTAAAGCCATTCTTGCTTGTTTTAAATTTTCCTCACTGTAATTAAGCTGACTACGATAATGGCCCGATAGTAAAAAGTAACGGACAGTTTCAGCATCATAGTGTTTTAATACATCGCGAATAGTGAAAAAATTATTAAGTGATTTTGACATCTTTTCTTGGTCTATCATCACCATCCCTGAATGCATCCAATAATTAACATATTGTCCATCATGGGCACATGTAGATTGAGCAATTTCATTTTCATGATGAGGAAACATCAAATCTGAACCCCCACCATGAATATCAAAGTGATTACCTAATTGAAAACTGTTCATCGCAGAACATTCAATATGCCAACCTGGACGTCCTTTACCCCATGGGGAATCCCAGTTAGGCTCGTTAGGTTTTGACATCTTCCAAAGTACAAAATCCATTGGATTACGTTTAACATCAACCACATCAACGCGCGCTCCAGCCTGAAGTTGCTCCAAATTTTGACGCGACAAAATACCGTAATTTGGATCGCTATCAACTGAAAACATTACATCACCATTATCGGCAATATAAGCATGATCTTTTGCAATTAATTCTTCTATTAATTGAATAATCTGTGGCATTTGCTGTGTAGCACGAGGTTCGACATCAGGGCGCTTAATATTGAGTGCATCAAAATCGGCATACATCTCTTGTAACATACGTTCGGTTAGTTGTTCACAAGTTTCACCGTTTTCTAGAGCGCGTTTTATAATTTTGTCATCCACATCGGTGATATTGCGCACATAAGTTAATTGATAACCTAAAAAGCGCAAATAACGTGTTACAACATCAAATGCGACAAAGGTGCGACCATGACCAATATGACAAAGGTCATAAATAGTGACACCACAAACATAGAGTCCAATTTTATTGGGATGAATTGATTTAAAGGTTTCTTTTTCTCGAGTTAATGTATTGAATATTTTTAACATTACAATCTTTAGGTTTAGTTTAATGAAGTTTGTTAAATAATATAACAAAAATATGGTTATCGCGAAATTATTTATTATAATGCTTCTATATACTGTAATTATAATTTTATCATATGCCCGGCGAATTTATTGTTAACATTGTAGAATCTATCATTGAAGAAATTGGTAGAGGATTTTTGGAATTAGGTGGGTCAAAAGATACTTTTAAAAGAAGACTATATTGGACTTCTTTTATTATTTTAAATATTGTTGTGTTTGTATCTCACTTAATATTTAAGTGGCCTATTACTATAACAGATGGTTTGTTCTTATTTTTCATTTCATCTTTACTTTCATTTTTCATTATAACTCTTTGTTGGGGTATATGGCGCTTCATTAAAGATTTTAAGAAATGTAAAATATAACTTAAAGTTTACAAAAATAAATGGTTGAAAGTATCTAGTCGATAATAATCTCAATTTACTTTTTAATAAATAATTGGCGGGTAATCCCCCCGCCAATTTTGTGTAAAACAAAGTATTATTTCATTAGACGGTAGATATAAATAAGTAATATTGCACCTAAGACTGAGATAAACAAACTAGGGAAATTAAATCCTGTCACAGTTCCCCAGCCAAAGAATGTACTTATATACCCACCAACGATAGCACCTGCAATTCCTAATAAAATCGTTTTAAATACTCCTACGCGTCCAAGTGGCATAAAAAACTTTGCAATCCAACCGGCAATTAATCCTAGAATAGCCCAACTTAAAATACCCATGATAATTTCCTTTGTTTGATTAAGGTTAAATTTAGTTTACAAACACAGTTTAAAAATCTAAGAAATGTTGATATTTAATGTAATAGCTTTAACAATATTGATTAAAATTAATAAATCAAAATTTAAAAATATTAATAAATAACAGTCATAAAATGGAGATAGAAGATTTAATCCTAAGACTAAAGAATGACTATATGAATTGAGTGCATAAAAGTGTATTCATATAGTAATTGATAAATATTCTATAATTATTTGTAACAAAAGTTAAGGTCTTTTATTGCGTTTTCAAAGTTTTAACATGCTTCTTTTAAATAATCACTTTGATTTAAGTCGAAGGGAGATTAATTCTCCCTTTGAATGAGTTGTTATTCAAAAATAGATTTATGTAAAATTTTGATAATTGCTTCTGCATCATTACTTTTTGCTAAAAGGCACAGATTGTGGGTACTTGCACCATAACAACAAAGTCTTATAACAAAATCATCTAACACGCCGAATACTTCTTTTGCTATACCTTTTGTCGTCGTTAGGTTATTACCAATGATGGCAATAAGAGCTAAATCTTCCTCAACATCTACATGACAAAGAGTTGAAAGTTCGTCAAATAATTCTTTTGTTAATAAACTGTTACCATTAGTGCAAGTGCCTGTAGTGTCGATCGTTAAAGCGATGCTGACTTCAGATGTGGTAACTAAATCAACGGATATATTATGTTTAGCTAATATAGTAAATACCCTAGCAAGAAAACCTTGAGCATGCAGCATATTTAAACTGGTTAAGGTTAGTAATGTCTGTTTGCGTCGTAATGCTAGCGCCCTAAATACAGGTAATTTTGATGTGATACTATTAGTATTATAAACAATTGTGCCACCATCTTGTGGTGCTTTGCTTGAACCTACAAAAACAGGAATATTACTTCGTACTGCTGGAACCAACGTTGCTGGATGTAAAACTTTTGCTCCAAACGTTGCCATTTCTGCAGCTTCCGCGAAAGATATTTCATCAATTCTTTTTGCCGCTGGCGTAATACGTGGGTCATTGGTATAAATTCCTGCAACATCAGTCCAAATGTCTATTTGCGTTGCATTTAATGCTTCACCAAGTAACGCTGCTGTATAATCACTTCCGCCGCGCCCTAATGTTGTCGTCTTACCTGTACTTTCACTGCCAATAAAACCTTGAGTAACAATTAGCGCATTAGTATTTAAAGATTTTAAATGTGCACAACAAAGCTGTTTGATTTCTTCAATTTTAGGTTGAGCTTTACCAAATTTATCATCAGTACGCATAACTTTACGTACATCAAACCATATGGCACTTTTTTGTTTTTCTCTTAATACCTCAACAAATAGTTTTGAAGACATAATTTCACCATGACTGACTAACTCATCAGTTAATGCTGGTGACGTTGCTAAACTTGCAGCTTCCGATAAAGAGGCTATATTTGCAATGATTCGATCAATTTCGGCTCTTAACGTAGGGTTTTCAGGGAGTTGCTCTAAAATATTGTATTGAATTGATTGAATTTTGGCTAAATGCTGAGCTCGAACCTCCGCATCACGGCCTTCAGCTAATGCAACTAATAAGTTCGTAATACCTGCAGAAGCGGATAATACAACAACTTTTACACTAGGGTTATTGATAACAATATTAGCACTGTTTACCATTGCTGAATAATCAGCAACACTAGTACCACCAAATTTAGCAATTACAAATGATGTTTCCATGGATTCCTCATATTAAAAATTTTATTTTTAACAGAGTTAGAGCGAGGGTATGTTCAATTTACAGTTATAATTTAAAAAGTACAAACCGCGAAGCGCTCCACCTGTTAAGGTGACAACCCAAGGGATTCAGCCCTTGCAGTCGATTTGATTGCTTTCTGGATACTCAATCAAACCTCGGCATTGCATCCCCTCAATCATTTATCACCGATTCCAGTATCTAAAATAATCTACCTGAGCAATGCGCCTCTTCGTTCTCGTAACGTAAGTTACAATTTAAGTGCTATATAGAATTAACGATTTTACTAAATGTGTCAATAGGTTAAATAGGAAAAATTATTTATTAAATATTAAATTGCTATATCAATAGTTATAATTCTTGTTCAAATAGTTGAATAATAGTTTGATATAAACTTTTGACCGTACAAGATTTGGTCGGTGTACTAAAAATTGTATCATCGCCTGCAATTGAACCTAAAATGCCTTCTGATTTACCAATTGAATCAAGTAAGCGAGCGATAAGTTGAGCTGCTCCTGGACTGGTACGAATGACTACCATTGAGCTATTATAATCAATATCAACAACCAAATTTTTTAATGGACTACTGGCCGTTGGTACACTCATTTCAGCCGGCAAGCAATAGACCATTTCTGATTTTGCGTTGCGCGTTCTAACCGCCCCAAATTTGGTTAACATCCGTGAAACTTTGGATTGATTAATGTTATCAAATCCTTGCTCTTGTAAAGCTTGCACAATGCTTATTTGAGAACTAAACTTTTCTTGTAGAAGCATTTCTTTAAAAGCTTTAGTAAGATCTTCTTGTTTCATATTTTTCCTTTAGGATTAATTGATTGCTGTTTTGGGTGAAAGCAGCAATAATTTTCTGTTGCTTAATATATCGGTAAAAAATCTAAGTTAATTAGTGAGTTTTATAAACATTTTTTTGAAATAAATTGAGTATCAAACTACCAAGTTTTAGACTTTAAATTCTTTAAACATAATTATGCATAAGATTTGCATAAAATCAAATATTCGATTTGTTACTGCTTTTAGGGCGAAAAGATTTTACTATGTGCTCATGCGTTTCAATGTAAGGTCCTTCTAATAATTCTAAGCAATAAGGAACACTGGCAAAAATTCCATTAACAATTATTTTGCCATCACTATCTTTTACACCTTCAAGCGTCTCTTTTATCGATTTTGGTCTACCCGGTAAGTTCAAAATTAAACATTTTTTGCGAATAACGCCAACTTGTCTGGAAAGAATGGCAGTAGGTACAAAATGCAAACTAATTTGACGCATCTGTTCACCAAATCCTGGCATAACTCGATCGGCTATTGCTAAAGTTGCATCTGGGGTGACATCTCTAATGGCAGGTCCTGTACCGCCAGTGGTTAAAATCAAATCACAATGTAGTTTATCAACGAATTCACATAATGTTTGTTCAATAATAGGTTGTTCATCTGGAATTATTCGGGTTTCGGTAATAAATGGAGTTTTCAATGCTGATTGTAACCAAGATATTAATGATGGAATACCTTCATCGTCATAGATCCCTTTTGCCGCTCTATCAGACACAGAAACTAAACCAATTTTGAACATAGTACTTATTCCTTAGGTGATTATTTATCTATATTAATTAGAAATTAAGACCACATATATATGGCCAATGGTTCGCTAAAATTAATGTACGCTAAAAGTTGAAAATTATAACTCATTTATATTCAATATAAAGAAAACTAAAAAGACCTTTACAACCGCTGATTATGTTGTCAATATTGCTGCTCATTAATAATTGAGTTTATATAATTTCAATCATAACTTATTCAATTAGGATTTTACCATGTCATCTATTCCTGCGCTTGAATTGGTCGCGCTTAAAAAAATTTATAAAAATGGTGTAGAAGCATTAAAAGGTATTGATTTAACGGTTCAAGCAGGTGATTTTTATGCATTGCTTGGTCCAAATGGTGCCGGAAAATCAACAACTATTGGCATAATTAGCTCACTAGTAACCAAAACTTCAGGTAAAGTGCGAATTTTTGGTTATGATTTAGATACTGATATTGTCAATGCCAAAAGGCAATTAGGCTTAGTACCACAAGAATTTAATTTTAACCAATTTGAAGAAGTGATTCAGATTGTCACTAATCAAGGAGGCTACTATGGATTGCCGCGTAAATTAGCATTAGAACGTGCAGAAAAATATCTAAGAATTTTAGATTTATGGGATAAACGCCATAGCCGAGCAAACATGTTATCTGGTGGTATGAAAAGACGTTTAATGATTGCAAGAGCACTAGTTCATGAGCCTAAATTATTAATTCTTGATGAACCAACCGCGGGGGTTGATATTGAGTTGCGGCGCTCAATGTGGGATTTTTTACGTGAAATCAATCGTCAAGGCATTACCATTATATTAACTACCCATTATTTAGAAGAGGCAGAAATGCTATGTCGCAATATTGGTATAATTCAACATGGCCAATTAATAGCGAACTCTTCTATGCGTGAATTATTAGCTAATAGCCAATCTGAAACTATTATTATTGATTATGTACCAACAGATGAACCCATTGTTTTAACAGATTATAGCTATGTAAATGTTGATACGGGTATGTTAGAAGTTAAAGTTGATAAACAACGAGGCTTAAATCAGTTGTTTGAGCAACTTAATCATCAAAACGTCAAAGTGATTAGTGTGCGTAATAAGACTAATCGATTAGAAGAGTTATTTGTTGATTTATTGCGCAATAATAATCCAAAAGGAGCTGATAATGTGTAATTTATATTGGATTGCCTTAAAAAGTATTTGGCGTAAAGAGGTGACGAGATTTTTAAGAATTTGGCTGCAAACATTGATACCACCAGTTATCACTATGTCACTTTATTTTATTATATTTGGTAATTTAATTGGCTCTCGTGTGGGGAATATGGGTGGCTTTAGTTATATGTCATTTATTGTTCCTGGTTTAATCATGATGTCTGTAATTACAAATTCTTATACCAATGTCTGTTCTTCATTTTTTAGTGCTAAATTTCAACGTAATATTGAGGAATTATTGGTTGCACCAGTACCAACGCATATTTTGATTTGGGGATATGTTGGTGGTGGTGTGATACGTGGAATTTTAACTGGAATTTTAGTGACGATAGTATCGTTATTTTTTGTTCGTCTTGAAGTACATTCTTGGCTCTTTGTTATTTGCACTTTATTATTAACTTCAATTTTGTTTTCATTAGCAGGTTTACTAAATGCCGTATTTGCTAAGACTTTTGACGATATTAGTATTATTCCAACATTTGTATTAACGCCATTAACTTATCTTGGCGGTGTATTTTACTCAATAACTATGCTACCCACTTTTTGGCAATGGGTATCAAAACTAAATCCAATCGTTTATATGATTAATGGTTTTCGCTATGGTTTTTTAGGTGTGACCGACGTATCACTATGGATCACATTTTCAATGTTAATTTTGTTTGTTACCGTGCTCTATATAATTGCATGGCGACTCATTGAAAGTGGGCGAGGGCTAAGAAGTTAAATTAACTAGAAAAACAACCGCCGAATAAAATCGGCGGAAAATAATTACTTGGCACCAGCAACTGCTTCTTTTGCCATTTGAGTAATTTTAGCAAAATCACCATTAGCAATAGCATCAGTTGGAATAAACCAAGTTCCACCAACACAAAGTACATTATTAAGCGCTAAATAGTCTCGATAATTTTTTGGGTTTACACCACCAGTAGGGCAAAACTTCATATATCCACAAGGACCAGCAAAAGCTTTTAATGCAGCTACGCCACCATTGATTTCTGCTGGGAAGAACTTTAATGCAGTTAAGCCATATTCTTGGGCTGTTAATAATTCAGAAATAGTTGCAATACCGGGAATGACTGGAACAGGTCCTTCAACTGCAGCTTTTAAAATAGCGTCAGTTATGCCAGGAGTAATAATAAATTCAACTCCAGCTTCGGTTACTTGTTTAAGTTGCTCAACACTTGTTACTGTACCCGCACCAACTACAGCTTCTGGAACTTCTTTAATGATTTTTTTAATTGCTTCAAGCGCACATTCTGTTCGTAGGGTAACTTCAAGAACTTTTACACCTCCAGCAATTAAAGCTTTTGCTAATGGCACCGCATCTTCTAGTCGTTCAATAACGATAACAGGAACAACAGGCCCCATAGTTAGAATTTCTTCAGCACTTCTTTTCCAGTTTTTCATTTGTATCTATCCATCTTTATTAAAAGCAATAATCCCTAAATGATAGGGATTATTTTTGTTACTCATAAATGCCTAATTTTTTCTCTAAATAATGAATGTTTGTTCCACCTTTTTGGAAACCTTTATCATTCATAATTTCAATGTGAAGATCAATATTCGTTTTGATACCATCAATCACAAGTTCAGCTAATGCGTTTTTCATTCGTGCAATAGCAACATCACGAGTTTCACCATAAGCAATTAGCTTACCAATCATTGAATCATAGTAAGGTGGTACTGTGTAACCCGCATAGATATGTGATTCCCAACGAATACCAAACCCCCCTGGTGCATGAAAGCGAGTAATTTTCCCAGGTGAAGGCATAAATGTTTTAGGATCTTCGGCATTTATACGGCATTCAATAGCATGACCTTTGATTTCAATATCACTTTGTTTGATTGAAAGAGGTTTGCCTGCGGCAATTAAGATCTGTTCTCTAATCAAATCCACACCCGTTATCATTTCGGTAACTGGATGTTCAACCTGAATACGTGTATTCATTTCAATGAAATAAAATTCACCATTTTCAAATAAGAATTCAAACGTTCCTGCACCACGATAACCAATTTCAATGCACGCATTAACACAGCGTTCACCAATGAATTTGCGCATTTTAGAGGTAATGCCAACCGCTGGTGCTTCTTCAACAACTTTTTGGTGACGTCTTTGCATTGAACAATCACGTTCACCTAAATAAATAGCATGACCTTGACCATCAGAAAGTACTTGGATCTCAATATGACGAGGATTTTCAAGGAATTTTTCCATATAAACCATATCATTATTGAAAGCGGTTTTTGCTTCTAATTTGGTCATTTTAATTGCTTGTTCAAGATCTTTTTCTTCCCGAACAATACGCATACCACGACCACCGCCACCACCGGACGCTTTGATAATAACCGGATAGCCTATTTGTTTAGCGATCTGCTTATTATTTTCAATATCATTACTTAAAGGACCATCAGAACCCGGTACACAAGGTACGCCAGCTTTTTTCATGGCATGAATTGCTGACACTTTATCACCCATTAACCGTATAGTCTCAGGTTTTGGTCCAATAAAAACAAATCCAGAACGTTCCACTTGCTCGGCGAAGTCAGCGTTTTCTGATAAAAAACCATATCCAGGATGAATTGCTGCTGCACCGGTAACTTCGGCGGCAGAAATTAAAGCGGGGATATTGAGGTAGCTTTTAACGGAAGCTGCTGGACCAATACAGACAGTTTCGTCTGCAAGTAATACATGTTTTAAATCTTTATCTGCCGAAGAATGAACAGCGACAGTTTTAATTCCAAGTTCTTTACATGCTCGTAGGATACGTAGAGCAATTTCTCCACGATTAGCAATAAGAATTTTATCAAGCATATTCGATCTCTTAATCTTATAAATAAGTTAATATTACTCAATGATGAATAGTGGCTGATCAAATTCAACAGGTTGACCATTTTCAACTAAAATAGCTTTAATTGTACCCGCTTTTTCAGATTCAATTTGGTTCATCATTTTCATCGCTTCAACGATACAAAGTACATCACCGACATTGACAGTTTGACCTACTTCTACGAAAGCTTTCGATTCTGGGCTTGGCGTGCGATAAAACGTTCCAACCATTGGTGATTTTATAGTTGTACCTGCTGGAACTGGAGCAATAGGATCCACTTCAGCTACACTCTCGCTTGCTGAGCTAGGGGCTACAACAACCGGAGCTGCTTGAGGGATTTGAATGTTTTGTATTGGCGCTGAATAGTTTGTTGTAGGTATTGATCGACTAATTCGAACCGATTCTTCACCCTCAGAAATTTCAAGTTCTGAAATACCTGACTCTTCAACTAATTCAATTAATTTTTTAATTTTGCGTATATCCATGAATTACACCGTGTTTATTTGATATAAGTAACAATTAATTTAATGCATCCTTAATATCTCAAAAGTAATCTTTTAAAGTGATAATAAGGCAGTAACTCAACATTAACGCGGAAGCATACACTGTAAAATAGATTTTGTCATTATATATCTTTCCTTTACAAACTGTTATTATACTATTTTCTAGGTATTATTTTAGAATTGCGATACAATAGATAAACCTAATTGTTATTGAAGCAAACAGGTTTTAAAAAAATAACTAGAATACTATTTTATACAATATAAAATTAAAATTAAGTATTTTATCCTATGGTTTGCTTCAAGTACTCACTAACACTTTAACAAGATTATTTCTAGGAAGAGTTTTTATTATGTTCAAAAAAGTTCGTGGCTTGTTTTCAAATGATCTATCGATTGATTTAGGTACAGCTAACACCCTTATTTATGTAAAAGGTCAAGGTATTGTACTAAACGAACCTTCAGTTGTCGCCATCCGTCAAGATCGCACAGGCACACCTAAAAGTGTCGCTGCTGTTGGGCAGGCTGCGAAACAGATGTTAGGACGTACTCCAGGCAATATTGCTGCGATTAGACCAATGAAAGATGGTGTAATTGCTGACTTTTCCGTGACTGAAAAGATGTTACAGTATTTTATTCGTCAAGTGCATAGTCATAGCTTTTTAAGACCAAGTCCTCGCGTTTTAGTTTGTGTGCCAGTTGGTGCAACGCAAGTTGAGCGTCGAGCTATCCGTGAGTCCGCATTAGGGGCAGGTGCGCGTGAGGTTTATTTAATTGAAGAGCCAATGGCAGCAGCTATTGGTGCTGATTTACCGGTTTCATCGCCAACAGGTTCAATGGTGGTTGATATCGGTGGTGGTACCACTGAAGTTGCTGTTATTTCTTTAAACGGTGTTGTCTATTCTGCATCGGCAAGAATTGGTGGTGACCGTTTTGATGAGGCAATTATCAATTATGTTCGTCGTAATTATGGTGCGTTAATTGGTGAAGCAACCGCTGAACGAATTAAACATGTTATTGGAAGCGCATATCCTGGGGATGAAGTTCTTGAGATTGAAGTTCGTGGTCGAAACCTTGCTGAAGGTGTACCTCGTAGCTTTACTTTAAATTCCAATGAAATTTTAGAAGCGCTTCAAGAACCACTAAGTGGTATCGTCAGTGCCGTTAAAGTTGCATTAGAACAGTGTCCTCCTGAACTGGCGTCCGATATTTCAGAACATGGTATGGTATTAACTGGCGGTGGTGCTTTATTACGTAATATTGATAAATTACTATCAGCTGAAACGGGTATTCATGTGGTTGTCGCTGAAGATCCTCTTACATGTGTAGCACGAGGTGGTGGCAAAGCTCTCGATATGGTTGATATGGAGGGCGGGGATCTCTTTAGTGAAGAGTAATTATTGTCTAATTATTGATTAATATAATTTTTATGAAATCGATAATTAATAAACATCTCACTTTTTCCGCCGACATAGTCGGCGGAGTCATATCTTGAATTAATTAGATTTTAAGCATATAACAGGTAAGTACTGGATAATGAAATTACTCTTTTCTAAACGTTCTCCTCTTAGTGTGCAGTTATTTATATCTTTATTGTTATCTATTATATTGATAATATTAGATTTAAATTATCGTCCGTTTAAAGAAGTTCGTTACTATTTAGATACAATGATTTCGCCATTGTATTACATTTCAAATGCACCTAAAGCGACCTATGACACACTTTATGAGATGTCAAAGACACGTGAAGCGTTAGAAAAAGAAAATGCAAATTTAAATAATATACTGCTTGAAAAAAAGACAGACCTGTTATTGCTTGAGCATCTTAGACATGAAAACGATCGATTAAGAGAATTACTAGGGTCGCCTTTAAGACATGATGAACATAAAATGGCAGCTCAAGTTATATTAGCTGATACAGATCCTTATGTTTATCAGGTAGTTATTAATAAAGGTAAAAATGACGGTGTTTATATTGGTCAACCTGTCGTTGATGATAAAGGTATCGTTGGGCAAATTTATGAAACAGCTCAAAAAACCAGTCGGGCAATTTTAGTTTGTGATTATCAACATGCAATACCTGTACAAATATTAAGAAATGATATTTCTATGGTGGCAGTCGGTAATGGATGCAGTAATGATTTAACACTCGATTTTTTACCAAATAATGTTGATATCAAAGTCGGTGACATATTAGTAACTTCTGGACTAGATGGTCGTTTTCCTGAGGGCTATCCTGTTGCAGTAGTAAGTTCTGTCAAACTTGATATTAGCGATTCAACTCCGGTTATTTCAGCAACGCCGACAGCTGATCTAAAACGTTTACGCTATCTATTATTACTATGGGGAGATCAAGGAGTAAAACATGAGGGCTCGTAATAGCATATTAATTATTTGGTTCACTTTGTTAATAGGCTTATTTTTTCAAATTATACCTTGGTCACCTTCATATGATATGTTTAAACCACATTTGTTTTTATTAATTATCGCTTATTGGTTAATTACTCTTCCTTATCAGATTGGCATAGGTACTGCATTTGTTTTTGGTTTAATAATAGATTTATGTTCGGGAACAATATTAGGTGTACATGCTTTTATCTATTCTTTAATTGCCTATTTACTTGTATTCAAATACCAATTATTGAGTAATTTAGCTTTATGGCAACAGGCTTTTATCTTATTTGGTATTTCGGTATGTTATAATGCATTAATCTTTATATTTCAGGTAAGTATTTATCATACAATTACTATGTCACCTTATATACTATTATCAAGTTGTGTTGATGGCTTTTTATGGATATGGATATATCTGCTATTGCAAAGCATAAAACAAAACTTTGCAATTAATTAGGGGAATATTTCTGTATGTCTGTTGAATTATTAATGAACGTAACTCCGTCTGAAACGCGAGTTGCTTATATTGAAGATGGTGTATTGCAAGAAATTCATGTTGATCGTGAATCACGTCGAGGCATTGTCGGTAATATTTATAAAGGAAAAATTATTCGTATTTTGCCTGGGATGCAGGCCGCATTTGTCGATATTGGTCTTGAAAAGGCTGCATTTTTGCATGCATCTGATATTATGCCACATACTGAATGTGTGTCAGATTCAGAACAAGAGCAATTCCAAGTAAAAGATATTTCTGAACTTGTCCGTCAAGGACAAGATTTAATGGTACAAGTCGTTAAAGATCCCTTAGGTACTAAAGGCGCTCGACTCACAACCGATATTACTTTACCATCACGTTATTTGGTATTGATGCCAGGTCAAAATTCTGCACATGTTGCTACTTCTCAACGCATAGAAAGTGAAGAAGAGCGTCAAAGGCTAAAACATATTGTTGAACAATATGTAACCCCAGATGGTGGTTTTATTGTTAGAACTGCTGCCGAGGGTGCAAGTGCTCATGAGCTAGAGCAAGATGCAAACTTTTTAAAACGGTTATGGGCTAAGATTCAGGAACGAATGGCTCGTCCTACCAGTAAAAATTTAGTTTATGGTGAGTTAGCTTTATCGCAGCGCGTATTAAGAGACTTTGTTGGAGATCCAATTGAGCGTATTTTAGTTGATTCTAAATTGACTTATGATCTTCTCGTCGATTTTACTCAAGAGTTTATGCCAGAAGTCACTAATAAACTCTTTCATTATCGTGGTAATATCCCAATATTCGATCTATATGATACTGAAAATGAGATTCAACGAGCATTAGATCGCAAGGTTAAACTGAAATCGGGTGGTTATTTAATTATAGACCAAACTGAAGCCATGACAACAATTGATATTAACACTGGTGCATTTGTTGGTCATCGAAATTTAGAAGAGACAATCTTTAACACTAATATAGAGGCAACCATTGCTATTGCGCGTCAATTAAGATTACGCAATTTAGGTGGTATTATTATTATCGATTTTATCGATATGCAAGAAAATTTGCATCGAGAACGTGTATTACAATCATTGCAGGATTCTTTATCGAAAGACCGAGCTAGAACGACTATTAATTCATTTTCTACATTAGGACTAGTAGAAATGACGCGTAAACGAACTCGTGAAAGTATTGGGCATATTTTGTGTGAAGAATGTCCTGCTTGTAAGGGTAGAGGAATAGTCAAATCAGTTGAAACTGTTTGTAATGAAATTTTACGTGAAATTGTAAGAGTATATAAAGCTCATCGTTCTGAATATTTTTTAGTCTATGCGTCATCTGCTGTTGCGAATGCTTTAACGATTGATGAATCACATGCACTTGCTGAAGTTGAAGTCTTTGTTGGTAAAAGAGTTGAAGTGAAAATTGAACCACTTTATATTCAAGAACAATATGATGTGGTATTAATGTAAAGCAATAACATGTTAAAAAGTTTCAGGTTAACTATACGTTTCAGTATAAAAATAACATAATAATGGTTATATATCAAAAATATAGCATTATAAATTAAAATTTAAGGAATTTATGATAGTAACTCAAGTGAGTGAACGGCTACTCAACCCTAATAACTTAAGCCAACGTGATATTTCACATTTGCTTGATATGTTAAGTTCAAGGCAAATTGATTTTGGTGATTTATACTTTTTATCTGGTTATTACGAAAGCTGGGTACTGGAAGATAGCATTATTAAAAATGCTTCGTTCCATCGTGATCAAGGTGTTGGCGTTCGTGCAGTTGTTGGCGAAAAAACTGGTTTTGCTTATACTGATCAGCTCTCTTTAAATCGTTTAGAACAGAGTGTATTGGCAGCCAATTCAATCACTAAACAACAAACTCCAATTGTTGTCACACCTTTTAAAACGGCTAAAACGGTACCAATGTATGCATCAATCAATCCAATTAACTCTTTTTCTCAAGAGCAAAAGATTGCATTGTTACGACATATTGATCAGTTAGCAAGGTCAATTGACAAAAATGTAATTGAAGTATCAGCCAGTTTAACTGGTAGTTATGAAGATATTTTGATTGCAGGTACTGATGGTACACTATGCGCCGATATCCGTCCATTAGTACGTTTATCTGTATCGGTCATTGTCGAAAAAGACGGGAAACGTGAACGTGGTGGTAGTGGCGGTGGTGGTCGTTTTGGTTATGAGTATTTTTTAAATATTAATCCTAAAACGTCTGAAAGCTTTGCTGATAGTTATACTCGAGAAGCGGTAAGATTAGCATTAGTTTCATTGTCTGCTAAAGCTGCCCCAGCAGGTACAATGCCAGTAATTTTAGGTGCGGGTTGGCCAGGAGTACTACTTCATGAAGCGGTAGGGCATGGTTTAGAAGGCGATTTTAATCGCAAAAATAGCTCGGTATTCTCAGGAAAAATTGGTGAAAAAGTCACGTCAGAACTCTGTACAATTGTAGATGATGGAACAATTGAAAATCGCAGGGGGTCATTATCAATTGATGACGAAGGTACCGTAAGTCAAAAAACCATTCTTATCGAAAATGGTATTTTAAAAGGTTATATGTTTGATAAGACTAATGCTAAATTGATGAATACACATTCAACCGGCAATGGTCGTCGTGAAGGATATGCATGCTTACCTATGCCAAGAATGACTAACACTTATATGTTAGCTGGAGAATCTACTTTCGACGATATTATCAATAGCGTTGACTATGGCCTTTATGCACCTAATTTTTCGGGTGGTCAGGTTGATATCACTTCTGGTAAGTTTGTATTTTCAACATCAGAAGCCTATTTAATTGAAAAAGGAAAAATAACTACGCCAGTTAAGGGCGCAACGTTAATTGGTTCTGGCATTGAAACCATGCAACAAATATCGATGGTAGGGAATGATCTCACATTAGATTCAGGTGTTGGTATTTGTGGCAAAGCTGGACAGAGTGTTCCTGTAGGGGTTGGGCAACCCACTTTAAAAGTGGATAATTTAACCGTTGGCGGAACGATTAATAACTAATAATTATAAATATATGGGAAATTAAATAGATGGAAACATTCATCACTCTTTATCATGCTTTTATTAACATGGATATTGCAACACTATCAAATCCGAATGTGCTTTGGACGCTTTATGGTATGTTATTTGTCGTCATTCTATTAGAAAATGGCGTATTGCCAGCAGCATTTTTACCTGGTGATAGTTTATTATTCTTAACTGGTGTTTTGATTAGTCTTGATGTTTTTCATTTTGGTTTAATAAATGTTATTTTAATTGCTGGGGCAGCTTTAGGTACTTGGTTGGGTTATGCACAAGGTCTTTGGTTGGGTAACACTAAGCTAGTAAGGGGGTGGATGGAACATGTGCCTGAAAAATATCATAAAAAATCAGAGGTATTATTCCATAAATATGGATTACAAGCTCTATTTATTGGACGATTTATTGCTTTTGTACGAACGTTATTACCGATGATGGCGGGATTATCAGGCTTGCATAGTCGAAAATTTCATATTTATAACTGGATCAGTGCGACATTATGGATTTTCTTAATTGTGACATTAGGTTATTTATTTGGTTTATCACCAGTTTTTAATAAATATGAAAAACAAATTATGTCTCTTCTTATGTTGATTCCTGTTTTTTTATTAGTACTAGGATTAATTTTCTCACTATGGCTTGCATTTAAACGTTGGTTAGCAAAGAAGAAGCAATCTTAAAATTTAATATTGAAGATAAATTTATAGAGAAGAGGGTGAAATTAACCGATAAGCCGGGTTCTGTCGTGGACAATCATTCCTCTAGGCTAATACTCACGTATTAGCTCAAGCAGTCTACCCGGATTCAACGCGGGCCGCGCCAATGAATCCCTATTTGACCTTGCTCCGAGTGGAGTTTACCGTGCCACAACTGTTACCAGTTGCGCGGTGCGCTCTTACCACACCCTTTCACCCTTACCTGTACTTATAAATAAGCCATCGGCGGTATACTTTCTGTTGCACTAGTCGTGAATGTATGCTCACGCCAACATTCCCCAGGCGTTACCTGGCACTCTGCCCTATGGAGCCCGGACTTTCCTCCCCTCTGTTTGTCTCCTTTTTACAAAGGACTACAACAAAGCAGCGATTGTCTGGTTAATTTCGCCAATGAGTATATCTTAATGTATGATTTTGTCCAGTAATGTCTGTTTTTAAATAGGCAGGTGGGTAAAGTATATACTTTTTTAAACTGATATTGCCAGAAAAGATAGGATCATATTAAGTGAAGCCTTAATCATTAAACTTGCTTACTCTAATAGCACATTATAACAATGTGCTATCGTTATTAAATAAAGTAAGTTTAACTACCACCTTTTTTGTTCATGATTTTCATCATAATTATACCAAGTTACAACACCTTTCGAAATGATAACTTCCAGTGTACCACTGATAGTATTAGATTGGGTCTCACCAATAATTAAATGGCTGGTTGAACTCTTTCTAATATATTTGTATGTCCATTGTACTTCATCAGAATTAATCACTTTCTTACTTACTGGCTCACCAAATAATGATATTATTTGTGATTCAGTTGTTGAACCTTCAACTATACTACTAACTTTGTCTTTACTTAGTGGTGTACCTTGTTCAATAAAATTATTTTGTGAACAACTCGATAATATTATTATTGAGAATAAAGCGATAAAGAACTTATTAACATTTTTCATTATATTGTAGCCTGATAATTAATATTATTTCTCCATGAATATGAATGATAGCATATGTTTAGTAACGTTCAAGATCAACTAAAATTTAATCTATAATGAATATAGAAAATATTTTATTTCTATATGTTTCTATAGTTTCATCATTCTTTATTAATTTTTTTTCGTTTACTTGTTGATTTTCGCTTTTTCTTCTTCTTTGTGGTGGATGTAAGTCGTAATACGCGTTTTATCGGTTCGTTGGTGATTGAATCAATATAACGGCTTGGCCAAATTTCATAAGGCTCCACATCTAGTGCTTGGGCAATAATAAACTCTCCTTTCGTCCAAGGTCGAGCTAAAGCATTACTAAGCGTTGATGAACTTAGACCTGATTGTCGAGATAGATTTGCAAGAGTTGTACCCTTCTTTTTTAGTGCGGCAATAATGTCTGCAGGATGCCAATCACTAGAATTTATTTTCATTTTTTATTTCCTCTTTGTTTATAACCTTATATATCTATGTTATGCTTTGATGTTACTAAAACAAGTAAGTTTATAATCTAACTATAGTTATTTATGATTTCTTGTTTCTTATTTATTGTATCAAAGTTTCTTTAATTTCTGTATTTTTTTCTTATTGTGTTAAAATGGGATAATAAAAATGAAAGAATGGTTCTCATCAAAAGAGCTATTAAGTATTGCCGGGATGCCATCAACGATACAAGGTGTTAATCGTAAAGCAAGATCTGAAAATTGGACTGCACGTAAAAGAACGGGTGTTCGAGGAAAGGCTTTAGAATATCATATCAATAGCTTACCTCTTAGTGTCAAAAGAGTATTGTTTCTTGAAGAAGAAAGTGCTACTTATGTTGTTCCGCCAATTGACCCATTACAAATATGGATGACAGCATTTGAACAGTTATCTGTTGAAGAAAAATCAATTGTTATATCATGGTTGATGCGAAATGGTATTAAAGATTTTATAAGTTTTATCAATAAACATAAAAAAGATAGTTAGTGTTATTGCGCAAGCTGCGATATACTTTAACGCTAGTAAAAAATCAATTTAGTTGCTATGGAATAAACAATGGAAAGTCAGTTTCAATTAACAAATAGTAAAGATATTATTGCATATTTAGCTCAACAATTTCCAAATTGTTTTACTCTCGAAGGTGAAGCGAAACCTCTAAAAATTGGAATTTTTCAGGATATCCTTTCACGCTTGGATAGTGAAGCACTAAGCAAAACAAAACTTCGCGTTGCTTTACGCGGTTATACCATGAGTTGGCGTTATTTATACAGCATTAAAGAAGGAGCTCATCGTATTGATTTAGATGGAAATCCAGATGAGATTATAAGCAAAGAACAAATGGAATATGCCCAACAACAGCTAAAAGAAAGTAAGCAGAAAGCAAAAGAGCGTTTAAAAGAACGGACACAAAAAGAAAAACGTAAAAATCCACGCCCGCCTGTGAAAAAAGCTAAGGCTTTAAAAGTGGGTGACTATGTTAAAGTAATATTAGGCAATAAACCGTTAAAAGTACAAATTATTAATATTGAAAAAGAGCATATCAAAGTAAATGTTGGCTCTGGAATGGAATTAACTGTTAAACCTGAGCATATTATTACTAAATAGAGAATTTGAATGAATAAATTACTCAAAGGTACCATTAAATTAAGTCTTGCATTATGTATTGTAAGTCTGAGTGTCCAGGCTAAACAATCTGCCACCGAACCATTACCAGTACTTAAACAAGATGATGTACATCAAGTTGTTGCTAAGCGAGTAACGAATTTTTTTACTCAAGCGCATTATCGTAACTTTGCACTAGACGGTGTATTTTCAGCTAAAATTTTTGATCGCTATTTTAAAATGCTAGATGGTAGTAAAGCGATATTTATTCAAAGTGATGTCGATACTTTCCGCAATCGGCAAGAGTTATTAGGTCAAGAATTATTCGATGGTAATTTAAAAACTGCTTACGATATCTATAATCTTGCAATGCATAAACGTTATGAGCGTTATAAGTATGCACTTAAAATTTTACAATCCCCAATGGATTTTTCTACCGACGATGAAATTGATTTTAATCGTGAAGATATATCTTGGCCAACCACTGAAAAAGAGCTCGACTCTTATTGGGATAAACGCGTTAAATATGACGAACTTAGCTTATCTTTATCTGGCAAAGATGAAAATCAAATTCGAGAAACGTTAACTAAACGTTATAATCGAGTTTTAAAAACCATTGAACAATCAAATAATGAAGATGCTTTTCAAGTATTCATGAATGCATTTGCGCGAGAAATTGATCCCCATACCAGTTATTTAGCACCACGCAAAAAACGTGATTTTGATTCTGAAATGAGTTTATCTTTTGAAGGTATCGGTGCAACGCTTAGCCAACAAGATGATTATACAGTAATCATGTCTTTTGTTACTGGCGGTCCAGCTGAGAAGAGTAAATTGATTGCCGTAGGTGATAAAATCATTGGTGTTGGGCAAAGTAATTCTCCAATAGAAGACGTAATTGGTTGGCGTTTAGATGATATCGTTGACAAAATTCGTGGTCCTAAAGGAACAGTCGTTAAACTCGAAATATTGCCCGCGGGTAATAACAGCAAACCAAAAGTTATTGAACTTACTCGAGATAAGATTCATTTTGAAGATCGTGAAGCAAAATTAAATATTGTAGATAATCAAAGAGGAAAAGTTGGTGTTATTGATATACCAAGTTTTTATATGGGTTTAACCGACAAAGTTGAATCGCTTTTATTGGAAGCCAATAAAGCTAAGTTACAAGGTTTGGTTATCGATTTACGCAATAATGGTGGAGGTTCTTTAGCTGAAGTTATCTCTTTGACTGGGCTTTTTATTGATTATGGACCAGTAGTTCAAGTTCGCGATAATCTTCAAAAAGTTATTGTTTATGATGATAAAAATAAAGGCATTGAATATACAGGCCCGATTGTTGTAATGGTTAACCGTTATAGTGCTTCTGCTTCTGAGATATTTGCCGCGGCATTACAAGATTATGGCAGAGCTGTAATAGTTGGTGAAACAACTTATGGTAAAGGGACGGTGCAAACCTCTCGAAATATTGCTTATCAAACTGATGCTAGACTTCATCCTAATTGGCCAGAGCTTGGTGGTGTTCAGTATACCGTGCAAAAATTTTATCGTATCAATGGCGGTAGTACACAACTTAAAGGTGTCGAGCCTGATATTGAAATGAGTAAAACTAAATATGATGATGAAACTGGTGAACGTTTCTTAGATAACGCTATGCCATGGGATAAAATTCCATCATCTGAATATTTAACTCTAACTAATATAAAAACAATATTGCCTTATTTGAAGTCCGAACATTTAGCACGAATTTCAAATAATCCAGAGTTTATCTATATTGATCAAGATATTAAAGAGCTTAATGATAAAAAAGATCGTCGATATATTGTGTCTCTCAATAAAAAGAATCGTGAAACAGAACAAAAAAGTTATGAGGATCGCGATTTAAAAAGAATGAATGAACGTTTAGCTCGAGAAGGCAAACCTCCTATTACTAAATTAGAAGATTTACCTAAAGATTATAAGCAACCTGATGCTTATCTAAACGAATCAGTTGAAATATTGTTGGATTTGATATCTAAATACCCAAATATTGACGATAAAAAATCAACTCAAGAGATTATTTCACTTAGATCACCTATTAAAAACTAGGTTAATAAATATTAAAACGATTGGAGATAATAAACATGTGTACAGATTTGAAATACGCTTTAATGACGACAACTGCAATTGTATCGGTTTTGATTGTGTTTGGCGCCATTGTTTGCATGAATTAAAAAAGCTTGATTAATTCGCTTGGGATTATTATAGTATGCAACCTGCTCTTCTAAAGCAGGTTGTAAATAGATGGTGAGGTGTCCGAGTGGTTGAAGGAGCACGCCTGGAAAGTGTGTATACGGCAACGTATCAAGGGTTCGAATCCCTTCCTCACCGCCATATTAATTTTTAGTTATTGGAAGTGAAAAGCCTTTTGGTTCAATGTGATTGTTATTAGTCACTTTCAATATTAATTTAGTGCATTTCCTCATTATAATGTGATCGGAAGTGACGAGTAATACCTTCCCTCTCCTTAATCATTGGAGCCATTATGGAAAATTTACGCACGGTTCAGGATTTTATACGCTGGACATCATCACAACTTAGTCTATCAGATGTTTTCTTAGGTCACGGAACAGATAATCCTATCGATGAAGCTAAACAACTTATCTTAGCCACTTTGGGTTTATCATTGTTTATTCCTACCGAATTTTATTCTGCAAATCTTACTAATGACGAAAAACAAGAGCTTTACGATATTATCCAAAAACGGATTAGTGATCGAGTGCCAACACCATATTTAACTAATCAAGCTTGGTTTTGTGGACACAGTTTTTACATTGATGAACGTGTATTGATTCCACGTTCTCCGATTGGTGAATTAATTGATAATCGTTTCCAATCTTTATTAACACACTCACCCAAACAGATTTTAGATCTTTGTACAGGTAGCGGCTGTATTGGTATTGCTTGTGCTTATGCTTTTCCTGATGCACAAGTTGACATCACTGATATTTCATTAGAAGCGTTGGATGTAGCACAACAAAATATTGACTTGCACGAAATGAATTTTCGAGTTACACCAATGCTATCTGATTTATTCAATGATATTCCAGCAAAACAATATGATCTTATTGTTACTAATCCTCCTTATGTTGATAATGAAGATATGGACGATTTGCCTGATGAATTTTCCTATGAACCTAAATTAGCACTTGAAGCTGGATTTGATGGTTTAGACATCGTTAAACGAATTTTAAGTGATGCAATTAATTATCTATCACCACAAGGAATATTAGTTTGTGAAGTAGGAAATAGCTGGGTTAGCTTACAAGAGCAATATCCCCAAGTTCCTTTTAATTGGTTGGAGTTTGAACGTGGCGGATTAGGTGTTTTTTCTATCACGCGTGAAGAATTAATTCAATATCATTACTGTTTTAAATAAGCTGTTTTTAATATACGGAAAAATTATTATGGCTGGAAACTCAATTGGAAAATTATTCAAAGTTACAACATTTGGAGAGTCACATGGCATTGCTCTAGGTTGTGTTGTTGATGGCGTTCCGCCGGGTCTTGCTTTGACTGAATCAGATATGCAATATGATCTTGATCGTCGCCGTCCTGGTTCATCGCGTTATACCACTCAAAGGCGTGAAGCTGACCAAGTAAAAATCTTATCAGGCGTTTTTGATGGAGTAACAACGGGAACCAGTATCGGCCTATTGATCGAAAATACCGATCAACGTTCACAAGACTACAGCCAAATTAAGGATATTTTTAGACCGAGTCATGCTGATTACACTTATCAACATAAATATGGGATTCGTGATTACCGAGGAGGAGGGCGTTCTTCCGCGCGTGAAACTGCTATGCGAGTTGCGGCAGGTGCAATAGCAAAAAAATATTTGCATGAAAAATTAGGGATTACCATTCGTGGCTATCTAGCTCAAATGGGTGAGATAAAATGTCAATTGAAAGATTGGCAACAAGTTGAAAAAAATCCATTTTTTTGTGCAGATGAAAGTAAACTTGATGAGTTAGATCAATTATTAAGATCATTAAAAAAAGAAGGCGATTCAATCGGTGCTAAAGTTTGTATTGTTGCTGAAAATGTACCAGTTGGTTTAGGTGAGCCTGTTTTTGATAGATTAGATGCCGAACTAGCTCATGCACTCATGAGTATTAATGCTGTAAAAGGTGTGGAAATTGGTGATGGTTTTGATGTTATCAATAAACGTGGCAGTGAAAATCGTGATGAAATAACACCACAAGGTTTTTTATCTAATCATGCTGGTGGTATTTTGGGTGGAATTAGCTCAGGGCAAACTATTTTAGCCAGTATTGCATTAAAACCAACGCCGAGTATTGAAATTGCTGGTCAATCAATTAATATTCATGGTGAAAGTGTTGAAGTATCAACACATGGTAGGCATGATCCATGCGTAGGTATAAGAGCCGTGCCAATTGCTGAAGCAATGGTCGCTATTGTTTTAATGGATCACTATCTTCGCTATCGCGCTCAATGTAATGATGTAAATGAATTATGAGTTATGAACTACTTTTATTATTATTTGCTATTGCTGCTTTAGCTGGATTTATCGATTCAATTGCTGGTGGTGGAGGATTATTAACCGTACCGGCATTATTGGCGGTTGGTTTACCACCAGCAAGTGCATTGGCCACCAACAAATTGCAAAGTTGTGGTGGTTCATTTTCTGCGAGCCTCTATTTTATACGGCAAAGGATGGTTGATTTAAATCAACAAAAATGGGCAATTGTAGCGGCTTTTGTCGGTTCAGCCATCGGTACAATATCGGTAATGCATATTCAAACCGATTTTTTGAAATTATTGCTGCCAATATTAACGATTAGTGTAGGGTTATATTTTTTATTATCCCCAACGATTGGTGAAAGTGATCGTAAAAGTCGTTTTTCTGTTCTCCAATTTGCTCTTATTCCTGCTTTAGGTATTGGCTTTTATGATGGCTTTTTTGGACCAGGTGCCGGGTCATTTTATGCTTTAGCATATATTACATTGGCAGGATTTAATCTAACCAAAGCTACCGCCCACACTAAAGTACTTAACTTTATCTCAAATTTAGCTGGATTACTGTTTTTTATTATGGGCGGGCAAGTGGTATGGTCGATTGGTCTTGTCATGCTGGTTGGGCAGTTTATTGGCGCAAGGTTAGGCGCTAAAATGGTTATTGCTAAAGGGCGTAAATTAATAAGACCAATGCTTATTACGGTTTCTACTATTATGAGCATTAAACTGATTTATGAAAATTTCTTTTAAAACATGTCGTTCAATTTGTTGAATCCTGTATAACAGCAAAAAAGAGATATTGCAAAATTTATATAAGGTTAGTTTGCGATTTAAGTAGTAACAAACTTACTACAATAATCGCAAAAGCGATTATGTTTTATAAAACCAACCTTTTTAACTTGTTTTAATATTGAAATGTCGATTGATTTTAAATAAATTATTAGAACAATAAACTCCACGATAAAATAAAAAATCTAAAATTAACCAATATTATTCTTAAATCCTGTCTTTTACTCAAATTTCTCAATAATGTTTTTCAAACTTTCCTGCAAATAATAAATGAAATTTACCGAAGTCTATATTACAAGTTGTTATTTAAAACAAATTGACGAGTTTCCAGCTTATAAAATAGGAATCGAATACTTAAACAAAACCAAGAGTTTATTCCTATGTGCATAGGGACAGTCCAATTTTAACCTATTGTTTTATCTTTAAAATAGAGCATGCAAATTTGCACCAACTTTTTTGTGTTTTTTAAGCGATCTTATAATTTTATAATGTCATCGGAGTTAAATAGGATATAAGCCGAAAATATTTATTTTTCACAATATATATCTATTTAGAACTATTGTAAAAAAGTTTGAGGTCATGCCTATGTTTCAGTAAAAATTTATTAATAGTATGTTTCATACATTCTATCGAATCATCTTTTGATAAAGATTATCTAAAGTTTAAATCCAATGGCATAAAATTCATTGCATACAATTTTTATTATGTAAGTTATGATGTATAGGATATTTTAGATAAGCAAATAATTATAAAGCTTGTTTAATTTAACCTATTTTACTTTTGACGATAATCTATTTGATGTTATGAAATTACAACAATTACGTTATATTTTAGAAATTGCTCGCTCAGGTTCAATTAATGAAGCGGCTAAAAATTTATATATTACTCAACCGAGTTTATCAACTGCCGTAAAAGAGTTAGAGGCTGAATTTGGCATTGAGATTTTTGTTCGAACATCAAAAGGGGTCTCACTTTCAACTGATGGTGTAGAGTTTTTAGGGTATGCTAAACAAGTTTTAGATCAAGCTGAACTATTAGAACAGCACTATGCTAAAAAAGAGCCTTCTAAACAGCTGTGTAGCATTTCAACTCAGCACTATGCTTTTGCGGTAAATGCATTTGTTAATTTGATTAAAAAAAATCACACAGATGAATATGAATTTACCTTAAGGGAAACCCGAACTTACGATATTATTACTGATGTGGCTAATTTACGTAGTGAAGTTGGTATTTTATACATTAACGATTTTAACCAAAAGGTTATCTTGCGTTTATTGAAAGAACATCGGTTAACCTTTAACCCGTTATTTGAAGCAGATCCTCACGTATTTATCAGTACCAATCATCCTTTATCTGATATGAAATCGCTAACGTTAAATGATTTAGAAGAGTATCCTTACTTATCGTTTGAACAAGGTGAGTATAATTCGTTTTATTTTTCGGAAGAGATTTTGAGTACGGAATACCATAAAAAAAGTATCCATGTTAGCGATAGAGCAACTTTATTCAATCTACTACATGGCCTGAATGGTTATACTATAAGTACTGGAGTATTAAGCAAGGATTTAAATGGCTCTGATATTTTATCTATACCGCTCAAAGTCAAAGAAAAAATCTTAGTAGGATGGATCACATCTCAAAAAGTACAATTGAGTATGTCGGCACAAAATTATATTGAAGCACTTAAAAAACTCATTCAAGAAGAATATGGCTTTACTCTCAAGTAATACCAATGCAAAAGGAACAAATCAAATTGCTATTTCAGTAAATTCTAGTATAATTGCGCACGATTCATATATCTAATATATGAATATCGAGGAGTGTCTGAATTAGAGATCGGTCATTCCATATTTTATGTTAATTTAAGAGGTTTATTATGTCTCTAACTGTAGAAGCTAAAGCGAAAATCGTTGCCGACTTTGGTCGTGGTACTAACGACACTGGTTCAACTGAAGTTCAAGTTGCACTTTTAACTGCACGTATTAATGACTTACAAGGTCATTTTTCTGAACATAAGAAAGATCACCATAGCCGTCGTGGTTTGTTACGCATGGTATCTAGCCGTCGTAAATTATTAGATTATTTACGTCGTAAAGATTTCGATCGTTATAGCCAATTGATTCAAAAATTAGGTTTACGTCGCTAATTTATAATCTACTTGGAAAGAGGCTTAGGCCTCTTTTTCGTTGTGAAAAATTAGGGCTCTGATATAATGCTGAGCTCAAAAGTAAAAGATTATATCTCATGTTTCGCGCGACTAATGAGAGCTCTATAATTTATAGATTTGTCATTAGTCGTGACAGTGAAATAATCTTTTGTTGATCATCCCCACATTGTTGAAGTCAGTATCATAACTTAAGTTGTGCTGCTTTCTATCAAAATATTAAGCTTCAACAAAATTACTACAAGAGGACATTATTTTGTTTAATCCGACATATCAAAAATTTCAATATGGTCGTCATACCGTTACTTTAGAAACAGGCATTATGGCTCGTCAAGCAACTGCTGCCGTAATGGTTAATATGGATGACACGGCTGTATTTGTAACTGTTGTTGCTGATAAAAAAGTTAAAGAAGGTCAAGACTTTTTCCCTTTAACAGTTAACTACCAAGAACGTACTTATGCTGCTGGACGTATTCCAGGTGGATTTTTTAAACGTGAAGGTCGCCCAAGTGAAGGTGAAACTTTAATTGCTCGTTTAATCGACCGTCCACTTCGTCCTTTATTTCCAGAAGGTTTTGTTAATGAGATTCAAATCATTGCAACAGTCGTATCAGTTAACCCAGATGTTAGCCCTGATTTAGTTGCGATGATTGGTGCATCTGCTGCACTATGCTTATCTGGTGTGCCTTTCCATGGACCAATTGGTGCTGCGCGTGTGGGCTTTATTAATGATGAATTTGTTTTAAATCCATCAGTAAAAGAGCTAGCAACAAGCCGTTTAGACTTAGTGGTTGCAGGTACTAAAAGTGCGGTATTAATGGTTGAATCTGAAGCTGATTTATTAACTGAAGATCAAATGTTAGCAGCAGTCGTATTTGGTCATGACCAACAACAAGTTGTCATTGATAATATTAATGAGTTTGTCGCCAAAGCTAATTGCGAAAAATGGGATTGGGTTGCACCAGTTAAAGATGAAGCGCTTTATAATGCCGTTTCTGAATTAGCAAAAGATCGCTTAGGTGAAGCTTATCGAATTACTGAAAAACAAGCGCGCTATGCTCAAATCGATTCAATTAAAGAAGATGTGCTTGCAGCACTTAAAGCACAAAACGAAGAACTTGATGAAAACAAAGTCATCAATATTATTGTTGATTTAGAAAGTCAAATCGTTCGTCAACGCGTTATTGCTGGTGAACCACGTATCGATGGTCGTGAAAAAGATATGATTCGTGCGCTTGATATTCGTACAAATGTATTACCAAGAACTCATGGTAGTGCACTATTTACTCGCGGTGAAACTCAAGCATTAGTAACAGCCACTTTAGGTACTGAACGTGATGCTCAAATTATTGATGAGTTAACCGGTGAATACACTGAACGCTTCTTATTGCATTATAACTTCCCTCCATATTCAGTTGGTGAAACGGGTATGGTTGGTTCGCCAAAACGTCGTGAAATTGGTCATGGTCGTTTAGCTAAACGTGGTGTTGCAGCAGTAATGCCAAGCATTGAAGAGTTCCCTTACACTGTTCGTGTCGTTTCTGAAATTACGGAATCAAATGGTTCATCTTCAATGGCTTCTGTATGTGGTGCGTCATTAGCTCTTATGGATGCGGGTGTACCAATTAAATCATCTGTAGCTGGAATCGCAATGGGGCTAGTGAAAGAAGGTGATAAATTTGTCGTTTTATCTGATATTTTAGGTGATGAAGATCATCTTGGTGATATGGACTTTAAAGTAGCAGGTACTCGTGAAGGTGTGAGTGCATTACAAATGGATATCAAGATTGAAGGTATCACTAAAGAAATTATGCAAATTGCACTTAATCAAGCAAAAGGCGCTCGTTTACACATTTTAGGCGTGATGGAACAAGCGATTAATAAACCTCGTCAAGAGATTTCAGAATTTGCACCGCGTATTTATACTATGAATGTCAATCCGGATAAAATTCGCGATATCATTGGTAAAGGTGGCGCAACCATTAGAGCCTTGACCGAAGAGACCGGAACTACTATTGAAATCGCTGATGATGGTACTGTTAAAATTGCTGCTTCAGACAGTAATAAAGCGAAAGATGCAATGGAGCGCATTAACAATTTAGTTGCTGAAGTTGAACTTGGCAAAATTTATACAGGTAAAGTAACACGAATTGTTGATTTTGGTGCTTTCGTTTCAATTATTGGTGGTAAAGAAGGTCTTGTCCATGTGTCACAAATTGCCGACCATCGCGTTGAAAAAGTTTCTGATTATCTAAAAGTCGGACAAGAAGTGAATGTTAAAGTTTTAGAAATTGATCGACAAGGTCGAATTCGTTTGAGCATGAAAGATGCTGTTGAATCAACGACAGAAACAGCTCAAACTTCCGAATAAAAAATTATTCACTAGGAGTTAAGATGAGACAGTTCAACCTGATGAGGATTATAAGCTTTTCATTAGCGATTATTCTTATGACAGGTTGTTCTAACTCTCAGCCTTTACTTGCTGTTCCTGAGCAAGTTTCATATGATGATGAATTAAAAATTGCACAGATAAGTCAACAGTTATCTCAAAAAGACATTGATACAGTAACGCGGATACAGCTTATATTTCAACGTGGCATTGTCTACGATTCACTGGGTTTTAAAGCATTTGCACAAAGTGATTTTAGTTATTTGATGGAATTCAATCCTGAAAGTCCAGACATTTATAATTTTATGGGAACTTATGCTTTACGTGAAGGGGATTTTGACAATGCTTTAATGTCCTTTAATACGACAATTGAACTTGATCCAACATATGTTTATGCTTATTTAAATCGTGCCATTACTTTATACCGTACTGGCCATTATCAATCAGCAGAACGCGATGCATATCAATTCTATCAATTTGATGTGAATGAACCGATCAGAATTTTATGGCTTTATTTGATTGACAGAGAGATAGATAATGAAGCTGCACAAAATAAGCTACAAAAACGTTATGATCTAATAAATGATAAAACGATTTATAGTAGCGATATTATTGCATTTTATTTAGGGAAGATTAATGAATCTAAGTTAATGCAAAATCTTCAACAAGGCGTTGAAAGTAACCGGCAGTTAGCCGAACGTCTTTGCGAAGCCTACTTTTATTTAGGTAAATATTATCAAAGTAAAGGTAATAACGAGCGTGCTAAAATGTTATTTAAATATGCTTTAGCTAATAATATTTATAACTTTGTTGAACATCAACAGGCGCTCTATGAAATGAAGTTACTTGAAGAAAATGAAAAGTAACATGGGTCATGCCAGTTTAAAAGTGAAAATATTGTTATAGCGTAGTTCTGATTTGCCAAAAAATATATTCTCAACATTTGATAATACAGTTAGTTTTATCATCTTTTAAATAAATATCATTTAACTTTAAATTTATTTATTTTGCATACATTGGATCGTAGTTGAGTCAATATCGGCAGTTAGTTATTGGGGTGAGTTGTAAATTTTCAATTTAGTGAGCTGGCATAAATTTATATAAACTTTCTTTGTTTGAAACAGTAATAATTTAACAATTACTGTCATTCGTTGATCAAAATGCTTAATTTGGTTAACCAAAAGTAAGTTTGTATATTCAAAATTTTTAAGCGAGTTTACATGACAAAAGAAATTTCTTTTATTGACCTTGGTTTATCTGAGGATATCCTTAACGCATTAAATGATCTTGGTTTTAGTAAACCATCACCAATCCAATCTGAATGTATTCCTCTATTATTAGCAGGCAACGATGTATTGGGTATGGCACAAACAGGTAGTGGTAAAACCGCTGCATTTTCAATTCCTTTTTTAATGAATATTGATGCAAACCTAAAAGCACCACAACTTTTAGTTTTAGCACCAACGCGTGAACTTGCGATTCAAGTTGCTGATGCTTGCGCAGAATATTCAAAATATATGAAAGGAATAAAAGTATTAGCATTATATGGTGGTCAACGTTATGACGTTCAATTGAGAGCATTAAAGCAAGGACCTCAAATTGTGGTCGGTACACCAGGACGTTTACTTGATCATTTAAATCGTAAAACGTTAGATCTTTCTAATCTTAAAGGATTAGTGCTAGATGAAGCTGATGAAATGCTAAGAATGGGCTTTATTGATGATGTTGAAAGCATCATGGCGACAATTCCTGAAGATCACCAAACAGCACTATTTTCAGCGACAATGCCTGCGCCAATTCGTCGTATTACTAAAAGATTCATGCATAATCCTAAAGAAGTACAAATCAAAGGCACTAACCAAACTGCACCAGATATCGAACAGAGCTATTGGCTTGTTCGTGGTATGCGAAAAAATGAAGCGATTGTTCGCTTTTTAGAAGCTGAAGATTTTGATGCGGCAATTATTTTTGTTCGTACAAAATCAGCGACTTTAGATGTTGCAGAAGTGCTCGAAAAACATGGTTACAGCTGTGCTGCTTTAAACGGTGATATGACACAACAATTACGTGAACAAACATTAGATCGATTACGTAATGGTCGTTTAGATATTTTAATTGCAACCGACGTTGCAGCTCGTGGTTTAGATGTAGAGCGTATCAGCTTAGTTATCAACTATGATATCACCTTAGATTCAGAATCTTATGTTCACCGTATCGGGCGAACAGGGCGAGCAGGTCGTGCCGGTCGTGCAATTTTATTTGTTGACAGCCGCGAACGTCGTTTACTTAAAAATATTGAGCAAACAATTAAGAAAACCATTCCAGAAGTGGGCTTACCGTCAAAAGATCTGCTTGAAGCACGTCGTTTAGCGAAGTTTACTGAACAAGTTCAAAAACAACTTGAAAGTAGTGATTTATCACAATATCAAACCTTGTTAGCGCAAATACAAGCTGATAGTGGAGCTGATCTTGAAACGATTGCTACAGCATTATTAAAATTAGCTCAAGGTGAACGTCCATTAATTTTACCACCAGACCCGGTATTTAAGCCGTCACGTGAAATGCGTGATCGTGATAATCGTGGAGGTGAGCGCCGTTTACGTGGTGATAATCGTGAAACGCCAAAACGTCGAGAACGTCGTGATGTTGGTGAAATGGATATGTACCGTATTGAAGTGGGTAAAGAAAACGGTGTTGAAGTACGTCATATTGTTGGTGCAATTGCAAATGAAGCAGATATCAGTAGTCGCTACATTGGTAATATTAAACTCTATGAAACTTACTCAACAGTTGAGTTACCAAAAGGTATGCCAAAAGATATCTTAAAACATTTTGAAAAGGTAAGAGTACTTAACCAACCGATGAAAATGAGCTTAGTTAGTGGTAATACTTCGGAAACTAAGCGTGGTCGTAAAAGTACTAAATCTGATGCAGGTGATAACAAAAGTTCACCTAAAAAACGTGGTCGTCCAGCAGCGCCTAAGTTTTAATACATTTTAGTGTTAATACTTTTTAGTTTTGATTGTTGCAAACCTCTATCTTTATGGTAGAGGTTTTTTTTATTGTTTTTCTTTTAGATTGTTGCCTGCATTTTTAGGCAAAGTGATGAAGTCAATCATCGCCAGTAAAGTCATTCCTGCCACCATAAACAGCGCTAATTGAAAGTCTTCAACCATTAAACCCGTTTGGCTATGCCCATTATAGCTGGAAGCAATAAATAGAAATAACGCACTTAAAACAATACCCAGTACGTTATTTAATTGTTGAAAAATGGTTGATAAGATGTTGGCGCTTTGTATTTCGTTTTTATCAATTTCTGAAAAACTAAGTGTTGTGATTGTGGTAAATTGGATAGAACGTGCACCACCCGAAAAGAATAGAACCAATATAATCCATATGATTGGTGTTTCTGGTGTGAAAAGAGCACATAATACAAAACTAAATGACAGTAACAAACCATTAACAATAAGAATTTTACGGAATCCAAACTTGTGTATTAATGGAGTATTAACGGTTTTAAGGATAATATTGCCTGCAAATAGTGAAAGTAGTAACGAACCAGCGGTTAATGGCGACCATCCAAAGCCGACTTGAAACATAAGAGGTAAGATAAATGGTGCACTGTTTAAACCAATTCGTATTAATGAACCGCCAAAAAAGGTCATTCTAAATGTGCGTTTTGAAAACGCGTACAGGCTGATTAATGGGCACTGCGTATGCGTAAGATGATAATAGGCAAAGATTAATACTAAACTACCGACAAAAGAAATGGCAAGACCCAGCCAGAGGCTATGATTTGAATGAGAAACCATTTCTAGCCCATAAACAAACAGTAATAAGCCTAAACCACAAGCGATAAAGCCCACACTATCAAATATACGCTTTTCAGGTTGCTCTTTCGGTAACAGTCGATGAGCGAAAAACAGAGCGATAAAACCTAAGGGAATATTAAGAATAAATATCCAATGCCAAGTGAGATATTGAGCAAAGAATCCACCAATAATTGGTCCCATCAATGGCGCAATTAAGCCGGGCCAAACTAGAATCGAAATTGTGCTAACCAGATGCTGTTTTTCGGTTCGACTTAATACAACAGTTCTGCCTACTGGTACCATTAAAGATCCACCTAATCCTTGAATTAACCTTGCGATGGTAAACATGGTCAGACTGGTCGATAAAGCACACAATATTGACGCTAACATGAATAATATAATCGAAATGGAGAAAGTCCGATACGCTGTAAAACGATTTGCTATCCAGCCACTTGCAGGTAAACCAATTGTAAGCGCTAACATATAAGCGCTAATACCAATAGATAAATCTTGTGGATTAGTTAAAAATGATTTTGCCATTGCAGGTATTGCAGTGGTGATTACCGTCGCGTCCAGATTTTCCATGAAGAACGTTGCGGCAACTAAAATCGCCATTTTTCGGACGTGATTATTTTGCTGCATTGTATTATTTAATTGATTGAGAAAAATAAAAATAGGGTTCTAATATACCCCAAAAGTTTGAGTTATGATAAAGCTTTTTACATTTTGCCCTTAGTTATGATTAAGAGTATACTATATGTAAAATTAATCGGTAAATAGAGGTATAGCATGACAGATTCTTTAAACAAATGTAAAGCGAATGAAACCCCAGCGTGTTGTTGTGTAGATGTTGGTACTATTATTGACAATGAAGATTGCAGCGCTGAGTATGAGCATGTCTTTGCAACAGAATCAGAAGCCCAAGCTAAATTAGCATCATTGACACAAGCTGCCAAAACTGTTGAAACAGAACCTTGTGAAATTAGCAGTAATATTGAAAAAGTTAATGATGGTTTTAAATTATCTGCAACATTTACTTTTTGCTGTGGTGCAGAATGCATGATCTTCCAATTAAAATTACGCTAATAAAAGATTGATGAAAGTTTGTATTATGAGACATGGTGAAGCAGGGTTTTCTGCTTCATCCGATGCAAGTCGAACCTTGACTGATTATGGTATTGAACAAGCAAAACAAGCTGGAATTTGGCTTAAAGAGCAAAATTTCCATTTTGATTTAGGTTTAGTCAGCCCCTATTTACGAGCACAACAGACGTTAACAGAATTATCATCACAGGTCAGTGTTGCAAAAGTGACAACCGATAAATTCTTAGTTCCAGGCGGTAGCGCATCTTATATAGCTGATACATTAACGATGCTAGTAACCAATGGTGTTAATAATGTAATCGTTGTCTCACATCTACCATTAGTGGGATATCTTGTTAATGAACTTTGTCCGCATGTTTCGCCACCTATGTTTCCAACTGCTGCAATTGCTTGTGTGGAGCTATCATTAGATGCTTCTGGAAAGCTTGAATGGTTTCATCAAGCGTAGTAAAAAAACTTAACCTTTTTGATTTACCTTTAACCGGTCGAAGTTTAATTGAAGCATCGGCAGGAACGGGTAAAACTTATTCACTCGCCTTTATCTATTTAAGGCTGTTACTTGGTATTGGGCAAAATAGTTATCCAAAGCCTCTTGATGTTAGCCAAATTCTTGTTGTAACTTTTACTAAAGCCGCGACGCAAGAATTACGCTCACGTATTCGTCAAAATATACAAGAATTAAGACTTGGTTTAATCCAAGGGCATCATCAAGATCCTATTTATCAAAAATTAATTGATTTAATTGATGATCGCCATTCAGCAGTGCAAAAGCTTACTGATGCCCAACAGGCAATGGATGAAGCGGCGATCTATACTATTCATAGTTTTTGCCAACGAATATTAACCAGCCATGCATTTGAATCAGGTGTATTATTCGAACAAAAGTTAGTAGCCGATGAATATCAATTGCAATTACGTGTAGTACAAGACTTTTGGCGTCATTATTTCACGCCATTAGATAAATCGCTTGCTTATCTTATTATTGATACTTGGAAAGATCCTACCACATTATTGAGAGATATTAACCCTTATTTGGGATTAGGTGTCGAGGATGATGATAAATCAAATCCAGATATCAGAGCAACGATTGAAGCTTTTTATGAAAAAAATCATAAAAAAATAGAAGAGATTAAACAAGATTGGTTGATTGCTGTTGCTGATTTGAGCGAAATTATTACTCAATCTGGTGTGAGTAAACAATCTTATAGTAGCCGAAATTTACCCAATTGGTTAAATAAAGTATCGACATGGGCAAACAAAGCAACACAAACGTTTGAATTACCTAATGAACTTGAAAAATTTCGTCAATCAGTATTAAACGAAAAAACCAAAGATGGAAAAAGTGCTCCTTGTCACTCTATTTTCGGAAAAATCGAGTCACTTTATCAACAACCCCTCAATTTACGTAGTCAAATCTTAATGGATATTGTTGGTATCATTCAAAAAGGGATCTATAAGGAAAAACTAAAAAATGGTGCTATAAGTTTTGATGATCTTATTTGGCAACTTAATCGAGCTCTGTTTGTAAAAAATGGCAAACGACTGGCGAAAAGTATTGCGTCACAATATTGTGTTGCCTTAATTGATGAATTCCAAGATACCGATCCATTACAATATCAAATATTTAATCGTATTTATGATAACCAGCAGTCCGATCGTGGATTGTTATTTATTGGTGATCCAAAGCAAGCTATATATAGTTTTCGTGGTGCTGATATCTTCACTTATTTGGAAGCTAAACGATCGACGGGTGAAAATCATTATACGATGGATGTAAATCATCGTTCTTCTGCAACAATGGTGAATGCGGTTAATCAGCTATTTGCTAATCATGATAACCCATTTGTGTTTGATGAGATTCCTTTTTTACCAATGCAGGTGGCAGAAAGAAATCAAAAAAAAGCATTGTTATTAAATAATGAAGAAGTCTCCGCATTAACGGCTTATCTATTACCGCAGGAAATTTCAACAAATGCTGATTATCAAGAATATATGGCAAGTTGTTGTGCAAAGCAGATTGTGACTTTATTGTCGAGTTCTTCAATACTAGTAGATAATCAGGAAAAACAACGTCCCGTAATGACGGCAGATATTGCTGTTTTAGTGCGTACAGGACGTGAAGCTGAAATCATCAGACAAAAATTAGCATCGTTGGGCGTTAAAAGTGTTTACTTATCAAATCATAGTAGTGTTTTTTCATCAACGGACGCAAAAGATGTACTTAACCTATTGCAAGCAGTGTTAATGCCCGAAAACGAATCAACACTGCGCTTAGCCTTAATGACATCACTGTTTGGTCAAACAATGACTGAACTTGAGCAAATTACTGATGACCAAGATAAGTGGGAAAGTTTGGTTGAAGAATTTAAGCAATACCAAGCTATTTGGCTACATTATGGCGTTTTAGTCATGTTACGCCGAATGATGAAACGACGTCATTTAGCTGAAAATATCTTAGCACGTCAAGATGGTGAACGAACTTTAACGAATATAATGCATCTAGGAGAATTGCTTCAAGAAGCTGCGGATGAGTTAGACAGTCCTCATGCTTTAGTTCGTTGGTTGACCAAACAAATAGTCAGTCCAGATCTTAATTTAGAAAATCACGAGCAACGTCTTGAGAGTGATGAAAACTTAGTTAAAATTATTACAATCCATAAATCAAAAGGGTTAGAGTTTCCTATTGTTTGGTTGCCTTTTATTTCATTGTATCGATCATCTGACAGTCAATTTTATCATGATAAAGAGAATGACTATAAGTTAACTTATGCATGGTTATTGACGGATGAAATTAAGCAACAAATAGAAGATGAACGTCTTGCTGAGGATTTACGTTTATTGTATGTTGCTATGACGCGCTCGGTATATCATTGTAGTATCGGTCTTGCTTCTTTGAAAAAAAGTCAGTCAGCTATTAATCATCTTTTGAAAAATGACTTAAGGGCTATTGGTAATATGGCAAACTTAATTGATGTCGAATTGCCAATTAATGGTGAACACTATGTTCCTCCTATGTTATCGGTTCCAACACTATCTGCTAATGTTTTTACACGTAAGCTCTCAAACTGTTGGCGAGTAACCAGTTATACTGAATTACAGCAACATCAAAATGCCTTATTGAACTATAATCTTGATATCATTAATGATTGGGATGAGCCACAATTTAAATCCACTAGTGAAGAACTTGTAGAATTGCAATATGACATTCACCATTTCCCTAAAGGGGCATATGTTGGTACTTTAATGCACAGTATTATGGAACATATTTCATCCGATAACATTGATGAATTATGTACTGAGATGGTGAAAAAACTCAATCTTGATTCTAATTGGAATAGTATTGTTGCCAATTGGATGAGACAAGTATTGGCGACTGAATTGGGTCAGTCAGGATTAATATTATCAAACATATTGATGGGTAAATGTATTAACGAGTTACAATTTTATTTACCTATACGTCAATCTGTAACTTGCCAGCAATTAGATTCTCTTTGCAAGAAATATGATGATTTATCTCAATCACGTTCTGAATTATCCTTTGATTCTGTGCAAGGTATGTTAAAAGGATTTATTGATTTAGTCTTTGAATTTGAAGGTAAATATTATGTGGTCGATTATAAGTCAAATTGGTTAGGTGATAATATTGATCATTATGGGCAAAATGCACTGAAAAAAGTGATGATAGAACATCGTTATGATCTACAATATCAACTTTATAGTTTGGCATTACATCGATTTTTGAGAAGCAGGATATCCAATTATCGATATCAGACCCATTTTGGTGGGGTATATTATCTCTTTTTACGGGGTATGCCTGATCAGGGGATTTTTTATCATCGACCTCAGCAAGAATTTATAGAAAAACTCGATCAATTATTTGAAGGCCATTAGGCATTAACTCTTTAATTAACTAACATTCAGGCACGATTAAATCGTGCCTTATTTTAGTCAAATAATTTCTGTTTGTTAACATTTAAAAATCAATTGATAGCGATAATGTTTATCCATTAGTAAAAATTCTGGATGTACATTTGGTGTCCAAGAATCATCACCACCAATGCCCATATGATAAGCATCTATACTGACGTAGGCGCATGTTTGAGGCACTAATAAATGACGATGTGTTTTTTCCATCAACTGTTTAGTACCATATTGATTAATATTAAATTTAAATTGATGACCTGTAATTATCATATCATTAAGAATTAATTGTTTGACATCACAACGTAAGCCATTTTCACAAGGATAAATATAAGGCGTATAAAGTTCGGCAAATGGTAATGACCAATCACCAAAGATTGCAGAGGTTTTTCGATCAGGATAGTTTTCATGTGGTCCTAATCCCAGCCAGTTTACCTGTTTTGGTATCTCTTTCAATTGATACGTCAAACCAATACGAGCCGGCGCAGGCATATCATTCGCAATATCGACTTCTACTGTTATCGTCAAGTTTCCATCCTGATCAAATTGATGTAACCATTTACTTTGAATGACTTTGCGTTTTTTCACACTATAACCATGAAGCGCTTCAATAATTATATAGTCATCTGTTTGTGACGCTTTGATTCCAAAACACTGATGGCTCAAATCAAAATAGCCAGCGGCTTTCCACTGTTCAACCCATGCAAAAGGGTTATTATTACTATTAAAATCACCACTAATGCCAATATCATTATCAATCGGAGCTCGTATAAACTGATCAGCCAGTGCGCTGGCTAATAATGGTTTCTTATTTTTAACCCATTGGCTCAGCTGTCCTGTTTTTTTATTAATTTGCCAACTTTGATTTCTCCAATTGATAATAAACTCATTTTTATTTTCAGTTAATTTTAGTAGCTTTTTATTTTTACTTAAGGTCCATTGCGGAATAAACTGGTTAACTAATTTGAATTGTTCCCAAGCCACAGTATGTTTTGCTGGAGACCATGCAGTGGCTCTGTTTTGAACGACTTTGAGCGATAGGTGTAAGTCTTCTCCATCAAAATTCTTACCAATGTCGTCAGTAATTTTTAGTTCAATTGTATCGTTAGGATTAATATTAAGTTTAAGTTTACCACTTTGTTGATTTTTACCATCAAGTAGCAGTTCCCAATATAGTATTTCATTGTCTGTAGTACGGAATAGATACTCACTAGTTACTTCAATAATCAAAGGTTTTTGACTGACAAGTCTGAATTGAAATGGCTGTTGCACTTTTTTGGCTTCAATTAAACTTGGATGAGGTTTACGATCAGGAAAAACTAAACCATCTAAACAAAATTGTCTATCGTGATAAGCTTCACCAAAATCACCGCCATAAGCCCAATAACTTTCACCTGATAGATTATGGCAACGGATACCATGATCTGCCCATTCCCAAATGAAACCACCTTGTAATCTAGGATATTGCCTAAATGCCTGCCAATATTTATAAAAAGTACCTAAACTGTTACCCATAGCGTGAGCATATTCACATAAAATAAGTGGGCGTTTTTCATCAGGCATTGAAACCCATTTTTTTATTGACCATTTAGGAACATTAGGGTGGGGTTGATCTTGATCAACTCGCGCGTACATAGGACAAATAATGTCGGTGGCAGCTGTATTGGCGCCTCCTCCCTCATATTGAACTAGGCGGGTTGGATCATTACTTTTGATCCAACTATAAAGCGCATCGTGATTTGCTCCATGTCCTGATTCATTACCAAGTGACCAAATAATAATTGATGGATGATTGCGATCACGTTGAACCATACGAGTTACTCGTTCACTATAGGCAGCCAACCAAAGAGGATCGTCAGACAGACGTGACATTGGGAACATGCCGTGTGACTCAATATTTGCCTCATCTACTAAATAAAGACCATATTCATCACAAAGTTCATACCAACGTGGATCATTCGGATAATGGCTACAACGCACCGCATTAAAATTGTGTTGTTTGATTAATTTTATATCATGAAGCATAGCTTGTTCGGTAACTGCGTATCCCATATCAGGATAAAATTCGTGACGATTTGTTCCCTTAATGATTAGTGGTTTACCATTCAAACAAAGTTGCCCATGTTTGATTTCGACAGTTCGGAAACCAATGTTATAAGCTTCAGATTCAATTAAACCCGTATTATTATGATTCAAACTAATAACAAGCCGATAAAGATTAGGTATTTCGGCACTCCATAATTGTGGTTTGGTCACTGGAATATGGCAAATTACTCGGTCATTGTAACCCCCTTTTTCATCAATTGCAGGAGTACCCATTGATTGTGAGTGTTCAAGGACTAATTTATCTTTTTGCCATAATTCAATGTCTACATTGAGCATCTCTATATCGTCTTGATGCTTTACATCAATTTGCAAAGATAAGGTAGCATTTTGATAGCAATCATCAAGTATTGTTTTAACTTGAATATCTTGTAAATGTGATTTTGGTTTATGAAGTAGTGAAACGCCACGGAAAATACCACTTAATCTCCACATATCCTGATCTTCAAGATAACTGCCATCACACCATTTTAAAACTAGTACAGCAATACGGTTATCACCTTTCTTTAAAAAAGGAGTTAAGTCAAATTCAGCTGCAATGCGGCTATCTTGTGAATAGCCAACCCATTTACCATTACACCAAAGATGAAATGCGGCACTGACACCATCAAATATAATTCTTATATCACCTTCATTTAACCATTTTTCATCAATATTAAAGTACCTCGAATAACAACCCGTTGGGTTATCTTCAGGAACAAAAGGGGGGTTATAAGGAAAAGGATAACGAATATTTGTATAAACTGGTGCATCGTAACCATGAAATTGCCAATTTGATGGAACAGGAACAGTGGTATTATCGAGTTCTTTATCCAACCACGATTCTGGTACTTGTTTTGGGTTATTAAAATAACTAAAAAACCAATCACCATTGAGCGATAAGATTGCGTCTGAATCACTATTATTTTTTGCTTGTTGTTTATCTCGCCAGCTATTAAATTTGGGATGTGTATTAAGTCGATTAATGCTTAAAATAGATAAATTATTCCAATCTGCTCGATTGAGAATTTCACTGAAACAAAGATTCATTATTTTCTCCTGTTGTTTAACTCATTATTTATTTGCAATTTCACTTAGTAAGCTGGCTTTTTTTTATTAATTATAAATAGTTTTTATTTTATTTAAGTGATCCAGTTAACATTTTATGTAATCGGTTACATTTGTATTTTTATATCTTTCAAAAAATAGGATAATTAATAATAATTTCAATATTAATGTGACATATGTCACATTATGTATATTTATATTGTTAATGATTAATTTTATTAGTTATATTAAATAAGCTTATTTATTAAGCATTGGATTGCTACCGTAAGATTATGGGCAAAACCTAAAAAATAGTTATCGCTATTTTTTAGGTTTTTTTTTGTCTCAAATTTTTGAGACTTCTTTAATATCTATATAATAATGAGTAGAAAAAAATGAAATATTTAACTAAGGCAGTATTAAACGTCAAACCTAAACGAATTGTTTTAATTACTTTACTTGGCTTGTGTTCTATACAAAACTCTTTTGCTGCTACTCAAGAAGAGTTAGAGGCCAGAATATCGATGTTAGAACAAAAATTATTGGCACTTTCTGAAGAATCTATAGATTTAAAAAAGCAAGTGATCGAGTCTAATAAACAGCTAGCAGAATTAAATAAGAATATTCAACAACAACAGATTGTAATAAATAATCAACAAAAGGCGCTGAAAAATCAGAGTGTTGCTTTAGCTAAAACTTCAACCCAAACACCAGCATCTAAACAAACCCAAAATCACACTCAAACCAATATTAATTCCAAGTCTGTTATTCAACAACAACCGGCAGTAGACAATCAAATTGTCATAGTTAACGATACTAAGCAAAGTGATAATGCAGCCCCAACATCGCAAACCAAATCACTTAAAAACTCTTTTACTCTGTCAGAGTTTAAAGATTACATCAAAGACGAAATCGGTTTTTCATTTAATGGTTATTTTCGTGGTGGCTGGTCAACCTCCCAAAATGGCAAGCCTAAAAATTATGCTGAAGGGGCATTAGGTCGGTTTGGTAATGAATATGGTGGTTGGTACGATCTTGTCTTTAAACAAAAAGTGTATGATGAAGATGGTCATAGAGTGGATGCCATTGTTATGATTGATGGTAATGTAGCGACCAATAAAGCAGCTGGTTTATTCAATACTCAAGATGACAATATTATGCAGTTTTCTGATATTTACTTATCTACCAAAGGATTTGTGCCAGGATTTCCTGATGCAAATTTATGGGTAGGTAAACATTCACTTCCTTATAATGAAATCCAAATGTTAGATTGGAAAACTCAAAAAACACCTGCAGGCGGTGGTATTGGTATTGAAGATCTTGGAATTGGCGTGGGTAAACTTGATTTAGCTTTGGTACGAGCGGATGTTAATGTCAAACAAGTTAAAAAAATTGAAGTTACAAATAATGGTAATACTGAGATACAAACCGTAACTAAACGGGAAGAAGTCGACTTAAATGAAATCGAGTTTCGCTATCGAGATATTCCTTTATGGCAAGATGCCACTCTTGCAATTAATGGTCGTTATTCTGCCCCCAATAAATCCAAAATTCAGGACAGTGTTAGTGTAAAAAATGCTTGGTTAGGAAGTTTTGTTTTAAGACAAAATAATTTCTTTGGTGGATTTAATCAATGGACTTTACAAACTGCGACCAATTCTGTTGCGTCACAATTAGCGAATATTAATACTAATAACCCTGAATTTGCAGCAAATTCTGATAATGATTATATCGGTACTCATACAGGGGGAAAAGCTTATCGATTGGTATCTGAAGGTGAGGCTTATTTAGCCGATAAAGTGATTGTCGCCCATGCACTCGCGCTTACAACGGGAACAGATGTTTATTCCTATGACCTCAATTTGGCCCATACTGATTTTTCGAGTTTCAAATCAGCAGTAAGACCTGCTTATATATGGGATAACTATAATCAAAGCGGCATCGAATTAGGTTATTTTAGACAAAAAAATAAAGTTAAAGGCAAAAGCTATAATGAAGAAGGTTTTAAAACAACGATCTTCCACTCATTTAAAGTTGGTGAAAGTATTTTAACATCAAGACCTGATATACGTTTCTATGTTTCTTATTTAGAATCTTTACAAAATGAGATCAGTAAATTTGATTTTAATGGTAAAGATAATCAAATTAGCTTTGGCGTGCAAACTGAAGTTTGGTTTTAAATAATCTTACCTGAAAAAATAACTAAATGTCGAAAACACATAATTTTTAGGGTTTTCGACATTTTTTTAATGCAGTTTTTAAACTAATAACAATCATTTAATTTTAGTAACAGAATATCGCTTAGTTAAAGTTGGAGTAAAAACATTAATTAAATTGGCTGGTAGAACTTCACTTTTTGCTAATCGCAATGCGAGCTCCGCAGCTTGTTCAGCCATAGTTTGCAATGGGTAGCGAATGGTTGTCAGTTTAGGATGTAAATACCGAGCAAGTAATAAATCATCAAAACCAATGATAGAAATATCTGACGGAATTTTTATATCATTATCATATAATACAGAAATAGCACCCGCTGCCATAGAGTCATTGTAGCAAGCAATAGCAGTAATTTGTTGATTGCGCTCTAAAAGAGACATCATAGCTTGTTCACCACCTGTTTCATTTGGCGAAGAAATAGCAATCAAATTATCGTTTATATCAATATTATGTTCTAATAGTGCATCTTTATAGCCTTGTAAGCGGTCGGTTGAATCTGATATATCATGGTTTGAACACAAATAACCAATGTTGGTATGACCATGTTGAATTAAATGTTTAACAGCTAAGTAAGAACCATAACGGTCATCAAGTGCAATGCAGCGTTTTTCAAAACCTTTGATTATACGATTAATTAATACCATCCCTGGAACTTGCTCCATCAATCTTATTAAAGTACTGTCGGAAAGCATTTTTGCATGGACTACCAACGAAGAGCAACGATGTTCAATTAGTTGGGTTATAGCATTATATTCTTTATTTTCATTGTGATAACCATTGCCGATCAATAAAAAGTGTCCGGTTCGGTAAGCTACTTTTTCAACTGCACTGACCATTGCACCAAAAAAAGGATCTGAAACGTCTGCGACAACAATACCAATGGTTTTTGAATTTTGCTGAGATAACGCACGAGCGTTTGCATCTGGATAATAGTTTAATTTTTCCATAGCAGTTTTTACAATCTCACGCTTATTATTACTAACATTGTTTGCATTATTGATAACACGAGATACTGTTGCAACTGAAACATTGGCTAATTGTGCAACATCTTTTATTGTCGCCATAAAACTCCTTTTTAATTTGATATTATTACTAACAATTTATATCCATATTACTTAAAGTTTATCCATTTAAAATATTGTAGTTTACCAACGATTAAAGCAAAAATGGTTCGCAAAGAGGGAAGGTAACCTATACTTGAAATATTTTGTTTATATCTTTTAGCTAATTCAGTCGGTTGAACCCTGAATATATGAGATAAAACCTTATAATAATGGAAAAATTTTTATTTGCCAATCATTGTATTATTGGCTGAATCGTTTCAAATTCAATATGTTATAAAGGAGAATGAATACTTTCATTCCCCTTATTATTCAATAATTTGATATTTTTTGTATTTTTTTGATTTATTTGGATGTGATCCTGATAAGCATAGCAGTTGCAGGATCAAGCACAGGTAATGGTAATCCTATATTCATTAACCAATCGCCTGAAAGAGTTGTTTGAGTTTTCATCCATACTGGTAATATTTTCATCGCATGACCACTGATTTTAGGATCAATATTGTCTGGCATATCAAGAATTTCTATTTGATATTGCTTATCTGTTAACAATCCTGTCAAACGTAAATTACCACTCAATGCATAAGTTGGTAATGCTAATTGGGCGATAATAAACGCTGCTTCTTTTTGATCTTTGCTAACAACCCCATAACTTTGCATCGCGCGAGGATCATCGACGTCCAAGCGTACACTATTACCACTATGTAATAATGGACGCAATTGTTTGTGTAAATTAATATAATGAGCAAACGCTTTTTGTTCTTTTTCAGATTCTTTAACAGGATCAAGTTCAACACCCATATGACCAAACAGTGCAGTCAAACCACGTAAATTCATATGTAATTCGCGGAATGTAGTATGACATAAGGCACCACCAATGTGAGCCCCCATGACCTCAGGAGGGAAGAAGTAACTCATACCACGCTGAATGATCTGTCGATCTAATGCATCGTTAGAGTCTGACGTCCAGAAACGTTGAGTACGTTTTAATATTTCATAATCAATACGTCCTCCACCAGAAGAGCAAGATTCAATTTCAACATGAGGGAATTTTTCTTGTAAAATATCAATTAAACGATATAACGCTTCAGTTTGTCCAACAATGGCTGGATTACCATTGTGGCCTGCTTGCACAATTTCACGATTCATATCCCATTTGATATAGTCAATGTCATAGCTTCCAAGCAACCATGTTAATCTTTCAAGCAAATACTCAAAAACCGCTGGATTTTGCAAATCGAGTAAATATTGATGACGACCTTCAGGTTGATTATAACCATGCAGTTCTAGTAACCAATCAGGGTGAGCGCGATAAAGATCGGAGTTTTTATTAATCATCTCTGGCTCGACCCAAATACCAAATTCCATGCCCAAATCTTTAATATGTTTAATCACAGGTTCTAAGCCGTTTGGATATTTTCGTTTATCCAAATACCAATCTCCCAACCCTTGATAATCATCGTCACGTTTACCAAACCAACCATCATCAATAATAAATCGTTCAACCCCCATATGTGCAGCCTTAGTTGCCATTTGTATAATATAGTCCGGATTATGATCAAAAAAGATACCTTCCCAAGTATTAAGATGGACTGGGCGCGGTTTATTTTGGTTAAATTTGATAATGTTGCCACGCAAAAAATCATGGAAGTGCTGACTCATCTCATTCAAGCCTTGATCACTATAAGTTGCATACAACCAAGGAGTTGAAATTGACTCGTCTTTACTTAATGTAATTTCTCCTGCCATATATAAGGCTTCGGCCTGAATAAAACGTTTACCATTACTTTTTACTGCTACCTGAATTCGATGATTTCCACTCCAACCTAAATGAACACCCCATACTTCACCGGATTGTTCTTTAAAGCTATCGGTACCAACTATCATACCCGGAAAATACTCATGTGAAGTACGTCCACGACGGTTTTCTTGCAAATAACCACAATGTTCGATTTTAGTACGATGCGGAAAGAACTCCTTAATCCAACGTCCACTAAAGGCCATTAATTCTTGTGCTCTTTCTGGAATAGGAAGAGTGATTGATAAGCGATTGACCTGATAAGGTTCATTGCCTAGATTAATTAAACTATTTTGGCATTGTAATACACCGCTGTTATCTAAAATAAAATGGCTGGTGAAACGTAGGTTAGCAATATTATCTTCACTAATAATAGTGATTTCATTTTCTGTTTGAATAACTTCCTTGGTGATAAAAACAGGAGACCAATCTTTACCATTGCGATGACCTTCAAGTCCTGGTGTACTAAAATTACCTAAACCTTCTTCAGGGCATAAAGTAAACGGTACGTCAACATCAATACGCGCGTTAGGAACAGCTGGGGTTAACATTTCCAGTTTTTCGAGTTGAATGTTTTGTAAGCGTTTACCAAAATAGCTAAGTTCAGCATAAGGTGTTGTACGTAATAGGACATCTACATTGTTATTATTAAGACGATAGTTCATAATGACTCCAAGATTGTGGTTCTTTATCTATGTAAAATAATTACATTTCTATAAAAATAAAATGATTAATTTTTTAATTTGTGATTAAGATCTCACAAAAAATGTAATCGATTTCATTTTTTTGTGTTGCTAGTTATTTTGTAGAGACATATATTGTGAAATGAATGTGCGAAAAGTTATTTTTTTATGTTATTATGGTTAAAAAATGGATGGATTGAGTTAAATATGATGAAAAAACATAATATTATTATAATTTCTTTTCTTGGTTTTGTGTTTAATGCTAATGCTGCAGATAAATATGTGACAGATGATATAGATATCTACTTACGTCGTGGTCCTAGTACTAATTATGGTTTCTCTGGCGCGGTTAAAACTGGTCAAAAAGTGACTTCTCTTGAAAAAAGTGACGATGGTAAATACACAAGAATCCAAATTAGTAATGGTAAGATAGGGTGGATTGAGACCAATAAACTTAATGATGAGCCAAGTTATCGAGAACGCCTTCCCGAGTTAGAAGCAAAATTAGCCGAATATCAAGATAAAGTGAATAATGTTGATGAACATCAACGAAAAATCGTAAATGAATATGAGCAAAAATTGCAATCTGCGGAAGAATTAATTGAAACTCTTCAAAATAAAAATGCCGATCTTGATAAACAAGTCAAACAGCAGAGAACTCAAATAGATTCGATGTTAAATCAAGTTGATGATAAACGACTCGATCTTATTCTTACATGGTTTACTTATGGCGGTCTTGTTGCTGGTGGAGGTCTAGTATTAGGTCTAATTTTACCAATGATAATGCCTCGTCGTAAAAAAGATCGTTGGATGCGTTAATGTCTCAAATCTATCTAGTTGGAGGGTGTGTTCGGGATAGATTGTTAGGATTACTGAGCGCGGACCGTGATTGGGTTGTTGTTGGAGCAACGCCTGAGGAATTATTATCTTTAGGCTATCAACAGGTCGGTAAAGATTTCCCTGTATTTTTACATCCAGTTACAAAAGAAGAATATGCATTAGCGAGGACAGAACGCAAAGCAGGTAATGGCTATACTGGATTTATTTGTGATTTCAGTAAAGACATTACTTTAGAACAAGATCTTATCCGACGAGATCTTACCATCAATGCTATTGCTATGGATGAAGAAAATAATATTATTGATCCTTACTATGGCGTTGAAGATATCAAACGTAAGCTGTTACGTCATATCTCGCCTGCTTTCCGTGAAGATCCTTTGCGAGTTTTGCGAGTCGCGCGTTTTGCGGCACGTTATCATCAATTAGGTTTTGTTGTTGCAACAGAAACAATGAATCTTATGAAAGATATGGTTTTAGCCGGAGAAATTAGTTATCTAACCCCAGAGCGTGTCTGGAAAGAGACTGAAAAAGCCTTATCTACTTTAGATCCTCAAATCTATTTTCAAGTTTTGGAACAATGTGGAGCACTTGCTATATTGTTTCCATCATTAGTCTTATCCGATACGGTTATTGATGCTTTAAAACACTCTGTTTCATTAACTAACGATTTAACCATCCGTTTTAGTGTTCTTTGTTCGCAATTATCAACTAGGCATGCAGTTGAAGATTTATGTAGTAAAGTCAAATCACCCAATAATTATACTAAGCTTGCCATAATGGTTAAGCAATACTATAAAGATGTCCAGTCTGTGCAAACACTCACAGCTGAACAAATTATCTGTTTACTAAATAGAATTGATGTATGGCGTAATCCACAACATCTTTCTCAATTGATTATGGCAAGCGAGGCTTTAGCTAAAACTGCATCCTTTCCACAAGCACAATATTTAGAAAATGCTTATAAACTAGCTAATAGTGTTAATGTGCAAAAAATTATTTCCGATGGGTTTACTGGAAAAGAAATTCAAATTGAACTACAAAAAAGGCGAATTGAATTGTTATTAAACCGGATTTGATTGCATCTTAATCGATCGTAACTTTTTTTCAAAATATCTAAAAAAAAGTGTTGACGATTTGCCGGAACTTAAGCATAATGCGCCTCGCAGTGTTGGTTATGACGTTGCGAATGAGATGGCTACGTAGCTCAGCTGGTTAGAGCACATCACTCATAATGATGGGGTCACAGGTTCGAATCCCGTCGTAGCCACCATTAAGATTAGGTAGTACTTTTACCGGAAGTATTCAGTGCGGGTGTGGCGAAATTGGTAGACGCACCAGATTTAGGTTCTGGCGCCGCAAGGTGTGTGAGTTCAAGTCTCTCCACCCGCACCATTTAATCTTAATATTAATCCTTTATTGGGGTATAGCCAAGCGGTAAGGCAGCGGGTTTTGATCCCGCCATGCCCAGGTTCGAATCCTGGTACCCCAGCCATTCCATTCTGCGTAATTTTTTAAGATGCTTTAGTCCGTTTAATTTTTTAGGTTTATACCTCTTTATTGATTATTTATACGGGTGTGGCGAAATTGGTAGATGCCCAGATTTAAGTTCTGGCGCCGCAAGGTTGTGAGTTCAAGTCTCTTCATCCGTACCATTTAATCTTAATAATTATCTTTTATTGGGGTATAGCCAAGCGGTAAGGCAGCGGGTTTTGATCCCGCCATGCCCAGGTTCGAATCCTGGTACCCCAGCCATTTTATCCTGTATAATATATTAAAATTTTTAAATCTGATATATACTATTTTATCAATAGTTCAATACGGGTATGGCGGAATTGGTAGACGCGCTAGATTCAGATTCTAGTTCCGAAAGGTGTGCGAGTTCAAATCTCACTACCCGTACCATATATTTTTTTATAATGGGGTATAGCCAAGCGGTAAGGCAGCGGATTCTGATTCCGCCATTCCAAGGTTCGAATCCTTGTACCCCAGCCATAAATGTGCATTCCTTTCTTATATTTGGTCAACTCTTTCACAATATTATTTGAGTCCATAAATAGCATTAATTCATACTTTTTTTACAACTATTTAGTTGCTCTAACAGATACATTAATTTGATATTGATTATCGTTGTTCTTCTCCTTTTAAATGCAATTTATATTTATGAACTTTATTACTAATGTATGGTTAATAATATAAATTATGATTACCTAATTCCATTTAGTCAAAAAGCTTGTATTAACTTAATCGTTACACTGTTGGGTTAAGATAACTAAACTAAAAATAGTTGTATAAAGTCTATGTTTATCTACTTTCAAATTAAAAACACCTTGAACATTGTTAGTTTAATTCCACTAGTCGGTAAAACATAATTTTTTTGATAATGTCGAATTTTTTAACCATAAACTAATGCCTTTCATTTATGGTGAAATAAAATATCAATAGGCTGTAGAGACTCATCAGATACTTGATAATGAAAAAATTAAAGATCGAAAAATGGTAATCTCAAAATAAATTTAGGTTCAATTAGTGTAAAATCTAAGCGTTAGAAAAGAATAATTAAAAGTCTTTGTTCCGACACAAGTAAAAAATTAGCTCAAATTCCTATAGAATTTATGATTGATTAGATAAAATCTATTTGTTGTTATTATAGAACTTTTATATAGCAATTTTTCTATAATTATTTAACAGAAGTACTATATTAATTATCAAGTCAGAATAAATTAGTAACCTAGTGGAAAAATGTTAGAAGCGTATAAAACCAAAATATAGTATAAGTAATCAAATAATATGACACAAATCGAATATAGATAAGTATTAAGTAATCAGCATTATTTTCATATTGATTTATGTGTTTCTAATAAGTAATTTATATGTAGATAGTATATAAATTGCCGGCAAAACAGGGATTTTTAAAATTAATCATTATCCACGATAGAACGTGAATAATGAATATATTATAAAAAAGCCTATACCTAGATTTAAAAACTGTCTGTCGTTTTATATCCTCCACCACCTGACGATGAACTTGATGAGTAACTACCGCGACTTGATGATGAACTACTACTGGATGAAGAACTACTACGGTATGAAGACCCCCAAGAAGATGATTTTGATGAATAGCTCAATAATGATCCGATACTGCTTTGATGTACCGAAGTTCTTCTTTCGATTTTTATTCGTACTCTATAGCTAAGTAGTGTCTCAACAATGGTAATTGGAAAAACATCATTGTTTAATAATTTATTTAATAGTTCATTCAGATTATACGAAGATATCCTATATTCATATAAAAAACTGGAAATATTGTATTCCTTAAAAAGATGAAGTGTTTCATTAAAACGCTCATAGGTTTTCATTAAATCTGAAGTTGTATTACGAAGATGAACAATATGATTCTCAGATTGCTTTATCTGTTTCTCTATTTCATAGAGCTTTTTAAGTAATATATCATCTCCTTTAGTTTTTGTTTGTAAGGTTAGCTGCTGAAGTCTATCAAAAGACTTATGTTTTAAAAACTCAGCAAGTTGCAAAGAGAGTCTTTTAAACTCGAGGCTTTTTCCTGTTTGTGTTTCATTTAAAACATTATAATTTTCTTGCTTTTCTCGCTCTAGATTCGCTAAATCCTGCTCAATTTCTGCTAATTCAACTCTTATCGCTGGTATTTTCAAAACAGTTTCAACACTATGTTCTTTCTGTTCTTTTTGTTTTAATGCTAATTCATAAGATCTTGTTTGATTTTCGTAACGTGATTTTGATTCATTTAGTAATGAATTGATTAATTTGTAATTTTTGTAATTTTGAGAAAAATTAACAAATCTTGCTAACCATGCATCTAGGTTTTTTAAGATCCAAAAAGCTTTGTAATTATTTTCACCATAGTTTCGCTTAATTAAATAATTAAAATACCTATTTTCGTTATATTGAACAAGTTTTTCTGAAAACTCGCTTTGAGAAGCTTCAAAGTTTTCAGTTTCTTTATCAAAGCGTTCTTTTTCGATAGTAAAGCGATCAAATAGCGATAGATAATCGGGATCTTTCTCAAGTTGTAGCGTTTTTTCGGTTGTAAGTTCATCTAATCTTATCAAAATTTCTGTTAATTTTATCTGCTGCTTATCAATTTTTTTGTCTAAACTGTAAGATTTGCTTTTTAATTGCTTTAAAACATTTTGTAACTGGTCAATAATTTTTTGTATTTTAATATCGTTATTTTCAGGTGATTCTAATAAATAGATAGTCGCAATTTTATTATAAATATTTGCTTGTTGAGTCTTTAAATCAAGTAATTTTTCATGTGTATCATGTAATTCTTGATTGGCTGAGTCCAAAGAAGCCTTAGTTGTACGAGCTTTTTGATTAATGGTGCTTTCAATTGTTCTTGTCTGCATGGTTTACCACTCTAAAATCCTGCCTGATTTAACTGAATTTGGACAGTTAAACGTTAAACGTCCTTTTGGTTTAGCACAAAGTTTATTATTATCAATATGCCCATCATTTATTTTATCCTCTTTAACGGCATTAAATGATTTTAAGGTAACTTGTTGACCAAACATCTCCACTAATTTGGTTTCACCGGTTTCGATGCTTTTTACCCATATTGATGTTGGCTTACCGGTTGATGTTAATGCTTGGACAATTAAATACCAAGATTTACCATTAGTATTCTCATGTGTGCGTTCAACCCCAGATTTATGATCTGGATGGTCAACGATGGTCAACGTTAAATTAGTTTGTGCTAGTTTAATGTAGTAAGCCATCATTGTTTGATAATTTTCAACATTTTCAAAATTTAAATCTTTTAAATCAGCAAGTAATGAAGTTTGAAGCGCAATAATAGGATCCATATCTGATTTAGGTACGTTTAATTCTAGTAACTGTTTCGTATCAGACTCAATTTTCTTTTCAAGAAATTCTGCACGTTCAATTGAAGAATAAAGTGTTTCAATCCGATTAGTATCGATATTTGTTTGACCTTGATTAAGGCTATCAATAATAGAATCGACAATATTTTGTAAAATAGGGTATTTTTTACTAGCATCAGTAAATTCTTGATTTTGGATTAGTTTAGTTAATTTCTTGTCCGTTTCAATTAATTCTTGCAATTGTGTTATTTGCGAAGTGACTTCGGATAATTTAGTTTTGATTGAGTAGTCAGTTTCTTTTAAATATTTAAGTATATCTTTATCTTTTTGCGCTATTGAAGATAGATCTGCCCCAGGTTTTACTATAGAAGAAATATTATCTTGGTTAAGCAGATCAATAATTGAGTTTTTTAATTTTTTTATTGGGACTTGGGCAAAATTGACAGAATGCTTATCAATTTCAAGAAATTTTCTATTTAAATCATTTAAACTACTTTTTGCGGATAAGATATGGTTATAAGTACTATCAATATTACTTTTTATTTTTTTTGTAATCGTTACTTCTGCAAAGTTAATTAACGTTAAAACGAATAAAATAATATATATAATAGTAAATAAAATGTTTCTTTTAATATAACATAAAGCAAGAAAATGCATAAACCAATTACGTTTAGGTACATTAAACCGCAAACGCTTATCAAACCAAAGATTAATTCCTTTTTCTATAAGACTATCATCAATAAATTGTCCTTTGGTTTGATAGTAATTTTTTATGTTTTCTTTCAATTTATCCCGCAAAACATTGCGATCAAGGTGCTCAAGTAATAATTGCTGTTTTTGATAAAGCTCATCAATTATTGCCATCGCTCCTAATTGTTCACTAAGCTTAATTTCCGACATTAACTATTAACCTTTAGAATAATATTGTTAAAGCGTTGTTTTCCATCTTCGACAATACGATCTATTTCTTTTGCATTTTCAATTGATTCATTTCGTAATTCGCTAATTAGCTGTTGGCTTGATTCTTGATAATTAACGATCGCTTCAACTAAAGAACGTAACGAATCGGCTTTAATAGTAGAACCATATCCAGCTCGTAAAGCTTCATCTAATTGTTTATTACCAACAGATGCTATACTTTCTATGCCTTTATTCATACCATCTTTCAAGGCTTCTAAGGTTTTAGTACTTTCACTTAAACCAGTTAAAGAAGTTATTGAAGCACTTAAAGCAGTAAACACAATTTCATTCGTTGAAAAAAAGTTAACACTTTGTTGATATACTCGTTCTTTCACAGAAGTTGTTTGTTGTAAACGTGCAAATACTGCTTCGGCTGAATTATAAGATACGGTTAAATTATTCGCTAAATCCAAAATAATTTGATAACGGCTATCTTCTTGTTGAACATTACGTAATGCTTCATCTCTAATTAGTTCTAAACGTGCTCGAGCTACATGATCATCAGAATTGAAATTATCTACATCGGCAATAGCTAGTGATAATTTATTTTTACAATCTTCGAGTCGGGCTGTAGCCATATTGACTAATTCTTCGGCGGTAATTTGTGCTTGTTTTAATCCAAATCTAAAATCCTGATAAGCATTTAAAATAATACGTTCACGTTCGACCTGATTACCTGTTTCTTTTGATACTTCTAAGTAAGTAGATTTGATAAGATTGAAACGATCTGGAATTGATCCGCGTTTAAGTTTCATCCAACCAATTTTGACTCTTTCCAAAAAGTCTAATCGACCATCATCAAGCCAACCTATCATTTTTTCCATATCAGTACGAATACTATCAAAATGATTAACTATTTTGGTATAGCGCTGTGATACTTCAACACCATCAATTTGATCTCGGACTACTTCATTAAATGCGCCTTGTTGTTGCAAAGTGCGTGCTATCGACATAACTCGGTTTTTATCAATCTCGGTAACATTATCCAGTAATTTTAAAATTGGGGCATCGGTTTGAGGTTTAAGTATAATGCCGATTTTATTTAATACTTGTACTGCTCTATCGACATAAGGAACAACTTGACTAGACATTTTTTAATCCTTTAAAATATTTGTAATAAATTTATTAGTTAACGCAAAAAATTATATATCATTAACTTAATATTAACAATTTATCATTGATTTAAAATAGAAATTCATAAAGACGCTTTTTAATATAAACATAAAATATAACTGTTAAAGTTTAATTAGACATATTCAAATAGCGATTTATTCATTTTAATATTTCATCTTTTGTTGAATAACTTTATGTATAAACTTAATGGTATGGAAAACTAGTTAATGACCCTCCACATGGTATAATTATTGATTACCCCAAATCAGATAGCCACTCATTCAAATAACTTTACTGAGTCATTAAACTTTACATATCAAGCAGAAGTTTTGAATTGTATATAGTTAATATTTTGAGATAGGTTAAATGAAAAGAAAAGATGTATGAGATAGAAATTTTTAGCATCTAAAATGCACATGATAAATAAAATAGTATGTAACCAATCGACTATAAAATATCTAGCAAAAGATATAAATTTTAATTCTATTGATATACTTTTAATGAGGAGTGAATAATATAACTTTCCACGTGGTTAAACGGATATTTCACGTAGAAAGTTATATAAAAAATTAACTTATTATCTATATAAATTTACATAAACGGTTTGTGTTGTACTGGCTGGATTTGTTGTTATTTCTTTCACATAATAAAAGTGTGCATCATTAGCAATTGCATATTTTTGAGCCTCAGCACTGATTTCGGCTGTATTGTTGAATGAACCATGAAAACTAATCGTTTCATAAGGTGTCATTGTTTTAAACGCATCACTCGTGATTTCGTAAGCATCCTCACCTTCTATTGCTTTAGAAACAATGAAATCTCTTACTACTGCATCTTTTTTATATAATGCAACATCGACTTCTTGTGCCTGATTTTTGATATCAGAAGGAGCAATAGAGAAAACATAAAAAGCATATGCATTCTTTTCTGCGGCTAATTTACTCGCATCATTCGTTATTTCGGCAGTATTATTGTAATTACCTTTAAATTTGATAACTTCAAATGGAAGATAATAAAGCGCTTTAGCTCGTGGATAAAGAACAACACCATTTTGTGTCACTTCTTTTTTTTCCACTGCGACAGGTTGGTTAGATTGATAAATATCGGCGTAAACAACAGCGCTATCGGCTGAATTATTAGTCATTGCATTCTCAATTGCTTTGATATGATAATACTTAGCACCAGCTTCATCAGCTGCTCGAGAAATATCATCTGCTGCATTTTCAGCTTGTAAATATCTACCCGTTACAGAAATTTCTTTAAGTGGGATTAAGTTTTTTGCTTCTTGAGAGGTTAAAGCATCTGCTGCATAAACACTAGCAACAGGTAATGATAATAAAAGAGCAAGAGTAATAGATAATTTGTTTAAACGTTTCATGATCATTTCCTTCATTTTTAAATTATTAAAACTAAAGTTAATTTTTAAAGCTTTTTTTTATTTGCAAATATAAAACATAATTTACAGATATTTATACACCACCAAATTTAAGATTTTTATGTCTATATCTACCTATTATTAATTACGTTTGGCCATAAATTTTTATCTAAGAAATAAAAGAACTGTTTGTTTTAAACTATTTGGATTTAATGATATTCATTAAAGAAATATATAGTAATAAATGAAACTTATAGAAACATTGCGTTAAAAATAAACGCTTACTGAAGAACGTTGATTTAAGTAAAAATACTTTTTAAATTAGTTAGCTAATTTTTTAATATTATATTACTTTATTGAATAATATTAATAAATTGTTTTATTATTTGAGCGGTTAGACCCCAGATAATATAATTATTATATTGATAAAAGTAAACTAAATGTTCAGATCTTTTTTGCCAATCTTTTGAACGATTGGGTAATAAGTTATAAGGAAAATCATTATCTGGTTTATGCCCAACTTGCATTGTAGCATGTACAGGCTGATTGTTTTTAAACCATTCAAGCGGAACAGTAAAAATACTTTCAACTTCGTCAAAGTTTAGCTTTAAATCATCGATAGAATCAATTTTACCTACAAATGGATAAATTATCATCCCTAATGTGGCAATAAATTTTGGTAACTGACCTAAAATAGTAATTTCATTAATTGAAAGTCCTAGTTCTTCACATGTTTCTCTTTTCGCGGTTTGTTCTGGATTTATATCTTCAATTTCAACTTTACCACCAGGAAAACAGATATCACCAGGTTGCCATTTGAGTTTATGGGATCTAATTTGGAATAACAAGTGTAATTGATTATCTACTTTTACAATTGGAATTAACACTGCGGCTTTATTATTGATTTGTTTTGGATGTTTAGTTGTTTTCAAAATATCCGTTATTTTTTCTAATGTAATCATAATATTTATTTTGTTTTTAATTTAACGTTCTATTTACGTTATAATAAGAAAATGTTAGATTGAAATTGTTTGTTAGTAGTACACGTGTTTTACTTGAATAATGCCATGCAATATTATATTAACAACATAAAAAAACAACTTAAAGATCTTGCTTTATTGAAACATGAACGTGCTCTGAATGCTATGTCAGAAGAATTTCAACGTGTTTTTTCGTTTCTGCCGGCTCTTTTTCACTTTCATGATCCTAAACTTCCAGGCTATCTAAATGAAGATATGCCTACGGGTATTGCTTGTTATGAAATTTCTGAAACCGTTTCTACTCAATTACAAAATGATTTTAATTTCATTGCTCCATTAACAACTGTCAAATCTGACATTTCCGCCCTGTATTCAATGGGAAGTACATGCTCAATTGGACAATCAGTTGCATCAGATTTGGATATTTGGATTTGTATTGAAAATAATTTATCAGCAGATCGAAAGTCATCTTTACAAAAAAAATGTCGTTTAATTGAGCAATGGGCAAAAGAATTAGGGATTAAATTAACCTTATTTGTTGTAGATGTAGATCGCTTTATCAATAAACATCATGAATGTTTAATCGGTGAAAATTGTGGTTCGGCACAACATATATTATTGTTAGAAGAGTTTTATCGTTCGGCTAACTTATTAGCAGGTAAATTATTATTGTGGTTTGCAGTGCCTAGCGATTTAACTATCAATAACACCAAATATCCGACTTATGAAAAGTGTGTTCAAGCATTAATCGAACAAAATATTATCATACGTGATGAATGGATTGATTTTGGTTCATTAACTGGATTATCTGCAGAAGAATACTTTGGTGCTAGCTTATGGCAACTTTATAAAAGTATTGATTCGCCATTTAAAGCCGTATTGAAAACGTTATTACTCGAAGCTTATTCATGGATTTACCCTGAAAATAAACCAATCGCTTATGAGATGCGAAGTTATATTCAAAAGGCAGAAATTTATCAAGGTTGCTATTTAGATTCGTACTATATGCTTTTGCAAAGGTTAACTCATTACTTAGTTGAAATTGAAGATTTTGCACGATTAGAACTGATTAGAACGTGTTTTTATCTAAAAGTTAATGAACAATTATCTGTTTCCACTAGTTTGCCATCGTGGCGTCGAAAAGTTCTAGATGATTTAGTGAAACAATGGGGATGGAGTAAAGAGTTCATTGCTAAATTAGATGCCAGTAATACTTGGAAGATAGAACAAGTTCGTGAAATACACGAAATATTATTACAGACTATGATGACAGGTTATCGCAATTTACTGAATTTTGGTCGTCGTAATAATTTAGATTCACTAATTAGTCCACAAGACTTAGCGATATTAACACGTAAACTTTATGCTTCTTTTGAAGTATTGCCTGGTAAAATTACCACATTAAAACTCAATATTTCTAATAATTTACAAGAAGATACACTTACTTTTATTTATGTTAAAGAAGATAGAATAAATCGCTCCGGTTGGTATGTGTATAAACAAAAACCAGTTTTAAATGACATTATTGGTCACCAATATATAGAATATAGTAAATATTTGGTTAAATTAGTTAGTTGGTGTTATTTTAATAATATGATTTATGACTCAACAGAGTTTTATTATCATAATGGTGAAGATCGGGATAAGACTAAAATAACCAAATTTATTAAAGATCTAAAAGCATATTTTCCTATTAATGTTCCAACAGCAACGGAAGAACAACTTTATGGACCCTGTGAGATACGTCACTTAGCCATCATTTTAAATCTCGAAAACGATCCTACATCTAATTTAAACTTAGAAGATGAATTTAATTCGAATGTATTAAATTATGGTGAAAATGAATTAAGCTTAGTTGGATCGATAGACTTACTATACCGTAATTCTTGGAATGAAATTCGTGTTTTACATTTTAATGGTAAATTATGTGTTCTAGAAGCTATTAAAGCGTTACTTAACCGAATGCATAAAGATGCCGATTTACCAAATTCAATGGAAATATTTTGTTACAGTCAATGTTTAAATAGCCAAATTAAACAACAAATAAAAAAGTTGATGGATGATTGCATAGAACTGCGATTAAGTTCTACGATAAATAATTTAACGCAAGTTAAACCTTTAAGAATTGATGGCGCATCTTGGTATCTATTTTTTGAACGACTTGGTGTCTCACTTCATCAATTTGAAAATACCATTGATTTTTACGGTGCAGTATCTAATAATAAGGCTCAAGGAAGACCATTAAATATATTAGATGAAACAAATGAACTGCCTAAAGAAATAGACAGTGTAGCCTACCAAGGCGTAATTCAGTTCTTTTTCGAAGATACTGACATTGGGTTTGATCTCTATATTTTAAATGAACATAATCAAATAGAAATATATCGAAATTGTAACGGCAATAGAGAAAATATGGTCAAAGCCATTAATGATTTTTATGTTTTATCTGATGATAGATTTACTTTTACTACGAGTAGTTCTGTCAATTTCAATCTACCGCAATTTTATCAAATAACTTATAATAATGCTGGTGAACGAGAGATCTATTTATTGAATTAAAACTGATCTGTAAAGTTAAGTTATTTTATAAAAAGCTCAATAAATCAATATTATTTGTTGTAAAAAATGTTTTAAAGGTATTTTGATATGAAAAAAACTTATATTTCTATTAAAATAAATGGGAACTTTTTACGAATTTAACAATCTAACTGTTAGTAAGCACATTTTTTGGGCCACAAGCAGTTATTAACATAGTGAGGGTTGGCCTTTAATGGGGGAGCAAATAACAGACCAAGTATTAGTTGATCGCATATTAAATGGGGATAAAAATGCGTTCAATTTGCTTGTTGTTCGTTATCAAAATAAACTCGCTCATTTGGTTTCTCGCTACGTTTCAGCTTCTGAAGTTCCAGATGTTGTGCAAGAGACTTTTATTAAGGCTTATCGATCTTTAAGCCTATTTAAAGGTGAAAGTATATTTTATACATGGTTGTACAGAATCGCTGTTAATACAGCAAAAAATTATCTAATTTCTCAGGGACGTCGGCCTCCCTCATCAGACATTGATGCAAGTGAAGCCGAAAGTTATGACAGTGCAGAATCTTTAAGAGATATTGATAATCCAGAGAGTTTAGCGCTTTCAAAAGAAGTTGGAAAAGTGGTATTTGAAGCAATTGAAGCATTACCCGATGATTTAAAAACTGCCATTACATTGCGCGAAATTGATGGTTTAAGTTATGAAGAAATTGCCGAAATTATGAGTACACCTGTTGGTACAGTAAGATCACGTATTTTTAGAGCTCGTGATATTATTGATGAAAAGATTAAACCATTAATAACTGATTAAATCATTTAATTTAAAGTAGCTATAAAATTAAGGTATCTACTATGCAAACAGAACAGAAACAGCAACTTTCATCCCTTATGGATGGTGAGCTTAAAGATGATTATTTCATTGATGCTGTATCAAAAGATGAAGATTTACAGTCATGTTGGCATCGCTACCATGTTGTAAGATCCGCTATGCGTGGTGAGCTGCACAGTAGTACGTTAACTTTAGATATTTCAAATCAAGTTGCTCAGGCTATTGCTGATGAAAACTTATATTTTGAAATGGCAGATCAGCCAATCCCACATGAAGTCACTATACCAAAAGCTGAAAATCTATTTTGGGATCGTGTAAAAGATGCAGTGGCAAAAGTCAGTCAAGTTGGATTGGCGGCTTGTGTTACGTTAGCAATTATTGCTGGTGTTCAATATCAGCAAGGACAATCAAATAATATAAATGGCGCTCCAACATTGAATACTTTACCGGTTGGAGTCAATGTTGCGCCTGTTGGTGGTATCCAACAACATAACGACCAACAATTACTCGAAAAAAGACAATATGATAAAATTAGATTGCTTGTACAGGATTATGAGTTACAAAAAAGACTAAATGCTCATTAATTTTTTATGAATTGTTTATTTTATTTAAATACATCTAAACTCAAACAGAGTATAAAATTTATCGTTACTCTGTTCTTGATGCTATTTACTTTATCTGCCTATTCGGAAAACAACGATAAAGCTTTACTATTGATGAATAGTATGCACAAAGCTGTTAAAACGAGTACTTACCAAATTCATTTGCTTTCTCAAGATAAAGATCAATACGTTACCACTTATGAATATTCTCATTTAGGATCAGAAAAGCAAAATGATATCAAAGCTCAATTGCTTTATCTTGAAGGTCCTGCGAAAGAAATTATTTTGAATAATGGTGTAACGAGTTATTTTCAACCAGATAGTGCCTCTTTTTCTATTACCAGTCCACGTATTACTGAAGCTTTTCCCGATGTGATTTATAATGATTTCAACCAATTGGTTGATGTTTATGATTTTATTTTATTAGGTAAAACCAGAACAGCTAATCGTAGTGCTCAATTAGTAAAAATGATTGCTAAAGACAAAGATCGTTATAGTTATATTATTTGGATTGATGATGAAAATTTTTTGCCTCTTCGAATTGACTTGCTTGATCAAAATGGTGAAATCATAAGTCAACAAAAAGTGGTTAATTTAGACGAAAAATTCGATCCAAAAGAGATTAAAGAATATATAGACAGTCGCAATTATCCTATCTTATTATCAATTGAAAAACAAAATGACATATTAGAAGTTTGGCGCTTAGCATGGTTACCTAGAGGATTTAAAGAAATTGCGGCCTATAATGTTAATTTTTATAATTCTGATATTGCCACTAAATTGTTTTCTGATGGTGTTTTTTCATTTACCGTTAATGTATCTTCGGAACAATCAAGCCAGCTAAATCAGCTTATTACGCAAGGTGATCGGACTATTTTTTCGACAAACATTAATAATAAAAATATTATTATTATTGGTAATCTACCTAAAGTTACTATTGAGCGTATTGCCCAAAATATTGTTGAGAAATAATCGCAAAACTTTCGATAACACTATGCTTCGCAGTTATTAATGTGTAAAATGTGCCTTTTCTATTTTTCGTGATTATCTAACCTGTTATTTTTGGTAATAACATTCTGGGTAATTAACAGTATATAACTAAAACATAAAATATAATTTATTGATATGAATAAAAATATCCGCAATTTTTCAATTATTGCTCATATTGACCATGGTAAATCAACGCTTTCAGATCGTATTATCCAAATTTGTGGAGGACTTTCTGATCGTGAAATGGAAGCGCAAGTTCTTGATTCAATGGATCTTGAACGTGAACGTGGTATTACAATTAAAGCGCAAAGTGTTACGTTAGATTACCATGCAAATGATGGTCAAACATATCAGCTTAATTTTATCGATACCCCTGGACATGTAGACTTTTCTTATGAAGTTTCTCGCTCACTTGCAGCATGTGAAGGCGCACTATTAGTTGTTGATGCAGGACAAGGTGTTGAAGCTCAAACCCTTGCAAATTGCTATACGGCTTTAGATATGAATTTAGAAGTTGTTCCCGTGCTTAATAAAATTGATTTACCTGCGGCAGAACCTGAGCGTGTAGCTGAAGAAATTGAAGATATTGTCGGTATTGATGCAAGTAATGCGGTTCGTTGTTCTGCCAAAACAGGGGTAGGCGTGGCGGATGTATTGGAGCAATTAGTAAAAGATATTCCACCACCAGAGGGGGATTCAAATGCACCACTACAAGCACTTATTATTGACTCATGGTTTGATAACTATTTAGGGGTCGTATCTTTAATTCGTATCAAAAATGGCGAATTACACAAAGGCGATAAAATTAAAGTTATGAGTACAGGTATGACTTATAATGTTGACCGTCTTGGTATTTTTACGCCTAAGCAAGTTGATAAAGATACTTTAAATTGTGGTGAAGTTGGCTGGGTAGTTTGTGCCATTAAAGATATTTTAGGAGCACCCGTTGGTGATACTTTAACTTTAGCTAAAAGTCCAGCAGATAAACCATTACCTGGTTTTAAAAAGGTTAAACCGCAAGTTTATGCTGGTTTATTTCCAACAAGCTCTGATGATTATGAAGCTTTCCGTGATGCATTGGGCAAATTAAGTTTGAATGACGCATCACTATTTTATGAACCAGAAAATTCTGGTGCTTTAGGATTTGGTTTTCGTTGTGGTTTCCTTGGTTTATTACATATGGAGATCATACAAGAGCGTCTGGAGCGCGAATATAATCTTGATCTTATTACCACAGCACCAACAGTAGTTTATGAAGTTTTAACAACTTCAAATGAAATTATTTACGTTGATAGTCCGTCTAAACTTCCAGCGGTAAATAATATTCAAGAACTACGAGAACCAATCGCCGAATGTAATATATTGGTTCCACAAAACTATTTAGGTAATGTAATCACGTTATGTGTTGAAAAACGTGGTGTGCAAACTAATATGGTTTATCACGGTAATCAAGTTGCATTGACTTACGAAATTCCAATGACAGAAGTAGTTTTAGACTTTTTTGATAAATTAAAATCTACTTCTCGCGGTTATGCTTCATTGGATTATAGTTTTAAACGATTCCAAATTGCTGATATGGTTCGATTAGATGTATTAATTAATGGTGAACGTGTTGATGCATTAGCCTTAATTACCCACAGAGATAATGCACCTTATCGTGGACGAGAATTAGTGGAAAAAATGAAAGATCTCATTCCTCGTCAACAATTTGATATCGCTATTCAAGCCGCTATTGGTAATCATATTATTGCTCGTTCAACGGTTAAACAATTACGTAAAAACGTATTAGCCAAATGCTATGGCGGTGATGTTAGCCGTAAAAAGAAACTTTTACAGAAGCAAAAAGAAGGTAAAAAACGCATGAAACAAGTTGGTAATGTTGAGTTACCACAAGAAGCGTTTTTAGCCATTTTACACGTGGGAAAAGATTAATCAGTTAAAGAGGTAAAAAATGGCTGGAACATTTGCCATCATATTAACAGTAGCGACATTGATTACTGCAATCTTCTGGTTTTTAGAAAAATTTAGGTGGAAACCTGCAAGACAACGAAAAGTTGAAGAGATTCGCAAGCAACATAATGGCGAAATTGATGGAAAAATACTTGCAGAAGTAGGTAAACCCAAAGGTTGGGTTGAAAGTATATCATCGTTCTTCCCTGTTTTATTTGTTGTATTTGTGATTCGTTCATTTTTATTTGAACCGTTTCAAATACCATCAGGTTCTATGATGCAAACTTTACTTATTGGTGACTTTATTGCAGTTCAAAAGTATTCTTATGGATTAAGAGATCCTATTACTAATACAGTATTAATTTCTACAGGTCACCCTAAACGAGGTGATGTCGCTGTATTTAAACATCCAAATAATCCTCAAATGGATCTAATTAAACGTGTCGTTGGAATGCCAGGCGATAAAATAGTATATCTTGTTAAAGAGAAGAAAGTACTGATTTATCCTGCTTGTCAAACTAATGACACAAATTGTGTGGGTGGGCAAAAATCTGAACCATTGGACTTACATTATACGCAACCACAACCAAGCAATTGGAAAGAAGTACATCAAGAGTTTAAAACAAGTCCGAATTTTTATACATTAGAGCAATGTGCAGATAAAGGTATTGTTAATTCTCAATCTGTTTTCTTACTTAATATGAATATACAACAAGAGACGTTAGGCGATAGACCTCATGAAATTTTAACCACTCAAGGTTCACATGAGGATCCTAATTATTTTTATCGCCAAAATGGACAACCAATTGCTACATGGATAGTACCTAAAGATCACTATTTTATGATGGGTGATAATCGAGATAATAGTGGTGACAGTCGTTATTTTGGCTTTGTACCTGAACAGAATTTTGTTGGACGTGCAACAGCAATTTGGATCAGTTTTGAGAAACAACCAGATGAATGGCCAACAGGCATCCGATTTAGCCGTATTGGTGGTATACATTAATTGCAATGATAATGAAAAAGTTTAATCAAATACAACAATCAATTGGTTACCAATTTAATAATTTATCTTTATTAGAATTGGCACTTACTCATCGAAGTGCTAACAAATTGCATAATGAACGTTTAGAGTTTTTAGGTGATTCAATTTTAAGCTTTGTGATTGCTAATGAACTGTATGAACGTTTTGTCAAACAAGATGAGGGTGATTTGAGTCAAATGCGTGCAACACTTGTTTGTGGGCAAACACTGGCTGAAATGGGTAAAGAATTTAAATTAGGTGATTATCTTATTCTTGGTCAAGGCGAGTTAAAAAGTGGCGGGTTTCGTCGTGACTCGATTATTTCTGATGCCGTCGAAGCTATTATTGGTGCTATTTATTTAGATAGCAATATCGAAACGGTACGACGTTTAATTTTGACGTGGTATCAAACCAGATTGAATAAAATTCAACCTGGTATTAAACAAAAAGATGCCAAAACACGCTTACAAGAATATCTGCAAGGCATTCATTGTGAGCGCCCATGTTATTTAATTCTTGAAGTAACAGGTGATAATCATGAGCAAGAATTCTTAATTCAATGCAAACTTGAGAATGATAGCCGTGAATATTTAGGGCGAGGTCTAAGCCGTCGCAAAGCCGAGCAAGCAGCTGCTCAAGAAGCACTTAATCAATTAGGTATAAAATGACAAAAACAACACAACATTGTGGATTTGTCGCCATAGTAGGTCGACCAAATGTAGGTAAATCAACATTATTAAATCAACTACTAGGCCAAAAAGTTTCTATAACATCGCGTAAAGCGCAAACAACACGTCACCGTATTGTTGGTATTGATACTCAAGATAATGATCAGGTTATTTATATTGATACTCCGGGCTTACACATCGAAGAAAAAAGAGCGATTAATCGTTTAATGAATCGTGCTGCAAGTAGCTCAATTGGTGATGTCGAATTAGTAATCTTTGTCGTTGAAGGTACACATTGGAATGATGACGATGAAATGGTTGCCAACAAGCTTAAAGATTGCAAATGCCCAGTATTGTTGGTAATTAATAAAATTGACAACGTTATCGACAAAACTCAACTATTACCGCATATTCAAGAAATCAGCCAAAAAGTTAATTTTCTTGATGTAGTGCCAATTAGCGCTGAAAAAGGTGATGGCGTTGATATTATAAGGAAAATTGTCAAAAAACATTTGCCAGAAGGCGAACATCATTTTCCTGAAGATTATATCACCGATCGATCTCAACGATTTATGGCTTCCGAAATTATTCGTGAAAAGTTAATGCGTTTTTTAGGTGATGAGTTGCCATACTCAGTCACTGTCGAAATTGAGCAATTCAAAGTTGATGAACGTAATGGAATGTATCGTATCAACGGCTTAATATTAGTTGAAAGAGATGGTCAAAAGAAAATGGTCATTGGCAACAAAGGTGAAAAAATCAAAAAAATCGGTATAGAAGCCCGCAAAGATATGCAATCATTTTTTGACAACAAAGTACATTTAGAGCTTTGGGTTAAAGTTAAAGCGGGTTGGGCCGATGATGAGCGCGCGTTGCGTAGCTTAGGTTATAGTGATGATTAAACCAAACTTAGTCAAACAAAAATCAGGCATATATTTTGCCTGATTTTTTTATCTATCAAATAGTCTTAGAAGTTGTGTTTTTTTGATTATTAATTCCTTAAAATTTTAATTGCTATACTTAATCCTATTATCCGAAAGTTAATCAATCTATATTTATAATATCTTTATTAGTTAAAGAATCGACTACTATTTAAATGATTTTTTATTAAATATTTAAACTTGCCCATAATAGGCATTTTTACCATGCTTACGATAATAGTGTTTATCCAATAATTCTTGTTGGATTTTTATACCGACATTCAGATTGCGAGTCGCTAATGCCATAGCAGCAATTTCTTCTAAAACAACCGCATTATGTACGGCGTCATCAGCATTTTTTCCCCATCCAAAAGGACCATGCCCAGACACAAGCACACTAGGTATTGCCATAACATCAATATTGCGTTTATTAAACTCCTCAATTATGACTTTCCCCGTATTGAGTTCATAATTATTAGTTATTTCAGTTGATGTTAATAAGCGAGTACAAGGAATATCACCATAAAAATAATCTGCATGAGTAGTTCCTAAAGCAGGAATATCTAAACCAGCTTGTGACCAAATTGTTGCATTTCGGGAATGAGTGTGAATAACTCCGCCAATTTGTTCAAACGTTTTATAAAGTTCAATATGCGTTTGGGTATCGCTTGAAGGATTCAACTTACCTTCAATTTTCTTTCCATCAAGATCAATTATGACAATGTCTTGTGTTGTCAGTTTATCATAAGGAACGCCAGATGGCTTAATGGCAATGACACCATTATTTCTATCAATTTCTGATACATTTCCCCATGTAAACGTTACAAGTTGATAATAAGGCAATAATAAATTTGCGGCTAAAACGCGTTCTTTTAATTGAGTAAACATACCAAGCATCCTGTTTAATAATATGAATAGAAAAAACGACTGTTCATATAGGACAATACCAATCAGCATTGTCCTTAATGGATTAATTATTGTTAATAATCATCACCGATATGGCACAATTTCTTACCTAACATCAGATTTTTTTCGATACGCTCGAGGGAAATATTTTTTGTCTCAGGCACAAAGAAAATAACAATGAAAATGAATAAAACATTCATGCCGGTATATAACCAAAATGTTTGTGCAACACCGATATTATTTAATAATGTAAGGAACGTTGCGCCAATAATCATATTTGAGATCCAGTTTGTAGCTGTAGAACAAGTTACACCAAAATCACGACTTTTAAGGGGTTGTATTTCAGAACACAAAATCCACACAACAGGTGCTGCACTCATTGCATAACCACCAATACACATAATCGCCATACCCACTGCAGCATAGGACGTGAGTGATGATGCATTACCATTTTCAATGAGTTGCAAACAAATACCCAATATCAAAGTACCTAAAGCCATAATACCAAATCCAACTTTTAGAATTGGTTTTCGGCCCAGTTTATCAACCGTAAAAATTGCAATAAATGTTGCTAATACAAAGGTCAACCCGACAATTATTGTTGCAATCATTTGTTGTTGTGTACTTTCAAAGCCTGCAAGGCTAAAAATTTTAGGTGCGTAATACATAATGATATTCATTCCGGTAAACTGTTGCATCGCTTGTAAAGCCATACCAAGATAAACTGTTCGGCGAACATTTTTATTTACCTTAAACAGTGTCCATCCTTCCTGTTTTTCTTTTAAACTGTCTTTAATATCATTAAATTCTTGCTTAATTTTTTGAGGATCGCTACGGATCGATTTTAAAACCTGCTCAGTTTCATTTAATCGTCCTTTTGATGCCAACCATCTAGGACTATTAGGCAGAAAAATAACAACAATAAATAAAATAATTGCTGGTACAGAAATAATACCCAGCATCATTCGCCAATTACCGGTGTAACTAAAATAAGTATCAGATAAAAAAGCTACCAAAATACCAACTGTTACCAGAAGCTGATAAGCGGCAATCATTTTCCCCCGAATATTTTCTGGGGCCATTTCAGAAAGATACAGTGGTGCTGTGTATGATGCGATGCCAACGGCAAAACCTAAAATAACTCGCCAAATCAGCAGTACTTCTACATTTGGTGCTAAAGCAGATCCAAAGCAACTTACAATAAAAAACAAGGCTCCCGCTAATAAACTATACTTTCTTCCTAAATAAAAAGATAACCACCCATTAGACAATGCTCCTAAAGCGGCACCCAACATCATAGAACTTACTACCCATTCTTGTAGTTGAGTTGTTAATTCAAATTGAATTGTGATGAATGGTAAAGCTCCTGCAATAACACCAATATCCAAACCAAACAATAATCCCGCCATTGCAGCAGAAAAGCCAATTAAGAAAGTCATCTTTTTGGCAGAATCTTTTGCCATTTCACTTGTCGCTTGAAGCGTATTTATACTCATCTTTTTTACCCTTTTATTCTGTAATTTTGGAAATAATTGGAAAAAATATTTCCAATTATTAAATTAAAATGAAGTTATCAAGCATAGGGATTACAATAGGCAATCTCATTCCAACGTAATTCATTTCTAAAATCATTAATTCGCGTGTCACCATCAATAACTAATAATTCAATATTGTGCAGTTGTGCATAAAGTCTAAAGTAGTCCATTGAAAGTGCTTGGGTATAAACTGAATGATGTGCAGCACCCGCTAAAATCCATGCTTCAGCAGATACATTAAGTGATGGTTTTGGTTTCCAAACTGCACAAGCTACAGGTAATCTTGGTAGTGTATAAGGCTGTTTGATTGTTTCGATTTCATTTGCGATTAATCTGAAACGATTACCAATATCGATCAAACTTGCATTTATGGCTAAACCTGGCTTTGATGGAAAAATAAGTCGAGCAGGATCAGATTTATTGCCAATACCTAAATGTTGGATATCTAACAAAGGTTTTACACCATCATCTATAATTGATGGGCAAACTTCTAACATATGAGAACCGACAACTAATTCATTACCTTTAGTAAAATCATAGGTATAATCTTCCATAAATGCAGTACCACCCGTAAGACCTTTTGCCATTAATTTCATAGTGCTAAGTAAGGCTGCGGTTTTCCAATCCCCTTCACCAGCAAAGCCATAACCTTTAGCCATTAATCGCTGAACGGCAAGTCCAGGTAATTGCTTCATACCATATAAGTCTTCAAACGTTGTAGTAAATCCAGAATAGTTGCCTTGTTTTAAGAATTGCTCAATACCTAATTCAATTCTTGCTGCATCAATTAGATTTTGTCTTTTTTCACCATTAATTTGTGCAACCGGAGTGAGTTGATAAAGTGTTTCGTATTCATCAATTAATTGATTGATTTGGCTATCATTAATTGAGTTAATGACTGACACTAAATCGCCAACTGCATGGGTATTAACCGAATAACCAAATCTAATTTGTGCAGAAACTTTATTACCTTCAGTTACTGCAACTTCACGCATATTGTCGCCAAATCTAACAATTTTCATGGTTTTTTCTGCATTAATTGCAACGCAAACTCTCATCCATCGTGCAATTTGATCATGCACATCTTTATCTTTCCAATAACCTGTTACCAGAGAATGAGGTTGGCGCATACGAGATCCAATAAAACCAAATTCGCGCCCACCGTGTGCAGTTTGATTGAGATTCATAAAATCCATATCCATTGAATCCCAAGGAACGACTTCATTAAATTGAGTATGAAGTTGTAAAAGAGGTTTTTGTAAATGATTTAATCCATTAATCCACATTTTAGCTGGTGAAAACGTATGCAACCACGTTATTAATCCAACACACTTTGAAGAATAGTTTACTTCCTGACAAAGGTTGTATATATCGTCAGGTTTTGTCGCAAGTGGTTTAAGAATAATCTTTACTGGTAAATTTGCTTCTTTATTAAAATAATCCGTTACCTGTTGGATATTCTTTTTTATTTGTTCAAGTGCTTCTGGTCCATAAAGGTGTTGACTACCAGCAACAAACCAAATTTCAGATTCTTCATAAACAAACATAATGGACTCCTTTAGAATTTATTCACATTGTTGGTAAAACTAGGCGTTATAGTTAGGTTCACTCGATGCAGACCAAACTAAATACTTTTCATATAATTCCTGATATTTTTCTACCCTGTTCTCATTAGGGGTGAATGTGGTTTCGAGCTGACTAGACATCCTATTTTGAGCGCTTGGGATATCTGTATAAACATTGGCTGATACGGCGGCAAATATTGCAGCTCCTAATGCGCAACATTGTTCTGAACTCACCACAGTTAGTGGTCTATTCATTACATCAGCACAAGTTTGCATAATGATGGGTGACTTTTTAGCTATTCCACCTAATGCTACAATGTCATTAACTGGCACATGTTGATTAATAAAACATTCCATTATGGCTCTTGCACCGAAAGCAGTTGATAAAATCAAACTACCAAATAAGGTGGCGGCATCAGTTGAAATAGTTAAATTGGTAATAACACCTTTAATTCGTTGATTAGCGTAAGGGGTTCTTCGACCATTGAACCAATCAAGGGTGATTGGGATAGTATCTAAATTTGGATTTTCGTCCCAAGCTTGTGCAATATCGCTTAAAAAATTATCTTTTAAAGCTTGTACAGTCGATTGCAATTCTGGTGAAGTTGAAATTAATTTTTCTAATGGCCAACATAACAATTTTTGAAACCATGCATATATATCACCAAAAGCGGATTGACCAGCTTCAAGACCAATAAAATTGGGCATTACACTACCATCAACTTGGCCACAAATACCCTTAATTGAACGATTAGCAATAACAGTTTGCTCAGCTAATAAAATATCGCAGGTAGAAGTACCAATTACTTTTACTAACGTATAAGGTTTTGCACCCGCACCAACGGCACCCATATGACAATCGAATGCACCACCCGCAATAACGACTGTTGGTGGTAACCCTAATTTTTCAGCCCATTCTTGGGTAATGTTTCCAACTTTATTGTCAGCAGTATAAGTTTTCTCAAATAAAGGATAAGGTAAAGCAGAAACTAAAAGTGGATCTATTTTTTCAAAAAATTCATAGGGAGGAAGGCCATTCCATTCTTCGCTCCAAAAACACTTATGACCAGCAGCACATCTACCACGCTTTATCTCATTGGGTGCGGTTGTTCCTGATAATAAAGCAGGTACCCAATCACAAAGTTCAATCCAAGATGCGGAAGCATTTTTTACGCCATTATCTTGACGAAAAATATGCAAAATTTTTGCCCAGAACCATTCCGAAGAATATACTCCACCGCAATATTCTAAATATTTTGCATAAAGTTCATTTTTGCAAAGGTTATTAATCTCTTCCGCTTCATTTACTGAAGTATGATCTTTCCATAAAATAAACATCGCGTTAGGATTATCTATAAACTCTGGTTTTAAAGCTAAAACATCCCCATTTTCATCAATTGGGGCAGGCGTAGAGCCAGTTGAATCTACACCAATTGCAACCACATTTTGTGCATCTGATTTAAGTTGTTTTACAACCGATTGTATTGATTGAGTCATTGACTCAATATAATCAAGAGGATGATGTCTAAATTGATTTTTTTTAGGATCACAAAACTGACCTTTAGCCCAACGTGGGTAATAAACGACTTCTGTAGCTAATTCTTTTCCATTCTGGCAATCGACAGCTAATGCTCTGACAGAATCGCTACCAAAATCTAATCCAATGGTTATTTTTTTATTCATCCGCTAACACCTCTTAGAAAAATCAAATGGAGTTTTTAGGAGAATAATTAATTTCGGATAGAACAAGTAGGTGTGTTATTGCTATAAATATAGACGATTTTGCACACCTAATTTGTTTTGTGATGAAGATCTCACAATTGTCACTACTCAAAAAAATTTTTTATGTGAAAATAAAAAAATCTCGAAAAGTAGGAGATGACATATGACAAATCAACAACAAAATGACCCTTTATTACCGGGTTATTCATTTAATGTCCATCTGGTTTCTGGACTAACACCGATTGAAAAAGAAGGAAAATTTGATTTCTTTATTGACCGCCCAAATGGACTAAATGGCTACATTATTAATCTTACTTATGCAGGGCAAGGAACGATTTATCGTAACGATGAATCATTTAACTGTTATCCAGGAGATTTTGTACTTTTTCCACCAAAAGAACCTCATTTATATGGGCGAAAAGAAGATGAAAACAATTGGTTTCATTTTTGGATCTATTTCAGACCAAAATCAACCTGGAAGTTTTTATTAACTTGGGAGAATCGAATAAAAAAGACTGGCTTTTATCGTCCTAATACACAAGTCAAAGATGAGTTCGAAAAATTATTCATTAAAATCGTCGAGGTAGGGCAATCAAGTACAATTTATTCTGAAAATTTAGCAATGAGCATGTTAGAGCAATTTTTAATACGTCGTGCACAAGAAACATCAAGCACTAACCATCCTAAAATTGATATACGAGTACTACAAGTTTGCAACTATTTAATTGATACACTGGATGAAAACAACTTTAAGCTTGACATTGTTGCCCAAAAAGTTTGTTTGTCGACATCTCGAATTGCTCATATTTTTAAAGATCAGATTGGTATGTCGATTGGTGAATGGCGACAAGAGCAACGCGTAAATCGTGCTAAACTATTATTGCAAACCACTAATCTGAATATTGCCGATATTAGTCGAACAATTGGATTTGATGATCAGCTTTATTTTTCGAGAATTTTCAAAAAAAGAATTGGACTAAGCCCTCAAAAATATCGTCATAGTACTCAAGAGCAAAATGAACGAAAAATCCAACGTGTTAATTCGCTTTATCTATATGATAAATAAAATAGCTGAATTGCTAAAAAGTTTTAGCTTAGTAGCTACATTTCTATAAGACATTGAATTTTAATAAACCAAAAATTATTTATGCGGTAACCAGAGAACGGAACGTTGTCTTTTTTCGCATTTTATTAAAGTAAATGTTCTTATAGATTTTTTATAAGACTGAATTTAGCTACATAAAAGCAATTAAATTCTAATAGTTATCAAAATTACTAAACTTAACTATATCAAGATAATCGAAAGTCACTTTTTTGTAGCTATCAAAATATCAAGGAAGCAGATCAATTTTAGTTGAGTATTCATAAATAGTGTTTGGATGAAAAAAAAATTGATATCAACCCCCAATAGTTGTAAAAAATCTCAAATCAAGATACCTCTAATTATCAGGAATTAACAAAGGTTGTATATTTAATTATTCGCTTTCAAAATAAAATAATTCAAATGTTTTGATTTTTTTTAAGAAGTCAATACTAAACATCGTTCCTCATTTTATATATAATAGCCACTTACAGACTTGGATTTAGAATATAAATTTCGGAGTTTTTCATGCAGCAGTTTCGTCCTATTCGTCGTGCTTTACTTAGTGTTTCTGATAAAACGGGAATTATTGAATTCGCCAAAGCCTTATCAGAAAGAAATATTGAACTCCTTTCTACTGGTGGTACTGCCAAATTATTAATCGATAATCATATTCCAGTTACTGAAGTGTCCAATTATACGGGGTTTCCTGAAATGATGGATGGACGAGTCAAAACCTTACATCCTAAAATACACGGTGGTATTTTAGGGCGCCGAGGTATCGATGACGAAGTCATGCAGCAACATCAGATCGATCCTATAGATATGGTGGTTGTTAATTTATATCCCTTTGCTAAGACGGTTGCTAATGCCAATTGTACTTTAGATGATGCGATAGAAAACATTGATATTGGTGGGCCAACCATGGTGCGATCCGCTGCAAAAAATAATAAAGATGTCGCCATCGTAGTTGATTGTCAAGACTATAGCACAATCATTGATATGCTAGATAAACAGCAAAATTGCCTTTCTTTCAAATATCGATTTAGCTTAGCTATAAAAGCATTTGAACATACTGCTAAATATGACGGTATGATTGCTAACTATTTTGGCAAACTTGTTCCACCATATTATGGTGAAACTGAAAAACCAGCAGGAGAGTTCCCGCGAACCTTAAATCTTCAATTCATTAAAAAACAAGATATGCGATATGGTGAGAATGCTCATCAACAGGCGGCTTTTTATATTGAAGAAAATCTTGAGCAAGCTTCGATTGCCACCGCTAAACAGCTACAAGGTAAAGAATTATCCTATAATAATATTGCTGATACAGATGCTGCGCTAGAGTGTGTGAAATCATTTGATGAACCCGCTTGCGTAATAGTTAAACATGCTAACCCATGTGGTGTTGCTGTAAGTGATAATATTTTAAATGCTTATCTTAATGCCTTTAAAACCGATCCTACTTCCGCTTTTGGTGGAATTATTGCTTTTAACCGGCAGTTAGATGCTAAAACAGCCCAAACAATCATTGATAAACAATTTGTTGAAGTGATTATTGCACCGTCAATTAGTGCTGATGCATTGGCTATCACACAAGTTAAAAAGAATGTCCGAGTGCTTGAATGTGGTGAGTGGTCAACGTCATCGCTAGCGAGTTTAGACTTTAAGCGAGTTAATGGCGGTCTATTAGTGCAAGAGCGTGATTTGGGTATGATTACACCCGAGCAGTTAACTGTTGTTACCAAGCGCCAACCAACTGAGCAAGAGCTTTCAGATTCTCTATTTTGTTGGAAAGTGGCTAAATTTGTAAAATCGAACGCGATTGTTTATGCAAAAAATAAAATGACCATCGGTATTGGGGCTGGTCAAATGAGTCGTGTGTACTCAGCTAAAATTGCTGGTATTAAAGCACAAGACGAAAATCTAGAGGTTGCCGGTTCTGTTGTTGCTTCTGATGCATTTTTCCCATTTCGTGATGGTGTTGATGCGGCTGCAGCAGCTGGGGTAACTTGTGTAATCCAACCAGGCGGCTCGATCCGTGATGAAGAAGTCATCCAAGCTGCAAATGAGCATAATATTGCGATGATTTTTACCAACATGCGCCATTTTAGGCATTAATGCGTTTTTCTAGTTTGTTGTATATTTATTAAAATTACCATGGTTATCTTCTTAAGGAAGAAGCATATAAAGGATCTTTTATGAAAGTATTAGTGATTGGGAATGGTGGACGCGAACATGCGTTAGCTTGGAAAATAGCACAGTCACCATTAGTATCAAAAGTCTTTGTCGCTCCAGGAAATGCAGGGACTGCACTTGAATCAGGTCTGGAAAATATTAACATTAAAGCTACGGATGTTAGCGGATTATTGAATTTTGCTCAGCAAGAGCAAATTGATCTTACCATTGTTGGTCCTGAAGCTCCATTAGTCATTGGTGTTGTTGATAGCTTTCAAAAGGCTGGATTAAAAATCTTTGGTCCAACAAAATCGGCATCACAACTTGAAGGTTCGAAAGCCTTTACCAAAGATTTTTTAGCGCGGCATAACATCCCAACCGCCGAATATCAGAATTTTACTGAACTTGAGCCAGCACTAGCCTATATTCGCGAGAAAGGCGCACCAATTGTGATCAAAGCTGATGGTTTAGCTGCGGGTAAAGGTGTTATTGTTGCCATGACACTTGAAGAAGCCGAAGCTGCTGTAAACGATATATTGGCAGGCAATGCTTTTGGTGATGCTGGACACCGTGTGGTTATTGAAGAGTTTTTAGAGGGTGAAGAAGCCAGCTTTATTGTTATGGTGGATGGTAAAAATGTTGAACCAATGGCAACCAGTCAAGATCATAAACGCGTTGGCGATGGTGATACTGGTCTTAATACAGGTGGTATGGGAGCGTATTCGCCAGCACCAGTTGTGACCGATGAAGTTTTTGCTAAAATCATGGATCAAGTGATCTACCCAACTGTCAATGGGATGGCGCAAGAGGGCAATGTATATGTTGGCTTTTTATATGCAGGTTTAATGATTGATAAAGAGGGTAATCCCAAAGTTATTGAATTTAACTGTCGCTTTGGTGATCCCGAAACACAACCGATCATGATGCGTTTACAGTCAGATTTAGTCAAATTATGTTTAGCGGCAGTCGATGGTAACTTAGATACCGTAAAATCAAAATGGGATCCTAGACCAGCATTAGGTGTTGTGATGGCTGCAGGAGGTTATCCTGGCGACTATAATACGCAAGATGAAATCATTGGATTACCAACCGAATCATCTTCAGATTGCAAAGTATTTCATGCAGGTACCAGCTTTGAAAAAGGGCAAGTGTTTACCAAAGGTGGGCGCGTTCTTTGTGTCACCGCTTTAGGAAACACAGTCCTAGAGGCTCAACAACGTGCTTATCAGCAAGTTAATAATATTCGTTGGCATGGTTGTTTTTATCGGCATGATATTGGTTATCGAGCCATTGAGCGTGAAAAACATAGTCATAAACAGTAATATTAGCTAAATTTAATAACTCAAGGCGTCCTAGGACGCCTTTTCATTAACAAAAACGTTAATCAAAAGTCTAAACTTTTAAAGCAATGGGAAACTTCTCAATGACTAAAAAACACAAAAAAGACTAAGACCGTTCCTATAACAAGGATATTATAAATACCATAGGCTCGAATAAAATAGGCGACGGAAGGTGAAAAAATAGGTAAATACGACGCTATAATACATACAAAGATAGCGATAAATAAGTATTTTAACCAATTTTCACATTGTTTATCCCAAAAAAATATTATAAATACAGTAATAATTGATAACATAAAGGAAGAAGATGCCAATTTTACGTTCTTAGAAGTAAATAATATGCCATGCCAACTTTCTACTGAATAGTCTACAAGGCCTGCAACGAACAAACCTGGTAATATTATACAAGCCCAAAGAATTTTTTCTAAAATAAAAACAATCGTTTTTTTCATGTTTTTCAGTATTTCCTTATTTTCGAAATTATTATCTAAGTTATAACTAAATTTTATATCAATATTATATTGATGCATAGCATGTTGTAAATCAATAAGATAACACAATAATACAGATGAAAATTGAATATAAAAAATTGTTTAATTAATATAACTGTATGTGTTGGAAAGGTTAAAAAAAACAAAAACTATTTCGTTAATAAATTTTTTAAATTCAGAAATTAATGTAATTCAAATTCTAAAAGAAAACATATCAATTAATTGGGTATTAATTGTATGCAATAAAATAAAGAGTAAGCAAATAGGTAATAATGATTTTATAAGAGTTAATAGAGTTATCACTAGACTGAAATAGCTTATATTATTTTAGTAAATAAAATGACTATTTATATATAATATGTGGATCGTTATTATTACAGCTAACATAAAAATAGCTTAGTGAAAATAACATTTAATTGAAACTAACTAATGTATTATTTTATGAAGATACATTCGATAATTTTTTAACCCAATCATTTTTACCGTCTAATTTTTTATGATCTAAATTATCGTCTGAATAGTAAATTGCTGTTGATGTATAATTTAATAAAGCTTGATATCTGTCTTTTGTGTTTATCAATATTAATAATTTATTAATAAAAATTAAAAATGAATTAAGAATCCTCTGATTGTTCTTGATAAATTGAATGTTCATTTTAAGTTATATCACTCTGTGTTATGCTAGCATTAATATTAGATCACAGGATGTTACTTATGATAAAAGATCCTTTCTTTGATAGAGAATCAGAAAAGTATGATTCCCCAATTGCCAGTCGTGAACTTATTTTAGATTACCTTAAAAAAGAAGCAAAACCAGCCAATTTAGAGAAAATTGCCCAAGCTGTTGCGATTAAAAATGAAGAGCAAAAAGTAGCTTTGCATCGTCGTTTGCGTGCGATGGAACGTGATGGACAAGTCGTGTTTACCCGCCGCAAATGTTATGCCTTACCTGAAAAATTTGATATGGTTAAAGGAAGTGTAATTGCACACCGTGATGGCTTTGGTTTTTTGCGAGTAGAAGGTAATCCAGAGGATTATTTTTTATCACCTGAACAAATGAAAAAAGTGTTACAAGGCGATGTGATTTTAGCTCAACCATTGGGAACCCAATATCGTGGTAAAGTCGAAGCACGGGTCGTGCGAATTTTAGAGCCTCGTAGTAATTTTATTGTCGGACGATATTTTATCGAACAAGGTGTTGGCTTTGTAGTGCCAGATGACAGTCGTTTAAATTTTGATATTTTGATTGTGGGCAAACCTGATCGTACGGTACGTATGGGCTCTGTTGTGGTAGTTGAATTACAGCAACGACCAGAGCGTCGTCAAAAAGCGGTAGGGATAATTAAAGAAGTGCTTGGCGAAATTATGGGAACTAATCTGGCCATTGATATTGCGCTTCGTAATCACGAGATCCCTTATGAATTACCGAAAGCGGTTATAAAAGAGACCAGCAAATTTACCGAACAAGTTCCAGAAAATGCCAAAAAAGGACGCAAGGATTTGCGTGAATTACCTTTGGTTACAATTGATGGCGAAGATGCTCGTGATTTTGATGATGCTGTCTATTGCCAAAAAAATCGTGGAGGAGGTTATCGCTTATGGGTCGCAATTGCAGATGTAAGTTATTACGTCCGTCCAGGTAAAGCATTAGATAAAGAAGCTTGCTTACGCGGTACATCAGTCTATTTCCCATCTCGCGTGATCCCTATGTTACCAGAAGTGTTATCTAACGGGCTTTGTTCGTTAAACCCGCAAGTTGATCGCTTATGTTTAGTGTGTGAAATGACTGTATCAAATAAAGGTCGTCTAACAGGTTATGAATTCTACGAAGCCGTGATGAATTCCCATGCAAGATTGACTTATACCAAAGTTGCTAAGATTTTAGATGGTGATAAAGAATTGCGTGAGCATTATCGTGATTTAATCCCACATCTTGAAAACTTGCAAGGTCTTTATAATGTACTTGATAAAGCTCGTATTGCGCGTGGTGCGATAGGTTTTGAGTCCGAAGAACCAAAATTTATTTTTAATGCCGATAAACGTATTGAAAGTATCGAATTGACTCAGCGTAATGTTGCTCATAAAATCATTGAAGAATGTATGATCTTAGCGAATGTAGCTGCTGCAAAATTCGTGATTAAAGCTGATGTACCATCTTTATTCCGTGTACATGATAAACCTGATGAAGAGCGTATGAATAATCTGCGCAGTATCTTAAGTGAACTTGGGTTATCTCTTGGAGGTGGTTCGAATCCTAAACCAAAAGATATTGCTGAGTTAATGGTTGCGGTTGAAGAGCGACCAGATCATGATATGCTACAAACTGTTATTTTACGGTCAATGAAACAAGCCATTTATGATCCAGAAAATCGTGGACATTTTGGCTTAGCACTTGAAGAGTACGCACACTTTACTTCGCCTATTCGTCGTTATCCAGATTTACTCTTACATCGAGCCATTAAATGGATTTTAGCTGACCAAAATCACAAAACAAGCAAAACGGGTGGTTATCGTTATAGTACCAGTGAAATGCTTTACTTTGGTGAACACTGCTCAATGACAGAACGTCGAGCTGATGAAGCTGTTCGCGATGTTGTGGATTGGCTTAAATGTGATTACATGCAAGATCATGTTGGTGAAGTCTTTAATGGAACTATTTCAAGTGTCGTTAATTTTGGATTCTTTGTTCGTTTAGATGATTTGTTTATTGACGGTTTAGTTCATGTCTCTTCACTTGAAAATGATTATTATAATTTTGATGGCTCACGCAACCGTCTTATCGGCGAAAATACTCGTTTCGTATATCGTTTGGGCGATAAAGTACAAGTTAAAGTCGATAATGTGAATCCAGAAGAACGTAAAATTGATTTTTCGTTAGTGGGAAGTAATAATAAGCCGAAACGTCAAGGTAAAACAGCCAAAGATAGATCCAAACAGGATAAAATCGATTTAAGTGCTGATTTACCAATTAAACGAAAAGCGAAAAAATCATCCAGCAAGAAAAGAAGTACTAATGCTAGCACTAAAGCTGAAAATAAAACCCAAAGCAAAACTAAGACCAAAACAAAAGCGAAAGCGATTGTAAAAACTAAAACTAAATCAAAAAATAATACAAAGAAAAACAGTAAATCGAAATCGACAACTAAAAAACAACGAGTTAAAACAAAGAGTAGCAAATAGATGAGTGAAACAGTTTATGGTATGCACGCTATTGAAGCATTATTAGCGCGTTCACCAGAAAGAATTATTGAGGTATTTATTATTAAAGGGCGTGAAGATAAACGTCTAATTGCCCTTATTCATCAATTGGAACAACTGGGATTGCCTGTTAAAGTAGCTAATCGTCAGTGGTTGGATGAAAAAACCAAAAATGGTGTTCATCAAGGTATTCTAGCTATGGTTAAACCAAGCCGTGGTTATCATGAAAACGATATTCCACTACTGATGGAACAGCAACCCAATCCTGTCATCTTAATTTTAGATGGTGTGACTGATCCACATAATTTAGGGGCATGTATTCGTACAGCTGATGCAGCTGGCGTAAGTTTTATTATCGTGCCAAAAGATCGCTCAGCACCACTTAATTCTACCGCACAAAAAGTAGCGTGCGGTGCGGCAGAAAGTGTTCCTGTTGTGAGAGTAACTAATTTAGCCCGTACCATGCGAATGCTACAAGATGAATACCAAGTTTGGATTGTCGGTACTGCTGGTGAAGCCGATAGAACGCTTTATCAAACTGAATTTTATAAATCATCGACCCCAACGTCACTGGCTTTGGTGATGGGCGCAGAAGGTGAGGGCATGCGTCGTTTAACGAAAGAACATTGTGACGAATTAGTCAGTATTCCAATGTCAGGCATTGTCTCTTCACTTAATGTATCGGTTGCAACAGGTGTTTGTTTATTTGAAATTGTGCGCCAAAAAAATAAATAGTAAGGGGGGGTAATATGCTAGGATTGCTTAAAAAACTATTACCAACCAAAAAAGAAATGCCAGCGCTTTCAGGGCGAGACCTTTATGGTCGTAATAATGTTGGTTATCCGACTATGCAAATTTCACGTGAAATTGATAATGTGGTAAAAACGCAATACAAAGCCATCAAACCGATTATCAACCAATATAAGGATACTCTATTTTTTAAGTGGGGACCGAGTGTTATAAATGATAAATTGAACGATGAACAACTGGCTAATTTATCAGGTCGCAATTTACAAATGGTCTATTTGTTATTATTTCGTGACATGCTTCGGTACCTTTCTGAACTCGTTACGTTAAAAAATGTACCCGAAAACTGGCCGGAAGTTTTTGCCCAAACCGTGTTGGATAATTGTCGTATGCTTAGTGATGCAGACGATAAAGATATTGCGAAGAAACAGCAATTATTTGCTAATACTGAACGTTTTGCAGTGGATGTACCCATAGATGAAAAAAATCCTGACAACACTGAAATTCCTGATTGGACAGTACCTATTGCTGAACTGATCATGATTCCGTCAGATATGATCTATAAATGTCACCGTCCATTGATAACCGCAATTGAAAAACGAAAAAAACATGGTTAATGTTATTTTCTAAAAAATAATTAAATGAATCCTTAAAGCAGGATTCATTTTTTTATCTTTCTTTAATTTCCTTTCTTTGATTATTTCCAATCTATAAATTTTGCAATTTATATTTGCAAAAATACCAACTAGGTAAGCAAATTTATCTCACTTATACTGCATTTAAGAAGTAAATAGGTGAATAAGTTTATGCGAACAAGAACCATTGAATTATTTAAGAAATTTATTTCCATCGACTATCCTTTAACTGTCGAAATGCTATCGGAAGATTTCCAAATTAGTGCACGAACGCTACGCAATGAAATTAATGAAATTAATGCTTTTTTGCAAAAAAGATGTTTACCCGAAATTTCAACGGTACGTAATAAAGGCTTTATCATTGATGCCACACAAGAACAAAAACAGCAAGTCCATAATGCGTTATTAGGGGTATCTATTTCACCCATTTTAAGTAAGGATGAACGCCAATTTGATTTGTTGTTATCCATTGCTTTTTCTAGTTGCTCAACTATTTTATGTCATAAAGAAAATATCTATTTTGTTTCGAAAAGTGTATTAGATGAAGATATTCGTAAACTTAAAACACGATTAAAAAAATACGATATTGAATTAATCAGCTTGCCCAAACAAGGAATGCAGCTCATAGGATTAGAGCGCTCTATCCGTTTAATGATGTATGAAGCAATTAACCAATTCTATGGTAATCTAGAATTGAATAAACCATTACATGAACTGAATTTAATACAACAATTACTTTTTAAGTATGTACCTCAAAATCTGATTATAAACCTATTAAAACTTGCCCATAAAACCATCAGTCAAATTCATGATGAAATCTATGTTCAACAAATAGTGATCTTTACTGCCATTTGGGTAATTCGCAATCAACATCAACATCATTTAACTATGGTTAGAGCCGATTTTAAACACCATGAATCGGGGCAAATCACCAAATTTATTCATTTAGTTTGCCAACATGAAAAGTTGCAAACCAACCGACAAGAACAACAATATATTATTTATATGCTTGAAGCATTCAACACTAAGGATATTAATAACTATGTCGAGTGGTTAAATGCACAGTTATTGGCAATTAAATTGGTGAATTATGTTGAAGAAAAAACACACATTCCATTTTCAACCAAACAAGAACAACTTTATGAAAACCTTTGTAAACACTTAGCAGGATTGATTGCCAGAGTAAGTAATAATATCCACATTATTAATCCATTACTTGATAATATTAAACAAAATTACGATGAAATTTACACCGTAATTAAACGCTTTATACAAAGCCCTGAAGCAAATTTAAGTCATAAAGTTTCTGATGATGAAATCGCCTTTTTAACAATTCATTTTTCTACTTTCGCTAGTGCAATTAACCAAGATCGTAGCTATTTTTTTAAAGCAGTGGTTGTTTGTGATCATGGGATTGCGACTTCTAATTTATTAGCTGAAACACTCAAAGAGTTTTTTAATATTGATATTTTGGCCATTCTAGGTCGAAATAATCTTGATTTATTAGATCAGCTTGATTATGACTTAATTTTTTCTACATTTCCGTTACAGCATTCGGCTCATCCCGTATTGGTGTTAGAACCAATTTTGAAAGAAAAAAATCATCCCATTATCACCGATTTTCTAGCTAAACACCGATCTAACCAACGCATTGTCAACCATTTAGATGATGCCACTGATCTTTTTTACTCTCTTGTCAATTTAATCCAAGAAAGTGGTGGTGTTGTGTCTGCACCAATCTATAACCGGCTTGAAAAGTGTTTAGCGATTAATAATCTTAAAATTAATAAAAGGAAAATTCAGCCTATGTTGAAAGATATTTTGACTGATGATGACATCATATTACAGCAAGATTGCCGTGATTGGCGCCAAGCTATCACTAATGCTGCTGAACCACTACTAAAAAAACGTTTCATTTTACCATCCTATATCCAAGCCATGATTAGCTCGGTTGAACAATATGGTCCGTATATTGTGATAGGAAAGGATTTAGCATTAGCGCATGCTCGACCCGAAGATGGCGTGAATCAATTAGGGGTGAGTGTGGTAACGATGCGTGACCCTGTGGATTTTGGTAACTCAGATATGGGACCAGTAAAAATTATATTTTGTTTGGCAGCTATCGATTCTTTTTCTCATCTCAATATTATGCGTAGCTTAATTGAGTTGATTAATGATGAACAAAAACTTACGCAACTCACCACGTGCCAATCGGTACAGGAATTTAAAACAATTTTATTTAATGAAACAAAATCGGTTTAAACAACTCAGTCGTAGGAGGATTGAAAATGAGTAATTTAACTATTTTATTTGTTTGTGGCGCAGGATTAGGCAGTAGTTTTGCTGCACAAATGGCTACCGAAGACGTGCTAAAAGCTAAAGGTATTGAAGCTAATTTAGATCATACTGATATTTCATCCGCTGCAGCGATGAATGCCGATATCATTATCACGGCTGAAAACTTTCGCCCACAGTTTGCCAAATTCAATATCAACGATAAAACCACCATCGTGTTTCTTAGAAATATTGTTTCCAAAGTTGAAATTGAGGAAAAGCTTTGCCCCGTTTTACAGCAAAAAGGACTGATTTAGTAGCGATAACAGGAGAATATTATGAATGTGATTAACTTTATTATCGACAATATTTTAACTCAGGCTTCAATAACAATTAGTTTAATCGCCATGCTTGGGCTTATTTTACAAAAAAAATCAGTCGGACAAATTATTTCAGGAACACTTAAAACCTTATTAGGCTTTCAGGTGTTAAATGCAGGTTCAAGCATTATTGTTGGTAGTTTGACTTATTTTGGTCAAATCTTTACCGCCGGCTTTGATATGCAAGGTATCATTCCATCCATTGAAGCCATAAACGGACAAGCCATGAATCAACTAGGTTTAGGTCGCGATATTGCACTGACCTTTTTGATGATCTTTATTTTCAATATTCTTATTGCTCGTTTAACTCGTTGGAAATATATCTTTTTAACTGGGCAGGCGATTTTGTGGATGGCGACCATGACGACCGTATTTGGTAGTGTAGCAGGCCTTTCTGGAATAGCTTTAATTTTAGTGGGAGGTTTGATTGGTGCTATTTTTGCAGTAATGATGCCAGCCATTGCGCAGCCAATTATCTATAAAGTGACAGGATCAAATGATATTGCTCTTGGTCATTTTTGTACAATCGGTTATCTATTTGAAGCGGGTGTTGCTTATGTAGTGGGTGAAAAAGGTGAGAACAAACGCTCAATTGAAGATATGAAATTGCCCAAGTCATTCGAATTTTTACAAGATACTTATCTATCTGTAATGGTGGTTATGGTACCACTTTATGTTATTACTGTACTGTTTGCTGGTGAACAATATGCCTCAACTTTATCAGGCTCTCAAAATTATGTGATTTATGCCTTTACACAATCAATTATTTTTGTGGTAGGGATTTATGTATTGTTAGCAGGTGTGCGCTTATTGCTGGGAGAAATCGTGCCAGCGTTTAGGGGAATTGCCATGAAAGTGGTACCAAATGCAATTCCAGCGCTTGATTGTCCGGTGTTCTTTCCATATAGCCCAAATGCAGTGATTTTAGGTTTTATTACTACTTCAATTGGTACAGTTATTGCGATGTTAACACTGCCGTTCTTTGGTTTAGCGATGATCTTACCTGGCATGTTAACTAACTTTTTTGCAGGGGGAACCGCAGGCATATTTGGTAATGCGATTGGTGGGCGTCGTGGTGCTTTAATTGGCGGGATAGCACATGGCTTTTTTATTACCTTATTGCCTGCACTGCTCGTTACTATTTTTACGCAAATGGGCTTTGTTAATGCTACAGCAACGGATGTGGATACCGTTACAGTCGCATTACTTTATGCGTGGGTGTTAGGTCCAATCTTGAAACACTTTTAACAAGGATAATTGCTATGTTTAGCTTCTTCAGAAAAAACAAACCTAAAGTCGAAGAATTCAAGACCGAAATAAAAGCCAGTTTAACATCAGAACAAATCGTTCAAATTGAGCAATCGATTCAGCAATTGCAACAACAAATTGCGAACAGTGACGATGCAAAACTTTTGGCTGTTTTATATGAAAAAACAGGAATGCTGTATTACCAATTAGAACGTATTGATTTAGCGATTGAGTATTTAGAAATCAGTTTACAACATAAAAAATCAATTGGAGAGGGTTATAAAATTTTAATGAGTTTATATAACCTAAAACGCGCCGAGGCTGCAACACATGGGTCAATGGCTGATATCGATTTTTGGCTGAATAAAATGGATTCCATGCGTAATATCGCCAAACAAGTAACGATTCTACGAGATTAAAGGAAAATTATTATGTATACCAATCTAAAAGCTGTCACTTCATTAGCGCAAAAGCTTAATTTTACCGTAGGTGCATTTAATACACATAATTTAGAAATGTTACCCGATATGCTTCGAGCAGCCAAAGAAGTCGGTGCCCCCATTATTATCCAAACAAGTGTCGATACGGCACGTTATATTGGCTATAAAGTTTTGGTAAATGCAGTAAAAGCTATCGCAGATGAAGAGATAGTTGATGCTGTATTGCATTTAGATCATGCCAAAAATTTTGATGATATTAAACAAGCAATCGACAGCGGTTTTACCTCAGTCATGTTTGATGGTTCTTCACTACCTTTTAAAGAAAACATATTAAAAACGCGCGCGGTTGTTGAATATGCCCATGCGCGTGGAGTATCAGTTGAAGGGGAGCTGGGCACCATAGGTGGCACAGAAGAGGGGATTAAGGTTGATGATAATGACAAAGTCTATACTAACCCTAAAGATGCGTTAGAATTTGTTAAAGCAACGGGTATTGATGCTTTAGCCGTTGCGATTGGCACTAATCATGGACAATTTAAATCAAAAACAGAAGTGAACATTCCGTTATTGAAAGAAATACATTCCCTTGTCAATATTCCGTTGGTTATTCATGGTGGGACAGGTGTTAAAGAAGAAGATTATCCTGAATTGATTAATAATGGTATTCGCAAATTTAATGTAGGTACCGAGTTATTAGTTAACTGGACACAAGTGGCCAAAGATAAGTTCGTACAAACTGAAGTGAATAAATCATTACGCCACAATGTTATTCCTGCTAATCAGGCGGTAAAGGAAATTGTGAAGCATAAAATGAGTCTATTTCTTAATGTGAATGGTCGTGTTAACTGAGGTGCATTGATATGCAGAAATATTTAATTTTACTGGCAGGTTGTCCATGTACAGGCAAAACGTATCTAGTTAAACAATTGCAACAGCAATTTAAAGACAGCTTTGTATTAACACCCGATGAAGCTAAAGTTTTGTATGCCGAATCGATTGGTTTTAATTCTAAAGCTGAAAAAGAGGCATTAGAACACAAAGTCTGGCATTTTTATTATGGTGTGTTGCAACTGTATATGGATGCAGGTAAAAGGATCATTATTTCTGAATATCCTTTCAGTGATAAGCAAAAAAAGCAACTCAGTGAATTTGCTGATCACTATTATTATCAAGTGATTACAATTCGCTTAGTTGCTGACTTTGATATATTATGGCAACGTCGCTACCTGCGCGACCGCTCGCCAGAACGTCACTTGAGTCATATTATGCAACATTATCACTATGGTGATAAACTTGAAGATCGCAATTTAGCCGACGATTTAGTGACGAAAGAACAATTTTATCAAATCTGCCAAACCAGAAAGTATGATCAGTTTGCTTTAGGTCAAGTGATTGAAGTAGATGTAACCCAATATGCAAAGGTCAATTATTCAAGTTTATTAGATGAACTCAAACAAATTGTTAAATAACAACTCTTTTTAGGTAAAAATGCCGACTTACCTTTTCCTACTTGGTTTTGTCGGCATAGTTATTTTGTTTGCTTACTTACTTTTTATCATTTCAATGGCTAATTAATAATAAAAATCAAAAAAATTTTGCCAATAATGCTTAACCATACTGGGTTATTGCCATTATTGATAATATTAAGCGTAGATGATTTCTGGTAGTTTGACATCCCATGGTTGATTATCAATATGAGGTACTTTTTGGCATGCAAACGCCAGACCGATAGGCAAAATTTGCTGGCTTTGGTAATTAGCTAACATACGATCATAATATCCTCCACCCATACCGATACGATAACCTCTTTCATCAAAAGCAACCAATGGAGTAAAAATAATATCTAATTTTTGGCATGGTAATACATTTAGTACATTTAAAGCTGGTTGCAGTATATTAAATTTGTTTTTAATTAAAGGTGTTTGTGGAGTGTATTTTAAAAAGAGTAAATGCGAAGAAGCAAATGGGTGTATAACAGGCAAATAGACAGATTTATTTTGTTGCCATAGATATTCTATAATGGGTTTTGTTTCCACTTCACCATCGAATGATAGAAATATTGCTATATTTTTTGCTAATTTTATACTTTGATGTTGGGTGATTTGTTGATAAATAGTATTTTGCGCATTAATGCGTTCAGTTAAGGAGAGTTGGCGTCTTTTTTGGCGTATATTCTGTCTAATATTCATCAGTTATCACTGTAGAAATAAAACGAGATAAAAGCACTCCAAGATGTCGTTTAGGGTCGTAACCCTTGAACCCAAGGTTCAAGGTGAACAACATGTTTCGATTTTTAGGTTTCCTTACAAGTAAGGCTTACACACCAATCAAAAGTCACATCATTCTAATATAAAGAGTATCGGCTCAGGGGACTAACCCACATCGCGAACATCCCAGAGATGCATATAATATTACAGAATTTAACAAATGATACAAGGAAGTTTTTATCAAATTTACAAATAAAAACGTTAATTGTTGGTATTCAAAGCAGAATCAAGCAATTGTTGTAGCATTTTTAGCCTATGGCTAAATTCGTTACTTTTTTCTTTTTCCTTAGTTAACTCGTAAGAAATATTGAGTGCTGCAGTCATGATAAGTTGCTCACTACCTATTTGTGGAGATTTTTCACGCAAATTAGATAAGCGCTCATCCAAATCTTTTGCGGCATTGGTTAGTGCGTCAACTTCATCAACCGGACAATTGAATTTTAATGTACGTCCAAAAATTTGAATAGTGACAGCTTGAGTTTCCATATTTAACCTATTTATTTATAAATTCATTAATTTTTTCTATAATATGTTCACAGTTTAATCCCATCTCATCTCTCATCTCATTTTGAGATCCTTGAGGAATAAACTTATCTGGTAATCCAATATTTAAAATATCACATTTTATTTTTTTAGATAATAAAAATTCACAGACGCCACTACCAGCACCGCCTTTAATACTATTTTCTTCTACAGTGACAAGTATATTATGAGTTTGGCTAATGTGCAAAAGGACTTTTTCATCTAATGGTTTAACAAAACGCATATCTATGACTGTAGCATTAATTTTTTTACCCGCCTGTAAAACTTCAGGTAGTAATGTGCCAAAATTGAGTAAAGCTATGTTTTCTCCTTCAATGCATAATTTTGATTCACCTATTGGTATGGGTGCTAATGGTTCTAATTGCACTCCAATACCTTCACCACGTGGATATCGCACTGCTACAGGACCATTATGTAAATAACCTGTATAGAGCATTTGTCGACACTCATTTTCATCACTAGGCGTCATTATGACAAAATTAGGTATGCAACGCATAAAACTTAAATCAAATGAGCCCTGATGCGTTTCACCATCGGCACCAACAATACCGGCTCTATCTATAGCAAATAAAACAGGTAAGTTTTGAATGGCAACGTCATGAATAACTTGGTCATAAGCGCGTTGTAAAAAAGTTGAATAAATTGCCACGATTGGTTTTAAACCACTAATAGCAAAACCCGCAGCAAGTGTAACTGCATGTTGTTCAGCGATGGCGACATCAAAAAATTGATCTGGATAAAGATTGGCAAACTTGGTCATACCAGATCCTTCACTCATTGCAGGAGTGATAGCCATTAGTTGTTTATCATTTTGCGCCATTTCACACAACCAATCACCAAAAACTTGAGAATAGGTTGGTATAACTTTATTTGTCTCTGGCAATATTCCATCTTTGGGATTAAATTTTGGTACACCATGCCATAAAGTTGGATTTTGTTCTGCTGGTGCATAACCTTTGCCTTTCTGCGTAATAACATGAAGTAATTGAGGGCCTTTTAGTTGCCGAACTTTTTGTAAAGTGGTTACTAAACTTTCAACATCATGCCCATCAACAGGACCAATATAATTAAAACCAAGTTCTTCAAATAAGATTGCTGGTGTCACTAAACCTTTTAAATGTTCTTCGGTTTTTTTAAATAATTCTTTTAAAGGTGGAATATTAGCAAGCACTCGTTTGCCACTTTCACGGAAAGAAGTATACGTTTTACTTGAAAGAATCTGGGCTAAATGTTGATTAAGTGCACCTGTATTTTCTGAAATTGACATGTCATTGTCGTTAACAATCACTAACATGTCGGGTTTAATATGCCCAGCATGATTCATTGCTTCAAATGCCATACCAGCGGTAAGTGCGCCATCACCAATAATTGCCGCTACCTTTTGTCCAGATTGTTTTTTTTGCTCACTAATAGCAATACCTAAAGCGGCACTGATAGAAGTCGAAGAGTGGCCTGTAGTTAAAACATCATATTCGCTTTCATTGCGATGTGGGAATGGATGAAGTCCACCTTTTTGCCGGATTGTGAGCATTTGATCTCGTCGGCCAGTTAAAATTTTATGTGGATAAGCTTGATGACCAACATCCCAAATAATTTTATCAAAAGGGGTATGATAAACATAATGCAGTGCTACTGTTAACTCAACCACACCCAGTCCTGATGCTAAATGTCCACTAGATTGACTTACACAATTTAATAAAAATTGTCTTAACTCGCGACAAATTTCAGGCAGCTGAGATTGAGGATAACATCGTAGATCCTCTGGAAAGTTAATTTTTTTTAATAAGGGATAATTATCCAAATTCATTTTTATCATTAAGTTATCGTGTTAACTATTTCGATTTATAATAAAACCAGCGAGATCTTGCAGTGATTGGCTATTATAAGGTATTTGGTTGAGACTATCGATAGCTTGATTATATAACTGTTTTGTCATATCTATAGCTGTTTGTAAGCCTAATAAAGCAGGATAGGTAGATTTCTCATGTATAATATCGGAGCCTTTAGGTTTGCCCATAATAGCTTGTTCACCAATGACATCTAAAATGTCATCCTGAATTTGAAAAGCGAGTCCAATTGCTTGGGCATAGCTATTGAGCAAGGGATAGTAAGGCTTACTTATATCGCCACTGGCAAATGCACCTAATCGGACCGCCGCGTTAATTAATGTTCCAGTCTTATAGTTGTGGATTTTTTGTAAATGTTCAAGGGTGATAGATTGGTGCTCTGCTTGCAAATCAAGTGACTGTCCTAAGCACATACCTGCTAACCCGCTAGCATTGGCAAGTTCTGCAATCATGTTAATTTTAACTTGATTATCCAGATGTTGGCTTTCAGATAATATACTAAACGCTAATGATTGCAATGCATCACCAGCAAGTATTGCTTCAGCGTGTCCATATTGGATATGACATGTCGGTTTTCCGCGTCGTAGGTTATCATTATCCATAGCAGGTAAATCATCATGAATTAATGAATAAGTATGAATCATTTCAATTGCAGCCGCTGCTTCATCAAGTTTTGATAACGGACAATCAAACATTTGCCCAGTTAAATAGACCAGTATTGGGCGGATTCTCTTACCGCCAGCTAACAAGCTATAGTTCATAGCTTGCTGCAATTTAGAAGAAGGGAACTGAGTAATATATGTCGTTAAGAACGTATTGATTCGCTCTTGTAATGGTTTTAAATTATTCATTATTATCGGTTAAAAATTCAGATAGTTCTGCATCACTATTTTCAGATAATAATATCTGAATGCGTTGTTCCGCTTGTTGTAATTGCTTTTGACCTGATTTAGCTAATTTGACACCTTTTTCAAACTCATTCAATGCTTCGTCTAATGGTAAATCACCATTTTCTAATTGTGAAACAATGGTTTCAAGTTGTTTAAGTGTTTCTTCAAAACTAGGTTCAGTTACTTGTTTTTTAGCCATATTGTATTCCTTGTTGTACAAAATGAGTATACACGTATTTTCAGTAATGGTGAATTAAGATGTTTTATACTCAAACGTATGCATTACCTGAAACTTTTTGACAAAATTTAATAATGTAATTTCAACAATGTACTTTAAAAAACGTAAATTCAACAACGTTAATTTAATTGATTAGCCATCGCAGTAAGATATTTAATCTTTATTTCGGTTAAGTTCATCTACAGATAATAATGCAATGTCTGGATTAATTGGTTTTTTAACTTCTACTCCTAATTCACGAAATCGCTCAATTTGACCAATAATATTACCGCGACCTTTGGACAGCTTATTAAGAGAATTTTGATAAGTTTGTTGAGCTTTATCAAGTGTGCTACCAAGGGTTTCCATGTCTTCAACAAAACCGCGGACTTTATCATACAATTTACTTGCTTTATCTGCAATTAGCTCTGCATTACGATTTTGGTGCTCATAACGCCATAAATTATGAATCGTACGTAAGGCAACTAAAAGAGTGGTTGGGCTGACAATCATAATGTTATTTTTGAGCGCATCATTAATCAAAGATGGATCACTATCAATAGCACATAAGAATGCTGGCTCTACAGGGATAAACATTAATATATAATCTAATGAATTAATGCCAATTAATTTATGATAATCTTTTTGACTGAGTTGCTTTAAATGGTTACGTACCGCAGTTAAATGATCGGATAATGCTTTGGTTTTTACAATTTCTTCATCATTATTGAAATAACGTTCATATGCTACTAGTGTCACTTTTGAATCAATAACCACATCACCTCCTTGAGGTAGATGTACAATGACGTCAGGTTGTAAACGTTGGTTATTTTCATTGGTTAAATTGACCTGTGTATCATATTCATAACCTAATCTTAAACCCGAATTATCAAGTATTTGGCTAAGTATAAACTCTCCCCAATTTCCTTGAATTTTATTGTTACCTTTTAAAGCATTAGTGAGATTGGTTGCCTCTTTAGTCATTTGTTGATTCAGTTGCTGTAAATTGCGAATCTCATGAGTAAGTGTATGGCGTTCTTTTGCTTCTTCGCCAAAACTATCTTGCACTTGCTTTTTAAAGCTCTCCAATTGATCTTTTAATGGTGATAATAAAAAATTAAGGCTTTGCTTATTTTGTTGTTCAATTTTTTTACCACTGTGCTCAAATATACGATTGGCTAAGTTTTCAAACTGAGTTGTAAGTCGTTGTTCACTTTGCTCAAGTATTGTCTGGCGTTCATGGGCTGCATTACGCGTTTCTTCTAAACGCGTTTTTAGTTCGCTAATAGTAGCAAGTTGCGCGACATTTTGTTGTCGATATTGGTTTAATTCACTCTCAAGCTGATTTAATTCATTAGTTAATGTTTGATTCTCTTGTCTTATCTGAGAAAGTTGTAAATTAAATAATTGGTTTGAATTATTAATAAGTAGCTGTGATTTAACTAATAAAATTAATAAAATCAATGACACTATTCCAAGAATAATCGCGACCCACTCAGTAAGACCAAAATTACTTATCATCACTAAGCCCTTTCAAAGGTAAATGAAATTACATCATCTAGTTTCTTTGAATCAAGCGCTAACATGATTAAGCGATCTAAACCTACCGCAACGCCTGCACAGTCAGGTAGACCATTTTCCATTGCAGCTAACAGATCAATATCGATTTCTTGTTGAGGAAGATTCAGATTGAGTCTATCTTGATTGTTTTGTTCAAAACGTAGTCTTTGTTCTTGAGGGTTTGTTAATTCCTTAAAACCATTAGCAAGTTCAACACCTTTATAATAGAATTCAAAGCGCCCAGCAACGCGATGATCTTCACTGCTAATTGTGGCTAATGCTGCTTGTGAAGCAGGGAAGTTATATACGGCAATCGGTTTATCATGACCAATATGGGGTTCAACGCCAAAAGTAAATAAACATTGCAATAAACCATCTCTATCAAACTCTTCTGTTTTAATCCCGATATTGAGCTGATTAACTGCGTTAACTAACGTTGCTTGATCTGCTTCTAATGGATCAATATTAAGGTGACGTTGAAACGCTTTTTGATAAGAAACACGTTCTGCTGGCTCACAATCTAAAATTGTTTGTAATAGATCATCAACTTCATTAATCATTTGCATCATATCAAATTGAATTCGATACCATTCAAGCATAGTAAATTCAGGATTATGAAAATCGCTGATTTCCTCATGATTGCGAAAACATTTACAGATCTGATAGATTGGACCACTCCCGGCAGCTAATAAACGCTTCATGTGATATTCTGGACTGGTAATTAATGACATTTTTCGCCCAAGTTGTGCGTCGAATTCACCTGGTCTAAAAAAAGTAGTAGAGAAAGAGCTCAAATGCACATCAGTAACGGCATATTGGCTCAAGGTCGGCGTTTCGACTTCCAATATACAGCGATCAGTAAAAAATTGTCGTACTTGTGAAATAATTTTTGCGCGCTTGAGTAGGTTATTGATAGATGCGGAAGGTTGCCAAGTCATAAAAAATATCCATGGATTTTGATCAATTACTAAAAGAAGAAAAATAGGGCTTAAGCCCTATTTTTTATTATTGACGTTCATTTTGCCATAAAGTGAATAAATTGTCGTACTTTTCTTGAAGCTGCCAAATATGCTGATGTAGCTCAGAAAGAATAATTGGATCTTCTAAAATTGCTAGCTGTTGTTCTTTATTAATTTTTTCTAAATCAGCTTGTTTAAATTGCTCAATTAACTCAAAACGTCTTTGCTCAATTTTTATATTAGGTAAATGGCGAGAAGTGGATAATGTACAAGCTAACGCATTGTAAATAGGATCAACTAATGCCATGATAAAACCATGTTCAACGATATTAGCTTCCGTTTTAACTAGATATTCTCCCGTCATGGTCACAGCTTTAGCTGGATGAGTTTCTTCTGGCGTTAAAAATAAACCTAATTTTTTAGCTTTCATGCCAATGCTTGATAATCCTGAAATTCTAATCACTAATGGCGAAATAGTCAGTGGAATTAGAATAGCAATATACCAGTAAGTAAACTGAGGATTTAACCAAATAATTACGCCAAGCCAAATAATGCCTAATAAAGAGAGAGTCCAACAAAAATAGAAAGATTCCCCCCATGTTAAAGCATCATCGTTTCTTGACGGTGATTTCCATTGAATTTTACTGCCTAGCCATGCTTTTAGCACGAACTTACTATGGAATATCATACGAATAGGGGCTAATATCATCGACCAGAACATTTCGATGAATATTGATAAAGTCAGCTTGAAAATTCCCCCCACATCTTTGGCACCTGTTTTAGCGATGATAATGCCATAACTAAAGAATTTAGGCGCAAACAATAATACCATCGTCGTAGATAACAATTGTAATGCCAAATTTTCATCCCATCTTGGCCATGTCGGATAAAATTGGTTAGGTTGGAAAAAATATTGTTGATCAGATAAATTAAAAACTAATAAAAGCAGCGTTGAGAAAAATAAAAATATTAACCATAATAATGATGAAATATAAGCCATTCCACTCGTTAAAAACATAACTCTATGTGTTAAAGTTATACCACTTTTAAAAATCAATCTTAAATTAATTAAGTTCCCCATACACCAACGGTTATCTCGTTTTAGATCTTCAATCATATTGCCTGGTAGTTCTTCGTAACTGCCATTCATATTATAGGCGATCCAAACTCCATATCCTGCACGTCTCATCAATGTAGCTTCAACAAGATCGTGTGACAAAATATGAATCGACCCTTTACGTTTTTGTAATGGGGATAAAATACAGTGTTCAATAAAAGGTTTTAAGCGAATCATGGCATTGTGTCCCCAATACTGTGCTTCGCTAAGTTGCCAAAAATGGGTCCCTGCACAAAAAATATCACTGTAAATCTGATTGGCAAATTGTTGAATTCGACCATAAAGCGTTTTCATTCTAACTGATTTCGGCGGTGACTGTAATATGCCCGCTTTAGGTGTCATTTCCATCATGGCAATCATATTTAAAATACAATCACCAGTCATAATACTGTCGGCGTCAAGTATTAACATATATTCATATAAATGTCCCCAGCGTCGACAAAAATCATCAATATTACCACTTTTACGTTTTACTCGGCGTTTACGATGTCGGTAAAAAATATTGCATCCATTATTATCTTTTTGAGCGTTAAAATCTGCCCATGCTTTTAATTCATTAACATAAAGATCGGGATCATTTGTATCGCTTAAAATATAGAAATCACAGCAATCCGCGTGACCGGTTTCAACCAAAGATTGATAGGTCGCTTGTAATCCAGCAAAAACTCGTGCTACATCTTCATTACAAATTGGCATAACTAACGCAGTACGATGATTATCATCAATGTGTTTTGCTGCATCTTTAGGGATCTCAATAGTATAACGGTCTTTTCTTATTACAGCTAAAATTAGTCCCATAACGCTTGTCCAAAAACCAATTGAAATCCAAGCAAACAAAATAGCAAATAGGAAAATAATAAATCCTTGTATAATATAAGGAATAATGCTGTATATGGCTAATTTAGGATTATTCACCCAATTAGCCATGAAATTAATTTTTTCCCAGCTTTGATAAGGTAACAGTGTCGATAGATAGGTAGTCCCGAAATATGTTTGTATTACAATTAGTGCAAACATTATTAAGCGACGAATAACTGCGATGAGATTAACTCTAGCTTTGAAATTGGCTTTATAGCGTTTGTTCCATTTTTGTGGTTGAATCGAAACGCGTTCAACTTTTGGATAACTGGGCTGCTGATTCCTTTCATCAATATAGTTTGATGTGTCGCCAATTTGATTTAGGCGATATTTCAGAAACTCAGTATCATTTGGCTCAATTCCATTGTTATTTGATTTCTGGCGCCAATCATCTGCGCCAGAAAGAGTAGCAAAGTAATCTTTTTTCATTATGTTATCTTATTATCGTTATTGCCCTGGATATTGACCACTCCAAGTTTCAGATAAAATCTGATTCGTTTTTTCTGAAGCTAATTGGACACGAATATCCGTTGGTTTTTTATTGTCTTGAACATTAAACCGAATAAGAACTCGCCAACCTTTTGTTACAGAATTATATTGTACATCACAGCTCACAATAGATCCGTTATTGATGCTTGATATTGCTTTAACAGGATCTTGTTCTGATAAATTAAGACCAGCAAAGTCAATAACATAAGCGTTCGAACCATCAAGTTTACGAATTAAATTTGCTTGCTTTATATCACCTAATGATAATCGAGTGCTAATTGCTCTAGTTACATTATCGGGATAACGTTGCTTTTCATTTAATGAATAGTGTAATCGGTACTTAACATCAAGACTATCACCAGCTTTATAATGTTTTTCAGGCACCCAGAATGAAACGATATTATCGTTTGTTTCATCTGCTGTAGGGATTTCAACCAGTTCAACCCGACCTTTTTGCCAATTGCCTAAGATTTCTGTCCAAACGCTAGGACGCAATTCATAATGATCATCAAGATCTTGGTAATCTTCAAATCCATTATCTCGTTGAATCAATCCAAAACCTTTAGGATCTTCGAGACTATATGAAGAAAAAGATAACCGTTTTGGATTATTTAATGGTCGCCATATCCATTCACCACTGTTTGATAAAATGGATAATCCATTAGAGTCATGCATTGCAGGTCGATAATTTAATAAAGGCGATGGCTGATTTGGGCCAAACAAATACATGCTAGTTAAAGGTGCAATGCCAAGTTTTTTCACTGAATCGCGGAAAAATATTTTAGCTTGTACAGTTATTGTTGTATCCACACTAGGTACCAAAATAAGTTTATAAGCACCCGTTACGCGAGGTGAATCAAGTAAAGCATAAATCACTAAATGCTTTTGTTTAGGTGATGGTCTTTCGATCCAAAACTCTTTAAAACGAGGGAACTCTTCACCAGTCATCTCACCAGTATCAATCGCTAATCCTCGAGCAGATAAACCATATCGTTGATCTTTTCCAACTGCTCGGAAATAGCTGCCACCAAGAGCTGTAAAAATTTCATCATCGGTTTTAGTTGGGTTGTTTATTGGATAATGAACTTTAAATCCAGCAAATCCAAGTTTTTTCGTGTTTAGATGATCTAATCCGACTTTACTTAAATCAAAATAACTCGGATCAAATTTAATTTCATTAACCTGATTATTGACAATTTCATTGATTTTGACAGGAGTATCAAAATACATCCCTTCATGATAGAACTCTAATTTAAAACGAGTTTTTTTATCATTCCAATAAGCTTTTTCATGATTAAATTGAATTTTCTGATAATCAGCAAATTGTAAAGCGGCTAATTCATTGGGTATGTTTTTAGAGGGTTGTATATAACTTTTCTTTGCTAACTTTTCTGCTTGTATGACAACATCATTAAACGAAAAAGCGTATGAAGAAAAACTAATACAAAGAGCTGAAACTATGCAAAACATTTTGCACGTTAATGTTTTAATGAACTGACTGATGGGTAATAAATTATACATAAAAACTCGCATTAAGATTATCGGAAAATATTTAAATAATTGATAATGTTATTTTTAGGATCATTCACACACTTTTCCATAAATTCTGTCTTCATTTCTTGAAGAATACTTGGATTTTCGTCAATCAAAAAGTGAGAATAATTATCCTTAAGAATTTTAGTATGCAAGATTGATAAGTCTCCTTTATTCATTTTGAATAAAGTTTGAAAAGTAGAAATTTTATTATTGTCGTTGGTATAGATGGCTGCTGTAAAATCAGCTGAAAGGTCGCAATATTTTTTAATATTTGCTTGGGTAGCATTGATTTTACTTAATTCAATTTTGTGTTCAATTTGTTTATCTTCAATGACTTTTCTAATTTGAATATCATATTTCAATTCATAATATTCATTAAGGTAAAAATTTAAAACACAAGCTGATTGGTTTGGGTCGTTAATACACTTTAAAATACCTTCATTAGAAATGTATTCATTAAAATTTTGTGATTGGAGTAGTTTTTGTAATTGATCTTTTGCATTAACCACATAAGGGTTATTCGATTCTGTATGTTGCATTAGCACAGATAATGGATCCGTTTCAATCTGTGGTGGCTCTTCAATTTTTATTGGTGTAGCTTTTATTGGTGTAGCCGATTTATGCGCACAACTGGCAATAAAGATAGGAACCATTGCGCATATAAAAATATTACTTAATTTCATATATAAATTCCATGAATATATTTTTCGAGTTGTAATTTTTGGGCAGGCTAGATCTGCGCGAAATTATATACTCATATTCTATTAAATACACTAACTGATTAGTTAAAAGTGTAAAAAAAGCATACTGAACATTCACTAATATCTTACAGAGTTAATGACGACAGATTTTTATTTCGTTGATCGTAAATCCAGAATTATTAACAGGTTTGAACTTACCTTTTAACTTTAAAAAGCAGATGAGTTGTTCAGCATTCATATTAGCTTCAGAGCAAGTGTGAAATTTAGCATTTTTGCCAAACCGTTTTTCAATGGCTTCAAGTAGAGATGATTCTGTATAGTTATTACCAGCCATCATTTGTAAGACTTCATGTCCATGAATTGATAACATAGCACCCTCTGAATCTTGTTTATTTTAGTTGATACAAATATTTTAATGGATGAAGAAAGATATCAGATATTATCAAGAAAAAAAAGTATCTAAGCGTTAAAATATCATTAATTATTAGTTAGGGAACCCCTATGTAAAACTAGGGGTTGTTGAAAAAATAAGATAATTCAATTATTCATCTGTAACTAATTTTACTATTATTGATTGATTCTCTTTCTTAACTTGATGTATCTTCACAGTAAGGGTATCTGAAAGTTTATAGCAGATATTGTTATTAATTTTAATGACACCCTCTTCAGGACTTGAAACTATTTCCTCTCGATTAGGGTGAATTATTGAAAGTGGTAAAAATACAAATGCACCAATATCAGTTAAACGTAGACGAGCACCGCCGCGGTTGATATCGACAATTTCAGCAACAAAATTATCACCAATTTTATCCGATAAATATTGAACATAAAGATTTTCAGCGATATCACGTTCAGCATAACGTAATAATTTGCGCCTTTCATTCATGATTTTCAACTGCTCTTTATCGGGTTCATTCAAGGTTTGTGAACGTAAATAATTTTTGATTAAACGATGATTAATCATATCTCCATATTTGCGTATTGGTGATGTCCAAGTTGCGTAAGCAGTTAATCCTAAGCCAAAATGAGGTTGTGGTTGAATAGAAAAATCGGCAGGACTTTGACATTTACGGAGCCGAGCTGTTAAAAACGCATCATCATCAATAATTCGTCGTAATTTGATATACCCATCGAAAGATAATAAAGATTCTTTATCAAATCCTTCAATACCATGATTGGTTAAAACTTTCAGAATTTGATCAATGAATTTAATGTCAAAACCTGAATGAATATTAAATATACCAAATCCAACTTTATTATTTAATAGCAAGGTTAAGGCTTGATTAGCAATAATCATGACCTCTTCAACAATTTGACTAGCAATTCGACGAGATTCTTTATTGATGGATTTTACATGACGGTTTTCATCAAGCACAAAACGATAATCATTGCTGTCTTTGAATACTAACGCATTGTTTTGTCTCCAAATGGTTCTAATTTTTGCCAAAGATGATAATAAATTGAGTTGTTCGGGTAAGGTTGCGTTATTAGATAGCAAATCATCAATATTTTCTAAAAAGTCTGAAACATTATTATAAGAAAGTTTCGCTTTTGATTCGATAAATGCGGGCATAAAAGTGATACTATTTTCATCTATTATACCATTTGCATCGATATTAATATTGCATACTAGCGCTGGTCGTTTTTGGTTTTCCTTTAAAGAACAAAGATCATTCGCTAACTCTTTAGGTAGCATTGGAATATTAAAATCGGGTAAATAAGTTGTGAAATTTCTTTGTTTAGCAATTTTATCAAGTTGACTGTCTTGTAAAATATACGCAGTTGGATCTGCAATAGCGACTTTCAGTTGGTAATTACCTTGCTCGTCCTTTGAAACGGCAATGGCATCATCCATATCTTCTGTATATTCGCTATCTATGGTAAAAAAGTTTATATCGGTTAAATCTTGACGATTAGTCAGTTCATTTTCATCAATTGTTAATGTATCTGGCTGTGGTGAATTATCTTCTAAATTATATCGAGCCAGAGTTTTTAACCAAGGTAGATAGATTGAACTATTTTCAGCAATAAAATGCGTAATTTCCGCTACAAAATTATTTTTACCTTCTTCAAGAGGATGAGAAATCAATTTGGCAACGACCCAATCATCTTCTTTAAGTTTTTCTTGAATTTGTTTGTTAATTTTACAGCGAATGGCTAAATTTGCAGGCATGTTTTCAGGATAAATAACCATTGTTCGCTCTTGAAAACCAACTTTTCCTATAAATCTTTGTAGGGGGCTTTCAATTAATGATTCTGGCTCAAAAACCTTTTTATCACCACTTTCAATTACTGTTCCAGATACTTTATCGCCATTGCATACTGTTTTCATTTTATTTGCAGTAATGAAATAACTGGTTTTATTATCAACATCTAAAAAACCAAATCCTTTCTCATGGGCTCGGACGGTACCTTCAATACGAGGTGTTTGTTGATGAAGTTCTTGCTTTAGTTGTGCAAGTAGCGGATTATTTTGAAACATACGATTTAACACTTTTTTAAAAACTGTTTCAAGATTTTATCATAGTTATAGAGATTATTGTTATTGAATTAATAGTTGGTGACTTTAGCAATAACTATATAATATTAATATTTAACTATAAAAGACTAAGTTGGAATATGAAATTAAATTATAAATTGCAAGGTATAGGGCAGCCAATTGTTTTTCTGCATGGTGTGTTTGGTAGTTTAGATAATTTAAATATGTTAGCCAAAGATCTGGTATCTGATTATCAAACAATTCAAGTTGATTTGCGCAATCATGGGCAATCTCCTTGGTCTGATCAAATAAATTATCCCGCTATGGCGCAAGATGTAGCTGACCTTTGTCATGAACTTCAATTAAAAGACATAATTTTAATTGGTCACTCTATGGGGGGCAAAGTAGCGATGCAATTATCACAAGTTATACCGCAGCTCATCCAAAAAATCGTTGTAATTGATATTGCACCAGTAAAATATAGCAGTTCGCCCAATGCCATTATATTAAGAACTTTAATGTATTGCCTTAATAACCAAATCACCGATAGAAAGCAAATTATGGCAGTTATGCAAGAAGCCGGTCTTAGCGAAGCTACTTGTTTATTTTTATTAAAATCTTACAAAAACCAACATTGGTTATTTAATTTACAAACTATCAATGATCAATATGCTAATATTTGCGACTGGCAAACCATACCATCCACTTCGCCATGTTTAAAACCAATTTTATTTATTCGTGGAGGGAATTCGGTTTATTTAGCCGACAAATATCAAGATACTATTTATGCTCAATTTCCTAATGCTAAAATTGTTACGATAGAAGGTGCAGGACATAATGTTCATGCTGAAAAAACACAACAAGTTTTGCAACTTCTACATGATTGGTTAAATTGCTCATCTGATGATGTGTAATTTCATTGTTTTCAGTATTCAATATCGATAGTTAATTACAAAATAGCCGTTTTTGTTTTACTGATTTAAGATTGTTCGGTGTAACAGTAACTAAAACCATTTTGCATCTACTATTGTATGGATCGCTTTGTAGCGTATATTGCCAACCATTTGGAATGATATGGTTAGCAATATCCGGATAACTTTCAAGGAGTTCAAACGCTATTTGTTCTGCTTGTAACCGATTAGAAAGATAATGATGCTGATGAATAAGTGTTTTTTGGAAACCTATAAAACCAAGAATAATTATTGAAAATAGTAAACTTGCTATCATTAATTCAATTAAACTAAAACCCATACTATTTTTATTATTCACAATCACTACTCCTTTTTTCAGGACAGTAATCTAACCAATGACCTTTTTCTACAACCAGTTTTGTCCCCTTGAAATGTGCAAGAGAATATAAAAAGAAACCGTCAGCCTCGCCTCGCAAAAGTTGATAATTATCCACTTTTAATTGTGATTTTTTTAAACAAGCTTTTAATTGGTATTTTGTGTCTGTTAAGCATTGCCACTGATCGGTTGGTGTTTGCCAATCTTGCGTTAACGCCCAATTTAATGCCGAACTGGCTTGATTGAATCGTTGATAATAGCGAGTTTCCATAGCAATGGTTTTATGCAAGGAAATCAATAGTTGATTAAAACCAGTTAATAATAGTAATCCAATGACCATTAAAATAACGACCATTATAATCGCGCTAAATCCGTTTTCATTATTTTGATTCAGTATTAGATAGGTTTTCATTTTTGATTATTTTAGTCACCTGATATTTAATGTGTTTCTGTTTTTTTAGTTCTGCTCCTATCGATAATTCAATGATGTTATTTTTTTGTTTAATATCGAATTTCGTTACTTTAATTTCAGCAGGGTCGAATAACTTTTCCCACTTAGTCTCTTTGCAATTCACTGCACCTGTTCTGTATTCAACATTATTATTTTTAAAGCGATAGGTAAAAATATCAGAATTGTTCAAATTCCAAGGATCGTAGACCCAATCATGGCGGACTTCACTGTCATATCGGATAATCATACAATTTTGAGCGTTCACAATCTCTAGGGCATTATTTTTCATTTTATGCGGATCATCTGCGATAAATCCTGCTCGTTTGATATCTTTTGATAAACCAATTAATGCTTGCTCAACAGCTTGTTGTAAATGCGTTATTTGATAATAATGCAATGTATTTTGTTGTAATTGATAATAAAAAGAGGTTGTACTAATAACAATCAAGCTTGTTAAAGTAATGCTGATTAACATTTCAAGTAATGAAAATCCTAACTCTTTTAACATGGTGGTAAACTAGGTAAATAACTGTTCAACTGGCAAAATCGAATGCGTCCACGGTAGGAAACAAAAACCTTACTTTTACCAACCTCATTAGAGAGTTCTAAGGAAAATGATTGTGCCATATTGCGTCTTCCCCAAAAGTAAATAAGTTTTTTCTCAGTTAATCCAGTAATTTCTACAGAATTATTCGGTTTGATAAAATGTAATTCACCTTGTTTACATGATGCAGGGCGTTCTTCTGAGGTAATGGTTAAACACCACGGGGATGAAAAAACAAAAAGTTTATAATTTTGATTTTCAGTATAAGCTTTAACTTGAACTTCATTTAAAAAGTAAGCTAATTGTTGTGTTGTTGAAACTAATTCATTACGAAGTGCAATTGCTTTCCAATGATGAATGCCTACCGTTGCAACAATAGAACTAATACCTATAATTATCAAAAGTTCGAGTAATGAAAATCCTTGAGTATGCATAATAATTTTGTGATTAAAATGGATATGGATAATTCTACAATTTACTCAGCAAATGTTTTTTAGTCAGGAAAATTTTGTGTAATTTATTCCAAATAAAGTTTGTTTTTTTCTTGCTGAGCTTATTCGTGTTGACAAACCACTTAAAAAGCAAGACAGATTATATTATACTGTTTATCCATTTTATATTTACTAACGGACTTATAAGTAAAGGAAACTCGAGATGCAACAATTACAAACTATTATCGACGCAGCCTTTGAACGCCGCGCGGAAATCACTCCTTCAAATGTTGATACAGTAACACGTGACGCAATTAATCAATGTATCGCTTTATTAGACAGCGGTAAAATGCGTGTTGCAGAAAAGATTAATGGTGATTGGGTGACTCATCAATGGTTAAAAAAAGCGGTGTTGCTCTCTTTCCGTATTAATGAAAACCAACTTATTGATGGCGGTGCAACCAATTATTACGACAAGGTACCATTAAAATTTGCTGATTATGATGAAGCGCGATTCCAACAAGAAGGTTTTCGTGTTGTACCATCTGCGATTGCGCGTAAAGGTGCTTATGTGGCACGCAATACCGTGTTAATGCCATCTTATGTCAACATTGGTGCATATGTTGATGAAGGAACAATGGTTGATACATGGGTAACAGTTGGATCTTGTGCGCAAATTGGTAAAAATGTTCACTTATCTGGTGGTGTAGGTATCGGTGGCGTATTAGAACCATTACAAGCTAACCCAACAATTATTGAAGATAACTGTTTCATCGGTGCTCGTAGTGAAATCGTTGAAGGTGTAATAGTTGAAGAAGGTAGCGTAATTTCAATGGGCGTATTTATTGGTCAAAGCACTAAAATCTATGATCGTGCAACAGGCGAAGTCCATTACGGTCGCGTACCAGCAGGTTCAGTGGTGGTATCCGGTAACTTACCAACTAAAGATGGCAAATATAGCCTATATTGTGCAGTAATTGTTAAAAAAGTTGATGCAAAAACTTTAGGTAAAGTAGGTATTAACGAACTACTACGTACCATCGATTAATTTAGCTGTCATCGTCTTTACATGCCGCCTCATTAGAAAGGCGGCAAATATTTTATTCATTCTTAAATTTAATCATATTTATAACCACTCTAAGAGGAGAGTTTATGCCTTCTTTTGATATTGTCTCTGAAATCCAAATGCCTGAAGTTAAAAACGGTGTCGAAAATGCTACGCGAGAGTTGGCAACCCGTTGGGATTTCAAAAACGTTGAAGCATCGTTTGAATTAAATGAAAAAAATGAAACGATTAAAGCAACGAGTCAATCTGACTTCCAAGTACAACAGTTGCTGGATATTTTACGTGATAAATTAGCCAAGCGTGGTATTGATGGTGGTGCTTTAGAAATCCCAGAGGAGATGGAACACAGTGGAAAACTGTACAGCATTACTGTCAAGCTTAAACAAGGGATTGATAAAGAGTTAGCTAAGAAAATTGTAAAGGTTATCAAAGATAGCAAAATAAAAGTGCAGGCTCAAGTACAAGGTGAGCAAGTTCGTGTTACAGGTAAATCTCGAGATGATTTGCAAGCTACTATGGCTTTAGTTCGAAATGGAGAATTTGGACAACCGTTCCAGTTTACTAATTTTAGGGATTAATCAAATTAACATCCATTTTTGTCGACATTAGTCGGCAAAGTTAACCTTTGACCATTCAATTTATTCTTGTTAAAAAGTTTGAGGTTAACACTACGTTTTAGTATAAAAATTAAAATAACTATTGCTAAAGCGTCTTAAATATGAAAATCAACTCGATATAGAGTAAAATTTTCTTTAACGAATATACCAAGCTGATGCTATGCTTGAAACTTGGTATTTAGGTACAGAAGGCGGTAATGCTATCGCGGATGTATTGTTTGGTGATTATAATCCTTCAGGTCAATTACCTATGTCTTTTCCTTATAATGTTGGACAGATCCCCGTTTATTACAGCCATTTAAATACTGGGCGCCCAAGGGGGGCTAAAAACATGGGTAAATATACAACTTCCTACTTTGACAGCCCTAACGAACCATTATTTCCATTTGGTTTTGGTTTGAGTTACACCGATTTCAACATTGATTTTGTTCTATCCAGCACTGAAATAACAAAGAACAGTGAAAGAGTTGTAACCGCCAATATTGAAAACATTGGTGATAAACTAGGAACACAAACCGTACAATTGTATCTATATGACAGAACGGCGTCGGTGAGCCGTCCAGTCAAGCAACTTGTCGGTTTTGAAAATATTACTTTAAAACCGCATGAAAAAGGACAAATAAAATTTGTAATTAAATATAACATGTTAAAATTTTGGAATGATAAAATGCAATATGTTGCCGAACCTGGTAAATTTAATGTGTTCATAGGCTCTGACTCGACAACTCAGAATAAACAGACGTTTACTTTATTAGACAAATAAATCAGTAATCTTTTATCGAAATTTTTGATGATTTCGATTTGGTAGCAATATTATGTTTGAATTTGATCTTGTATTACAGCTACTACAACAAATGTGTGTTTACTTAGTGATCGCTTATTTACTAAGTAAAACACCCATTGTTATTCCTCTTATGCAAGTTACTGTGCATTTACCTCACAAATTAGTTTGTTATTTTATCTTTTCTTTATTTTGTATTATGGGAAGCTATTTCGGCTTACATATTGAAGATACGATTGCCAATACACGTGCTATAGGCGCTATTTTAGGTGGACTCCTTGGTGGACCTATAGTTGGGTTTCTTGTAGGTATTACTGGTGGATTCCATCGCTATTTGATGGGTGGTATTACTGCTGAAAGTTGTATGTTATCAACAATCTTAACGGGTCTATTAAGCGGTCTGCTCCACTATGTATTAATGAAAAAAGGGCGGGTCGATCTTATCTATAATCCGTTTTTAGTGGGTATTTTAGGATTATTAGTAGAATCACTTGAAATGATATTAATACTAATCATTTCTCGACCTTTTGATGTCGTTTCGCACGCTATTAGAAGTATTGCCGCACCCATGATTGTTGCCAATAGTATTGGCGCCGCGATGTTTATGCGGATTTTATTAGATAGACGGGCAATATTTGAAAGGTACACTTCGGCTTTCTCAGCTAGAGCATTAAAAATTGCTGTTAGTACAGAAGGTTTATTGCGAGATGGTTTTAATCAACGTAATAGTACTAAAGTTGCTGAAATTATTTATCAACAACTTGATATTGGTGCAGTGTCGATCACCGATCGAGAAAAAATATTAGCTTTTATTGGTATTGGTGATGATCATCATAAACCTGGCACGCTAATAACATCCAATAGCACTTTAGAGGCGATTGAAAAAAATGAAGTACAATATCTTGATGGGGCTCATCAACCTTATCAATGTTCAATAAGTAAAAATTGCCGTTTAGGTTCAACTTTGGTTATACCACTTCGAGGTGAAAATAATACTGTTGTTGGCACAATTAAATTGTATGAAGCAAAAAATACCTTATTTAGTTCAATAAATCGAACGCTTGGTGAAGGTATCGCCAGTCTGTTATCGGCACAAATTTTAGCAGGTCAGAATGAACACTACAAACAACTGCTTTCTAAAACAGAAATTAAATTACTGCATGCACAAGTGAATCCTCACTTTTTATTTAATGCGTTAAATACTTTGCTTGCTGTCATACGTCGTGACAAAACGCAGGCCTCGCAATTAGTTCAAAATCTGTCTACTTTTTTTAGAAAAAACTTAAAAAGAACTGAAGAGATAGCCTCTTTAAAAGATGAACTTGAGCATGTTAATGCTTACTTACAAATTGAAAAAATGCGCTTTATGGAGCAGTTGACTATCGAATTTGATATTCCAACCGAATTAGAATTTGTACAATTGCCGGCATTTTCACTACAACCCATTGTTGAAAATGCGATAAAACATGGTACTTCACAATTGATAGGTATAGGTAAAGTAATTATTCGCGCTCATGCCAATAGCCAATCGATAATATTAGAAGTGATTGATAATGCTGGTAATTACTGTGAAAATAAAAAAGATAATAAAGGATTAGGACTTAATCTTGTCGATAAACGAATTAAGATTCGTTATGGTGAAAAATATGGTATCAATATAGAATGTGAACCAGATGAATATACTAAAGTAATGTTAACCTTGCCTTTGCAAAAGGATACGAATGTTCAATGTTAAAAGTTATTATTGTCGATGATGAATTACCCGCACGCGAAAATTTACGTTGCTTATTAGAAACTGATCCTGAAATATCTATTATTGCTGAATGTAATAATGCTATGGAAGCAATTCGTGAAATTCATCGGCTGCAACCAGATGTTGTTTTTTTGGATATTCAAATGCCCAAAATAAACGGTTTTGAAATGTTATCTATGCTTGACCCACAAACAAAGCCTAGGATCGTATTTTTAACAGCTTATGGTGAATTTGCTATCAAAGCATTTGAGGAACAAGCTTTTGATTATTTACTTAAACCAGTTGAACAAGAAAGATTAAATAAAACTCTCTATCGTTTACATCACCAATGTTTATTAGGAAATACTAACCAACTAAAAGAAGTGAATCAGGGTTTAAAATACATTCCATGTGTTGGTCATAATCGAATTTACTTGTTAAATTTGGAGGATGTCTTTTATGTTTCATCGAAAATCAGCGGAATTTATGTTTTTAATCAATCCAATAATGAATATTTTACTGAATTAACCTTAAAAACACTTGAAGACAAAACACCTTTAATACGTTGTCATCGACAATACCTAGTTAATTTAAAAAAACTGAAAGAAATCCGTTTTAATGATGCTGGCGGTGTGGATGTCATTTTTATCAATGATATATCTGTTCCGGTCAGTCGCCGTTATTTAAAATTCCTTAAAGAAAAGTTAGGTTTATAACAATTGGACATAAGCATACTTCACGGGTAGATGTTTTACCAATAACGTTTTACCGCTTAGCGTCTAATTTTGACCACTCATAGTCTTAATCTAACCTGAAACTTAAATATTATTACTATTTTTACAAGTTAAAAATTACTATATTCTCGAACGTAAAAGGACCGTTAGTTGATATATTAATCCATTGAAATTATGTGGATTTAATTTTTGAGTAATGTTAAAAATTTTTTATTAATCATTCGTAACAATCGTTAAATAGCATCTGTTTTGATGGACTTAAGTATCAAACTAATTAATTTTAAACTTATAAAGAGAATTATTATGAATAATAAAGTCTTTAAGCATATTCCATGGCTAATCTTGGCCCTTGTTGGAGCATGTTGCCTTGCTGTTGTTGCCTTAAGGCGTGGTGAACATGTTAGCGCACTTTGGATTGTTGCCGCTTCGGTATCAATTTACCTTGTTGCATATCGTTATTACAGTTTGTATATCGCCTCAAAAGTGATGCAACTCGATCCTACTCGCGCAACTCCGGCTGTCATTAATAATGATGGTTTAAACTTTGTGCCAACGAATAAATATGTCTTGTTTGGTCACCATTTTGCTGCTATTGCTGGTGCGGGTCCTCTTGTTGGTCCTGTTCTTGCTGCACAAGTAGGTTATTTACCGGGCACACTTTGGTTACTTGCTGGGGTCGTTTTTGCTGGTGCGGTGCAAGACTTTATGGTTCTATTCTTATCTTCACGCCGTAATGGTTCATCATTGGGTGAAATGATAAAAGAAGAGATGGGGCCTTTTCCGGGAACCATTGCCTTATTTGGTTGTTTTTTAATTATGCTAATTATACTAGCCGTATTAGCATTAATCGTTGTTAAAGCATTAGCTGAAAGTCCTTGGGGGGTATTTACCGTCTGCTCAACCGTACCAATTGCCTTATTTATGGGTATTTATATGCGATTCCTAAGACCAGGACGAGTTTTAGAAGTCTCAGTTATTGGTATTGTGTTATTAATCTTATCAATATGGTTTGGTGGTGTTATTGCTCATGATCCTTATTGGGGACCCGCGTTAACGTTCAAGGCAACCACAATCACCTTTGTTCTTGTGGGTTATGCATTAGTTTCTGCTATGTTACCAGTGTGGTTAATTTTAGCACCACGCGATTATTTAGCGACTTTCTTAAAAATCGGGGTAATTGTTGGTCTCGCAATAGGTATTGTTATTTTAAATCCTGACTTAAAAATGCCAGACGTTACCCAATATGTCGATGGTACAGGTCCTGTTTGGAAAGGTTCGTTGTTTCCATTCTTGTTTATTACCATTGCTTGTGGTGCGGTTTCAGGATTCCATGCACTGATTTCATCAGGTACTACACCAAAATTATTGGCTAATGAAAAAGACGCACGTTTTATTGGTTATGGTGCAATGTTAATGGAATCTTTCGTGGCAATGATGGCTTTAGTTGCAGCCTCAATTATTGAACCGGGTCTCTATTTTGCGATGAATACTCCGCCAGCGGCGTTAGGTATCACCATGCCAGATTTGCATAAACTTGGAACTGATGAAGCACCAGTGATTTTGGCACAATTAAAGGATGTCACAACACATGCTGCTGCAACGGTAAGTTCTTGGGGATTTGTCATTTCACCTGAAGAAATCCTACAAACTGCAAAAGATATTGGTGAACCATCTGTACTAAATCGTGCTGGAGGCGCACCAACGTTAGCAGTGGGGATTGCTCATGTATTCCATCAAATTCTTCCGGGCGCCAATATGGGCTTTTGGTATCATTTTGGGATCTTATTTGAAGCACTGTTTATCCTTACTGCATTAGATGCTGGTACGCGATCTGGTCGCTTCATGTTACAAGACTTATTAGGTAACTTTGTACCATTCTTGAAAAAAACAGATTCGCTAGTAGCAGGCTTTATCGGCACATTAGGTTGTGTTGGTCTATGGGGTTATTTACTCTATCAAGGCGTTGTGGATCCATTAGGTGGAGTTAAGAGCTTATGGCCATTATTTGGTATCTCTAACCAAATGTTAGCAGCTGTGGCGCTTGTGCTTGCAACTGTTGTATTAATTAAGATGAAACGAGCGCAATATGTCTGGGTAACAGTTATTCCAGCAATATGGTTATTAATTTGTACAACATGGGCATTAGCATTGAAATTATTCAGTAATGATCCCCAATTAGAAGGATTCTTCTATTTAGCAAGCGAGTATAAACGTCGTATCGCTGAGGGCGGTTCATTAACGCAACAGCAAATTGATAACATGCACCATATTGTAATCAACAATTATACTAATGCAGGCTTAAGCATTCTATTCTTGGTCGTTGTTTATAGCATTATCTTCTTTGGTATTAAGACAGCTTTAAAAGTTCGTAATAACAAACATAGAACCGATAAAGAAACCGCTTATGTACCTATTCCAGAAGGTGGTGTAAAAACGTCTATGTCACATTAGTTAATCATCATTAGGATGTTCTATTAATCAGGCATCCTAATGGTAGTGATAAATAATCAATTTTCATTTTATGCTCATCAATCAATATCGGTTGATGAGCATTTTTTATAAATAAATTTACGAATTCAAAAATAGATTGCTATTTAATTTGCTCTAATTTGATTTTCTTGGAAAGATTTCCATGTTGACAAGCTTTTGCTCGTTGCCTAATTCTATCTTGCATGTAATGGCTAATGCTCTATTTTTTAGAAAGATATCGTCAATTTTTGATTTAATTATTATTAACTCATCAGGATAAAAGCAATATCAAAAATCTTGTCAATGATGTGAACTTTTCCTGCTTTTTTCGTGAAGATTTATACTATCGGAAAGCCGTATCTTTATATCCTTAAACCAAAAGCCGTTAATTTAATACGACTTTTGGTTCTAATGATGTTTGATGATACGTTTTGCCTTTAATTTGCTAATTTAATTTAAATGGTAGCAGCGTCAATCACATAGCGGAAGCGTGCTTTTTTCGCTACCACATCTTTCCATGCTTGATTAATTTGATTTGCACTGATCATTTGAATTTGTGGGCGCACTCCTGTTTGAGAACAGAACTCCAAAAGCTCTTGAGTTTCAGCAATACCACCAATCATTGAAGCATTAAAATTTACCCGTGACTGTGACAATACAATATTATTAATATCAAGCATAAAATTTTTCCCCATTCCAACCACGGTAAAATAACCGAATGGTTTTACAGTTGCCGCGTATTGTGCTGCATCAAACTGTTCTGGCACGGTAGCAATCATATAATCTAATTTGCCTTTATAAGGTTGTAATTTACTAAGATCATCGACTACAATCACTTCTTCCACACCAAGTTTACGGATATCTTGTTCTTTTTCAGCCGTCGTAGTAAAGGCATAGACTTTGGCTCCTTTGGCAATAGCAATTTTCACCGCTAAGTGTCCTAAACCTCCAATGCCGACAACGCCGACTTTATCACCTTTATTGATTTTGTATTTCATTAATGGCGAATATGTAGTTATGCCAGCACACAATAATGGCGCGGCTTCTTGTAGATTGATGTTTTCAGGAATATGTACCGCAAAATGATCGCGTACTACAATGTGACTGGAGTAACCGCCTTGAGTGATTGTGGTTGGCTCACGGTTGTCTGGATTGCCATAGGTGAATATCGTTTGTTGATTGTCACAATGTTGTTCTAAACCATTTTTACAGCTTTCACATTTTAAACAAGAATCAACCATGCAACCCACACCTGCACGATCACCTATTTTAAATTTGGTCACATTTTTCCCAACAGCAACAACAATGCCCACAATCTCATGACCCGGTACTTGCGGATAGGTCATTTTGCCCCAGTCGCCTTTTTCTTGATGAATATCTGAATGACAAATGCTGGCGTATTTGATTTCGATTAATATATCATTATCTCCTACAGGACGACGTTCAAACTCCCATGGACGCAGTTCTCCCGATTCATCAAAAGCGGCGTAGGCTTTTGTTTTTACATTACCGCCTGTGTAGTGATATTTCATTTGGGCGGTTGGGGTAATCGGGGCTGTACGAGCAGACACCATACCGGCTCCGACAGTGGTAGATAATTTTGAAAAACGACGTCGAGAGATTAATGCATTCATAATTGAATCCTTATCCATTATCTAAAAGTGAGGTTGTTTTATTAGATAGTTGCTTTTTTATAAAGCTATCGATTAAATTGTAATCTCCTAAATGATCTCTTACAATGCCTAAAATAAGAAAATACAATTCCAAAAAATGAGATCATGATTGAATCGTTTAGATGCGTTGAAATATTTTGTAGAAACGGTAGAAGTATTCAGTTTAAAAAAACCGCTGCGCAATTTTCTATTTCACCACTGGTGAACACTCGAATGATTGTTGAATTGGAAAATGATTTGGGCGAACTACTATTTAAGTTAAGCGAAATACCCGAAATAATATTTAGGATTGAGTGAATTAATGACGAGAGTTGACCGATTAACTGCTCATTTTAGCTATTGAGTATTTTCGATTATGACCATAAAAAAACGCGTCAATGACGTGCCTTGTAATTAAATTGTTTCTGATTAATTCAACCAATACAATATCACTCATGATTTAAAGGTTTTACATGCAAAGTTAAACCATTAATTGAAATAACCTCAACTGATTGACCAACGTCGAGATCTTTATCACATCTTGCTGACCAAGTCCCATCTTTAATTTTAACTCGCCCTGAACCATTAATAATCGCATCGGTAACAACCGTTTTAATGCCAATTAACTCCTGTTGAGGTTGATTGATCTGATTTTTTCGTGATTGATTGTGATCTCGTTTTTTTAATACAACCCACCAAATATAAGCTGAAGTGAGAGTGAAAATCGAAAAAAGGATCCACAAAACAGGCCAAGATAAAGGTAAAATCCAAGCGATTAAACCAACAACAATGGCTGCAATTCCACTCCAGAGTGCATATCCGCCCGTTCCTAATAGTTCAGCAATCAGCAACAGACCGCCTAAAGCAATAAATACCCAGTGAGGAGAATCATAAATAACCATTAAAAAATCAGACATTGGTTTTACCTTTCATTTATTGATTGAAATATATTTTTCAATTATCTCCTAGCTAATTGGTTATCAGCTAGGAAATTTGTGTTACTTAAACTTAATTTAATACCGATTATTTAGAATTTTTAATTAATTCCGCAATACCGCCAATGCTTCCCATCAGCGATGAAGCGTCAAGCGGCATCATTACCACTTTACTGTTATCTGAAGCGCCGATCTGTTGTAATGCCTCAGTATATTTTTGCGCAACAAAGTAGTTAATTGCATTAATATTACCAGCGGCAATCGCATCCGATACCATTTGTGTCGCTTTTGCTTCCGCTTCTGCGGCACGTTCACGAGCCTCAGCTTGTAAAAATGCGGCTTGTTTTTCACCCTCGGCTTTTAAAATTTCAGACTGTTTTTCACCCTCGGAACGTAAAATAGCGGCTTGGCGGATCCCCTCAGCTTCTAGAATTTCAGCACGCTTATTACGCTCAGCTTTCATCTGTGCATTCATGGCTGCAATCAACTCTGCCGGTGGACGCACATCTCGGATTTCGATACGGGTGATTTTAATGCCCCAAGGACTGGTTGCATCATCAACAATACTCAGTAATTTTGAGTTAATGTGGTCACGTTGCGATAGCATCTCATCAAGTTCCATACTACCGAGTACGGTACGAATGTTGGTCATCATAAGATTAATCACTGCACGTTCAAGTTGATTGACTTGATAAGCGGCTCTTGCGGCATCTTGGACTTGAATAAAGCAAACTGCATCAATTTGCACATTAGCATTATCTTTAGAAATGACTTCTTGAGATGGAATATCAAGCACTTGTTCCATCATATTAATTTTACGACCCACACCATCCATAAAAGGAATAATAATATTTAAACCTGGTTCAAGAGTATGAGTATATTTACCAAAACGCTCAATAGTATATTGGTATCCTTGTGGCACAATGGTAATGGCTTTAAAAACAGTTACTAGAGCAAGTAAAACAATCACTGCAATAAGAAGATAAAATATAGGCATAAGTTAAATTCTCTGGTTTTTAGGGATAATTTAAAAGTGTAAATCATTTTAATCGCTATAAGATACTTTGACAAATTATTAATTTACATAACTATATGAAATTAAAATAGCTTCTTGCATTGATTCTACTTATAAACGTAAACATATTTATAATAAAATTGTTCAAAATAAAATCTATTAACAAAATATTTTCGTATTTTATTGAACTGTTGATAAAATCAAATGACTAAAAAGTATACCTAATATTATTAACAGTGTAATACCTTAAATACTATTAATTGATTATAAAAATAATAAAAAAAGGAATTGGAATGGAACAACAAAATACAGAGTTAGACATTGAACAACTAATTGAGCAACTCAAAAAAATTACTCGGCAAGATGGCGCAGAAAAATATGCAGAGGCTCAGTATGATTTGGGTAAAATTTATTATGAATATAAAGAAGATTGGCAACAAGCAATAGAACATTTTAAAAAAATCAAAAAGAAAGAAAATTCAGATATATACGCTAAAGCTCAACTTTATTTAGGTATCATCTACTTCTATAAAAAACATAACGTTAATAAAGCTGAAAAACATTATTTAAAGATTGAAAATAAAGACGATCCAGATATATATGCTGCAGCACAATTGAATTTAGGTGTTATTTACTACAATGAAAAACATAACATTGAGAAGGCTGAACAATGTTATTTAGAGGTTAAAAAGGAAGATAATAAAGAGGTATATGCTCGAGCACAATTGAATTTAGGTATTATCTACCAAACAGAAAAACATAACATTGAGAAGGCTGAACATTGTTATTTAAATATTGAAAAGCAAGATAATCCAAAGGCATATGCTCAAGCGCAATTGAATTTAGGTATTATCTACCAAGAAGTAAAACATAACATTAAGCGGGGAGAACAATATTATTTAAATATTGAAAAGGATGATAATTCAGGTGTATATTTTGCAGCACAATTACATTTAGGGTTTATTTACCAATTTGAATATAATAATTTTGAGTGGGCAGAAGAATATTATTCAAGAATTGAAGAGCGAGATAATCTAGAATTATATGCTGTAGCACAATTGCATTTAGGTATTATTTACCAATATGAATATAATAAATTTAATAAGGCAAAAGTATATTATTCAAATATTAAGAATCAATATAATTCAGCGGCATATGCTGTGGCACAATTTAATTTAGGTCTTATTTACCAAAATAAACAAGATATTGAGCAGGCTGAACACTATTATTTAAAAATTGAAAAGCAAGATAATCCAGTGGCATATGCTGCGGCACAATTTAATTTAGGTGTTATTTATCAAAATAAACAAAATATTGAGGAAGCTGAACGTTTTTATTTAAATGTTGAAAAGCAAGATGATCCAGATAGTTATTTTAAAGCACAAAGAAAATTAGGTGATAATAATTTCTTTGAAAAAACAAAAACTAATTTAAAATCACCAGAAGAATATTATCAAAATGTGGCTTATTCTGATAATTCATTTAAAAGTTATATTATTGCTCAAATGATGTTATCTGTGATTAGCAATAAAGATTCATCAATATTTAAAGAAAAACAAAGAGATAAATTGGTTGCCAAAATTTGTGATATTAGAGAATTAACAATTAACATACAAAAAGAATTACTTGTAAAGTTTAATTTAAATGAATCTGAAAATAATGATGGACAAGTATTTGAGCGACAAGTGGCTCATTACACCAAACCAGAAGTGTTATTTAATCTTTTAAAAAATAAACTAAGTGACTTTCGTTTGAATGTGGTTGATTTTATGAATGATCCGACAGAAAACCAAGTTTTAACTTATTGGTTAGGTATAAATACTGAAAATAATAATGAAATCAAAACGTTTTTAGCTAGTTTTTCATTTAATCATAATTCATTAAATCAATTCAGGCTTTATGGTAATGAAAACAATATTGTCGGTTCAAGTGTCAGTGTGGTTTTTAATCAGGAATTTTTTAGTAAAAATATTAAGCGAACTATTAACTCCGAGGGTATTAATTCTTTATTCAAATATGAAAATTTAAGTTCGCAACAAAATGATTTAAAAGAAAATTCAAACCCAAAAAATCCTGAAAATGTTGCTGAAAAAAATATTACATCTTCTGTTGGTTCTTTGCCTTTATTCCGTTGTCTCTACTTTGATCCAAAAAATGGCTACATTAGTATTGCTAAACGTAACAAGTACTCCTTTTATTTAGAACATCAAAGTGATTCTCCTGAAAAAATTGATGATAAATGGGAAGATTATTTAAACTTGCTAAAAGAAAAAGAAAAAGAAAAAGAAAAAGAAAAAGAAAAAATAACTAGAATTAGAGAAAAATTAGAAAAAATCAAAGAAATTATTGATTTTTTTAAAAATCCTAAAGAATCTGAGCAAAAAGAGATAATCGAAAAAATAACTAATTTGGATCAATTGATTGCTTTAGCATTGATGCCTATCTCATGTTTAGTCAAGCATGCCGCTTTTGAGGATGAAGATGAGTGTCGGATGATTTATATTACCAATATTGCAGATGAGTTAATACAAGCACCGACAAATTATGCTTATGCGAGTAGTCTATTTGTTAATTATGGCAAAATAGAAGATTATCTTGAAAAGATCTACTTAGGTCCTCAATGTCAACCTCACCATAAATTGTGGATCACAAACCATGTGAGAACTTCTCAATCTAAAACCAGAAGCAAGCCGATTAAAGTAGTTCAATCGGAAATGCCATTACGTTGATAATAAAAAGCGCGGATTAATCAACGCGCTTTTTTATTTTATAAAAATTAAATTTTATTCATCGAACATAAAATATTCACTTGACATTGCATCATTGAACTAGTTTAATAGTACAAAATTTATTTTATACCGATAACATCATGAAAATACAATCTTTACATCTTATTACTCGTTCATTCGCTTACTTCGGTTGGTGGTGTGGTTCATTTTGCGGGTAATGTGATGATGGATAGTCTTTTTCGCAAAACCCGCTTAATGCGGGTTTTTTAGTTTTAGGATATTAAAAGAATTCGTCTGAATAAAAATTTAAACATAGAGAGTCAACAATGAATAAGCCAACATTAACTCAAATAACCAAAACTATCGGTTATTATCAAGATCCGACTCAGGTGTTTTATCAATTGTGTGATAGCCGACCTGCAACGTTGCTGCTTGAATCGGCTGAAATTGATAATAAGCAAGGCATTAAAAGTGTGATGATTGTTGATAGTGCTTTGCGCATTTCAGCGCTGAATACCAAAGTCACTATTGAAGCGTTAACAACCAATGGTGAAAAACTATTACCTTTGTTGCAACAAGCCGTTGACGATAAAGTGGTTAAAACGTTCGCTAATGCGCAAATATTAACATTAGTTTTTCCTGATATTGATCATCTGCAAGATGAGGATTCACGTTTGAAATCTTTGTCGGTATTTGATGCATTAAGAACCTTGTTAACAGTCGTTAATGTACCAGAAAATTCCAGTCCAGATGCGGTTTTTGTTGGCGGATTATTTTGTTATGATCTGGTCGCGGGATTTGAAAATCTACCAATTTTATCTTCTGAACAGCGTTGCCAAGACTTCTGTTTTTATTTAGCTGAAACACTATTAGAAATAAATCATAAAGATCATCTATCCATTTTAAAAGCAACCGCATTTACGTCTGACACTAAAGAAATTGAACGATTAACGCAAAGATTGGATGAGCTACAAACAACGTTAAGCAAACCGATGAAGCCAATTGATAGCCAATCGCTTGCCAAAATCGATGTAAGTTGCAATAAGAGCGATGATGATTTCAATACCATCGTAAAAAAAATGCAAGATGCCATTCAGCAAGGCGAGATTTTTCAAGCAGTACCATCGAGACGTTTTACATTGCCTTGTCCAAAACCATTATCAGCTTATCAAGTACTAAAAACCAATAATCCAAGTCCTTATATGTTTTATATGCAAGATAAAGATTTTGTGTTATTTGGTGCTTCACCTGAAAGTGCACTTAAATATACTAAGGCAACCAATCAAGTTGAAATCTACCCTATTGCTGGCACACGCCCACGAGGTCTGACCAAAAATGGCGATATTGACCATGATTTGGATAGTCGTTTAGAACTTGAGATGCGAACTGATAAAAAAGAGTTGGCTGAGCACCTAATGCTGGTTGATTTAGCCCGCAATGATTTAGCTCGTATTTGTGAGCCGGGTACACGTTATACTAAAGAGTTGTTGAAAGTCGATCGCTATTCGTTTGTGATGCATTTGGTTTCTCGGGTTGTGGGTCAGCTACGTCAAGATTTAGATGCATTACATGCTTATAAAGCCACGATGAATATGGGTACATTAACTGGCGCACCAAAAGTACGTGCAATGCAATTAATTGCCGAATCCGAAAAAGTGAAACGGGGTAGTTATGGCGGAGCGGTAGGTTATTTTACCGCAAATGGTGATCTTGATACCTGTATTGTGATTCGCAGTGCTTATGTTGAAGATGGCATAGCCACAGTGCAAGCTGGTGGGGGAGTGGTGTTGGATTCGGATCCTCAGTCCGAATCAGACGAGTCACGTAATAAAGCTCGCGCAGTAGTTAGGGCGATTATGACAGCACATAATGTAGAAGGTGTATTCTAATGGCTAATATCTTATTTATTGATAATATTGATTCATTTACTTATAACTTGGTTGATCAATTACGTAATAGCAAACATTGTGTGACTGTCTATCGTAATACGATTCCTGCCGATGTGATTATTGAAAAATTATCACAAATGCAAAATCCTATTTTAATGTTATCTCCAGGTCCTGGCACACCAAGCGAAGCGGGCTCTATGCCTGAACTGTTAAAACGGTTAAAAGGTAAATTACCAATCATTGGTATTTGCCTTGGGCATCAAGCTATTGTTGAATCCTATGGCGGCAGTATTGTGCCGGCGGGTGATATTTTACATGGTAAGGCATCGCTTATTGAGCATGATGAGCAAGCGATGTTTGCAGGGTTGCCTAATCCATTGCCCGTTGCGCGTTATCATTCTTTAAAAGGTGAGAATATTCCCAAAACGCTCACGATTAATGCACTTGGCAACAATATTGTAATGGCTGTGCGCAATGATGAGGATCGAGTTTGTGGTTTTCAGTTTCATCCGGAATCGATTTTAACCATTCAAGGTGTAAAACTGTTAGAGCAAACCATAGCTTGGGCACTTAATCCACCACAAAAAATAGCCGAACCTAATCAGCAAAAAGCAATTGTTGATAAACAAGAATACAATATTCAACCAATATTAAATAAGTTGTATTTAGGCCAAACAATTACGCAGGAAGAAAGCAAAATACTTTTCAACCTCATCATTCAAGGTAAAATTGAGCCAACGGTATTAGCAACGGCTATCATCAGTATGAAAGTGCGTGGCGAAAAACCAGATGAAATTGCGGGAGCAGCGCAGGCTTTACTTGAAAATGCAGATAGTTTTGATATACCTGATTATGATTTTACCGATATAGTCGGTACAGGTGGGGATGGTACGAACAGTATTAATATTTCAACCGCCAGTGCCTTTGTAGCCGCTGCATTGGGTTATAAAGTGGCAAAACATGGTAATCGTGGCGTGTCGAGCAAATCGGGATCTTCTGATGTGTTATCTGCTTTGGGAATTAAATTAAATATGCCAGCCGAAGCATCACGTAAAGCCCTAGATGAATTAGGTGTTTGCTTCTTGTTTGCCCAGCAGTATCATTCAGGGTTCCGTCATGCAGCGCCAGTACGACAACAGTTAAAAACACGTACTATTTTTAATGTATTAGGACCATTGATTAATCCTTCTCGTCCTAAACGTATTTTACTAGGGGTTTATCATCCTGATTTGATCCAACCTATTGCAGAAACATTAAAAATGCTTAACTATACTCATGCTTATGTGGTACACGGGGCAGGGATGGATGAGGTAGCGATTCATGGTGCTACCCAAGTGGGTGAAGTTAAAAACGGCGAAATTCGTTATTTTACTTTAACGCCAGAAGATTTTGGTTTACCAACTTATACAGTAAAAGATATTGAGGGCGGTACGCCAGAGATGAATCGTGATATGTTAATTGCGATTTTACAAGGTCATGGTAAACCTGCTCATGAAGCAGCAATAGCTGTCAATGTAGCGATGTTGATGAGTTTGTTTGGACAAGCTGATATTAAACAGAATGCAAAACGCGCGATCGATATGATGCATAGCGGTAAATCTTACGAGTTATTGCAGAAGTTAGCAGCAAGATAATAGATGGAGAATAATATGGTAATTGCAGCATTAACCAAAAATGTTGAAATGGCAACAGTATTAAAAAAGATCATTCATGATAAGCAGATTTGGTTATCTCAGCAGCAAGCAGCTAAACCACTTGCAACTTTTAAATCGAATGTGAAACCCAGTGATCGTGATTTTTATCAAGCTTTAAATCAAGCTAAAACGGCGTTTATTTTGGAGTGCAAAAAGGCTTCGCCGTCTAAAGGATTAATTCGTGATGATTTTGACCCAGCCGAAATTGCTAAAATTTATAAAAATTATGCATCAGCTATTTCTGTTTTGACCGATGAAAAATATTTTCAAGGTCATTTTGAATTTTTACCGATTGTACGTAAAGAGGTGACACAACCTGTACTTTGTAAGGATTTTATTATTGATGAATACCAAATTTATTTGGCTCGTTATTATCAAGCTGATGCCATTTTATTAATGCTGTCAGTCGTGACAGATGATGAGTATCAACAGTTAAGTGAGGTTGCTCATCGACTTAATATGGGCGTTTTAACCGAAGCGAGTACTGAAAGCGAAGTAGAACGAGCAATTAAATTAGGAGCTAAAGTTATTGGCATTAATAATCGTAATTTGCGCGATCTTACCGTAGATTTAAATCGAGTTAAGAATTTATCGAAAACGATTCCTGACGATCGCATTGTTATTAGCGAGTCAGGAATTTATACTCATAATCAAGTAAAGGATCTGCGTCAGTATGCCAAAGGCTTTTTAATTGGCAGCGCGTTGATGTCAGAGCCTAATTTAGATTTAGCCATTCGCAAAGTCGTGTTGGGTGAAAATAAAGTCTGTGGTTTAACTCGTGCCGAAGATGCGGTCAATGTTTACCAAGCAGGAGCAGTATATGGCGGGTTGATTTTTGTTAGCAGTTCACCGCGTTATATTCAACCCAATAAAGCCCGCAGTGTGATGTCGGCGGCACCTCTTAATTGGGTGGGCGTTTTTAAAAACCAAAACATTGATGAAGTATGTCAAATTGCTGAGCAGTTATCTCTTTACGCCGTGCAACTGCATGGTAAAGAAGATGCTGACTACATACAAGCTTTACGCGAAAAGCTACCTTTAACCTGCCAAATTTGGAAAGCACTAAGTATTGATGGCACAGTCCCAGAGCATCATAATCCATTAGTTTCACGTTATGTCTTTGACAATGGTGCGGGTGGAACAGGTAAAAGTTTTGATTGGTCATTACTTGAGAATCATGAGTTAAGTAATGTGATTTTAGCTGGAGGCATCAATCCAGAAAATATTAAGTTAGCTATTGCAACCAGTGTGATTGGGGTTGATCTCAATTCAGGAGTTGAACAGTCGCCTGGCATCAAAGATAAACAGAAAATCAACGCAGTATTTGAACAAATTTAATTTTTAATTATAAAAAGGAATGGTTATGTCTAAATTAAATCCTTATTTTGGTGAGTTTGGTGGGCAATATGTCCCCCAAATATTAATGCCTGTACTAGAACAACTTGAGCAAGCTTTTTTATCAGCGATACATGATCCAAATTTCCAAAAAGAATTCAATGATCTATTAATTAATTATGCCGGTCGACCAACTGCGCTGACATTATGTAAAAATTTAACTGCGGGCACTAAAACTAAACTTTATTTAAAACGAGAAGATTTAGTGCATGGTGGGGCACACAAGACCAATCAAGTATTAGGTCAAGCTTTACTGGCTAAACGCATGGGTAAAACTGAAATTATTGCCGAAACTGGAGCAGGGCAGCATGGTGTTGCTTCAGCTTTAGCTTGTGCGCTATTAGGCTTAAAATGCCGAATCTATATGGGCGCAAAAGATGTTCAACGTCAAGCACCTAATGTCTTTAGAATGCGACTAATGGGCGCCACAGTGATTCCGGTTGAAACAGGTTCAGCAACGTTGAAAGATGCCTGTAATGAAGCGCTACGCGATTGGTCTGGTAGCTATGAACACGCTCACTATATGCTTGGTACAGCAGCGGGTCCACATCCTTTCCCAACTATTGTGCGTGAATTTCAACAAATGATCAGCCGTGAAGCTAAACAGCAAATTTTAGAGCGTGAAGGCCGTCTGCCTGATGCTGTTATTGCTTGTGTTGGTGGAGGATCTAATGCGATTGGTATGTTTGCTAACTTTATTGATGATAAATCCGTTAAATTAATTGGTGTTGAGCCCGGCGGGCATGGTATTGAAAGTGGCGAGCATGGCGCTTCATTAAAACATGGCAAGTTAGGTATCTATTTTGGAATGAAAACCCCAATGATGCAGACTGACGAAGGACAAATTGAAGAGTCTTATTCAATTTCAGCAGGACTTGATTTTCCAGCAGTGGGCCCACAACATGCTTATTTAGATAGCATTGGTCGAGCGCAATACGTTTCGATTACTGACGATGAAGCACTTGATGCGTTTAAAGAATTATCCCGTCATGAAGGAATTATCCCCGCACTTGAATCATCACATGCATTAGCCTACGCGATGAAAATGATTAAAGAAAACCCAGACAAAGAACAACTATTAATTGTTAACTTATCTGGTCGTGGTGATAAAGATATATTTACTGTTTATGATGTTTTAAAAGCAAAAGGAGAAATACAATGAGCCGTTATCAAAAACTGTTTGCAACTTTAGCAGCGGAAAAACGTGGTGCATTTGTTCCTTTTGTACCGGTTGGCGATCCAACACCTGATCTTTCGCTAGAAATTATCCAAACCTTGATTGATGCAGGTGCTGACGCCTTAGAATTAGGTATCCCATTTTCAGATCCAATGGCCGATGGTCCAACCATTCAAAATGCTAATATTCGTGCTTTTAAAGGTGGTATTAGCGTTGAAAAATCGTTTGAAATTTTAAGTAAAATAAGAAAGCAAAATGCTGATATCCCAATAGGTTTGCTTATTTATGCTAATTTGGTGTTCAAAAATGGTATTGATAACTTCTATGCTAAATGTGCCAAAGCGGGCGTCGATTCAGTATTAATTGCTGATTTACCTGTGGAATATGCACCAGAATTTACCGATTCTGCTGAAAAACATGGAATTGACCCAATATTTATTTGTCCGCCTAATGCAGATGATGAAGTGATAAAGAATATTGCTAAACAAGGTAAAGGTTATACTTATTTGGTCTCGCGTGCAGGCGTAACAGGTACTGAAAATCGTGCTAATAAACCTTTAACCCATTTACTTGATAAATTGCATGAATATGGTGCTCCGCCAGCGATTCAAGGATTTGGTATTTCTGAACCGTTTCAAGTCAGTGAAGCCATTAAATCGGGTGCTGCTGGGGCTATCGCGGGTTCGGCTACAGTTAAAATTATTGAGCATAATCTGGATAACACAGATAAAATGCTGAGTGAATTAGCGAGCTTTGTTAAAACGATGAAACAGGCGACAAGCAAGTAATCTTATTTAAAGAACTAACATTGGTATAATGAACTTGAAATATGGATTTTTATACCAATATTAGGTAATCAATTATGCTTAATTTACCTGAATACACAAGCAAAGTTAAAGTGTGTTATTTTTAAAAACTTTAAGCATAATTGATAAAACGAGCGTGATTTTAAGTTGCATTTTATCCAAAAAGAAGTATAATTCTCAGTCATCTATCGCGGGGTGGAGCAGCTTGGTAGCTCGTCGGGCTCATAACCCGAAGGTCGTTGGTTCAAATCCAGCCCCCGCAACCACTTAAATTTTCATTCATAAATCAATCAACCCTTTTTATTGCATGAAAGTTCAACTCAAGTGGCTTCATTATAATTGGTTTTTTAAATGTAGCCTCGCATGTCGAGGTTTTTTTTCGTGTTGTGATTTTAAGCGTAAGTTTAAAAAGAATGTTGGGCTTTATGCCCTTTTTTATTTTCTGCAGTGGAGGTTTGTTTGGCTAATATAGAACAGCAATTAACTGATATCATTCAAGAACCAGTAAATGCACTTGGTTTTGAGTTAGTTGGCGTTGAATACATTCGTGGTCGTTATCCTGTACTTCGAGTCTATATTGATAATGAAAATGGTATAACTGTTGATGATTGTGCTGATGTTAGCCGACAAATTAGCGCAGTACTTGATGTTGAAGACCCTATCAAAGACGCCTATAACCTTGAAGTTTCATCGCCAGGTATGGATAGACCTCTGTTTACGCTTGAACATTATCAACGCTTTATTGGTGAAGAAGTCACTATTAGTTTACGTATTCCTGTTGCAAATCGTCGCAAGTGGAAAGGTAGGATAAAATCCATTGATAATGACATGATTACATTAACGGTGGAAGATAATGATGAAGTGTTTGCTTTTAGTAATATACAGAAAGCAAACATAGTACCTAATTTTAACCTTAAATAGAGTACGGGTGTAAAGGATGAATAAAGAAATTTTAGCTGTTGTTGAAGCAGTATCAAATGAAAAAGCACTAACGCGTGACAAAATTTTTGAAGCGCTAGAAACAGCATTAGCAACAGCCACTAAAAAGAAACAGAATGTGGATATTGACGTTATTGTAAAAATCGACCATAAAACAGGCGATTATGACACATTCCGTCGTTGGCATGTTGTGAGTGATGTCTCTCAACCAACGAAAGAAATAACATTAGAAGCAGCACAATATGAAGATCCATCAGTACAACTCGGTGATTATGTTCAAGAACAGATTGAATCAGTAGCATTTGACCGTATTACTACCCAAACAGCGAAACAAGTTATTGTACAAAAAGTACGTGAAGCTGAGCGAGCCATGGTAATTGACATGTTCAGAAATCGCATTGGTGAAATCGTAACGGGTATTGTCAAGAAAACTAACCGTGATAGTGTAATTCTTGATTTAGGTAATAATGCCGATGCAATGATGTTACGTCATGACATGTTACCACGTGAAAACTTTCGTATTGGTGACCGTGTTCGTGGTATTTTATACCTTGTTGAACAAGATAACAAACCAGCACAACTTTGTATCAGTCGTTCTAACCCTGAGATGATGGAAGAATTATTCCGTATCGAAGTACCAGAAATTGGTGAAGAGATGATTGATATTAAAGGTGTTGCTCGTGATCCAGGATCGCGTGCCAAAATTGCAGTTAGCAGCAATGACCGTCGTATTGATCCAGTCGGTGCTTGTGTTGGTATGCGTGGTGCACGTGTTCAAGCGGTATCAAATGAATTTGGTGGTGAGCGAATCGATATTGTTTTATGGGATGATAACCCAGCACAATACGTAATTAACGCTATGGCGCCTGCAGATGTGGTGTCAATCGTTGTTGATGAAGATAAACATACTATGGATGTCGCCGTTAATGCCGATACGTTGCCACAGGCAATTGGTCGAAATGGGCAAAATATTCGTTTAGCATCACAGCTTACGGGCTGGACATTAAATGTTATGAGTACCGAAGATTTACAAGAAAAACATCATGCAGAATCTTTTGCTTCAATTAGTAATTTCATGAAGCATTTAGATATTGAAGAAGATCTTGCACAACTATTAGTTGAAGAAGGATTTACTTCATTGGAAGAACTTGCTTATGTACCTGTTGATGAATTACTTGAAATTGAAGAACTTAATGAAGAACTTGTTGAAGCATTAAGAAGTCGAGCAAAGGATGCATTAACCACAATGGCATTAGCGACGAGTGGTGACAAAAGACCTGCTCAAGATTTATTAGATTTGGCAGGTATGACACAAGAATTGGCCTATCAATTAGCACAACATGACGTAACTACTTTGGAAGATTTAGCTGAACAAGGTACCGACGATCTAGCCGACATTGAAGGTTTAACAAGCAAACAAGCTGGCGATTTTATTATGGCTGCACGTAATATTTGTTGGTTTGCAAATGAATAATTGAGGGAAAGTTATACATGACCAAAGTATCAATCGAAACACTGGCTCAGGAAATAAATACTCCAGTGCAAACACTTTTGCAACAGTTTGCCGATGCAGGTATTAAAAAAACAGCATCTGATACTGTTACACAAAAGGAAAAAGAAGCTTTGCTTGCGCATTTAAATCCTCAGCAAGGTCCGACCAAATTAACGTTGCAACGTAAAACACATTCAACTTTAAATGTGTCAAGTGCTGGCGGTAAAAGCAAAGAAATTAAAGTAGAAGTTCGTAAAAAACGAACTTTTGTCAAGCGCGATCCAGTTGAACTTGTAGCAGAACAAGAGAAAGCTCGTCTTGAAGCCGAAAAAATTAAGCAAGAAGCTGAATTGAAAGCCCGCCAAGAAGCGGAAGAAAAAGAGAGATTAGCAGCTGCAGAAGAAGCTAAGAAACGTGAAGAAGAAGCTAAAAAACAAGCTGAAATTCAGGCTCAGGCTCAAGCACAAGCTCAGGCTGAAGAAGAAAAAGCTAAGCAAGTAGCAAAAACAGAACAAGCGCACCCTGTGGATCCTAAAGTGAAAAAAGCACAAGAAGAGAAGGCTCGTTTAGAAGCCGAAGCTAACGAAATTAAACGAAAAGCAGAAGAAGAAAATCGTCGTAAACTTGAAGAAGACGCTAAACGTATGGCTGAAGAAGCACGTAAATTAGCAGAACAATACAGTGATACGGATGAGACTGATAATTCAGATGATGATGATTATCATGTTACCACTTCTAAATATGCAAGAGCGGCTGAGGACGATACCGATCGTGAAGTAGAAAGCGCTCGTGGGCGTGGTCGCAACGGTAAACAAACTAAGCAGAAAAAAGGTAGCAAACTTTCTGAAGGTAAAGCTGAACGTGAAGAAGCGCGAGCTGTTACACGAAGTGGTCATAAAAAGAAAGGTAAAAGCGCATTGCAACAAAGCTTTAATAAACCAGTACAAGCGGTTAACCGAGATGTTGTGATTGGTGAAACAATTACCGTTGCTGAATTAGCCAATAAAATGGCTGTAAAAGGCTCAGAAGTCATTAAAACCATGATGAAGATGGGCGCAATGGCAACCATCAACCAAGTAATCGATCAAGAAACAGCACAGCTTGTTGCTGAAGAAATGGGACATAAAGTGGTACTTCGTCGTGAAAACGAGCTTGAAGAATCACTTATGAGCGATCGTGATACTGGCGCAGAAAAAGTTGCACGTGCACCTGTTGTGACCATTATGGGACACGTTGACCATGGTAAAACATCGTTACTTGATTATATTCGTAAAGCGAAAGTAGCATCAGGTGAAGCGGGTGGTATCACTCAGCATATTGGTGCTTATCATGTTAAAACTGCAAATGGTGAGATCACTTTCTTAGATACTCCAGGTCATGCGGCATTTACTTCAATGCGTGCTCGTGGTGCAAAAGCGACCGATATCGTGGTACTTGTTGTTGCTGCTGATGACGGTGTAATGCCACAAACAATTGAAGCTATTCAGCATGCTAAAGCTGCAAACGTGCCAATTGTTGTTGCTGTAAATAAAATTGATAAACCAGAAGCCGATCCTGAGCGTGTAAAAGGCGAATTGGCTCAATATGGCGTTATGTCAGAAGATTGGGGCGGTGATACTCAGTTTGTTCATGTTTCAGCTAAAGCAGGTACGGGTATCGATCAACTACTTGAAGCGATCTTATTACAAGCTGAAGTACTTGAATTAACTGCTTACGAAACTGGAATGGCAAGTGGTGTTGTTATTGAATCATTCCTTGATAAAGGTCGAGGTTCTGTTGCTACCGTACTAGTTCAATCAGGTACTCTACGTAAAGGCGATATTGTACTTTGTGGATTTGAGTATGGTCGAATTCGTGCAATGCGCAATGAATTAGGTAAAGAAGTGACTGAAGCGGGTCCATCTATCCCAGTTGAGATTCTTGGTCTATCTGGTGTGCCATCGGCGGGTGATGAAGCAACCGTTGTACGTGATGAGAAGAAAGCTCGTGAAGTTGCGCTTTATCGACAAGGTAAGTTCCGCGATGTGAAATTAGCTCGTCAACAAAAAGCGAAACTTGAAAACATGTTCACCAACATGACCGAAGGTGATGTATCTGAACTCAATATCGTGTTAAAAGCAGATGTTCAAGGTTCCGTTGAAGCAATTTCCGATTCATTACTTAAACTATCAACCGATGAAGTTAAAGTTAAAATTATTGGTTCAGGTGTAGGTGGTATTACTGAAACTGACGCTTCTCTTGCGGCAGCATCTAATGCAATTATTTTAGGCTTTAACGTACGTGCTGATGCATCTGCGCGTAAAGTAGTTGAAACAGAAAACTTAGATCTACGCTACTATTCAGTAATTTATGATCTTATTGATGAAGTTAAACAAGCAATGAGCGGTATGCTTGCACCTGAGTACAAACAAGAGATCATTGGTCTTGCCGAAGTACGTGATGTCTTTAAATCACCAAAATTTGGTGCGATTGCTGGCTGTATGGTAACGGAAGGTGTGGTGAAACGTCATAATCCAATCCGTGTATTACGTGATAACGTGGTTATCTATGAAGGCGAACTTGAATCATTACGTCGCTTTAAAGATGACGTCAATGAAGTTCGTAATGGTATGGAATGTGGTATTGGTGTACGTAACTATAATGATGTTCGCGTTGGCGATACTATTGAAGTGTTTGAAACTATCGAAATCAAACGTACGATTTAGTCATTACGCTGTCTTTTATAAGCAAGGTTTAAGCCTTGCTTATTTATATTTAAAGGAAAATAGATATGGCAAAAGCATTTAATCGTTCATCTCGAGTCGGACATGAATTACAAAAAGAAATTGCAATCATCTTGCAACGAGAAATCAAAGATCCTCGTTTAGGTATGGTAACGGTTTCTGGTGTAGATATTTCACGTGATCTTTCATACGCTAAAGTTTTTGTGACTTTTTTAAATGATGAAGATCCACAAGTTATCGAGCAAGGTTTAAAAGTGCTTAACGATGCGAAAGGCTACATTCGTACTTTAATTGGTAAAGCTATGAGCTTACGTATTATTCCTGAGATTAAATTCTTTTACGATGAATCTCTGGTAAAAGGTATGCATATGTCTAATTTAGTAACGAATGTTATTAAGCAAGATAACGAGCGTCATAAAGATTAATTTTACAAATAACTTCTAATTTTTTGTAAAAAAGTTTCAGGTTAACTATACGTTTCAGTATAAAAAGATGATGAATATAAAAAAAACTCGCCGTGATCTTCACGGCGTTTTATTGCTAGATAAACCACAAGGCTTGACGTCAAACGATGCGCTGCAAAAAGTAAAGCGATTGTTTAATGCGAAAAAAGCAGGGCATACCGGAGCGCTTGATCCATTAGCAACGGGTATGTTACCAATTTGCTTTGGTGAAGCGACCAAATTTTCTCAATATTTGTTAGATTCTGATAAGTGTTATCGTGTCATTGCTAAACTTGGTGAACGAACTGATACTTCTGATGCTGATGGTCAAATAGTTAGCACCAAATCAGTTGAGGTAACTGAATCGCAAATCAATGAAGCTTTAACACATTTTCGTGGTGATATTTTACAAGTGCCAACGATGTTTTCAGCGTTAAAATATCAAGGTAAGCCACTTTATGAGTATGCTCGTCAAGGTATTGTAATTGATCGCGAAGCTAGACCTATCACTGTTTATAAAAATGAATTTATTCAATTTGATGTTGAAAAAAACGAATTGACGTTAGAGATACATTGTTCTAAAGGAACTTATATCCGCACGATTGTTGATGATTTGGGTGAACGACTTGGTTGTGGCGCACACGTTATTTATTTAAGACGTTTGCAAGTATCCAACTATCCTATTGAAAATATGGTCACGTTAGAAACATTAGAAGAGATGAACGATAAAGATCAACTCTTAATGCCCGTCGATAGTCCATTACAAGATTGTCCTAAAGTAATACTGACACATGCTCAAGGTGATGATATTTTATTGGGTCGAACGATTGAACTTGATACTAGTAAAACAGTTGAAACATTGGTAAGAATCTATCAAGATGAACAATTTATTGGAGCAGGAATACAACTGTTTAATAAATTATCGCCAAAACGATTAATATCAACTTCATAATATTTAATTATGTTTAAGTGAATGAATTGGCTAAATTGAGTTAAATTAACACAGTATAATTTACTATTTTTAATAAAAAAATGTCTCTGTTTCAATAATATGGTAGCGTTTAGTTGTAGCTAATTCATTTCTTATGTATTGGCAAAGCAAGGTTGCGGCTTCTTGACCCATTTTATACATGGGTTTATTAACACGACTTAGCTTATCTAATTCATTGTATTGCCTATCTGTTGAGTGGCTAAGATAAGTTATTGTAATAGGCTGAGCTAGCTGAGTTTCACTCTCTTTTGCTTGATGTAATGCGCCTAAGATAACACTATAATTTGTTGAAAAAGATTGATAGTTTTGAAATCTTTCATCTAAATAATTTAGATTAACATTATCACAACAGATAATAGCGGTAGGGGGATTGTTACTATTTATTAATTGTTTAATCGCCGCTCTGCCATGTTCATAGGTAAAACAATCTTCGATAAGATAGTCTTTGTTAATGGTAATACTTGCTCTTAGTAAAGCTTGTTTGTAACCTTGTAAAAAAAGTGTTGAACTGATTTTATTGTTATCATTAAATAGCACTGCAATTTTGTTGTGAAAATTATTCAACAAATATTGGGTTATTTGATGTCCAATCATTAAATGATCAAAATGAACACATATAAAGTTTAAGGAAAAGTGATTAACTAACACAATAGGCGGTAAAGCTTTTTTAAAATGCTCAAGTTCTTGCAAATAAGGCGCATCATTAATAACTAAAATGCCAGCAAAGGAATTTTGACTAATATATTTGATTAAATAATGGATGTCTTTTTTTGTTTGATAGGGAAACCGAAAGTAAAAAATTGCAAAACCAGCTTGAGTTAACGTTTCCTCCAAACCGTAGTTAATTAATGTTCTTGTGATAAATTGATTGTCCAACACTAGTATTTTATTACTGCCATTATGATCATTATGTGGTTTAAAATTATTATGAATATCAATGTTGAGCTCCTCAATGGCTTGATAAACTTTAGATTGTGTCATAGGTGAGGTTAAATGTGGTTTTTTTAAAACTCTCGACACGGAAGCAATGGATAAATTGGCTTGTTTAGCAATGGTTGATAATGTTTTTTTTGCCATGATAGATGTTTCTAAATTTGTTTTATAATCGTTTTAATTTTACGATGTTTATTTAATTAGTAACTGAGAAAGATTATTTTTGTCGATCAATGTTCCAAAAAATTTTTTAGAGTTATAAAAAAAATATTAAAAACTGACGTTAAGTTTTTTTAAAAACCTAGTCTAATCAACTCCTTTTATATGAATAATGGTAAAAAGAACAAATGCCAATCGCATGGCGAAATATCTTTTTCCGCTATAATTACGATATAGTGATATAATTACTACTAAACTTTTTTATTTGGGTTATTAAATATGTCTGCATGGAATATTGCGATTGTTGGTGCGACAGGACAAGTAGGTTCTGCGCTAGTTGAATTGTTACAAGAACATTGTGTTCAAACAGACGAAGCACAAACTGATAGTGCGCAAAAACATAATTTTCAGATTGAAAATCTTTATTTAGTTGGAAGTGATAATAGTGCTGGCGAAATTGTGCGCTTTGCGGGTAAAAACTTAACGGTTATTGATAGTGCACAAATGGATTGGAGTCAGTGCCATTTTGCCTTTTTTGTTGCTGGTGCAAAAACGAGTGAAAAATATGCGCAAATAGCGACCGATTCTGGTTGTGTTGTTATTGATGCCAGTGGTTATTTTGCTACTCAAGATCATATTCCATTAATTGTGCCCAAAGTTAACAACAATGTGTTAACTGAATATCGTAATGATAATATTGTTGCAGTGGCAAGTGCGACGGTATGTCAGTTATTGCGTTGTGTGGCATCGCTAACAGATACTGAACTATTAACCAATTTACATGCAACCAGTTTCATTCCTGCATCGCTCTACGGTAAGCCAGGTGTTGATGAACTAGCAGGACAAAGTGCACGTCTACTTAATGGTATGCCAGTTGATAATGAACTGTTTGATAAACAATTGGCTTTTAATTTATTACCAATATCACATGAACGTGATGATGCGACTTTAGGTGAAAAATCACAGATTAACCAAATTCGCAAAGTTCTTAATAATTACGATTTACCTGTTTCGATTGAATCTGTTGTGGTGCCAGTATTTTATGGGCTTTCACAAGCAATAAATGTATCGAGTAGTTTACCTATTGAATTAGATATGGCGCGATTTGGTGAATATGGTGTTGAGGTACAAGAAGGTAACTTACCAACACCAGTTACGGAAGTTAGCGCCGAATCAGAATCTCAATTGACAATAAAATTGTCTAATTTACGGCATAGTTATGGGCATTATGAACAAATTCAATTTTGGTCAGTAGCTGACAATGTTCGCTATTTAGGTGCATTAATGTTGATAGAGACGCTTGAGATCCTAATTAATGACTACCTCTAAAATCGCTTTAGGTATTGAATATGATGGTAGTGGCTATTTTGGTTGGCAACGTCAGCAATCAGTTGATTCTATCCAAGCAAGATTAGAATCAGCATTATCGACTGTCACCAATGAGCCAATAAACCTATTTTGTGCAGGTCGAACCGATGCGGGCGTGCACGCAACAGGACAAGTTGTGCATTTTGAAACCCAAGCTATACGATCTGAAACTGCTTGGACAATGGGGGTCAATGCACATTTACCGATAAATATTGCCGTGCGTTGGTCGCAAGTGGTCGATGATAGCTTTCATGCTCGGTTTAGTGCAACAGCTCGACGTTACCGTTATGTCATTTATAATAACCGTTATCGTCCAGCAATTTTGGCCAAAGGTGTTTCACACTATTATTTGCCTCTGAATGAGGCATTGATGCATCAAGCCGCACAGTATCTATTAGGTGAAAATGATTTTTCATCATTTAGAGCGGCACAATGTCAATCACGAACGCCTTGGCGTAATATTCATCATATTGAAGTAACAAGGCAGGGCGAATATATCATCGTTGATATTAAAGCTAATGCATTTGTTCACCATATGGTTCGCAATATAGTAGGTAGTTTACTTGAAGTTGGCGTAGGCAATAAACCGCCAATATGGATTAATGAACTTCTACAAATAAAAGACAGGACTCAAGCGGCAGCAACCGCTAAACCTGAAGGATTATATTTAGTTCAAGTGGATTATCCAGATGAGTATCAAATACCTAATCTTGCATTAGGGCCATTATTTTTAGCGTAAGTGAATAAGCTTAACGATAAATTAGTTTAAAAAAAGATGAACGTAATGAATACAGATGAAACAAGCTTAAACAGAGATTCTAGAAATCAAGAGTCGAAAAAATCAAATCTACATAATATCAAGATGCCTCCGCATTCAATTGAGGCAGAACAAGCTGTACTTGGTAGTTTGATGCTTGATAATCAACGTTGGGATACCGTTGCTGAAATGATTATGGATCGTGATTTTTATTCGCGCCATCATCAGCTGATTTTTTCAGAAATGCATTCACTGATTAGCAAAGGTACACCGATTGATTTAATCACTTTATCAGAAAGCTTAGAGAGCAAAGATCTATTAACAGATGTGGGTGGATTTGCATACTTAGCTGAGCTTTCTAAAAACACGCCAAGTGCGATTAATGTGGTTGCTTATAGTGAGATTATTCGACAGCAGGCGATTTTGCGTGAATTAATTAGTGCTTCAAATGAAATCGCTGATAACTGTTATGCCACAGAAGGTCGAGACAGTAACGAAATATTAGATTTAGCAGAAAGCAAAATCTTTCAAATTGCTGAAAGTCGAACAAAACAGGGCGAAGGTCCAAAAAGTATCACTGAAGTGCTTGAAGCAACGGTTGCTAAAATAGAAGAACTGTTTCAACGTCCGCATGACGGCGTGACAGGGGTTTCAACGGGTTATATTGATTTAGATAAAAAAACGGCTGGCTTACAACGTTCAGATTTAATTATTATTGCTGCAAGGCCATCAATGGGTAAAACCACATTTGCAATGAATTTATGTGAAAACGCAGCAATGACGCAAGAAAAGCCCGTACTAATATTTAGTTTAGAGATGCCATCAGAGCAAATTATGATGCGTATGCTTGCCTCGTTATCGCGTGTTGATCAAACACGCATCCGAACAGGACAATTGCAAGACGATGATTGGGCAAGAATTTCCAGCACGATGGGATTATTACTTGAAAAGAAAAATATTTATATTGATGATTCTGCAGGTTTAACGCCAATGGAACTGCGATCACGGGCTAGACGTATTTATCGTGAACATAAAGGTTTAAGTATGATCATGGTCGATTACTTACAATTGATGCGTGTACCAAATATTTCTGAAAACCGAACTCTAGAAATTGCCGAAATTTCCCGTTCATTAAAAGCGTTAGCAAAAGAGTTACAAATTCCAGTAGTAGCTTTATCACAGCTAAACCGTAGTTTGGAACAACGAGCGGATAAACGTCCAGTGAATTCAGATTTACGTGAATCGGGCTCTATTGAACAAGATGCTGACGTCATTATGTTTATTTATCGTGATGAAGTTTATAATGAGGCATCTGAACATAAAGGGATTGCTGAAATTATATTAGGTAAACAAAGAAACGGTCCAATTGGTAAAGTTCGGTTAAAGTTCCAAGGTCACTTTTCTCGATTTGATAATTATGCCGATTCCAGTAAATATATGGATGATGAATAATTATACTCAATCACCGAAAATATTAAGCGTGAGTAGCTTTATACTCACGCTTATACCTAATATTTCTCATTAATTCCTTACACTTTGCCTTACTATAAATTGGTAAATCTGTACGCCTAAAAAGATAGTGGCTTGCAAAATTACAATACATGCACTGGTCGAAGCATCTAAATAGAAGCTAATTAGTGTTCCGATAACAGTTGAAAACATCGAAACAATTACTGCTATCAATAGCATCCTTTCAAAACGTTTAGTTAACGAAAATGCAATAATGCCTGGTGCTATCAGCATCGCAATAACCAAAATCACGCCAGCTGTTTTTAAAGAACTGACGATAGTTAGAGCTAAAACACAAAGTAATCCATAATGTAATAATTTTACTGGTAAACCTACAACTTTGGCTTGAACTGGATCGAAGCAATATAATAGTAAATCACGACGCTTGATGATCACTATTGCTGATACTATCCCTGCAATTAAGATAATCTGTTCTAACTCAGCATAACTCGTGCCCAGTACACTACCAAATAGGATATGATTTAAATGTTGTGATGTATCTACTTTTGAAAACAATACTAATCCAAACGCAAACATTCCCGAAAACACAATTCCCATTACTGTATCTTCTTTTATTCGGCTATTTTCTTTAATATAGCCCGTGGCAACCGAGCACAATAATCCCGACGCAAATGCGCCTATGATAATCGGAATTCCTGCTAAAAACGCAAGTACAATGCCTGGTAATACTGCATGTGATATGGCATCTCCCATTAATGACCAGCCTTTTAACACTAAAAAACATGATAGGAGAGCACAAACAATACCTGTGGCTAGTGCCGCTAAAATGGCACGTTGCATAAGAGGCAGTGTAAAAGGATAATAAAGATATTCCAATAAATCTGTCATATATTTGCCCCGTTATTTAGTCGGCTTTGTCTTATTCGTAAACGGTTTGAGATTAAACCTTGTTTTGGTGCAAACAAAAATACTACTATAAAAACCAATGTTTGCAGTGTAACAATAACGCCACCAGTTTCACCATTTAAAAAGTAACTAAACCAAGCACCAATTGCACTGGTTGATGCGCCAATTACTACTGAAATAATTAACAGCCTTGAAAATCGATTTGTTAGCAAATAAGCGGTTGCACCAGGAGTGACGACCATAGCAATAACCAAAATAGCACCAACTGTTTGTAGGGCTGCGACAGTACAAGCACTCAAAATAGTGAAAAAAAGAATTTTTAAATGCAAAGGCTTTAGACCAATTGATCGTGCGTGGATTTCATCAAAAAATACGACTAATAGATCTTTCCAAAAAAGGAGTAACAAAACCAAAGAAACCAAAATAATGATTTGTACCTGCCACATATCACTATCATCAATGCCTAAAATATTCCCAAAAATAATAGTTTGCGCATTAACAGAAGTAGGATTTAGCGAAATAATTAATAATCCAATTGCAAAAAAAGTCGAGAAAATAAAACCGATAATTGCATCTTCTTTTAAGCGTGTTATGGCGCGAATGATAGTTATGGATAACGCTGCAAGTAATCCCGTAAAAAAAGCTCCGACCGAATAAGGTAAACCAAGTGCATAAGCACCCGCTACACCAGGGACAACCGAATGTGATAACGCATCGCCCATTAGGGACCAACCTTTTAACATCAGAAAGGCTGATAAAAAAGCACAAGCTGCGCCAACAATACTACTAACCCAAATGGCTTTAAGCATAAAATCATAGGTAAATGGCTCCAGTAAGAATTCCATTATTGTCATCCTTTTGGTTGATTTGACTGGTCATCAACCAACAAATCTTGGTGTGGAGAATCATCTTTTCCTTCACCATAAAAAATAGCTGCACGTTCATCGTCAGTTAAGATGGATACTTTTCGTGGATCTTCATCTTGGTGTAATTTTTCGCCAGACAAACTCAAATAGCGCAACGCACCACCAAAGGTCGTCATCAAATTTTGAGGGGTAAAGGTAGTTTCGGTTGGTCCAAAAGCCAGTACCGTTTGATTGATTAACACGACTTGATCGCAAAATTCCGGCACACTACCTAAATTATGGGTAGAAACTAAAATAAGATGATTTTCTTTTCGCAGAGCTTTTAACAAATCGATAATGGCATTTTCAGTTTTTACATCAACTCCTGTAAAGGGTTCATCTAGTAACAATACTTTACCTTGCTGCGCTAAAGCTCTTGCTAAAAAAACACGTTTTTTTTGCCCTCCTGATAATTCACCTATTTGACGGTGCTTAAAGTCCAGCATATTCACTCGTTCAAGTGCAATATCAACTTGTTTTTTATCTTCTTTACTTGGTATACGAAAAAAAGACATATGACCATAACGTCCCATCATAACGACATCGGATACCAAAACAGGAAAATCCCAATCAACTTCCTCCGTTTGTGGCACATAGGCTATAATGTTTTGCTTTAATGCTTGAGCAACGGAAATATCATTAAATGTTACTTGCCCACGGGTTGGTCGAATCATACCCATAATACTTTTAAACAAAGTGGATTTTCCACTACCATTCACTCCAACAAGTGCACAAATCGTACCGCCATTAAGGCGAAAACTAGCATCATGAATTGCAGTATGACCATTATTGTATGTTACCGTGATATCATTAACATTTAAGCATATTTGTGTCATTATTTCTCAAATCCTTTAGCTATGGTTTCAACCGTGACTTTTAAAAGATCGATATAGGTTGGAACAGGACCGTCTTTTGTTGAAAGCGAATCAACATAAAGCACACCACCGTATTTAGCGCCCGTTTCTTTGCTAACTTGCTTTGCAGGTTTATCAGAAATTGTACTTTCACTAAAAACAACAGGAATTTTATTCGCTCTGACTAAATCAATAAGATTTTTAACCTGCTTTGGTGTACCTTGTTGTTCAGCATTGATTGGCCATAAGTAGGCTTCTTTTAAATTATAATCGCGAGCTAGATAGCTGAATGCACCCTCACTTGTCACTAACCAACGTTGTGCTTCTGGAATTTTAGCCAAACGCTCACGCAGTGGGGCATCAAGAGCTTTGATTTTAGCAACATAATCCTGCGCATTTTTATTATAGATAGTGGCATTTTTAGGATCATACTTAACAAAGGCTGCACGAATGTTCTCAATATAAGTTAAAGCAAGTGTCGGTGACATCCATGCATGAGGATTTGGATTCCCTTTATAACTACCTTCTTGGATTGGCATCGGTTCGATGCCTTCTGTCACTATAACTGATGGAACATCTTTAATATCTTCAAAAAAACGTTTAAACCAAAGTTCCAAATTAAGTCCATTCCATAAAACTAGATCGGCTGAAAGCGCTTTAGTAATATCTTGAGGGGTCGGATCATATTCGTGTATTTCGGCTCCTACTTTAGTAATTGATTCAACAGTTGCAGCATCTCCCGCAACGTTTTGGGCAATATCTTGAATAACGGTAAATGTGGTAACAACTTTAAATTTTTTTTCTGCTGCTGATGACTCGGACATACCTGTAAGAACGAGCAAAGATGATAGTATTACCGATAGTAGGGTTTTGCGCCGTTTAAAATAATTAAACTTCATTAGCGACTCCTTTTGTTTAATATATAATCAAATTGAAGCACATTATAGAAAATCAGTGAGAGTTTTGATGATTTAAAAAAGTAAAATCCGTTTTACTGATAATTCTTTGGACGTTTAAATTGTTGTTAAATTTTTATTTAAATGTTAATGAGAATTATTATCACCAAATAGATAAAAGTCAAACTTTTTTTCTAAAATTTTTAAAATTGAACAAGTTATTTTTTATAGATATCTTATTGTATATAAAATTTGAATTAAAAGTAGATTGTTCCGTCTATATGAATGATAGATATTATAGAAAAGCATACGTGAAAATATTAACTATTAAACAACATAAAAACTCTATTTATATATAATAACTAAATAATTTATATGATAATAAATGCAAAATCATTTTTTAAGAAAAATAACAATGACTGCATTTATTGTTTTTTAATATATAAGATACTTAGAATTATATTATCGTCTACCTTAACAAATTTCTGAATAAATATTAACCATTCAAAAAAAAGTAAAACTACTTTTTTTAAAAATAGTAGTCAAATTAAAAACTGTTTTTATTAGTAAAAAAACAAATAAATATGGAAAAGTTAATATTACTAATAAGTTTTTATAATTTTTAAATTTATTGTCACAAAATTTATATTTATCAAAAAATGCATACAAATTATTAAGTTACCCCTAAAAGCGGTTATTTTTTAACCTATGACATTTTTGATTGAATGTTCGATTGAATTTTTATCATGTGAAAATTATTTTTTAATAAATAATTTTTCTTATAATTTATTAAAAAAAAACTTAATATTTACAGTAAGTTCCTTAATTTCTAATTTTAATTAAAGGAAATAAGAACTTTTTTTTTAAAAAAAAATTAAATAAAATTATTAATGAAGGTTGTAAATTGATTTTAATTAGTGTAAATTCCAAACAGAAACGAATCAATAATTGATCTCGCCACTAAGGTTTATAAAAAATAGGGAAATAAAGGAATTAAAATGTCTAATAGTTATCAAAATGAAGTACCTGCTGCACGTGTCAATATTCAACTAGACCTTCATACTGGTGGAGCCCAAAAGAAAGTTGAATTACCGTTAAAAATTTTATCTGTTGGTGATTATGGTCGTGGTAAAGATAAACGCACTCTTTCAGAAAAAGAAAAAGTGTCTATCAATAAGAATAATTTTGATGCAGTATTAAAAGACTTTAAACCTGAAGCAAAAATTACCGTTCCTAATACGCTTGCTGATGATGGTAGTGATGTAAATGTCGATCTCTCTTTTGAATCAATGAATGATTTCTCTCCAGAACAAGTCGCTAAGAAAATCCCTCAGTTACGATCTTTGCTTGCAATGCGTAATTTACTAAGAGATTTGAAATCTAATTTGCTCGATAACGCAACATTTCGTTATGAACTTGAAAAAATTGTTAAGGATGAACAATTATCTGATGAGCTACGAGCTGAATTAGAAGCAATTGTATCTGAAAGTACGAAATAGTTTTTTTATAAGAATTAGTTAAAAAATTAATAACAATTTAGTTTCTTAAAGATAAGTATTACGAGAGAACAACAATGGAACAAAAGCAAGAGAATAAAGCTACTGTAGAGACAGTTACACAAGAAACAGGAAGTGTTTACCAATCTTTATTTGATAAAATAAATCTAAATACAATTAAAAAAGTAAATGATATCGATAAATATGAAGATAATGAGGTTTTGTTTGAAACTTCACAAGATGAACGAGTTACAATGGCTGTTAATATACTACTTCAGTTAATACAAGGTTCATCTCAAAAAATAGAAAAGTTAGATAAGCATTTACTTGATTATCATATCAGCCAAATAGACCAAAAAATAAGTCGCCAACTTGATGTTGTGATGCATAATAAAACCTTTCAAGAAATTGAATCAACGTGGCGTGGTCTAAAATTTTTAGTTGATCGTACTGATTTCCGTCGAAATGTAAAAATTGAACTGTTAGATATATCTAAAGAGGATCTTCGTCAAGATTTTGAGGATGCTCCAGAAATTTCTCAATCAGGTTTTTACAGACACACTTATATTCAGGAATATGATACACCAGGCGGCGAACCAATTGGTGTAACCATTTCAAATTATGAATTTGATCGTAGCTCTCAGGATATCGCTTTATTACGTAATATTTCTAAGGTTGCTGCCTCAGCTCATATGCCATTTGTTGGTTCTGCCGGACCAAAATTCTTTGGTAAAGAAACCATGGAAGAAGTTGCAGCAATCAAAGATATTGGAAATTACTTTGACCGTGCGGAATATACAAAATGGAACAGTTTCCGAGAAACTGATGACTCACGTTATGTTGGATTAACTTTACCTCGTGTATTAGCACGTTTACCATATGGACCTGAAACTGTTCCAGTTCGTAGTTTTAACTATGTTGAAGATGTTAAAGGTCTTGACCATGATCGTTATCTTTGGGCTAATGCATCTTATGCTTTTGCTGCAAATATGGCACAAAGCTTTGTTCGTAATGGCTGGTGTGTTCAAATTCGTGGTCCACAAGCTGGGGGCTTAGTAGAAGATCTGCCAATTCATCTTTATGATTTAGGGACAGGTAATCAAGTTAAAATTCCAACGGAAGTTCTTATTCCAGAAACTCGTGAGTTTGAATTTGCTAATTTAGGCTTTATACCATTATCTTTTTATAAAAACAGAGATTATGCATGTTTCTTTTCTGCTAATTCAACACAAAAACCAGCGCTTTATGATACTAAAGAAGCAACTGCAAATAGTCGCATTAATTCTCGTTTACCTTATATTTTCTTATTATCACGTATAGCTCATTATCTTAAAGTTATTCAACGTGAAAATATTGGTGCAACTAAAGATCGTCGAGTACTTGAACTTGAACTTAACAGATGGATTAGTAATCTTGTTACAGAAATGACCGATCCAAGTGATGAAGTTCAAGCATCGCACCCATTACGTGAAGCGAAAGTAATTGTTGAAGACATTGAAGATAATCCAGGCTTTTTCCGTGTTAAAACATTTTTAGTTCCTCATTTCCAAATAGAAGGAATGGATATTAATTTATCAATGGTTTCACAAATGCCAAAAGCTAAAAATTAATATCGATTTTATAGGAAAAAAACTGGAGTCTTAGGGTAAATGAAAATTTTTCGTCCTTTATGGAATGAAGGCGTCTTTTTGACGCCTCAGCAATTCCAGCAACAAGAATTATGGCGGCAATACTCCTCACAAAATTTAATGGCTATGTTAGTAGCTAATCCGTGGGGAGTTGAGAAAATAAATATTGATACGCAATCACTTTCAATTGATCGTCTTAAAGCTGAATCGATCAGTATTCGGTTTAATGATGGCGTGGTTGTTGACACTGATATTGCTGATAATTTGCCAGAAGCAAGAATGTTGAACACAGATATTCCAGTTGAACTCAATGAAGTCACTGTTTTAATCGGAATTCCATTATTAAATGCTAATGGTGGTAACTGTTTACAAGATAATCAACGTTTAGAAAGACCGCTTCGTTATCGAAAAGAGTGGGTTGAAGTACCTGATCTTTTTGGTCAAAACTCTGAAACAATTGCAGTTGAACGTTATGCATTGACCTTTTTATTTGATTTTGAAGATAATAGTGATTATGTAACCTGTCCAGTTGCTCGTTTAAAACGTGATCTTAATGGTCGATTTGTTTTAGATTTACAATACATTCCGCCAATATTGAATCTTTTGACACAAAGCGGATCATTATTAAAAGAGCTAGATCTTTTATGTATTCAAATTCAAGCAAAACGCCAGCATTTACTTGGTATGCGCCATGAACGTAATCAGCAAATTGCTGAATTTGCAACTGCGGATGTTTCTTTATTTTGGCTCCTTAATGCATTGAGTTCATTTGAACCTCAGCTTAAATTTTTACGTGATAATCCAACAATTCATCCTGAACGTCTTTATCAAACTTTAACAGCGTTTACAGGTTCTTTGTTGACTTTTTCATTAGCAAATAGTGTTAATGATATTCCTAGTTATCAACATGATAAGCTTAATGAGGTTTTCCCTCCGCTTTTTGAGTTAGTGCGTAATTTATTAGAAGAAAGCTTACCTTCACGCGTCATTAAAATTGATTTGGTTCATGATCAAGATACCTTGTGGACAGGTCGGTTGAATGATTCACGCCTTGTTGAGGATGCAGATTTTTATCTTTCAGTTCGCTCTAGTATGCCAGGACATCAACTACTTTCACAATTTCCAATATTGTGTAAAGCAGGGGCGCCAGATGATGTTAGACAAATTATACATTCAGCACTTTCAGGTATTCCGATCAAAGCATTAAATCATGTACCAGCAGCAATACCTTTACGTTTAGAGAATCAATATTTTGCTCTGGATTTGTCTCATAGTGCAGCAAAAAATATGTTGCTTGCCAGATGTTGTGAATTTTATGTTCCAAGGGCAATGCCAGATATTTCATTAGAACTTTTCGCAGTAATGCGATCATAGGGTTAAGGTAATGAATACAGAACCAAAAAAAATTATTATCGATGAATTATTGCGTGACTCAATATTAGTGGTTGTAGAACTAAAGGCAAAAGCAAAAATTCCTTCAGGGCATAAACTATATGAACATTGTAAAGAACAAATCAAGAATGTTCGTGATACTTTATATAATGCGCAATATAAACAAGACATTATAGATGATATTAGTTATGCATTATGTGCTTTATTAGATGAAACAGTTTTGCTTTATCAAAAAGACAATCCAAGTGATCAAGGCTATGATGAATGGCTAGGTGAACCGCTCCAAGTCATCTATTTTAATACTAATAATGCAGGTTATGACTTATTTGAAAAAATTCGTGGTCGTTTAAAAGATGATAAAAAAGAAGAAATTGTTTTAAGTTGCTTTGATAGAGTATTAGGGCTAGGTTTCCAAGGATGTTATTTAGGAAAAGCTCAAATGGAAAGAGAACATCTTATGTTAGCACTTCGAGAAGCATTACGTGAATCAGAACCAGAGCAGAATCATCCTATTATTGAACAAGCTCAGGATCATCGTTATTGGGGACGAAAGACTTTACTTTTATCTTTAACTGCATTGTCTTTTATTTGCGTGGTAGCACTATACTTTATCTTAAATAATCAACTTGATAATTTAATTGATTCGCTTATTGGTTAAAAAGAGGTGTTATGAGCGATTATCCTAAGCGTATTCAGATTATTTATGCTGCTGTTTTAAGTCTATTATTGTTATTTGTTTTTTTGCCAATAACAATGGGATGGCAAATTATAGGATCAGTTTTAGTGGTAGTGATAGCCACGGCCATATTATGGCGTATGAAGCACTATAGAAAAGTACTTGCTTCATCGACTACTAATATTGCTTTTTTAACTGAGAAACTTGATTTGCTACCTGCAAAGCAGCGTTATCGTTTGCCTATTTTATTAGTAACAGGCAGTGGTGCAAAAGATTTTTTCCCTGATGATTTATCTTTAGCACAATCGAATATTTTAGTTTCTTCTGAAGCCGTTTGGATCTATGTTGATGAATATTCACACTTGCCAATAGTCTATGATTCATTAATAGCTAAATGGCCTGATATGATTGGCAGGGTAGGTATTTTTTTAGCTTTGACGCCAGAAATCGAAGATAAACAAGGTATTTTTATTGCAAAATTGCAAGCTTTTCGTCAATCTTGGGTTGATACTAGCAAAATAGCTAAATATTCGTTACCTGTTTACATATCGGTACATATTGGATTTAATGATTTAATTTTTGATGAATTTGAATCCATTCCTGTTCAATGGTTTCAACTTAAAAACCAAAAATTAAACTTGCTTGATCGTTATTTATCTCCATTAAGTAATTGGGTGAATGATATTAAAATTTCACCTAAAGAAAGAGAACGTCGTTTAAGTCTTCAAGCTTTTTTAAATGAAACTAAAGATTGGATTGAAAAAGTTGTTTTATCAACATTAGCGGATCCTAAACAACCCATAGCGAAATGTATGCCAGCTGCTGCAGCTATTTATCCTGTTAATCAAGAGACTACTACTAATAATATAATACAAACGCAATGGGAAAATCTTACAACTATGAGACTCCCTAATACTCGAAAAATTCAAGAAAACGTCAGTCCTCCAGATGATTTAGTAAAGTTTATGCCTATTGCATATCCATTTTCACCTATCAGTTCAATGATCTGTGGATTACTTGTTATAACGTCCTTATTTACTATGGGATGTTTAGGGGCATCATTTAAAAATAATATAAAACTTGCTAAGCAAGTGGAAAGCGATATTGATTTTTATAATTCCATTGCTATGGATAATTATGATGAGAAACTTAAAGCATTAGAAATTTTGAAAAACGATAGAATAATGTTGAATAAGTATTTTTCACAAGGCGAACCTGTACGCTTAGGTGTAGGATTATACCATGGGCAACAACTCATAGAACCATTAAATATTGCCATTAGTAAATATGTTGCGAAACCACCAGAAGTGATAGAACCACCTCAAGTAGTAATTCCAGTGGTAATACGTTTAGATAGTTTATCATTATTTGAAACAGGTCAATCAAATTTAAAGCCAGATTCGACCAAAATACTGATCAATGCTTTAGTTGAAATGCAAAAACAAATAAAAAGTAATCAGGAAACAGGGTGGCTCATCTTAATTGGCGGACATACTGATTCCACAGGTAGTGAGGACAAAAATATACAATTGTCTTTAGATCGTGCTATTTCAGTTAGAAATTGGTTCATGAAAACAAGCGATATGCCTGAAACCTGTTTTGCCATACAAGGGTATGGCTCAAAAAAACCGTTGGTTGATAACGATACTGCAGAGAATCGTGCCAAAAATCGACGTGTGGAAATAAGCTTAGTTCCTCAAATGTCAAATTGTTTTTTGACACAAGAAAACTAAGGGATTTAACTAAAACAAAAAAGGAGTAAAACAATGGCTGTTCCAGCATATATGTTTTTAAAAGATGACGGCGGCGCGGAAATTAAGGGATCTGTAACCGTGTTTGGCCGTGAAGGTAGTGTAGAAGTTGTTGAGTTTGATCACAAAGTGTACATCCCAACAGATGGTAACACTGGTAAATTAACTGGTACACGTGTTCATAAAGCACTTGAGTTTGTTAAAGAAGTTGATGCCTCATCACCTTATCTTTACAAAGCAGTTACCACTGGTCAGAACTTAAAATCAGTTGAGATCAAATGGTACAAAATTAACGATGCTGGTCAAGAAATTGAGTATTTTAATACGTTAATGGATGGTGTAAAAGTTGTATCTGTTAAACCAGAAATGCACAATATCAAAGACCCAACAAAAGAACAATACAATCATTTAGAGCGTGTTGAACTTCGTTATGAAAAAATTACTTGGACTTATAAAGATGGCAACATCATTCACTCAGATAGCTGGGTAGAAAGTCGAGCGTAATTTAATATTTGCTGGCCCTTTCTGACTTAAGGGTCAGCATCTTTGGAAGTAAAGATTAGAGATCAATATATACAAAAAGGAATAGTAATGATTGCCGATCCATCTGTTTTATTAAGACGACTGAACCCTTACTGTGCAAAATCACTTGAGTCAGCCGCAGAGTTATGTCAAACCCGCGCTCATACTGAAATCACACTTGAACATTGGTTGTTAAAACTATTAGAGCAAGGATCTGGTGATATTACAATCATAGCAAGGCATTATCAACTTGATATGGATAAAATTTGGCAAGGCATCCTAAATTTCCTTGATGCATTACCGCATACCATTAATAATAAACCTAGTTTATCATCATCACTTATTGCTGTATTGCAAGCTGCATGGTTAAAAGCGTCATTAGAAGATCATGAAGAAACAATTCGATCTCTTCATATCCTACAGGTTTTACAAGAAATGCCACAATGCTTAAAAGCACAAGATGCATGGCAACTTCTTAGTTTAACACCTGTTTCTTTAAAGAAACTCCGTCCAAAATTAGATGAACTATCTGATGAAAGTCCTTTTAATGATTCAAATGATGGTTTACAAAATGACCTGCAAAATTTAGGTGATCATTCTCGAATAACTCAAGCTGAAAGTGAAAAAGAAGATAATAAAGCTCTTCAGCAAAAACATCATCAAGCAGTATTAAGTCGATTTACTGAAGATGTCACAGAAAAAGCCAAAGCAGGTAAAATCGATCCTGTATTAGGTCGTGATAAAGAAATTAGGCAGATGGTTGATATTTTATCCCGTCGCCGAAAAAATAATCCAATTTTAGTGGGTGAGCCAGGTGTAGGTAAAACTGCTTTAGTTGAAGGGTTAGCATTACGAATAGCAGAAGGTAATATACCAAATAATCTTAAAGATGTGAGCATATTAACCCTTGATTTAGGTTTATTGCAAGCGGGTGCCGGTGTAAAAGGTGAATTTGAACAAAGACTTAAAAACGTTATCGATGCTGTGCAGCAATCACAAAACCCAATTCTGCTGTTTATTGATGAAGCTCATACCATTATTGGTGCAGGAAATTCAGCAGGCGGTGCAGATGCGGCAAATTTATTAAAGCCAGCATTAGCTCGTGGAGAATTAAGAACCATTGCGGCTACAACATGGTCAGAATACAAACAATATTTTGAAAAAGATGCTGCACTTGAACGTCGTTTTCAAATGGTTAAAGCTGATGAGCCTGATGATGAAAAAGCTTGTCTTATGTTGCGTGGATTAAAATCACGATATGCGATTCATCATGGTGTTCACATTTTAGATGAGGCAGTAAAAACAGCTGTATCATTATCTCGTCGTTATATTAGCGGTCGTCAACTTCCAGATAAAGCAGTTGATCTTTTAGATACAGCTTCAGCTAGAGTAAGAATGGGTCTTGATACCATACCTGAGTCGATCATTGAACTTGAAGCAAAAATTGCATCATTAACAATCGAAAAAGTAGCGATTGAAGACGATTTATTATTAAGTGAAAACAATTCATCCGAACGCATAACTGAAATTAATAAGCAATTAGATGATCTACAGAAACGATTAGTCATCGAGCAAAATCAGTTTGAAGAAGAAAAGAAAATCATTGAAGAACTTATTGAACTGAGAAAACAATTAACGACTACGCCAGATCCAAAATTGTCAAAACAGTTGACTGATACACAAGAAAAGTTAAATAAATTGCAAGGAAATAGACCTTTATTATCCCTTGATGTTGATAGTCGAGTCGTTTCTTCTGTTATTGCTGATTGGACAGGTGTTCCTTTAGAAAGCTTATTAAAGGATGAACAAAGTCATCTTATGGCACTTGAGGATGATTTACGCAAACGAATTGTCGGTCAGGCTAATGCTTTATTTGAGTTAGCAAAACGTATTCGGGCCACTAAAACAGGACTGACTTCAGAAGATGCACCTATGGGGGTATTTTTATTAGTTGGTCCGTCTGGAGTGGGTAAAACTGAAACGGCATTAGCACTTGCAGACACATTATTTGGTGGTGAGCAATCACTTGTAACTATTAATATGTCTGAATATCAAGAACCCCATACAGTATCTCAACTTAAAGGTTCTCCTCCAGGCTATGTTGGTTATGGTCAAGGTGGTGTATTAACCGAAGCAGTCAGAAAACGACCTTACAGTGTAGTGTTATTAGATGAGATTGAAAAAGCCCATCGTGATGTACTTAATTTATTCTATCAAGTTTTTGATCGTGGATTTATGCGAGACGGAGAAGGTCGTGAAATCGATTTTCGTAATACCTTAATACTCATGACATCTAATTTAGGTAATGATGAATTAATGGCTCTATTTGATCAGATGCCAGATGCTGATACGGCTACTCAGCATGAGTTACTACGACCAATCATTCGAGAACATTTCCAACCAGCACTATTGGCCCGTTTCCAAACGGTTATTTATACACCGTTATCGGACAAAGCATTACAGCAGATAGTCAAAATGAAATTGGATAAGGTTGCTTCACGAATACAAAAACATTACAAAATTGACTTTAAAGTTAGTGAGCAATTATACGATCAACTTGCTTCTTCTTGTTTGTTACCTGATACAGGGGCTCGTAATATTGATAGTATTTTAAATCAACAAATTTTGCCTGCAATCTCAAATTTATTATTACAAAGAAAGAACAATAGTAATGGGAAAGCTTCAACATTATTACTTGATTTTAGCGAAACGGAAGGAATTGTTCTCGAATTAATTGATGATTCAATAAAACAAAATTCTGAGAAAGCAAAAAGTAAATCCGTAAAAGATAAAACAAAAACTACAAAAACTAAGGAAAAACAACAAAAAAAATCAGATGAAATTGATTAATAACATGATGTTTTTTAAATGAGATAAACTGATCAATTTGTATAAAAACTTATTGGTCAGTTTTAAATAAAATTAAAATAGACAAAGATAATATTTATTATTAATCATAGTGATTATAGTACAAGTATTGATGAAAGATCTTAAATTACTATCAATACTTAAGGTCGTTTGCAATATGATTAATTTGAATACTGAAAAATTGTGGGTTTAAAAACATCGTATAACGAGCATTCTTATTTGAGAATTTAAGTAAGGGATAAATAATGGGAAAAAACGTGGTTCGATTGGGTGATCCTACAACTCATGGTGGGACGGTTATTTCTGTTTCTTCAACAATGATTGTAGAAGGGAGACCTGCAGCTCTATTAGGTGATCTGGTTAGCTGTCCTAAGAAAGGACATGGAGTAAATAAAATTATTGAAGCTTCAACGACTTGTTTTTCAGATGGTAAACCAGTTGTCGTGGATCAATGTACATGTGAATGTGGTTGTAAAGTGATTTCAACACTAAGTACATCGGAGATTGAATAATATTATGTCTTGGCCTAAACCTAAGGTACTAAATCCATTAAAACCACCATTAAAATTACATCGCGGCAGATGGTATTTGTTTTTTATAGTTCTGGGTATTATCACAACTATTTTGCTTATTTTAATCTGGCCGAATGAAAACTATGGTTCACAGTGGATATTTTGGATGTTTGCTACAATTATTCCAACAATAATTACTGGGATTGCTATCAGTATACGATTATATTTATATGGTTTGGCTCAGGAAGAATATGAAATTTGGCAGTTAGAACAGAAAAACATTGAAGAAAATTGGAAAGATTGGGCGATGAAATCTTTAGTAATTCTTGATAGCTATTATATTTTGCCTAATCACCTCACCGTACAAGACATCTTAAGTAACAGTGAGAATATACCAACAGAAGTCAATAAATCGTTAGAGTTTGGTGACGAGTTTAATATTAACATATATCTTGAAGAAGTTTTTTTATCTTTACGTAAATTGTTACTTGATTTACCGGAAAAAGAAATAATTAACATCACTATTTATACATCATTTGAATCAAATGTTCTTTTAAAAGAAGATATTAATAAAGCTTATCAAATGGCACAATTGCCATGGAAATATAAGTTAACACAGCATATATCAGATAATATTGATCTTGAAATAATACAAGAAATGATAGATGACTCACAAACAAGTCTTCAACTTGTCATTATCAATAATACCATTTCATCGAACTCGGCATTTTTGTGTGCTTTTTTAGCAACAAGCAAACAATATTATCAAGATTTGGGAATAAATAATGCGAAAGTTGAAATCTTGAGACCCATGATAGCAACTGAACTTGATAATGCTATTATCCAAATGATAGATATGCAACATGCAATAAAACAAGTAAAACAACTTTGGTTTGCTAATATGGATAATAAACAACAAACAGAAATTACAACACTATTAGCAGATCAAAAAATTTCCCCGACCAATTTAGTTAAATTAGACAGTCTTATTGGGAATCATACTGTGTTAAGTTTTTGGCTTTCTTTGGCGATGGGATATGAAATGGTTATGCTCACTAACCAAAATAATCTTATGACTGCATATAGTCATAACAAATGGTTACTTTCAATTTTGACGAGTAGTACGTCGGGAGTCGTAAATGAAAAATAAATGGAAACTGATTGGATTAATTTTCATTATATTATTAGGAGCACTAATTCTAGCTGCAGGACTTTTTTTCTGGGGAGCGGGTTTAGGTTATGTAACAACAGGACAGAAATTTTCAATATGGTTACAAGCAATGCTTTTATTGCTTGGCTTATTGTTAACGCCTGTTATTATTACTAATAATCGTAAAATATGGGCTAAAGATAAAGCTAAGCGTGAATCTTTGAATCCTACCGAAAAGAAACCCGTAAAAAAAGTTATTACATTTCCTGAATTTTCAGAAATAAACAATCAGTGCAAATCCCGTTACGGTCTGTTTTGGCGATATAAAGTTCGAAAATGTTTGGTTATTGGGACATCATCTGATGTAGAAACATTATTCCCTAATCTACAACAAGCTAAATGGCAGTTAAGTGGTCAAACATTAATGGTTTATGGCGGAGATGTTTCAAGTGAAGTCAATATTCCTTGGATGAAACTATTAAAGAAACATTTCTCACGTTATTTACCATTTTATCATAAACCGTTAGATGCAATCATTTGGGCTGTTTCAAAAAATTATCTTGATAATACTCGACAACAACAAGTTTTAATTGAAAAAACTATATTGCAACTAAGATCCCGCGATAAAATTTTAAGATGGTCTGCTCCGCTTTATTTAGTATCAGGACAAACAAGTGAATGGTCACAAGAAGGAAGAATTGAACAAAGCGTTGGGATAACGTTTTCTTCTTCTAAAAATAGCATCATTGACTCTGCGGAATTATCGCTAAAACAATTGGCAACTGAATGTTGTCAACGAGGTATACAACAGGTAAAAGAAAACTCTCATTATGCCTATTTGCTTCAGTTAAGCCAGAATCTAGTCAAAAACGATATTGATAAGATTAAACGATATTTGACCTCATTGATTTCACTGCGTTATGCTCCAAACCTTCGTGGACTATTTTTTATGCCTCATCAGTCATCGAGGCCAACGGAAGAACAAGAATTTTATGATTTAAATTATTTTTTTATGACACCAACTTGGCAGTCGATCATTGATGATGCAAAAACAAACGTAGGGCGAAGACTTGGATTAAATTGGGGAGCAATTTCTTGTTATGTTTTATTTGTATCTATGCTCATGACAGGATGTGCAATGCTCACATCATATTTCCGAAACGAATCATTGATCGAAGATAGTATTAAACTTGCTAAAAATGCTGATGAATCTGCTACTAAAGATTATACATCAAGATTACAAATTCAATATCAATTACAACAAAGATTAGAACAATTATTGTTTCGTGAACAAAATGGGGCGCCGTTATCTTATCGGTTTGGTTTAAATCATGATGGTAAATTATTAAAAAAATTGTGGTCAAGTTATTACACAACAAACTTACGTAATATTGTTGTTCCATTTAAAGATATAATGACCGATTATTTAGAGTTATTAACGCAATTACCTCCCGATGATCCTCACCGAGACGAATTAGTTGAATCAGCATATGATGTATTGAAAGTATACTTAATGATGAGTCGCGCTGATAAAAGTGATGGGGACTATTTAAGTCAATTTGCAACTAAAAAATGGAATGCGCCGAAAGATGTTAGTGATGGTAATTGGCAAAGATTAATGCCTGATCTGGTTCGTTTTTGGGGACAATCATTAAATCTTAATCCTAAGTGGGCACAAAAAGAAGATGTATCATTAGTAAAAAATGCTCGCCAAATATTAATTAATAAAATTGGTGCACAAAATGCGGTGAACTCAATTTATAAAGGGATGATCCAACGAGCTAGCCAGAATTACGCAGATCAAAGTTTGAGTCAATTACTTGATGGATTTGATAATCATTTACTATTTTTTAGTAAGGATGATCTACCTGGTATTTACACACGAAAAGCCTGGGAAAATACCATTAAGCAGGAAATAAATGAAGTCTCTAAACTCCGCCAAGAACAAATTGATTGGGTTTTAAGTGATGGAGGTAATTCATTACCTAAATCGATTTCGTCTGAATCATTAAAAAAACAACTTACCGAACTATATTTTAGTGAATATGGTGCTGCATGGTTGAACTTTTTAAATGCTATAGAATGGCGTCAATCTGACAATGTATCAGATGTTATTGAACAATTAACAATACTTGCTGATACTAGACAATCTCCTTTAGTCGCATTAGTAAACGCAATTAAGTACCAATCAGAGGTAGCTTATAGTGAAGATGGTTTATCTAGTAATATATTACGTTCAGCTAAAGAGCTTATTAACAACAACAAATCATCAACTGGAATGTCTAAAAAGAACAATGAAGCAACAGGTCCTTTAACAGAAACATTCGCGCCTATTGTTAGTTTGTTAAGAAATGATAATGCCAATGGTCTATCTTTAGAGACCTATTTATCGCGTATCACTCAAGTGCGATTGAAATTGCAAAATATAACTAATAGTGCCGAACCACAAACTATGATGCAAGAACTAGCTAAAAGTGTATTTAAAGGCACTTCGGTTGATTTAACTGAAACCCGAGATTATGGTAATTTAATTGCTGCTAACTTAGGAAAAGAGTGGTCAGGATTTAGTTATAGTTTATTCAAAAAACCATTAGAACAATCATGGCAAGTAGTATTAACACCAGCAACAGAAAGTTTTAATGATATTTGGCAAAACTATGTTGTCAGTCAGTGGAAAAAATCCTTTGCTGGTCGCTATCCATTTAAAAATAGTGAAAATGAAGCCTCTTTACCTGAATTAGCTCGTTTTATTCGAGCTGATACTGGTATTATAGATAAATTTATTACTAGTGAATTAAATGGTGTATTAGATAAAAAAGGTGGAATGTGGGTTGTAAATAATGTTAATGCCCAAGGACTTAATTTTTCTCCTAAATTTCTTGAAGCATTAAACTTATTTAATCAACTTTCTGCAGAAGTTCTTGAGACAGGTGATGTATCCTTATCATTCGATCTAATGCCTCGCACAGGAGGAAGTACCTCTAAAACAGAATTAATAATTAATAAGCAGAAACTTGAATATTTCAATCAAGTACCTAATTGGCAGCGTTTTAATTGGCCAGGTGATGGATATGCACCATATTCACAGCTCAGTTGGAGTAGTAATCATTCAGGCTTAAGATTATATCAATACTATAATGGTGATTGGGCATGGATAAGATTACTTGAATCAGCATCAATTAAACCGTTAGATTCCAGTCGATATGAATTGGTTTGGGAAGCTAAAGACGGTAATAAACTTAGATATGTTTTAAGAACACAACTAGGCGGTGGACCACTAACGTTATTGAAATTACGCAATTTTACTTTACCACAAAACGTATTTGAATAATGTTAAATTAATATCGGATACTGGATTAATGTTATGTTTAGTCAATTATTAAGCCGTTTTACAGGTACTGATGATCAGAGCAAACTGATACAAAAGTTAAATCAAACTTGGGTTGATTGGTTACAGCCAATCAATCCAGATAAACCAACAGGTGAAGATTTGACTTATCATGATACTTTTCAAGATATTAAAGAACAAATCGCAAAAATATCTGGTATCGATTATTCATTTGTTATTGTTGAGAGTGAAAGCTTACTAAAACGAAGTAGTAAAGATATTCGTGTGGCTACATATTATTGTTTAGCGCGATTATATCAAGATGGTGTAGATGGTTTTGCTGATGGTCTTGAAATATTGGCTGGATTACTTGATACATTTGGACCATTGATTTATCCATCAAGACCTAATATACGCAAAAATGCCATAGAATGGCTTACTAACGCGCGTTTTATAGATCAATTGACACAATTACAACCTATAAGTGATGAGCTTTTAGGTCGTATTATCGCTGCGTTAAGTCAGATAGATAGTAGTTGTCAAAAATTATTTAATTCTGAAACGCCTAATCAGTCAATAACACCGCCTGATTTATCGGCGTTGGTTCATTTTTTTGGCAATATAGCAAAACAACCAGCTAAAACTACAAACGAAGAACAACCGTCACAAACGCCGGTCAATCCTGTACCTGTCTCAGAAGTACAACAAAGTAACGTTGAAATAAAAATTAGTTCTCAACGAGATTTACTTGACCAAGCTAGAAAAATGGCTGCATTTTTACGAGAAAATCCTGAAGGTTACCTTGCTGCAGGACGTTTTTTGCGAGTAATCCGCTGGGATATGATTGCAGATTTACCACCTGTTGATTCTAAGGGTAAAACAAGATTACCAGCACCAAGAGCGGAACTTAAACAAAATATTAATCGGTTAATTCTCCAAAAACAGTGGTCAACACTTTTCGAACGTGTTGAAAATGCTTTTATGGAAAATGCAAATCATTTTTGGTTAGATCTGCAACGTGCTTCTGTTTTAGCCCTAAAAAACATGGGTGAACCTTATCGGTCTTGGGCTGATATTTATTTAACAGATATTGGCTTAATGTTAGAACGCTTAAATGGAATTGAAAATCTCTATTTTGACAATGGTATGCCTTTTGCTGATGATGAAACATTAAGCTGGATTGCTAGTGATGCTCGTATACATCATTTAGGTGAAGGTGATAGCATTGAACCTATTGCTGTATCGGGTGAAAACGATTGGGGTGAGATTGAAAAACAAGCCTTAGAATTAGCTCAAACAGAAAGCCTAGAACATGCATTCCAATGGCTACAAAGTTTACCATCATTGCGTTCACCTAAACAACAATATTTATTACAATATACGCAAGCAAGAGTTGCGGAACAATTAGGAAAGCAAGATATTGCATTAACATTACTGGTAGGATTAAATAATCAACAGCAATCAATTACTTTGTTACAATGGGAACCTGAACTATTATTTGATATTAAAAGATTTTTACTCAAATTAATTAAACAAAAAAATTTACAAAAAGATAATAATAGAAATTTTGGTGAACAAATAGAGGATTTGCAACATGAACTCATGCAGCTCAATCCAGCTAGGGCACTAAGTGTGATTTAAACTCTTAATAAACGAGTCACGTTAGAAAAATATAAAACTAAAGAGATAAAGAATGGATGATTTGATTTTACGCTATTATGAGTCAGAAATGCGTTACTTGCGGGAAGCAGGGAAAGAATTTGCCAAAATTCATCCTGATAGAGCAGGTCAATTGAATTTAGATCGTGTTGGTGATCGTGATCCATATGTTGAAAGATTATTTGAGGGTTTTGCTTTTTTGACAGGACGATTACGTCAAAAAATTGATGATGATTTACCAGAATTAACTGAGAGCCTTGTGAGTTTGTTATGGCCTCATTATTTAAGATTAATACCTTCATTATCGATTATTGAGCTTACACCGAATTACTCCACATTGTCACGTTTGGAAGTTATCCCCAAAGGGTTACAAGTTCAAACAGAACCGCTTGGACCGAAAGGAACAAGGTGTCCGTTCCGAACAACTCAATCAGTAACTCTGCAACCTGTTAAAATTAATCAGGTAAGATTAGGAGTACACCAAGATGGACGAAGCATTATCAACATTCGTTTAGGTTTTGGTGAACTAATTGATTTTGAACAAGTTGATTTGTCTAAATTACGACTCTATTTAAATGCAGATGCGCCAATCGCTTCAACATTGCATCATGCATTAACTCATCAAGTTTCAGCAATACAGTTGCGCTATTCTAATCAACCTAATGAAATAGTCCGTTTTCAAGGAAAAATAACGCCAGTTGGCTTTAGTGAAGAAGATCGCTTATGGCTAAAACCAGATAATGCTTTTGCGGGCTATCAGTTATTATTAGAATACTTTGCTTTTCGTGAAAAATTTATGTTTGTTGATCTACATGGACTTAATATTCGTAATGTTCCAGAAAGTTGTGAATATATTGATATTGAAATTATCCTGAGTCAAACTTGGCCAAGTGATATGCCTTTTAATAAGGATAACATTCGATTACATTGTGTGCCAGTTATAAATTTATTTGATATGGAAGCTGATCCTATTGTAGTTAATCAACTAGAAAGTGAATATCTGCTTAGACCATTATTACGTCAAGATGGACACATTGAAATTTACTCAGTTGAGAATGTTGAAGCTATAACTCGTAACGGTCGCTATAGTTATGTTCCTTTCACTAGCTTTAAGCATAGGGGGGGTATGTTACGTCATGATGCACCTGAAAGGTATTATCATACTCATGTTCGAAAAGGTGCTTCTGGATTACATGAAACTTGGTTGGTTTTGGGGGGTAAAATTTGGGATAAAGATCAATCTCTTGAGACTGAAACGTTATCATTACGGGTTACTGGTACCAATGGTATGTTACCTCGCAAGACGTTAAGCAATGCACGGATACAATCACTGAGCAGTTCACAAAATAGCATCTCAAGTGTTAGAAATTTATGCTCACCAACATTACCTTGTTATCCGCCAACCGAGGATCGTTTTCATTGGCGAGTATTATCACATTTAGCACCTAATTATTTGTCATTAATTAATGCTGAAGTATTAAGAGGAACACTTGCTTTATATGATTGGACTGAAAATGAGCTTAATCGTCGACGCTTAGAAGGTATCGTCGATGTATCTCATAGAATGATAAAACGAATTGAAAAAGGAATGTTACAAAGAGGAATAGAGATTGAAGTAACTATAAATAGTTTCCAGTTTACTGGCGAAGGTGATGTGATGCTTTTTGGTGAGTTATTACATCAATTTTTTGCTCTATATGCTGACGTTAATTTATTTACTCAATTAGTCATTAATCTTCTACCTGTTGGAAATAAAATAGTATGGAATCAAAGCAAAATATCGAAAGTAGCGCTTTAATGCAAGAGCTTGAAAAAGTACTCCCAAAAATAAACTTTTATCGTTTTTGTCAGTTACTTGAGCAACTCTACGCTAAAGAAGAACCCATACTAGGAAGAGCGGAAACTCCAACTGCTGATCCTTTACGCTTTGCGCCATCAATTGATATGTCGTTTCCTGCGAGCGAATTACAGTATATTGAAAGATTGCCGTATTTAAATCGCCCGGCAACGGTAAGAACTCGCTTTTTTGGTTTGTATGGTGTTGACGCAGTATTACCTTTTGGATTATTGCACAATATTATCCGACGTGAAGAAAACTATCATGCGATGACTGATTTTCTAGATATATTCAACCATCGATTTATAACACAATTTTATCGAATTTGGTTGAAATATCATTATCCAGCCTGTTTTATAAATGGTGGTAAAGATTCTATATCTCAGTGTTTGCTTGGACTGACAGGTCTTATAATAAAAGGAACTAGCGAACAAATTGGTTCGCCTGCTTCGCGATTTTTGGCTCTGTTAGGTCTGGTTACACAAAAAACACGAACGGCTGAAGGTATTGCTGGTTTAACAAGAGTAATAGTTAGTGATGCTAAAGTTGATATAACGGAATTTTATCCTACTTGGCACTCTATTGAAAACCCAGCTCAAGTAGGTGGTAAAACTAACAAAATAGGTTTAGATGGTAGTGCTGTCTTAGGATCTCGCTTAAAAGAATGTAATCAAACAATTCATATAGCCATAACTCCTCAACATGAAGATCAGATTATGGATTTACTCCCTGATGGGCAGTTATATAAGGATCTCATGGCATTGATGCGTGCATATTTAGGTTATCAAGTTGATGCCAAAATTACACTGTATATTAAGCGAAATTTTTTGCCACGTAGCCGGCTAACATCAAAAAATTGTCGATTAGGACAAACTGCATCATTAACCAAAATGACAGAAAATGGCGAGTATATTCAAGATAAGGTAGCTGTAAATTTAGGTCACTATTGTGGAATTAATTATACAGCATGAAAAAAAGGAATCAGTATGAAACGAATTAATTTATTTATTATTTGTCTATTAACTATCTGTTTAAATGGATGTGGTATAGCACAAAGCGTAACGAAAGGTGCAACTAGTATTGGAAATAGTATTTTTTCGTGGGATATTAAAACATTACACTTAGATATAACAGCTAGAGCTGAATTAAATCTTGATGACGAAGAGAAATCATCTCCTGTTGTTATTAGAATTTATCAGTTAACTAAAGATACTGCATTTAAATCTGCATCTTATCAAAATCTGGTTGATCAAGATAATGATGAGTTGAAAGCAACGTTGCTTGATACTAAAGAAATTGTGTTAAAACCTGATACTTCTGTTTCAATAGAAGTACCTTTTGACAACAGAGCAAATTTTGCTGCGGTAGTTGCTCTTTATAATGATCCTGATTTAAAAGCGGATAATTGGCGATTAGTATTAAAACGCTCTGATTTACACATAACTAAAGCACGTAAAATAGAAGCAAGTAAATACATCATTAAACTAGTGGATTAAGATTAATGAGCGCATCTTTGTACGACATATTATATGGTTATTTTGAATCAGGCATCGCCATTGAAGATGTGTCTGAAAATGAACAAACCGTTATTAGTGTAATGGATAATATTGAGCGTATTTTAAATAGTCGGGCAGGTGCAATTATGCATATGCCCGATTATGGATTACCTGATATGTCGACAGTTTTTCAAGCATTACCTTCCTCAGCTTATGTTTTAATGCGGGCAATTGAGCAAACGTTATTAACTTATGAACCAAGGCTACAGGCTATTAACATCAATATTGATGAAAAAAATAATGATAACATGGTATTAGCATACGAAATGACTTGTTATTTTAAAGAGGGTGGATTGGTTCGATACGGTACTTATTTTATGTCAGATGGTAAAGCTCGGTTAAGATATACTCGTAAAACACCTAAAAACTGATTTTAAATTGCTTGAAAAAATAACAATAAAAGCAGTGGAATAAAAAAAACAATATGAGTAATAAGGCCAATAATTTTATCAGTCATCTAGCTGAAGGCTAAAGATTACATAGCTGTTTTCAAATATAGGAATATTAATATTCCTATATTTATTGATAAAAAACGTGAATACTCTAAAACAATTAATTAATAATATCGTATTTTTCACAAATAGATAAAATCCCAACCTTCTTTAAAGTATTATTATCTAAGAAGAATATATTAAAATTACTAGTATTAATGTTTACCATATATGATGATGGTAAACCATTGCAAACCATTAAAATTCCAATTTTAACAAATAAAAAAACGTGATAACCATTTATTAATATTAAATTGATAATCATGATATTTTAGATTAAATTCACTAATTACCTGAACCAACGTTATTAAGCTTTCCCAGAAAAATCTTTTCAACTAAGTTACCCTATATAGTCAGCTAGCTAAAAATTTACTGTTTAAACATTTTATATACATTGGTTTTATAAAAATCATAAATCATTAATTGCTGGAAATTGTAATACAGTAGGTATACGATGAGTAAATATTAAACAAAGTTAATTAACTTTTTTGAATAAACCGAAATTAATTGGGGGCAGTATGAAATTACGAAAAGTAATGATTATCGGCGTAGGTAATGTTGGTTCAACAACCGCTTATACATTTGTTAATCGAGGTATTTGTGAAGAAATCGCACTCGTTGATCTTAATAAAGAGTTAGCATATGGACATGCGCAAGATCTATTAGATGCAGCAGCCTATCGACAAAATATGATAAAAGTCAGCTTGCGTGAATCAACTGATTGTGCTGATATCGACATTGTTATTATCACCGTTACATCAGGGCTAGCCCAAAAAAGCCGAAAAGAAGAGTTAGACGGAACATCAAAAATTATCGCCAGTATTGTACCTAATATGATGAAGAATGGATTTAAAGGTATTTTTTTAGTCGCGACAAATCCTTGTGATGCCATCACTTATCAAGTTTGGAAATTATCTGGATTACCTCGTCACCGTGTAATTGGTACAGGCGTATGGCTTGATACGGTAAGATTACGTCGATTATTAGGTGAAAAAATGGATATCGGTCCACAAAGTATTGATGCTTTTATTGTTGGTGAACATGGTGACTCTCAATTCCCTGTTTGGTCACATTCCTCGATTTATGGTATCAATCTAAATCAATTAGAAAAAAATAAAATTGATTTTGCTCAAATCGGTACTCAAGCAAGAAAAATGGGTTTTGAAATCATGGAACGAAAACATTGCACTGAATATGGGATTGCTAGCACTATCACCGAAATTTGCCAACATATATTTACCAATAGTCACAGAGCGTTAGCACTTAGTTGTATTTTGGATGGTGAATATGGCTATAAAAATGTTGCTATTGGTGTACCAGCCATACTTGACCAACATGGTATCAAGAAAATTATTGAACTTGATTTTATTGAAAAGGAAAAACAGTTATTTGCAAACAGTGTTGAAATTGTTAAAGGTTATATTGAGCATATTAATTTAAACTAATATTTTTTACCATTGCTCAATTAGAGTATGGGCTTAATACTATTCATTTGTGGCATTATTTTTTAAAATATGCCACAAATAATCTTTTTTAATGATATTAAAATAGGTATTTGAGAATGTAACTGAACATATTCAGCAAAAATAAGAAATTGATGGACATTCGATTAATATATTAGATTATTTCCTTACAACGGTTTACATTTTCTTATAAAAATTAGTGCTGAAATATGAGCCACATTCACCATTTCATTAAAATTTCCTAGCGATCTGTTTAATCATAAATATTAAGAAAACTAATTAAATGATAATTTAAAATAGATAATTTTTGCTAAAAAAATTTAAACAGTCCAAGAATATTCGTCTATATTCAGTGTGTTCGGTTGGCATACTTGTAAATATCAATTACATTCAAACAACCAGATAGAAGCAAAGCATGAACGGTAAACCAAACCTATTTAATGTTTTAGTCATTCTTTAAATTTTAATCATTATCAGCTGGAAATTTTACATGGATTTGCTTTCTTATTTCAGTCAATAATTCTGATGAAATCACAGAATATTTTAGCCCTTTATGATTTATTTGTCTTTGTTGATAGAGCTTAGCAAACTCTAGCGCTTCATAATACATTTCGTTACTATTTTGTGTAAGGGTTATTTCTTGTAATTCTCCTTGCCTTGGCTGATAGAATACTTGTTCACAAACAGATAAGTGCTTAATAATTAAAGCGCCATCTTCGCCTTGTATTTCGCTATGAATAGATGAATTAGTGACTTTAGAGTGCCAAATAATAACATCAAAGTCATTATAATTTAATAAAACCGTACCATGAGCATCAACTCCGGATTCAAGTTGTGTGCCACTGGCATATATTGAGCTCGGTCTTTCCCATAAGCCTATTGCAAAATTAAGGGGGTAAACACCAATATCCATGATTGAGCCGTTCGAGAATTGAGGATTAAACGTGTTAGGATTTTCACCGTCTAAATAACTAGGGTACCGTGATGAATATTGACAATAATTTAATAAAGCTTTGTGTATTTTTCCTAATTTAGGTAGATAGTTTCGGATTAATTCAAAATTAGGTAAGTAAAAGGTCTTTAGCGCTTCGAAAATGATTTGTTGATTTTGTTTCGCAATATCTAATAATCTTTGAGTTTGTACTAAATTTGAAGTTAAAGGTTTCTCACAAATGACATCTTTATTGTTTTCTAACATTAACTTTGCTTGTGCAAAGTGTAGTGAGTTTGGGCTAGCAATATAGACTACGTCAATATTAGTATCGTTAGCTAATTTTATTAAATCATCATAAATAACACTAATATTATATTTTTGTGCAAACTGGCGAGCTTTATCTATATCTCGTGAATAAATAGCTGCAAGTTGATACTGTTGAGTTTGTAATGCGGCATCAATGAATTTTTCTGTGATCCAGTTGCTACCTATTGTTGCTAGTCTAATCATATGCATCCCTTTATAAATTTATTTGCTATATTAATCACTTTTTTGTAAAAAAGTTTGAGGTTAACATAACGTTTTAGTCTATTTTTTATCATATTATTAATAGGTTAGATAGCATAAATAGTAACATCTTTTACATTTAAGCGAAACATATATCAAAGAACTAAATATTTGATACCCATTAGACCACCCATAGTAAAAAGGGTGGTCATCATTATTTTAATGCGAATTGGTAAGAAAAAGTTTAATTGATGAATTTTGTGTTTCATTATGGAAACCATAACCAAGCTCAGTTAAATGTTGAGCAAATTTATTGCTATCTGTTTCATCAATTTCAAAAGCACAAAGTACTCTTCCGTAATCTGTGCCATGGCTACGGTAATGGAACATGGAAATATTCCAATTTGTTCCTAATGTTTGTAGAAACTTAAGTAATGCACCTTGTGATTCAGGAAATTCAAAGCTATAAACTTGTTCTTGAATCGGTTTACACGGTTTACCGCCAATCATATACCGAACATGAAGTTTTGCCATTTCGTCTTCAGATAAATCTACAACAGGATATCCCGCAGCCGCTAATTCTTGTAGTATGTCCTCTTTTTCATTACTTTTCGATATTCTGACACTGACAAAAATACAAGCTGATTTATCGTCATGATAACGATAGTTAAATTCCGTTACTGAGCGTCCGCCTAATAATTTACAGAAATTTAAAAAACTACCTTTCTTTTCAGGAATAGTCACCGACAATAACACTTCGCGTTTTTCACCAAGTTCACAACGTTCTGAAATGTAGCGCAGATTGTGGAAGTTTAAATTTGCACCAGATAAAATATGTGCTAGATTTTCACCACTAATATTATGTTGATTAACATATTTTTTTAGTCCTGCCAGTGCAACCGCACCTGATGGTTCAGCAATGGCGCGGACGTCATCAAATAAATCTTTTACTGCAGCACAAATTTCATCGCTATCAACGGTAACAATATCATCAATGTATTGTTGGCAGAGTCTAAATGTCTCATCTCCAATACGTTTAACGGCAACACCTTCAGCAAATAGCCCAACTCGACTTAAATCAACGGGTTTACCTGCATCAAGTGCAGCTTTCAAACAGGCTGCATCAGAAGGTTCAACCGCAATAACTTTGATTGTCGGCATAATTTGTTTAATTAATACTGCAATGCCTGCAGCAAGTCCTCCTCCCCCGACAGGCACAAAAATACGGTCGAGTTTGGCATTTTGTTGAAGTAATTCCATGGCAATACTGCCTTGACCAGCGATGACCAATGGGTGATCAAACGGAGGAATAAAAATTCGATTTTGTTCTTTGGCTAATTCCATTGCTTTTGCTTTGGCTTCATCGAAATTAGCGCCATATAAAAGTACTTCACCACCAAATTCTTTGACTGCCTCAACTTTGATATCTGCTGTAGTTAATGGCATGACAATAAGCGAATTTATGCCTAATTTTGTTGCCGAAAAAGCAACGCCTTGTGCATGATTTCCAGCCGATGCGGCAATCACGCCGCATTTACGTTCATCTTCGTTAAGACTGGCAATCATTGCTTGAGCTCCACGGATTTTAAAACTATGGACTAATTGCCGATCTTCACGTTTAACAAAGATTTGGTTTCCTATTCTTGATGAGATTTTTTCCATCTTTTCAAGTGGTGTGACATCTGCCACATCGTAAACAGCGCTGCAAAGTGTTGCTTTTAAATAATCAGCGCCAGTAAGTTTATTATCTTCTTGTTTCACAGTTAGCCACCTAGTTTGCTTTTATCACGAACAGCACCTTTATCTGCGCTAGTTGCTAAACTCGCGTAAGCTTTCAGTGCGTATGACACATAGCGGTTGCGATTATGTGGTGTATAAGCTTTATCACCACGAGCAATTTCTGCTACACGTCGTCTTTCAAGTTCATCATCAGGTACATCTAAAACTAATTTACGGTTAGGAATATCAATATCAATAATATCACCATCACGTACTAATCCTATCAAACCACCATTAGCCGCTTCCGGTGAGATATGTCCGATCGATAAACCAGATGATCCACCTGAAAATCGACCATCTGTAATAAGTGCACAAGCTTTGCCAAGACCCATTGATTTTAAATAGCTGGTTGGATAAAGCATTTCTTGCATACCCGGTCCACCTTTAGGACCTTCATAAATAATCACTACAACATCACCAGCAATTACTTTACCACCTAATATTGCATCGACAGCATCTTCCTGACTTTCAAATACTTTGGCCGGTCCTCTAAAAACTAAGTTTTCAGCAGCAACACTGGCGGTTTTGACAATTGCACCATCTTGAGCAACATTACCATAAAGCGTAGCTAACCCACCATCTTGACTATAAGCGTGGGCTTTGTCACGAATACAACCATTTTCACGATCGTCATCAAGCGTATCCCAATAACAATCCTGTGAAAAAGCTTTAGTTGTACGGATCCCTGCTGGCCCGCTGCGATACATTTTTTTCACAGTTTCATCATTAGTTTGGGTAATATCATATTGTGCAAACGTTTCTTGCAGAGTCAGTCCAAGCACATTGTGAACATCGCGTCTAAGCAATCCAGCCTTATCAAGTTCAGACATAATTGATACCACGCCACCGGCCCTATGGACATCTTCCATATGATATTTGGCAGTACTTGGAGCTACTTTACATAAATGTGGTACTTTGCGTGAGAGTCTATCAATATCTGACATGGTGAAGTCAATTTCACCTTCTTGAGCAGTGGCAAGTAAATGCAATACTGTATTAGTTGATCCACCCATGGCAATATCTAATGACATAGCATTTTCATAAGCGGCTTTGGTTGCAATAGATCGCGGTAGATAAGACGCATCATCTTGTTCATAATAACGTTTAGTAATTTCTACAATACGTTTAGCTGCTTTAAGAAATAATTGTTCTCGCTGTTTGTGCGTGGCAACGAGTGATCCATTCCCTGGTAGTGATAAACCTAAGGCCTCTGTTAAACAGTTCATGGAGTTCGCGGTAAACATACCTGAGCAAGATCCACACGTTGGGCAGGCAGATTGCTCAATGGCTTCACTGTCGGCATCACTAACATTTGGGTTAGCACTTTGGATCATAGCATCAACAAGATCGAGTTTGATAATTTGGTCAGATAATTTTGTTTTACCTGCTTCCATTGGACCGCCCGATACAAATACTGTTGGAATATTGAGGCGAAGTGACGCCATTAACATACCTGGGGTTATTTTATCGCAATTTGAGATGCAGATCATGGCATCAGCGCAATGTGCATTTACCATATATTCAACAGAATCAGCAATCAATTCTCGTGATGGAAGTGAGTAAAGCATACCACCATGCCCCATGGCGATACCATCATCTACTGCAATAGTATTGAATTCTTTAGCGATACCACCCGATGCCTCAATTTGTTTGGCGACAAGCTGCCCAATATCTTTCAGGTGTACATGTCCCGGTACAAATTGCGTAAATGAGTTAACGACCGCAATTATAGGTTTTCCAAAGTCTTCATTTTTAACGCCCGTTGCACGCCATAATGCACGGGCTCCAGCCATATTCCGACCTTCTACGGATGTTGCTGAACGATATTTAGGCATTTCTTGCTCCCAACTTTTTATTATTCAAGTTACCATTTAAAACGATATCTTGTTTTACATGATGCTATAAAGTAAATCACATTCTTGAAAAAAATCCGCCATGTTAACTGGAGGATCTCTAACAGGTATTCCCTATTTAACTAGATCTAACCAGCCATATTTATCTTCAGTTTGACCATTAAATAGACCAAAGAATGTTTGCTGGAGCTTTTTAGTAATTGGACCACAGCGACCAATACCGATTTCGATACGATCAACACTACGAACAGGAGTAATTTCAGCGGCGGTTCCTGTCATAAATACTTCGTCAGCTAAATAGAGTGATTCACGGGATAGTGTTTGTTCACGTACTTCAATTCCTAAATCACGTGCAAGGGTGATGATAGCATCACGGGTGATCCCCGGTAGTGCTGATGAAGATAATAACGGTGTAAATAATATACCATCTTTAACAATAAATAGATTTTCACCAGAACCTTCAGAAAGCTGACCATTTACGTCTAACGCAATCCCTTCTTGGAAGCCATTAGCGCGAGCTTCTGATCCGATGAGTAGTGATGATAAGTAGTTACCACCGGCTTTTGCTGCAGCTGGAATCGTATTTGGTGCAAAACGATGCCATGATGATACCATTGCATCAATACCTTGTTCTAAGGCATCTTCACCAAGATAAGCTCCCCATGGAAATGCTGCAATCATGACATCCGTTTTATAACCTGCTGGTGGTATAACACCCATGCCAACATCGCCGATAAATACTAATGGACGAATATAAGCACTTTCTAAATTATTCTTTTTGATAGTTTGGCGTGTTGCTTCCATAATTTCTTCAAGAGAATATGGAACAGGAAAACGATAAATTTTGGCTGAGTTTAATAATCTTTGAGCATGTTCTTTATGACGAAATATAGCAGGTCCTTTATGTGTATTATAGCAACGTACACCTTCAAACACCGATGTACCATAATGTAGTGCATGTGACATTACGTGCACTTTAGCATCTGCCCATGGAACCAATTCGCCATTAAACCAAATATAATCAGATTTTGCTGTAGTACTCATTTTTTGTTTTCCTCTTAAATTTTAATTTTGTTTAGCATGTATCTTGCTTTATGCTTTTATCAATTAAACATCGAACATTATACAATATTTTCTTGTTTGTTTAATATCTAAAATATTGACATATTTTAATTTAACTTTTTGTTTTACCGATAAATTATTTGTAAAATTTTTTATTCTATTGAAATAACATCTTCTAATTTAGCTACTTGGTTTTGTAACATTGAAAGATCTCTTTCAATAGTTAATCTGAGTGTCAAAATCAGTAAATTATTTTCAATAGTTTGCATTTGCATAGATTCAATATGTCCACCGCGATGACGAACAACACGTAAAATACGTTCCAATGTACCTAACGTGTCGTTAGCCTTTATGGTCAATTGATGTTGTATTTGTTGATTCATCACTTACTCCTTGCAACTTTGATCGAGCATGTTTTCGTTAGCTGCGCCTGGTGGTACTAATGGCCATACATTTTCTAATTCATCGATGCGCACATGCAATAAATATGCACCAGATGAATTAAACATATTATCAAGTGCAGAATTAATTTCTGATTTTTTTGTGATTATTTCACCCGGAATCTCAAATGCTTTTGCTAAAATTAAAAAATCAGGATTATCTGATAAATTAGTTTCACTATATCTTTCGTTAAAAAAGAGTTCTTGCCATTGACGAACCATGCCTAAACGTTGGTTATCAATTAATACTATTTTTATCGGTAATTTTTTACGTTTTATAGTGGTTAGTTCTTGTACGTTCATCATAAATGATCCATCACCCGATACACATATTACGCAATCATTAGGGCGAGCCATTTGTGCACCAATCGCTGCTGGTAAACCAAATCCCATAGTGCCCAATCCACTTGAGGTAATAAAATTTTGTGGATGATTAAAACGCATATGTTGGGCGGTCCACATTTGATGTTGACCAACATCTGTGGTGATTATCGTATTGGCTGACTTACGTTCGGAAATGGTTTTTAATAATGCTGGCGCATAAATGGCTTCACCAGGATGATCATAACGTGTAGGATGCTGTGCTTTTAATTCATCCACTTTTTTATGCCATGCTTCGATTGATACAGTTTGATTAAGCAATGGTAAAACCTGCTTAATATCACCTTGTAATCCTAAGTGTGTTTGGCGTAATTTATTGATTTCGGCTTGATCAATATCGACATGGATCACTTTTGCACAACGGGCAAATTCATTAAGATTACCTGTAACTCTGTCATCAAACCGTACACCTAAGGCGATAAGTAAATCGCACTCTTGTACGGCTAAATTGGCTGCTTTAGCACCATGCATACCAATTAAACCTAAATAATAAGGATTATTAATATCAGCAACTCCCAATCCTTTTAATGTTGAAACAGTTGGGATTTGAGTCAATGTCATAAAATCTTTCAATTCTGATATAGCGCCTGAAAGTCCAACACCTCCACCAATATAAAGCATCGGTTTTCGTGCTTGAGCGATCATTTTTTGGGCGAGTTTTATTGTTTCAGGTGGGATGGTATATAATTGTGTTTTATCAGGACTGTTTTTTATTAAAGATGGAGCTAAATATTGTTGATAATCTAAATTGGCAAGCTGTATATCTTTCGGAATATCAATTAAAATTGGTCCTGGCCTGCCTGAGTTGGCTAAATTAAATGCCTCTTCTAATGTATTGGGCAATTGTTTAGCATCATTTATTAAATAACTATGTTTGGTGCAAGCTAAGGATAATCCTAGAACATCTACTTCTTGAAAAGCATCCGTACCAATTAGATTAGTTGGAACTTGCCCTGTTATGGCAACAATAGGTACAGAATCAATTAATGCATCAGCAAGTCCAGTAATGATATTAGTCGCACCAGGGCCTGATGTCGCAATACAAACCCCGGTCTTGCCAGTTGAACGAGCATAACCAATTGCTGCCATGGCTGCCCCTTGTTCATGACGACATAATACATGTTCAATACCTCCATCATACAAAGCATCATAAAGAGGCATAATTTGTCCACCCGGATATCCAAAAACGGTGGTAACGCCTTTTTCTTTTAAGGTTTTTACTATCCACTGTGTTCCTAACATTTATTCCTCACTTGTTCTTTTTTGCCCAATCGTTGTTCATAAAAAAAACCCCGCTTTTTGGAGCGGGGTTTTTGATTTTATGTATAAACATATTTTTATTCAAAAACGCCCCCGCGTTGGAATAATGACCACGCTGACAATAATGTTGATAAGGACGTTTTTCAGTGAAAATTTCATAATATGTATTGATTAACTTTTTTGTCATTTTAAAAAATTATTTTAAACAAAATACTCGTTTTTAAAAAAAGTGCAACTATTTTTTTTGCTTTTATAAAGTGTTAGAAATGGATTGTAAAAAAGTTTCAGGTTAACTATACGTTTTAGTATAAAACATTTTAATATAATAACGTGATTTTGGCAGGTTAATATGGCCTTTTTAAATAATAATTAGTATTTGATCATTGTTAAATTATAGTTTTTGAAAACAAACATCTAATTATGGTTAAATAAAGAAAAACAAATATTAAAAATGGTTTATCTAATCATTATTAAAACTGTTTTTATTACTAAAAATACCTTTAATCTTCTTTATATAAATTTATCATCAAATCGAATTATAAATGCAAAATTTGTAATAACTAGCTTAGTTAAAATTAATTTGCTAAACTGGGAGTGGTGCAAGATTATGCAATACTCATGGCTTTGGTAATACTATTTTCAGTGACCCCGCCAAGCCAATCAAGGAATGACACCTTTAATAATATTCTACCTCTTTTTATTCATTAATTTAAATAGATACAGAGGGTGATATTAAGCAACAAGATTTAGCTTTAAGAAACAAATATTCAAATTTTATAATTATTAAATATAATTTATTGAATTAATTGGTTATTTTAAAGATATAAAATAGGCTTAACAATAGGATTTTGTGATTACTAATTGATTTTATTTAAGTTATATTGAATTTGTGTACAAATACATAATTAACTTAGGAGAATATAATGAGTAAACAAATTTGTAATCCTCTTACAAAATACCATCATGGTAAATTTCCAAAACAAAAACAAGCAGCACCCGCTCTACAGTGTGAAATGGATCCGATTCCTGATTGTGGTGAGAAAACATATCAAGGTCATGGTCGTTTAGAAGGTCGCAAAATGTTAGTAACAGGTGGTGATTCGGGTATTGGTCGAGCTGCGGCTATTGCTTATGCAAAAGAAGGTGCTGATGTGGCAATAAATTATCTTCCTTATGAACAGAAAGATGCTGAAGATGTCGCAAAGGTTATAGAAGCCGTTGGTCGTAAAGCAGTATTAATTCCAGGTGATTTAAGCGATGAGGCATTTTGTAAAAAATTAGTTGAACAAGCACATCAAAAATTGGGGGGATTAGATAATTTAACACTAGTTGCTGGTAAACAAACTGCTGTGGAAGATATAATGGAACTGACCACAGAACAAATTAAAAAAACATTCGAAATAAACGTATTTTCACTTTTCTGGGTTACTAAAGCGGCTTTAGGTTATTTAAAACCCGGTTCAACTATTATTACTACTTCCTCTGTTCAAGCTTATCAACCAAGTGGCAATTTATTAGATTATGCGGCAACTAAAACTGCAATTATTGCCTTTACTCGCGGCTTAGCCAACCAATTAAGCAGCAAAGGTATTCGTGTTAACTGTGTAGCACCAGGACCAGTTTGGACGCCATTACAAATCTGTGGTGGTCAGCCGAGTGATGTTATTCCTGAATTTGGTAAACAAACACCATTACAACGTGCAGGACAACCTGTTGAACTTGCTGGTGTATATGTACATTTAGCTTCTGAAGAGTCAAGTTATACCACAGCTGAAACATATGGCGTAACAGGTGGTATGCATATTAATTAATATTTTTTACAGTAAAAGGGCTCATAAAAGCCTTTTTACTGCATGTTTGAGTAATTAATTTCCTTTTAAATTAACCACTATTATACAAAACCATAATAGTAACTATACGGAACTTATAACCAATAAGGGCAGAACAATGAGAACATTTAAAGTAATTACTTTGGCAATGATGGGGCTTTTTTTAGTAAATTGTGATAATTCAAAACCAACAGTCAATAATATCAAAGAACAAGTTGAGCAAACAAGTTCAAAGGTTAGCGATAAAGTAGCAGAATTATATGAACAAACCAAATCTGCAACTCAAGATGCACTCAATAATTTAAAAGATGGTAATTATAGTCTTGCTCAAGATGCAATAATCAAAGGTTTAAGTTTAAAATTACCTTTGGATGTTGATCAAAATTCAACATTGGTCGATGTAACAAAAGGAAACGATATTATTAGTTATAAATATGATGTAAAAAATATAACTAAAGACGCATTTCAAGCTGAAAGCAATCAAAAAAATATTTTAAATGGTTTGCATACCCTTTATTGTAGTAAAGATGCGACTACCAACGCCATAAAATTAGTTTTTCCAAATGGCGCTAGCCATAATTATTACCTAAATGGAGAAAAAGTTTTAACACTTGATTTAAAACCTAGTGATTGTGATGCTAAATAATTTTGTACTTATCAATTATTGTTAATAAAAGGGCCGTTAGAGCCCTTTTATTTCAATTAGAAACAAAAATTGCATCATTTTGTTTAAAAAGGAATGAATAATTACGTAAATAATTTTGTGTTAAGTCACTGTGTTATAAGCCTGAGTTTGTTTAAATTTGCATTTAAAAAGGTAGACAAGAAATTTAATTTTTATTTTAAGCATATAGCTAATAATTATTGAGTTTTAGCCACTATTTTGTACAATAAGTTACACTTTTTTAAAAGTTAGGATGCTTTTTAATTGTGATGTTTTTAATGTAAAACAATTTTTGGCTGTTTATGGTTTATTTATTAAAGTTAATCAGTTTTATAATATGTTGTTATTAGATTGTAATTTTAAATGAGATTAATAGAGAGTTATATTTTATATACATAAACGTACTGAAGAAAGTATCTGATAATATTGAAAATATGAATAATTGAGGAATAAATATGAAAGTTATAAAAATAACAACATTAGTTTTAATAAGTCTAGGATTATTTGGTTGTGATAACAGTGAAAAAGCAAAAAAAGATGAAGCAGAAAAGCTAACTAAAACACAAGATATAATTATTAGTGATGCGAAAAAATCTCTTCCTTACCAAGTTGATTCCGTAACCAGTTTAGTAGATATTTTTAAAGATGATAATTCTATTAACTATCGATATGTTATTAAGGCATCTAAAGACCAATTACAAATTTCTGAAACAGAAAAAATGACGTCCGAAAATTTGAAGAAAGTTTATTGTACCGACAATCAGCAAGTTAAAGACTTTCGGGATGCTTTTCCTAATGGTGCTGTCCACAATTATTATATTAATGATGAAAAATTATTTAGCGTAAAATTAACACCAGCTTCATGTAACGCTAACTAAAGTTCTGATTTATTAATTTAAATAGTTAAATATCATATTAACAGGGCAATAGCCCTGTTTTATTATACCGTTTTATTCTAAAGCTTTACCTTTGGTTTCTGGTATAAGAAATACGAAAGCTGCGGCAGATAATAGATACGTAGCTGATAATAAAGCTAATGCGTAGCTAATTGAATACACCGTTGCGAAATAAGCAATTAGAACTTGTGATATACCAGCGATTCCTCGTCCTACATTAAAAATAATATTCTCAGCGCTTGAACGGGCATCGGTAGGATAATGTTCGGCAAGTAGGGCGCCGTATCCACCCATCATACCATTAACAAAAAAGCCAATTGCTGAACCAAATATAATTAATATTATCATATCAGTTTGTTGGAAATAGAACCAAATAGATATTGCTGAAATTAAAAGAAATATAATATATGAAGGACGACGACCAAATTTATCGCAAAGCCAACCAAAAATTAAAATACCTAATGACATACCAATTGTGGTTGAAATAGTCCAATACAGAGTATCTTTAAATGGTAATTTTAGTTCAGAAGCAATCATACTTGGCATCCAAACCATCAAACCATAAAACCCAAAATTTTGCACCGCACATGCAATTGTTAAACCAATAGTGGTTGCAGTGGTTTTTGGTGTTTTAAACAATTTACCAACCGCAATTTCATTTTTATTCTGATCTTTTAAATTTTGCCAAATTTCTGGCTCTTCTAGGCCTTTTCGAGTCCAAGCAACAAATAGTGCAGGTAATACCCCGACGGCAAAAGCCCATCGCCAACCATAAGCTTGCCCAACGAAATTGACAGTTAAAGTAGAAAGGATAATACCAGCTTGAAAACCTAACGCAACAATCGATGTTGCTCGTGAACGCTTGTGCTTTGGCCAACTTTCTGATACGAGTGTCATACCAATGCCAAACTCACCCCCAAGACCTAAACCACTTAAAAAACGGAAAATTAAAAAACTTTCATAATTGGGGGATATTGCACATAAACCGGTGAATAAAGAAAAGATTAATATAGTCCATGAAAACACGCGTACTCGACCATATTTATCCGCTAAAACACCAAATAAAATGCCTCCTAATACAGCACCAAGTAAGGTTACAGAAGTTAATGTCCCTAGATCGGTTTTGGATAAATTAAAAGAAACCGAAATTAGGCTAAAACAGACACCTAAAATCATCATATCCATGCCATCTAATGCATAACCGACAGTCGATGCAAAAAGCGTTTTCTTTTGGTATGGTGTTGCTTTTTCACTTTCAACTTGCTTGACTGAGTTTGATTCAGTTTTCATGTATACCTCTAGTAATTGAAAATAGATTTTTTGCTAAAAGTTAGCATTTTGTGATGTTTAATTTGCCATTAAACGGGGGGTAATCTAAAGCGGGGCAAAGTATATACTTAAAACTTAAAAAAAGCCAAGTCTAAAGCTTAAAAAGGTTATTTTATCCACCGATTTCATTATCGGCGGATAAATAATATTATTGTTCATCAATAAAATACCAATAGCCTTTATTAACAAAATTAAGCAATACTTGTTGTGTTTCTTCATTTTGTAAATGTTCATAACTGAGTATTTCGTTTTGACAAAGTATATCAATAACAGACATAGGTAAATCTATTTTTTCACCATGAATATAACCAAAATCGCCAACTTTAAGAATTCGGATACTTGGTACACGGAATAATTCTGCTCCTGTTTGTAGGATTGTTTTAAATTCATCATATTCATAGGGAGGTTCAACAGGGACAATATTAAGTTCGTGCATCGGTAAAGTGATATGTTTACCAAACCAATCATTAAAAAGATCGGGTGTTTTGATTAAATCAATGATTTGATCTTGTAATTTGGTTAATTCATAAGGTTGTATACTGTAGGGATCTTTAGGTAATTTTAAATTTGGATCTTGGTAAAAAATCCCATTTGGTAAATTATCAATAATATAATCGGCAAAGCCACTTAGCATTTCTTGTGATGTTTGCGTTCTAAAACCAACCGAATAACTTAGTGATTCACCGATTGATACACCATTATGCGGAAAACCAATTGGAATATATAAAATATCACCAGAAGTAATCTCTTCATCAATAATCGGTTGATAGTCTTCAACATGCAATAACGCTTTATGGGCACTGAATTGTTTATAATTAGGATTACGATCACCAACTTGCCAACGTCGACGTCCCATACCTTGAATAATAAAAACATCGTAATTATCGATATGTGGACCTACACCTGCACCTTGTGTAGCATAAGAAATCATCAGATCTTCAAATTGCCACTGTGGGATACATTTAAATGGTTCGACTAAAGTTGCAGCTTGTTCGTGCCAGTGATCAACCGCTTGAACTAATAAACTCCAGTGATCCTCGCCTAAGTTACTAAAATCATCAAAAGGACCAAATTTAGCATCCCAATTGCCATTTTTATTGGTAACAATTCGGCTTTCAATCTCTTCTTCCATTGCCAATCCAGCAAGTTCATCAGGGGTGATTGGATCAATAAAATGACTAAAAGCTTTGCGTAATATCACTGGTTTTTTTTGCCAATAGTTTGTTAAAAAGTCATCCCAATCTATATTTAATTTATTATTCATTTAACACCCCTTGTAAGTTGAATAATTGACAAAAATTGTCAGTTGTATGTTTCGCTATTACTTCTAAAGTAACACCTTTTAATGCCGATAGATAAGTGGCGACTTTTCGCACGTATGCGGGTTGGTTTTCTTTTCCTCGATATGGGACAGGAGCAAGATAAGGCGAATCTGTTTCGACTAAAATACGATCGAGCGGTACATATTTTGCTACTTCTCGTAATGCTTCGGCATTTTTAAAGGTAATGATTCCTGAAAAAGAGATGTAGAAACCAATATCTAATAGCTGTTTAGCTGTAGCAATATCTTCTGTGAAACAGTGTAATACCCCAGAATGGGCATGTTCATCTTTTAATATTCTTAAAGTATCTTCTTTTGCATTACGAGTATGAACAATCACAGGTTTACTTAGTTTTCGTCCTAACCGAATATGTTCTTTAAAATTTTCTTGTTGCTGTTCTAAATTATCTTGCTGATAATAGTAATCAAGACCTGTTTCACCTAAAGCGACAACATTATCCTCTTGAGCTAAGCGTTGAAAGCGATCTGCATCATATTTTTCATCATCTAAATTAAGAGGATGAATTCCACATGAAAAGGAACATTGATTTTTAAAAGGCATAAGTAGATGCTTCATCGCTTCATAGCCTGACAATGTCGTTGCCACGCTTAAGCAATGTTTAACATCATTATTTATAGCTTGTTGTAAAACATCTTCGATAGTTTTACTTTTTAAATCTAAACTATCTAAATGACAGTGAGAATCAATTAAAAACATAATAATCTCTTTTTATTTTTAGGAATGTTGTTCAAAATCACGGACGGGTTTTATGGTTGACCAGGAACGACAAGCAGGGCAAAGCCAATAAATAGTATTAACAGTAAAACCACATTTTTGGCATCGATAATTCGGGACAGCTTTTATTTGCTCACCAACCATATTACGTAATAATAAAAGGCTTTTTTTGGCTTTCCCTTGCTCGGCATCTGCTACGTGATAATCCATTAATCGGTAAAATCCTTTTAAATTAGGATGCTTTAATAATTCTCGATACATATAGTATTGGGCTGAATCAAGCCCATTTTGTTTTTCAATAATGTCAGCTAACATTAGTTCAGCCACATTACCAGTGTCTTTATCGACACACAATTGTAAAAACTGTTTAAATTCGTCTTGCTTATTCAATTTGTTATAGCATTCATTTAATAAAGGTAATGCTTCACCAATGAAAGCTTTATCCTGCTGTAATATCTGTTTGAGTGATTCAATAGCTTCTTCTGTTTTATTTTGAACTATTAATATTCTCCCTAACATTAATGATGTGCGGGCACAATTTGGATCCGCTGCTGATGATTTTTGTAATAAGCTATACGCTTTATCGAGATCATCATTGGCAATTGCGAGGGATGCTAGCTCACAATAAAATTGAGCAATGTATGTTTTGTATTTTTCGTTGCCAAGTTTGACCAGTTTAGTTGCAGCATTAATTGCATTAATCCATTCACTGGTGGATTGATAAATAATAATAAGTTGTTGTAGGGCATTTTGTTGAAAGTCTTCTTCATTGATGAGTTGCAAAAACATCTCTTCTGCACGGTCATAGAGTCCTGCCCCCATATAATCACGACCTAATTGCTGGATGGCTAAAAGACGTTGTTCAAATGTCAATGAGGAACTTTCCATTAATGCTTGATGAATTCGTATTGCTCTATCGATTTCACCTCTAGAGCGAAATAAGTTACCTAAAGTTAGATGGGCTTCAAGCGTACCTTCGTCTTCTTTAAGCATATCTAAGAAAAGATCAACAGCTTTATCTTTCTGGTTAGACAAAAGAAAATTAAGACCATCTACATATTCACGTGACAATCGATTAGACTGATTGATATATTTTTGTTTTGCATTTCTATCGCCCATATACCAACCATAGGCGGCAGCAATAGGTAACAACAGAAATAACAGTTCAAACATAATATTTATTCTTGATTAGTTTTAGTTAAACTTAATTTTTGATGATCCGTTAGGTTATCATCTAACTTTTTTTGTAATTTATTCAATTTTCGTTTAGTGGATGAATGTTGTAGCTTAGAAATTATGACGAGAATTCCTGTTAATATTGTACCTACAATAAAGCCAGAACCAAAAAATATAGCTAAAAGAACTGATAATCGGAGTTCGGTTTTAGCAAACAAATAATTGAAAGACACAACTTCGCCATTAAATGCACCTAATGCGATAGATATAGTGAAAATAACAGTTATTAATATAATTGATATAACAAATTTCATAATAATGACCTTTATCTTTTTTTAATTTTACTTAAACGTCTATATAATCTTAAACATTTTTACAAAATGTTAGATGAAAAATTATCTATCTACTATATGCCATTTTTGTGCATAAAAATAGCAAATTAATGAAATGATCCAAGCAAGTGAAATACCCAATAATAAATCAATCGGGCTGTGCATACCTAATGCTAATCGGCTAATTTCAATTAATAATGCCCATACAATAATTACGTTAACAATAATATAGTGACGTTTAAATCCTAATAATATTATTGCAAGAAATGCCCATGTTGCCGAAAATAAGGTATGTCCAGAGGGTAGCGAATAGCCTGTTTCACTTTGCCAATGCTTACTTAACCAATTCGGAATGGTAGTTGAATTATTTAACTTTTCAGAAATAATTTTTTGTTTTTCTGACTTAGGTAACAAATAAAATTGTTTGTCGCTAAGATGAAATTCTTTTGCCATCCAAAGTACATAAGGTCTTGATTCTGCTGTTTGAGATTTTATAATGGTTTTGACTATTTGCCCACCTAATATTGCACAAACAAAACAAAACCATAATGCAATAATCTTTGTTTTTGTTTTGTTGGGTAATAGATAACAAAATACCATAAAAAGAATGGTTGATGTAATAATCGCCCAAGGAAAACTTGCAGTTTCTGTTATAAAGAAAAAATATTTTGATGTATTATTTAATGATTCTGGTTGCCAATGCCAATTTATGGCTATAATAACTAATGGTACTACTAACATAATGGCTAAAAGTGCCATTGTTTTTTTTAATACAAACCCCATTTATAGACTCAATTTAACACTAATTGCTAAATAGTTTAGCATGGAAGATAGCTTTTTTTAAAAGTCTATTTATGTTTTATTTAAACGGAGATGATAATGCAATTAAAACATGTTGCACAAGCAAAATTACCAACACCATGGGGATGTTTTACTATTGTTGGATTTGAAGAAATTGCAACAGGGAAAGATCATGCAGCTTTAGTATTTGGCGATATATCTGGTGATGCTCCAGTTCTGACTAGAATTCATTCAGAGTGTTTAACTGGGGATGCTTTGTTCAGTTTGCGTTGTGACTGTGGTTTTCAGTTAGAAGCAGCTTTAAAACAAATAGCTAAAGAAGGTCGCGGAATTTTAATTTATCATCGTCAAGAGGGTCGTAATATTGGCTTACTAAATAAAATCAGAGCTTATGCGCTACAAGATAAAGGCTTTGATACTGTTGAAGCCAATGAACAATTGGGTTTCGCGGCTGATGAACGTGATTTTACTTTATGTGCTGATATATTAACTTTACTTGGTGTATCGCAAATTCGTTTATTGACGAATAATCCCGAAAAAATAAAAGTGCTTGAACAGTCAGGCATTAAAATTGTACAAAGAGTACCATTAGAAGTTGGAGAAAATCCTAATAATGAACACTATTTAGAAACAAAAGTGAATAAAATGGGTCACTTGTTGCATTTAAATCATGGCAATTGCAATTGTGATCATTAGCCAATAAAACTAAAAAGAATCGATTTATTTAAACCTCAAAAAATATTACGATTTTTCGAGGTTTTTTTTATATTTTAGAAATAAAGATGTATTTAATTACCTTTATGATTATTCGTTATCACAGCGAAGTACACCACCATTGGCGATCTGATCTTTTGATATTTCGTGCATAATGATTTGTACAGCTTCTGGTTTACAATTAAGCGTTTCAGCAATTGCTACTGTTACACGTTTTGCCATTTCCCTTTTTTGTTCTACTGTACGACCTTCTAAAAAGTCAATAACAACATTTGGCATAAAAATCTCCTAGTGATTAATGTTAGCAAGCTGTTCATCGGTTAAAGCGATTTCTTCATTACGGCAGATACCGATACCTGATTGTATAACTTTTTCTGCAATGGCTTTGGCTTCATCTAATGAATGCATTTTATAGGTACCACATTGGTATTCATTAAGCTCAGGAATTTGATTCTGCGATTTAACCTTTAAAACATCTTGCATGGATTTTAACCACGCATCAACAACTAACGATTCATCTGGTTTACCTATAAGACTCATGTAAAAACCAGTACGGCATCCCATTGGCGAAATATCAATAATTTCGACATGTTTACTATTGAGATGATCGCGCATAAATCCAGCAAATAAATGCTCTAAGGTATGGATCCCTCTTTCAGGTAATAGTTCTTTATTGGGAATGGTAAAACGCAGATCAAACACTGTTATGTTGTCGCCTTTTGGCGTTGCCATAGTTTTGGCAACTCGAACAAAAGGAGCTTTCATTTTAGTGTGATCAACTTTAAAACTATCTAGTAATGGCATAACTTTCTCCTTATTTGGTTTTCGTTATTTTAATCAATTCAATCTCGACAACCAATATTTTTTTATGTTTACTCGGCAAGTAAATTTAACATTTCTTGCTCATCAATGACTTTAATTCCGAGTTCTTGGGCTTTATCTAATTTAGAACCGGCTGCTTCTCCAGCTATGACAAGATCGGTATTTTTAGATACACTGCCTGTCACTTTAGCACCAAGTTGTTTTAATTTATTTTTTGCTTCATCTCTTGTTAAAACCGATAACGTACCTGTTAACACTATTGTTTTACCTGAAAATGGGGAATCAACAATCGTTGTCTGTGCTTGGGGAGTAATATCTTGCCAATGAATATTTATTTCTTCACTGGTTAATTGCTCAATCACATTTCTGTTATGAGGTTCTTGAAAGAAATCAATGATACTTTCAGCAATCACTACACCAATATCATTTACCGTTTGCAGTTGTTCAAGAGAAGCATTTTCGATTGCCGATAAATTTCCAAGTTGGTTCACTAAATTTTCCGCAGTGACTTCACCAACATTAGGGATACCAAGAGCAAATATAAATCGGCTTAATGTGGTATTTTTAGAAGCATTTAATGCATTTAATAAGTTATTGGCAGATTTTTCGCCAATTTTATCTAATGAACATAAGGTAGGCAGATTAAGTTTATACAGATCTGCTGGAGTTTTAACATAATCTTTATCGACTAATTGTTCAATAATTTTATCACCCATCCCATCTACATTCATTGCCCGTCGAGAAACAAAATGTTTTAAGGCTTCTTTGCGTTGTGCTGGGCAAATTAATCCTCCTGCACAGCGTGAAATTGCTTGTCCTTCATCACGAACAATTAATGAACCGCAAATAGGGCAATGAATTGGAAAAACAATTTCTTTTGTATCTGTAGGTCTTCGATCTAATAAGACTGCAACAATTTTAGGGATGACATCACCCGCTCGACGTACAGTTACATAATCACCTTCTCGTATACCTAATCGGGCTATTTCGTCACTATTATGTAGTGTAGCGTTACTGACAATAACTCCAGCAACAGAAACAGGCTCAAGTCTTGCTACGGGTGTAATTGCCCCTGTGCGCCCAACTTGGAAATCCACCTTGTTTAATTGTGTTACTTCTTCTTGAGCCGGAAATTTAAATGCTGTTGCCCAGCGCGGAGCACGTGCAACGAAGCCAAGTTCATTTTGTAATGAAATACTATTAACTTTAATGACAACACCATCAATATCAAAATCTAATGACATACGCTGTTCACCGATTTGTTTAAAATAGTCTAAAGCGGCTTGGGCTCCTTGTCGTTTTTCTACTTTATCACTAACAGGTAATCCCCATGCTTTAAATTGCATTAAACGATCATAATGAGTATCAGGTAGAGAACTACCTTCAATAATACCAACACCATAGCAGTAAAATGATAACGGTCTTTTAGCAGTAATTTTAGGATCTAATTGTCTTAATGAACCTGCAGCGGCATTACGGGGATTAGCAAATACTTTTTCGTTTCGTTTTTCCGCATCAGCATTAAGTTTGGCAAAACCTTTATGAGTCATAAATACTTCGCCCCGTACTTCTAAGCGGGCAGGGATATTTTCACCAATTAATACTAAAGGAATAGTTTTAATTGTCCGTACATTTGCGGTGATGTCTTCTCCAGTTGTGCCATCGCCACGTGTAGCCGCTTTTGAGAACTTCCCGTTTTCATACAATATACTCACCGCCAAACCATCAAGTTTTAGTTCACAGCAATATTCAACTTGCTCGTTTTCAGTAATATGGAGACGATCTTTAACTCTCTTATTAAAGGCAATAAAACTTGACTCATCAAAAACATTATCAAGTGAAAGCATCGGTAATTCATGTTTGATTGAAGCAAATTGGGATAAAGCCGCACCGCCAACTCGTTGGGTTGGTGAGTCAGTTGTAATTAGATTTGGATACTGTTGCTCTATTTGTTGCAGTTGTTTTATTAATTTATCATATTCAGAGTCAGGGATTTCGGGAGCATCAAGTACGTAATAACAATACTCATGGTGTCTGATTAAATTTCGCAGTGAAGTCAATTGTTCTATGACATCTGCAATCGAATCAGGTTGAATAGCTGAATGTTCTGTTTTAGTTGATAGTGGCATGATAATGGGCTCTTAAATTAAAACGTAGCTTTTAGGAAAATCATCAAAATTGCTTAATTAATGAAGTATACAGTTATTAAATCAATTTATAGCTGCATTATATAAATTTTTGTTTCTAGCCACCAAATAGGATTGGTGGCATTTTATTAAAGAATTGTTGAAATTTTTTGCGATTAAATTTCGTTACAGGCTTTTTTAATACGATTTTTATAACTATCAATTTTTTGTGGTGTTAGCATACGATGTTCATCATCTAAAACCACACCATTAACATCATCGGCTACACGCTGTGCTGTTTGTAGCATTAATTTGAAATTTTGTTGGTTGTTGCCTTCGGTAGGTGCAACCATAAAAATAGAGACACCAGGAGTTGTAAACTCATGCATTGTTTCAGGATCCAAATATCCAGGTGTAACCATATTAGCTAAACTGAACAGCACAGGACCATTACCGGCTGGATCAACATGACGATGAAATATTCTCATATCACCAAACTGGAAACCTGATTGCATTATACTTGCTAGGAGTACATCGCCCTGTAATAAACTACCATTAATTCCCTTTATATTTAATATAATAATTTCTGTATTGTCTTCGTCGAATTTGTTTAAGCTACCTTTCTGAGTTTTACTATTTTTTGCAGGTGTATGCGCATCATTATTGGTTTTTGCTTCGTTATCATGGATATTTTGTTGCGGTTGTTTATTTAGTTGTAATTTTTCATCTTCGAAAGAATCGTTCTTTATTTTAATAATTGGTTTTGATTTACTGATAGTTTCATCATTAATCTGTTCTTCATCATTATTTACAAATAATTCTTCTTGCTGAGGAGGAACTGCCTCAATCGGCTCTTTAGGTGTATTATCTTGGTGTTCATTATTTTTTTTATTTTTAGTGATCAATATCACGTCATCTTCAATTATATCAATGAAGTTATTTTCATTTTGTTGATTATTTGTTTGATTTTTTTTTCGTTTTTCTGAACCAAAAGAATAAAGTTCCCTTTTATTGATCCAAAACCCATGAATCAATAGAGCTATAATGACTAAGGATGCAACAACAATTAGAACAATACGTAAATTATCCATAATAACCATCTCAGAATTAAATTGAATATAGAGTCAAATCATCCAATATTAGAAAAATTGAATAAAATGATAACGGAGTACAACAAATGTAAATTGAAACCACTTGAACGATACTTCCTATACATAATAATATTAGTATAGCATTTTATTTTAGCTTTTTTATAGCACAAAAAATCAATTAGCCTATAATACTTTATTTCCGAAAAGAATCATATTTAACAATATAATTTATTTCTTATCATATCCCAGTTTTGTTATTTTTAGAACTCTGTGCTATTAAGCTGTAAAGATACTTACATTTTGTGTATTTTTTTTGTAAAATCGCTTGTTACTTTTGAATAAAATTAATTCATTATTATCTAAATTATTATTAAGTTACCGAGGTCTTTCTTATATGAGATTTAATAAGCTGTTACTTATTCTGCCAATGGCATTAACTAGTCTATTGTTATTAACAAGTTGTGATAATAATCAGTTACAAGATGATGATGATGATGACCAATTACCTAAGGTAACTGTATTTAAAGTGGAACCTTTAGATTATACACTGAAAATAAATTTACCTGGGCGGGTTGTTGCATCACAAATAGCAGAAATAAGGCCACAAGTTAGTGGAATTGTTTTGAACCGAGAATTTGAAGAAAGTTCAAATGTTAAAGCTGGGCAATCACTCTATCAAATCGATCCTGCCATTTATCAAGCTAATTATGATAGTGCAGTTGCTAGTGTAGCAAGTGCAAAAGCTAACGCTAATATCGCACAACTTACTTTAAAACGTTATGCAGGATTATTAAATACAAAATCTATAAGCCAACAAGAATACGATAAAGCGGCCGCTGATGCTAAACAAGCTAATGCTAGTGTATTGGTTGCTCAAGCGGCGGAACATGCTGCTAAAGTTAATTTAGATTATACTAAAGTATACTCACCAATTGATGGTTATATTGGTAAATCAAGTGTGACTGAAGGGGCTTTAGTATCAGCTGGGCAAGCAACACCACTTGCATTAGTGCAACAACTTGATCCTATTTATGTTGATATGACAGAAGCAGCGACACGTTATAATAAATATCTTCAAGATGAAAACATTATTTATGAACCAGTCAAAGGGAATAATGTGGAACTATTTTTTAATGATGGTTCAAAATATGCTCTTCCAGGTAGTGTTAAATTTTCAGATATGACTGTTAATGAAACAACCGGAACAGTAACACTACGATCTCAATTTGCTAACAGTGAAAGTAAAATTTTACCGGGGATGTTTGTTAAACCTCAATTGACATTGGGGACTATCAAAAATGCAGTGTTAGTACCTCAACAAGGCGTTACAAGTAATCAAAAAGGTCAATATACCGCTAAAATTTTAAAACCAGATAATACGGTTGAGTATCGTCAAGATATTAAAGTTTATACAGGAATCAGTGGTTATTGGGTAGTGACTAGCGGTATCAATATTGGTGAACAAATTATCACTACAGGTCTACTTAATTTAACTGCCGTTGAATTAGGTATGCCTATGAAGGCAGAAGTTGTTGGTGAGCCTAATACTCTTTCTCAAGAACAATTAGATGACATCATCAAAAACAATGTAAAATAAAACAGGGGTAGATTTAATTATGGCTAAGTTTTTTATTGATAGACCTGTTTTTGCATGGGTAATTGCTATCATGATGATGCTGGGCGGTGCTTTATGTATTAAGCTATTAGCTGTTGAACAGTATCCTGATATAGCACCCCCTGCTGTTACTGTTTCTGCGGTTTATCCAGGTGCTGATGCGCAAACTATTGAAAACACTGTTACGCAATTAATTGAACAAAACTTAACTGGTTTGGATAATTTAATTTATATGCAATCAACCAGTAGTGCACAAGGTGTGGTACAAACTACTTTGACTTTTGCTCCAGGAACAAGTCCCGATTTTGCACAGGTTCAAGTATTAAATAAAGTAGAAAGTATCAAATCACGTTTACCAGAAAGCGTTCAAAAAAATGGGGTATCGGTTGCTAAAAATAATACTAACTTCTTAAAAGTTATTGGCTTCTATTCTACCAATCCTCAGAAAACACAAGCAGATATTGCTGACTTTATTTATTCAACAGTGCAAGATCCCATTCGCCGTGTGCAAGGCGTAGGGGATACTCAGTTATTTGGTTCTGAATATGCAATGCGTGTTTGGTTAGATCCAAACAAACTGAACTATTTTAATTTATCTATTGAAGAAATTACTGCTGCTATTCAAGCGCAAAATGCGCAGGTTACTGCAGGGCAACTTGGTGCTTTACCATCAACAGAAGGGCAAGAACTTAATGCAACAATTACTGCTCAATCACGTTTAAAGACACCTGAGCAATTTCAAAATATTTTAGTCCGTGTTAACACTGATGGGTCAAATGTTTTATTAAAAGATGTGGCAAGGGTTGAGATTGGTGCTGCTGACTATAACTTTCTTTCTCGTTATGATGGTAAACCTTCAGCTGGTTTAGGTATTTATTTGGCGACAGGCGCTAATCAATTAGATACATCAGCAGAAGTAGATAAAAAAATTCAGGAATTATCTCAGATTTTTCCTGAAGACATTAAATTTGCGTATCCTTATGATACAACCCCTTTTGTCAAATTATCTATTAATAACGTAATTCATACATTAATCGAAGCAATTATTTTGGTTGTTATCGTAATGTATGTATTCTTACAAAATCTTCGTTCTACACTTATTCCAACTATTACTGTACCTGTCGTATTGTTAGGTACTTTTGCGGTTTTATATATTTGTGGATTTACTATCAATACGTTATCCATGTTTGCTATGGTTCTCGCCATCGGTCTTCTGGTCGATGATGCCATCGTAGTTATCGAAAACGTTGAACGTATTATGCATGATGAAGGTCTATCTCCTTATGATGCAACCGTTAAATCAATGGAACAAATTACTTCTGCATTAGTTGGGATAGCCGTGGTACTTTCAGCTGTATTTGTACCAATGGCATTTTATGGTGGTGCAGCAGGGGGAATTTATCGTCAATTCTCTATTACAATTGTAACTTCTATGTCTCTATCAGTACTGATGGCAATTGTATTAACGCCTGCCCTTTGTGCGCAAATTTTAAAAGCACCATCAAAATCTAAAGTTAAGAAAACAACTTTTGGTGAAAAACTCGTAACCATGGCGCCATTTAGTTGGTGTTCTGCTGGAACTAAATGGTTTTTTGATAGATTTAATAATTTATATGACAAGAGTTTGCATGCCTATGAAAAAGGTGTAATTAAATTTATTCGTTATCCAATTATTTCATTTATTTGTTATGCCTTGATTGTTGTAGGTTTAGTATTTGGATTTAACCGTTTACCAACTGGTTTCTTACCAAATGAAGATCAAGGTGTCTTGATTGTTTTGGTTGAATTACCACCAGGTTCTACATTAGAACAAACGATGGGCGTGCTTAATAAAACTTCTGACTTTTATATGACGCAAAAAGCCGATTCAGTGAAAGAAATCTTTACCGTTGCTGGTTTTAGTCTGGTTGGTCGTGGACAGAACATGGGGCTTGGCTTTATTCGATTAAAAGATTGGGATGAGCGTAAACGCCCAGATCAAACAGTTGATGCCTTAGTTGGCAGTGGTTGGGGATTTGCTTCAACGATCACTGAAGGCCGTGTCATTATCACCAATGTCCCAGCAGTACCATCACTTGGTATGGCCAATGGTTTTTCTTATATGTTAAAAGATTCGGCTGGTCTTGGTCATGATGCTTTGATGGGCGCATTTTTCCAACTATTGGGTCAAGCCATGCATGAACCACAATTACAGCAAGTTCGTCCTGGTAGTATGTTAGATGTTCCACAATATAAAATTAATGTGGATTTTGAAACTGCTCAAGCCCTTGGTGTGGCTGTAAGTAGTGTTAATACAGTGCTTTCAACTGCATTAGGTTCTGCTTATATTGATGATTTTGTATATAATAACCGTGTTAAAAAAGTGTATTTACAATCTGATTCGGCTTATAGAATGCTACCTGATGATTTCAGTTTTTGGCATGTGAAAAACCAAAAAGGTGAAATGGTACCTTATGATGCTTTTGCAACCACAACAAAAAGTTATGGTTCTCCATCACTTGTTCGTTACGATGGTGTAGCTGCAATGGAGATTAGTGGTTCAGCAGCGCCTGGTATGAGTTCTGGTCAAGCTATGGCAGTAATGGAAGAATTATCTAAACAGTTACCTAAAGGTTTCTCATTTGACTGGACAGATATTTCATATCAAGAACGCCAAACAGGCTCTCAAACTACAACACTTTATATTATTTCACTTATTGTAGTATTCTTATCGTTAGCAGCTTTATATGAAAGCTGGACAGTACCAATTTCAATCCTATTCGTTATACCATTAGGTATTATTGGTACCGTATATGCGACTATGTTTAGAGACCTTGATAATGATATTTACTTTATCGTTGGTCTATTAACTACGATGGGATTATCTGCTAAGAATGCTATTTTGATTGTAGAATTTGCTAAAGATGCACTAGAAAAAGAAGGTAAGTCCTTAATTGATGCAACGTTAGAAGCTTGTCGTTTACGTTTACGTCCAATTCTAATGACATCATTTGCGTTTATTTTAGGTGTATTACCATTAGCACTAAATACTGGAGCTGGATCTGCTAGCCAAAATGCGGTAGGTACAGGGGTAATCGGTGGCATGATAACGGCAACATTTTTAGCGATATTCTATGTTCCATTATTCTTCTTGTTTGTAACCAAACTGTTTACTAAACATAAGAACAAAGTCGTTTTACCATCTAACTATGACAGTAATACTAAAAATAGTTAATAAAAGTTAACCTATTATTAATATAAGTTAAAAGCACCAATAGTATTGGTGCTTTTTTTATGTTAGTTTTCATTGATTATTTTATTAATGATTTAGTTTAATATTTTTTAAGGAATAATTAAGCTTGGAAATGGTTCTTTATTTGCTATGCCAAAAGTGATTTGCGTTGAAAGAATATAAGAACTGATTTATTTATGTGATTTGATTAATAGTTGACTCATATGAGCATGGGTAATAGCTATAGCTAATGCGTCTGCTGCATCGGCTTGAGGACTTGCAGGTAACTTAAGTAATAATTTAACCATATGCTGCACTTGTTTTTTGTCGGCAGCACCAGTCCCAACTACACTTTGTTTGACTAAACGCGCCGCATATTCAAAAACAGGTAGGTCATTGTTTACCGCTGCCACAATTGCTGAACCTCTTGCTTGGCCTAATTTTAATGCAGAATCGGCATTTCGTGCCATGAATACTTGTTCAATAGCAAACATATCAGGTTGGAATTGTAAAATAATTTCACTCACACCTGCATATATGCGTTTTAAACGGGTAGGAAGATCATCAACTGCAGTACGAATACATCCGCTGCCAAGGTAAGTGAGTTGTCGTCCCGTTTGACGAATTACTCCGTAACCTGTCAAACGAGAGCCTGGATCGATGCCAAGAATAATGGCCATTAAAGCGTTGCTGCAACCTCGTCAGAAACTTCACCATTATGATAAACTTCTTGAACATCATCACAATCTTCAAGCATATCAATAAGACGAAGTAATTTAGGTGCAGATTCAATATCAAGATCAACTTTAGTTGCTGGAATCATAGATACTTCTGCTGCTTCTGACACTAAACCAGCTGCATCAAGAGCATCTTTAACTTCACCAAATGATTCTGGTGTTGTAAACACATCAATTGCACCATCGTCATAGGTTACGACATCATCAGCTCCAGCTTCAAGCGCTGCGTCCATTACTTGATCTTCATCAGTACCTGCCGGATATGAAATAACGCCTTTTTTCGTGAATAAATATGAGACTGAACCATCAGTACCTAAATTACCACCAGTTTTTGTAAAAGCATGACGAACTTCAGAAACAGTACGATTGCGGTTATCACTTAAACATTCAACCATTACCGCAGTACCTGCTGGTCCATAACCTTCATAGATGATAGTTTCCATATTTGTATCATCTTCACCACCCACACCACGAGCAACAGCTCTATTCATGGTATCTCGAGTCATGTTGTTCGATAATGCTTTGTCCATAGCAGCACGTAGACGAGGGTTAGACGCTGGATCGCCACCACCAAGTTTAGCTGCAGTTACAAGTTCGCGAATAATTTTGGTAAAGATTTTACCGCGTTTTGCATCTTGTGCTGCTTTGCGGTGTTTGGTATTGGCCCATTTACTATGACCTGCCATAAAATTCTCCAGATAAATAATTTAAAATCGGTCTATTTTAGCAAACTTTAACTAAAAATTCATTATCAATATGTGTATAAGTTATACCAATAGCTAAGGCAAAATTTTCAGAGTATTACAACGCATTGTTTCATTGAATACATCTTTAAAATGATTTCATTTAGCAGAAAATCAGACTATTAGCTTAAATTATTCCATATTGATTCATTAAATGAATTTTATACCGAGCATGAATATTGATCGAGATCACAAGTTTGAATTTTAAACATTGCAAGAAACTCTTATTCGTTACAAGATTATGTATCGAAACGTTTCGATATTCCTTGTTAACTATCTTTAAAAGGGATTTGTTATGCGCAAAGGCCAACTATTTAATTCTGATATTTACCAAGTACTATCTAAAATGGGGCACACTGATCAAATTGCAATCGGGGATGCAGGCTTACCTATACCTAATACAACCTTACGAATTGATTTAGCACTTACTTATGGTATCCCATCATTTATGCAAGTTTTCGAATTAATTTCACAAGAGATGCAAATAGAAAAAGTAATACTTGCTACAGAAATCAAAGAAAAAAATCCTCAAATTTTGGCAGAAATTATAGAAAGAATCAGTCAGATTGAACAAATTCAGAACAATAAAATAGAAATTATTTATTTTCCTCACGAAATGCTAAAAAAACAAACGCATCATTGCAAAGCCGTTATCAGAACCGGTGAGTGCACACCATTTGCAAATATTATTTTGCAATCGGGTGTCATTTTTTAAATGTTGTTTTAAAAAGGTTTGTTTTAATTAAGCGATGAGGAATTTATGCACAATAATTTATTACAGCTTATTAATATTCATAAATCTTTTCCCGGAGTAAAAGCATTAACAGGCGCAAATTTAAATGTTCGAGCTGGACAAGTAATGGCATTGATTGGTGAAAATGGCGCCGGAAAATCTACTCTAATGAAAGTGTTAACTGGCATTTACTCAAAAGATGAGGGTGAAATTATTTACTTAGGCAATAAAGTAAATTTTAAAGGACCAAAATCATCACAAGAAGCAGGTATCGGCATCATTCATCAAGAGTTAAATTTAATACCACAACTTACTATTGCCGAAAATATATTTTTAGGTCGAGAGTTTACTAATAAATTTGGCTGTATAGATTGGAAAAAAACATATGACCAAGCTGACAAATTATTAGCTGAACTACATTTAACTTATGATAGTCGTAAGCTTATTAGTGAGTTATCGATAGGTGAACAGCAGATGGTTGAAATCGCTAAAGTACTTAGCTTTAATTCCAAAGTTATCATAATGGACGAACCTACCGATGCGCTTACCGAAACAGAAACGGCATCATTATTTGAAGTTATTCACAAACTAAAACAGCAAAATTGTGGAATTGTTTATATTTCTCATCGATTAAAAGAAATTTTTGAAATCTGTGATGACGTTACTGTTTTACGAGATGGACAATTTATTGGCGAAAAGAAAGTTGCACTACTTGATGAAAATTCCCTTATTGAAATGATGGTTGGACGAAAACTTGAAGAACAATATCCTCGCATCAATAAAGAACATGGAGAGGTAACACTGCAAGTTAAAAATCTAACTGGTGCAGGAGTAAACAATATCAGTTTCAAACTTTACGAAGGCGAAATACTTGGTATTTCAGGCTTAATGGGGGCAGGGCGAACTGAATTAATGAAAATGATTTATGGTGCCAATCCAGCGAAGTTTGGCTCTATTATACTTAAAGGAAAAACAATAAAAGTGAATTCGCCGTTAGATGGTTTAAAACACGGCATTGTCTATATTTCTGAAGACCGGAAAAGAGATGGACTAATTTTAGGTATGTCCGTTAAGGACAATATGTCACTCAATGCATTGAGTTATTTCGCTAATCAGTTTGGTAAATTACAACTTAAAAATGAGCAACAAGCTGTTGAGGATTTTGTTAGCTTATTTAACATCAAAACGCCCTCAATTAACCAAATTATTGGGCTCTTATCAGGTGGTAATCAACAAAAAGTCGCTATTGCTAAAGGATTAATGACTCGACCAAGTATCTTAATTTTAGATGAACCAACGCGAGGAGTTGATGTAGGTGCTAAAAAAGAGATATACCAACTGATTAATCAATTTAAACAGCAGGGTTTGAGCGTTATTTTAGTCTCATCTGATATGCCTGAGGTATTAGGTATGAGCGATAGAATTTTAGTTATTTACGACGGAACTGTGACTGGCGAATTTTCAATTAGTGACGCGACACAGGAAAAACTTATGGCTGCTGCCGTTGGAAAATCACAGGAGAGAGTCGATGTCGCAAAATAAAACGTTCAAGAATTTTTTAATTGAACAAAAATCATTAGTAACATTACTTATTTTAATCGCAATTGTTTCATGTTTAAGTGATAACTTTTTCACTTTAAATAACTTTTTCAATATTTTACAGCAAACATCTATTAACGCGATCATTGCGGTAGGTATGACTTTAGTAATTTTAACCTCCGGTATTGATCTTACAGTAGGTTCTACCTTTGCTTTAGCTGGTGCTATCACAGCTTCTTTAGTTGGTTCAGACATCTCCCCCTTTATTGCGATAGCCTTATCCTTAGCTTTAGGATCGTTATTAGGTGCTTTTTCTGGTCTGATCATTGCAAAAGGTAAAATACAAGCATTTATTGCTACGCTAGTTATGATGCTCATTTTACGTGGAGTAACACAGGTTTATACAAAAGGTAGTCCAATATCGACGGGTATGAATGATAATTCAGAACTTTTCGAGTGGTTTGCTTTTGGTCGGGTTTTTGCGATTCCTGTGCCAATTATTATCATGGCGATGGTATTTATTGCTGCATGGTACTTATTAAAATATACCCGTTTAGGTCGTTATATTTATGCTTTAGGTGGTAATGAAGCTGCCACAAAACTCTCAGGGATTAATGTTGATCGAGTCAAAATTACGGTTTATGCACTTAGTGGATTACTTTGCGCATTAGCTAGTACCATTGAAGTTGCAAGACTATCATCGGCACAGCCTACTGCTGGTACTGGTTATGAAATGGATGCGATTGCAGCGGTTGTTCTTGGTGGCACGAGCATGTCAGGCGGTAAAGGTAAAATTATAGGTACATTAATTGGTGCATTAATATTAGGTTTTTTAAATAATGGTCTCAATATGTTAGGGGTAGATGCTTATTATCAAATGATCGTAAAAGGGGTGGTTATCTTATTAGCTGTGTTAGTTGATAAAAAAACCAATAAATAGTTGCTTATTTTTGGAGAGGGTTATGAAATTTAAAAAAATTATTACTGCAGTTACAATTGTAACTTTAAGTCTAACCGTTAGTTTTCAAGCTTCAGCGAAAGACAATCTTGCCTTAGTTGTTTCAACACTTAATAATCCTTTTTTTGTAACACTTAAAGAAGGTGCGGTACAAAAGGCTAATGAATTAGGTTATGACTTAGTGGTACTCGATTCGCAAAATAATCCAGCAAAAGAGTTAGCGAATGTTGAAGATACTATCGTAAAAGGCGCTAAAGTCATTTTAATTAATCCAACTGATTCAGATGCGGTCGGCAATGCCGTTTTGGCTGCCAATAAAGCAGGAATCCCAGTAATTACTCTTGATAGAGCAGCCGGTAAAGGTGAGGTTATCAGTCATATCGCATCCGATAATGTTGCTGGAGGTAAAATGGCAGGAGATTTTATTTTTGAAAAACTGGGCGCTGATGCAAAAATAATTCAACTACAAGGCATTGTTGGTACATCCGCATCACGTGAACGTGGAGAGGGGTTTGTTCAATCCGCACAAGTGAATAAATTAATTATTTTAACTGCGCAACCTGCTGACTTTGATCGTGCCAAAGGTATGAATGTCATGCAAAATTTACTTACTGCTTACCCAATCTTACAAGCTGTATTTGCCGAAAATGATGAAATGGCATTAGGTGCGATACGTGCAATTCAAACTGCTGGGCGTAATGATATTTTAGTGGTTGGATTTGATGGCACACAAGATGGAGTTAAATCCGTAGAACGAAGTAAAATGGCAGCAACAGTTGCGCAACAACCAGAAAAGATAGGTTCAATGGGTATTGAGATCGCTGATAAAGTGATAAAAGGTGAGAAAGTTGAACAAAAAGTTCCTGTAGAATTAAAATTAATTACTAAATAAAGAGTTAAGGACGCATTATTGCGTCCTATCGCGGTAAAATTTGGAGCGAATTACATGAGTGGTAAAAAACTAATTGTACTGGGTAGTGTGAATGTCGATCATATTTTAAATGTTAATGAATTTCCAAAACCAGGTGAAACATTAGCAGGCAGAGATTACCAAATTTCATTTGGAGGTAAAGGTGCCAACCAAGCTGTAGCTGCAGGTCGTTTAGGTGCCAATATACAATTCATTGCTGCAGTTGGTGATGATGAATTAGGAAAAAAAATAAATCAGCAATTAAAAAGTGATCATATTGATACCCGTTCAGTTGCAACAATCAAAAACGAAAATACAGGTGTTGCACTCATTTTAGTTAATGCTCAAGGCGAGAATCAAATTGCTATTTATGCAGGTGCCAATGCTGCGGTTACGCCTGATTATTTACATGAATTTGAAAACGATATTATACAGGCAGATGCGATTCTAATGCAGCTTGAAACACCTTTAGCAACCATAGAGCAAGCAGCTAAATTAGCCAAAGAACATAATACTCAAGTGATTTTAAATCCTGCACCTGCGCAGAAGTTATCCGATGATTTGCTTAATAATATTGATATTATTACCCCAAACGAAACCGAAGCTGAATATTTAACCGGTATAAAAATTGTCACTGAACAAGATGCCCAAACTGCATCGGCTATTTTGCATAATAAAGGAATAAAAATTGTCATAATTACGTTAGGTAGTAAAGGTGCGTGGGTAAGTGATTCAGGTAAAGGGGAACTTATCGATGGTTTTAAAGTAAAAGCCATTGATACTATTGGCGCTGGAGATACCTTTAATGGCATGTTAGTCACAGCATTATTAGAAGGCAAATCGCTTAGCCAAGCTATCAAATATGCACATGCTGCAGGGGCTCTGTCAGTAACTAAAGCTGGAGCACAAACATCAGTACCAACGCGTACAGAGGTTGACAATTTTATTCAATTACATAATCAGTAAAAAGAGATCTAACCATTGGCTACGATGAAAGATGTTGCAAATCTTGCACAAGTTTCTACATCTACGGTTTCTCATGTTATTAATAACGATCGTTATGTTAGCCCTGCTGTACGGGAAAAAGTTGAATTAGCGATTCGACAGCTGAATTATACTCCTTGTGCAATAGCGCGTAGTTTAAAGAGTAATAAAACCTATACTATAGGTATGTTAGTTACAACGAGTAATAATCCTTTTTTTTCAGAAGTGGTCCAAGGCGTTGAACGAAGTTGTTATGAGCTGGGTTATAACTTGATTTTATGTAGTACAGAGGGTGATCATAAACGGATGCTTGATAACATTGAGCATTTATTACAAAAACGTGTTGATGGCTTATTAATCATGTGCACTGAAAGCCATTCAAGTCCACAACAGATCTTTATACGTTATCCAAAACTGCCCATCGTAATGATGGATTGGACACCATTAATGAGTATGTGTGATATTATTCAGGATAATTCTTTTTATGGTGCAACAATTGCGACTCAATATTTAATTGAAAAAAATTACAAGGATATTGCTTGTATTACGGGGCCCTTAAATAATACTCAAGCACAATCGCGCCTGCAAGGCTATCGTAAAGCAATGCATGATGCTAATTTAATCATTCATAATGGTTATGAAGTGCAAGGTGATTTTCGATTTGCATCAGGTATTGTTGCGATGCAATATTTATTAGGTTTGGCTAAACCTCCACAAGCTGTATTTTGTTCTAATGATGCTATGACTATAGGTGTTTATCAAGCACTTTACCAAAATGGACTTGAAGCTGGAAAAGATATTGCAATTATTGGTTATGATAATATTGAAATAGCACAATATATGACACCACCTTTAACTACTATTCATCAACCCAAAAAAGAACTGGGTCAATTAGCCGTTGAGATGTTAATAAATCGATTTCATAACCCTAAAGAGCCATTACATAAACTATCATTAATGCCAACATTGATAAAACGCTTATCTGCTTAGTAAAACAAAAACGTTAGGACTCACTTTTAATTATTTTATTGTTATAAAAAACGCCTAATAAATAGGCGTTTTCAAAATATCGTAAATTTATCAAATAGAATAATTAACTCATTCCATATTGTTTTAATTTTTTGCGAAGCGTACCACGGTTGATACCAAGCATGTTTGCTGCGCGAGTTTGATTACCGCGTGTATATTGCATAACCATATCAAGGAATGGATGTTCAACTTCAGCTAACACTAATTCATATAGATCAGTCGGATCTTCACCATTTAATTGAGATAAATAGTTTTTCAAAGCTTGTTTAACTGAATCTCGCAATGGCTTTTGTGTTATTTGGTCCTGCGAATTTACAGTTGTAAATTTAAGTGCTGCAGCTGTAACGCGTTGTTCTGACATAGTATTCTTAACTCTTTTGGTTGTTTCTAATTTGACTAAAAAATGCTATTAGTGTTTTAACTTGCTCACTTGAATTGCTAAGTACACTAAATAAGCGCCTTAATTGATCGCTATCAGCATAATCCTTGGTATACCAATTTACATGCTTTCTGGCAATCCTCAATCCTTTATATTCTCCGTAAAGCCGATAAAGTTCATCAAGGTGCGATAAAACCACTTGCTCCACCTCATCAACACTTTTACTTTTTTTTAACTGTCCATGTGATAGATAGAATGCAATTTCTTCAAATATCCAAGGCCGACCCTGTGCCGCACGGCCGATCATTATAGCATCAGCTTGCGTATATTGAAAAACTTCTTTTGCTTGTTCAGGTGTACGAATATCACCATTAGCAATAACCGGAATCGTAACCTTTTCCTTGACTGCTTTTATTGACTCATATTCTGCTACACCATTGTATAAGCAAGCACGAGTACGCCCATGAATAGTAATAGCCTTTATGCCACAATCTTGGGCTATTTGTGCTATCTCAATGCAATTTCTATTATCTTTATTCCATCCAGTCCGCGTTTTCAATGTTACCGGTACATCAACTGCGCCGACAACTTTCTGCAAAATTTTTTTTACTAGTTCTGGATACTGCATTAATGCAGAGCCAGCTAACTTTTTATTAACTTTTTTAGCTGGGCAACCCATATTGATGTCAATCAATTGAGCGCCATGTTTGACATTAAATTCCGCAGCCTTAGCCATCTCATCAGGATCTGACCCAACAATTTGTACAGCCCGAATACCAACATCATCATTTGAGATCATTCTCAATGCAGATTTATCTGTATGCCAAACATCTGAATTTGCTAAAAACATTTCTGAGACTGTCATTCCTGCACCATATCGATAACATAATTTACGAAATGGTTTATCGCTGATTCCAGCCATTGGTGCAGCAATTAAATTATTTTTTAATTTAATTTCACCAATTTTTAGCAAATTAAGGGCGGCTATATTACGCATTTTTTCTCAAACTTAAAAGGGGGTAATGTTAATTTTTTACTTTTTTTTACCAGTAATACGGCACCATTCGTCTTGTTCAACGACAGGATCTAAATCAAAATGTGTTTGATAAGCACTACAAACACTTGATGACTGGGTTGCCAAAATACCAGATAAGCCTAGTTGACCGTGGGATTTTACAAGTTTATTTATTTGTGGCTCAAGCTCTTTTAAAGGACCAGCTAGGATATTTGCAACAACTACATCTGCTTGTAAATTATCAGGAATATCTTTAGCTAAATAAAGTTCTATCTTGTCATCGACACTATTACGTTGTGCATTATCATAACTAGCTTGAATTGCTTGAGGATCGATATCGATACCAATTACGCGTTTTGCGCCTAATTTTAATGCTGCTATAGCCAATATGCCAGAACCACAACCATAATCAATAACTAATTTATTATTCAACTCTAAGCTTTCTAGCCAAGTTAAGCATAAGGCAGTAGTGGGATGCGTACCAGTACCGAATGCTAAACCTGGATCTAACATGACATTAACCGCATTGGGGTCAGGAACATCACGCCAACTTGGGCAAATCCAAAGTCGTTGACCAAACTGCATAGGATGAAAGTTATCCATCCATTCACGTTCCCAATCTTTGTCTTCCAATTGTTCAATTTTATAAGAATATTGCTCAAGATTTAATATTGCTTTTAACTCATCAGTATTGGTTTGAGCATCATAAAGACCCACAACATCTGTATTGCCCCAAAGCTTTGTTTCGCCAGGTAAGGGCTCAAAAACAGGGTTATCATAGGTATCTTGAAATGTAACTGATACCGCACCAGATTGTTCTAATTGTTCGCTAATTTCTTCTGCAAATTCGCTAGTCGTATTAATTCTGAGTTGAATCCAAGGCATAATTTTTTCCCGAGTTGCCAAACATGTTGGCAATTATAAAAACAAATAATCCAATAATCAGTGAAGGAACAATTGGATGGAAAGAGTAAATTTTACTATTATAAGCAGCTAATAGAGTATAGCTAATAGCTCCAGCAAACATTGAGCATAACGCCCCTGTTGCATTGGCGTTTTTCCAATATAGACCTAACACCAATGGCCATAAAAATACAGCTTCAAGTCCACCAAAAGCCAGTAAATTTAACCAGATAATCATATCAGGAGGATTCCAAGCTGCTAAAATAAGCAAACCACCAAAAATAATGGTAATGATGATCGACGCGCGGGTTAACAGTTTATCATTATAATTAGTATCAGGTTTTATACTTAAAAACAGATCTTTTATTAATACAGATGAAACCTGTAATAATTGAGCATTAATTGTAGACATAATTGCAGCCAATGGTGCAGCTAAAAAGATACCAGCAGCTAATGGCGGCATAACATTAATAATGAGTGTTGGAACGATTTGATCTGGTATCGTTAAATCATCAATAATAGCACGTCCAAGCGCGCCAGATAGATGCATAGTTAACATAATAATGGTAACGACAATCGTACCAATAATGATGCCTTGATGCACGGCTTTACTATCTTTATATGCCATACAACGCACGGCAGTGTGCGGTAACCCAACCACCCCAAAACAGACTAATATCCAAAAAGAAGTCATAAAAGGAAAGTCCATAAAATTATCTGGACCTTGTGGTGTTAAAAGTGCTGGATTAATTTCATTTAAACGATGAATAATCGCTGATATTCCGCCACCTGCATAAATAATAGCAGTTAATAGCAAAATTGCACCAATAATCATTACTAAACCTTGAAAAGCATCGTTTAAAATGCTTGCTCTAAAGCCTCCAAATGCGGTATAGATAACGGTGCCAACGCCAAAAATTAGTAACCCAATGTCATATGGAATGCCAACTGACGATTCCAACAAACGAGCACCACCAACAAACTGAACTGTCATAGCGCCAACAAAAGCAATCACTAATGCGATACTGGCAAACCAAACGATAATTTTGCTTTTATAGTGAGCATAAAGCATGTCACTTAACGTTATCGCATTATATTTACGCGCCAAAATAGCAAATTTTTTACCCAAAATCCCTAAAGAAAGTAAGACGGTAGGCACTTGAATCATCGACAACAATACCCAACCAAGTCCATATTTATAAGCCGCACCTGGACCACCGATAAACGAACTTGCACTAATATAAGTGGCCGCTAAGGTCATAGCGAGTAAAAAACCGCCCATGGTTCGATTACCAATAAAATAATCGGTAAATTGATTAACTTTTTTACGTTTTGCATAAGCATAAATTGATAATGCAAACACAAAAATAAGATAAATAACTAGAGGTAAAATAATATCTAAATGCATTTTTTAATCACTTAGTTTGCTCTAATGAGATGTTTTTGAATTGAAATTTTACAATGATCCAACACAATAAAATAAAACCTAATGGGACCATTATGCAAGATAGCTCAAACCACAAAGGAAACCCTAAAAAGCCAATGCTATCCCCGACAAAATAAGCACAAATAATCCACCCAATTAGGTAGATAATGGTTAACAACAGTGATAGTTTAGCTTCTTTATTTGCTTGCTGGTAACGTGGATCCATAATGATTCATAGATGAATTGAAAGTGGCTTAGAGTAAAAGAAAGTGTTTAACTTAGCAAGCATGTTGCAATTTATGCAATATAATATTGTAAATATATCAATTTTCGCAACAATAAAACTACTATATCATGTTTCATGATTCGAAAATAAACAATGAACTCATGGAGAGAATGATGTCAAATTATTTTAATACCCTAAATTTACGTGAAAAATTAGAACAATTAGGTCAATGCCGTTTTATGGCTCGTGATGAATTTGCTTCAGAAGCGAATTTTTTAAAAGGTAAAAAAATTGTGATTGTAGGTTGTGGTGCGCAAGGTCTTAATCAAGGTCTTAATATGCGTGATTCAGGATTGGATATCTCTTACGCACTACGTAAAGAGGCTATTGCTGAAAAACGTGCATCATGGAAAAAAGCCACTGAAAATGGTTTTAAAGTTGGTACGTATGAAGAACTTATCCCTACTGCGGATCTTGTAATTAACTTAACTCCAGACAAACAACACTCAGCGGTTGTTAAAGCTGTACAACCACTAATGAAACAAGGTGCGGCATTGGGTTATTCTCATGGGTTTAACATTGTTGAAGTGGGCGAAAAGATCCGTTCTGATATTACTGTTGTGATGGTCGCACCAAAATGTCCGGGTACCGAAGTGCGTGAAGAATATAAACGTGGTTTTGGTGTTCCGACACTGATTGCTGTTCACCCAGAAAATGATCCAAAAGGTGAAGGTCTAGCCATTGCTAAAGCATGGGCAGCTGCAACGGGCGGACATCGTGCCGGTGTTTTACAATCATCATTTGTTGCCGAAGTTAAATCCGATCTAATGGGCGAACAAACCATTCTTTGCGGTATGTTACAAACAGGCTCACTACTTTGTTTTGATAAACTTGTTGCTGATGGTGTAGATCCTGCATATGCCTGTAAATTATTACAATTTGGTTGGGAAACTATCACCGAAGCATTAAAACAAGGTGGTATAACTTTAATGATGGATCGTTTATCAAACCCAGCTAAATTACGCGCTAATGCTTTAGCGAAAGAATTAAAAGTGATCATGACTGATCTTTATCGTAAACATATGGATGACATCATTTCAGGTGAATTTTCTTCAACGATGATGAAAGACTGGGCAAATGATGATGCAAACTTATTAAAATGGCGTAAAGAAACAGGTGAAACCGCATTTGAAAAAGCAGCAGAATATCAAGGCAAAATTGACGAACAAGCATACTTTGATCAAGGTGTGGTGATGGTAGCGATGGTTAAAGCGGGTGTTGAACTTGCCTTTGAAACCATGCTTGAATCAGGAATCTTACCAGAATCAGCTTACTATGAATCATTACACGAATTACCACTTATTGCTAACACTATTGCTCGTAAACGTTTATATGAAATGAATGTGGTAATTTCTGACACGGCTGAATATGGTAATTATCTATTTGCTAATGCAGCTGTACCACTATTAAGAGAAAAATTTATGCCAATGTTACAAGCTGGTGATCTTGGCAAAGCAATTCCTGAAGGTAGTGTTGATAATGCGCAATTACGTGATGTAAATGAAGAAATCCGTAATCATCCAATTGAAAAAATAGGTCGCAAATTACGTAGCTACATGACCGATATGAAACGTATTAATGTAGCGAGTTAAACGCTGAAATCGTTTAATTTTGATTAAAACCAAAGGTGCTAAATGCACCTTTTTATATTTTAATTTTGTAAAAAAGTTTCAGGTCATGCCTACGTTTTAGTAAAAAATGATTAGATTGAAAAAATCGATATTTTATTTTTATAGAATTAGAAGAAACGATCTAGGATTAACTGATCGAAAAATTAGGTCGTGATTACATAGCTACATGACCGATATGAAACGTATTAATGTAGCCAGTTAAGTACTGAGACAGGTTAATTCTGGTTAAAACACAAGGTGCTAAATGGCACCTTTTTATATTTTAACTTTGTAAAAAAGTTTCAGGTCATGCCTACGTTTTAGTAAAAAAAACGCATTGAATTCAATAAGATCTAAAAATAGTGACAAGATCATATTTAGATCATTTTAATTGATCAGATATGATCATAAAGTTTTTAAAAATTAGGTAATTAAAATTTTTTTATTTTAATTTCTTATTTATTTCTTATTTAAATTATGTTATCTTTCAGCATTTGCTTATATTAGGGGGTAATATATCAATGAAGATGGCTTTTCGACCAACTGATGGTTGGCGTTGGTATTTTGATCGTGAATACGATAGTTTAATGCTGGAAGTTTCATCTGATATGTTGTTCCGTTCTTGTTATCCAAGTAAAATGCTAATTCCTGATGTTTTTAGTGAATTTGCTTTTTCTGTTAGTGATGCTGCATCTTATTATCAGTTTCACAATAGTTGTCATTCATTAAATTTGACAGAATCACAAAAAATTCAATTATCAATTAACGCCATTGTCGCAGCTAATTTTTTAAAGCCGCAAATGCCAAAAAGTTGGTATTTTTCTCAACAATCCATTGAATATATACCAAAAGTGGCTGATATCGTTAAAGTTCATATGCAAGAAGATGGATTTGAAGTTTGTATGATGGTTGTTGAAGTTGGTGTACATGCATCATTGTGTATTATTGCTCAACCAACTTTTTTCTCTATGAATAAAACTTTCTATTTTTCAGAGGCGATTAAGGTAATGAATGATAGACTGGCTTTAGCGCAACAATTTACCCAACCAGATAATTCAATGGTTTTAGATGATAAAGAACTAGAATTAAAGGCAATTTCCTAATTTTCAAACTTAATTTAAAGTGAGTAGTTATTCTCTACTCATTCCTATTTAATCCATTCTTCTTTTGATTAACACCTGTAATTCAGATTTTAATTAGTATTGAATATTATATCCTATACTTTTTAATCGTAATTTGGTTAATGATTAGCGTTGCCCTAAAAAGGTAGTTTTTGCAGTGATGATTCACTTTTTGCTTTGGCGTTTTTCTGTTAGCCAATATATTTTATTATTCATATGAAAGTCATATAAATCCATTAAAGATAATCTGAATCCTGATTTTCTGACTTCTTTTAGCTGCTAATCCTATGCATCAATAGTTAAAGGGTTTACGATAAATAAAAAACTTTTTAAACATCCAGTGTAACTTTATCTTTATACGATAATTTTAATACTTACATTCATTAATTTTTTGAATTTATTAATTAAATATTTGATTTTTAGATAATTATTTTAATGGTTTTATGATGATATCACTCATAGGTATACAACTACACGCTAAAATAGTGTTATTGCGCTTAATTCCAGATTGCGTTAATGATTTAACTTGTCCTTTTTTTAATAACACAGAGCAACGACCGCATACACCGGTTCGACAAGAATAGGGGAGTGATATATTATGTTGTTCAAGTTGCTCTAATAGTGTTTGTTGATTATTACCTTCAAATTGTGTATTTTCAAAAGAGATACTGCAAGATTGATAGTTGTTTGTTTCTACTTTAGGAAAGTTTTTAACATAACTATTGGCGGGTTGTCGTTCAAGTATCTCAATTTTATCTCCAACCGATACAGTTCCATGATTTCGAGCAATCATATTCATGCCAAAATTGATATTTCCTTCCAAATCAGATCTAAAATAACCCAATGTTTTTAAAGGTTCATTATTAGGTAATGGTTCGGTTGTATTGACATTGAACGTTGTTAATACACAACGAGTACAAGGTTTTACAATATCAAAGGTGACTTCACCAATTTTAATTGTTTTCCAACCATCTTCGGCAAAAGGCAATGCACCATCAATAATAATGTTACCTCGGAATTGTTGAATATCGAGCTTAGCAGGGCACTGTTGCTGCAAATAATTAAATGAAGCCTGATTTAATAACAAATAGGGGTAACCGTCAGCAAAACTCACGGGTATTTGTGGATAGCGTTTGGTTCGTCTTGTTAGATTATGACCAACCCAGCGTAACTGCACATCCTTTTGAAGAAAGTGACTAAAAAATTGATTAACTCTAATTGGTGCAATTTGCGAAGTGAAATGGTTACCCCAAACTTCGGTTGGTTCATTATTTTCAGAAAATTCATCCAAATTAAAACAAATTTTTTCTAACAAAGGCAATGAAACAGAAACGTCATTACCTATTATTGATGCTCGGAGCTTTAACAATTGCGGAAATTGTCTGGCAGTTATGAATGTTCCATCAGGTTCACTAATCATCATGATTCGATCGTGTTCAAAACCTCCATCAATAGTATTGGCTGTTTGAAGTGATATACCTGAAAGCGATTTAATTGGATATATATATAACTGATTGACAGAAATCATAATTTTAATAATAAATAATATAAATTATTTTAATTGTAACCTTTATAAGCCATAATTAGTAGCTAACAACTTTTTATAGTCTACATTTTATTGATTATTGGATGAGAAACATTTAATCATCTCTGTAAAAAAACCATATCTACATTAATCATTATTTCCTCAAGTTTTTAACCTTAAATCGATATCATCTAAGAGTGTTTATTTAAAAGAAAGGGACAGGTTTTTTAAATTATTCCTTTTTATAATCATATCTATTTAATCTCAATATTAATTTAATTTTGAATAACTGATCTCTAAAATATAAAAAAAGGTTTTGCCATTCGGTGTATTGACCGATATCTCATCATCAACTTTATGGCCAATTAACGCTCGGGCAACAGGGCTGTTGATTGAGATCCAATTCTTTTTAGGATCAAATTCATCAGCGCCGACAATACGATAAATATGCGATTCGCCCGCTTCGTCTTCTAACTTGACCCAAGCGCCAAAAAACACTTTGCCTTCCTGTCTTGGATCAGGATCAACAATGGTTAATATTTCTAACCTTTTTGTTAAAAATCGAACACGCCTATCAATTTCTCGCAATCGGCGTTTCCCATAAATATATTCTGCATTTTCACTGCGATCACCCAGTGCTGCGGCATCTGATACGGCTTGAGTAACGCGAGGTCTTTCTTCCCTCCATAAATATTTCAATTCACGATCAAGTGCCAAATAGCCTTCTCTTGTTATATAATTAGCTTTTTGCATGATTAAATTAAATTCCGTTAATCGATAAGATATACTGAGATACCATGATAAATAATCAAATTAGCCATATTATAGCTGGTGAACTCACTGTAAAACCAGAACAAGTTTCAGCTGCCATACAGTTATTAGATGAAGGCAGTACCGTTCCTTTCATTGCCCGTTATCGTAAAGAGGTAACCGGTGGGCTTGATGATACCCAGTTACGTACATTAGACAACCGTTTGAGTTATTTACGCGAACTTGAAGATCGCAAACAGACCATTTTAAAGTCAATTGACGAACAAGGAAAATTGACGCCAGAACTTAGCCAAAGTATTAAGCAAACCTTAAGTAAAACTGAACTTGAAGATCTCTATTTGCCTTATAAACCAAAACGACGCACTCGTGGTCAAATTGCGATAGAAGCTGGGTTAGAACCATTAGCTGATAGCTTATGGCAAAATCCAATGTTAAACCCTGAGAATGAAGCTGAACAATATCTTAATGCGGAAAAAGGCATTGCTGATACTAAATCCGCGTTAGATGGTGCTCGTTATATTTTAATGGAACGATTTGCAGAAGATGCGACATTATTGGCTAAAGTGCGTCATTATCTTTGGAATAATGCGCATTTGGTTTCGCAAGTTGTTACTGGTAAAGAAGAAGAGGGCGCAAAATTTCGTGATTATTTTGCTCAAAGCGAACTTATTTCCAAAGTACCTTCTCACCGTGCATTAGCGATGTTTCGAGGACGCAATGAAGGTTTTTTACAACTATCTTTAAATGCTGATCCTCAATTTGAAGAAACGCCAAAAGAGAGTTATTGCGAGCAGATCATTACTGAACATCTTGGCATTCGATTTAATGATCAGCCAGCTGATAAATGGCGTAAAGCCGTGATCAATTGGACATGGCGTATTAAAATTTTAATGCACATGGAAACCGAACTTATGACTACTTTGCGCGAACGCGCAGAAGAAGAAGCAATTAATGTATTTGCGGCAAATTTGCATGATATGTTAATGGCTGCACCTGCAGGTATGAAAGTCACTATGGGGATGGATCCCGGTTTGCGAACAGGTGTAAAAATTGCCGTTGTGGATGCGACCGGTAAACTTGTTGCAACTGAAACGATTTATCCACATACAGGACAAGCTGACAAAGCGGCAATGGTGGTGGCTGCACTTTGCATCAAATATCAAGTGGAATTAGTTGCCATTGGTAATGGTACGGCATCTCGTGAAACTGAACGCTTCTACCTTGATGTTCAGAAAAAGTATCCAGAAGTAAAAGGGCAAAAAGTCATTGTCAGCGAAGCCGGTGCATCGGTTTATTCCGCATCTGAACTTGCTGCTCAAGAGTTTCCTGATCTAGATGTCTCAATTCGTGGTGCGGTATCCATTGCTCGCCGTTTACAAGATCCATTAGCTGAACTGGTAAAAATCGATCCAAAATCAATTGGTGTGGGACAATATCAACACGATGTGAGTCAAACTCAATTAGCTAAAAAGCTTGATGCTGTTGTCGAGGATGGTGTAAATGCCGTTGGCGTTAATTTAAATACTGCATCAATGATGTTACTTGCGCGCATTGCTGGACTGAATAAAGTGATCGCCCAAAATATTGTTGATTGGCGTAATGAAAATGGTCAATTTATCGATCGCAAACAGTTATTAAAAGTTAGCCGTTTAGGTCCTAAAGCATTCGAACAATGTGCTGGTTTTTTACGTATTATGGATGGTAAAAATCCACTTGATGCCTCAGCGGTTCACCCTGAAGCCTACCCAGTAGTTGAGCGAATTTTGGATAAAAATCACAAAACATTAAAAGAGATTTTAGGTGACTCAAGCTATTTGAAATCACTTAAAGCTATCGATTATGTCGATGATCACTTTGGTGTTCCAACCGTGACAGACATTATCAAAGAATTGGATAAACCGGGTCGAGATCCAAGACCTGAATTTAAAACGGCGCAATTTGCTGATAATATCGAAACGATGGAAGATTTGAAAATCGGCATGATTATGGAAGGTGCGGTTACCAATGTAACCAACTTTGGCGCTTTCGTAGATATTGGAGTACACCAAGATGGGTTAGTCCATATATCAGCATTGTCGGATAAATTTGTTGAAGATCCAAGAACGGTTGTAAAAGCCGGTGATATTGTCAAAGTTAAAGTCGTTGAAGTTGATATTGCACGTAAACGTATTGCTTTATCAATGCGACTTAATGATCCTGCTACGCCAAAACAGGAAGAACATAAATCAATTAATAGTAAACCTGCTAACCATTCTAAAAATAATAATAGATCGACATTAAACAATAGCGCTATGGGGAACGCTTTCGCCGCGGCCTTTAAAAAAGGGAAATAATTAGCAATTTCCCATCATCAATATCATCATATATTTATGATGGGAAATTTATTAATATCGGCCTGTCTTATCTTAAATAAGAGCTTAAAATCAGATTAGAATGATTCTTTTAAAATGACATAAAATCAGTTATTGATTATTAATGTAATTTTTTAATAAATGAATCTATTGCTGAAATATTTGCTTTTATAAAATTAAATGATTAAAATTAACACAAATATTCGTAGTTTTATTTTTTCTTATTTTCACTTCTTAGTAGTTTTTTGGGTTTTAATATTTTTTTATTAATTGTTTTAATAAATATCTAGTGATGAACTTTGTTAGAAACTAAAGTAAAAAGATATTCAATACCAAAAATTTCATAGCATATTTTTTAAAGTTTTATTTAGTTTTATTAAGTAGGATTCTCTTGTAATGGAAATCTTAGGATAAAAAATTAAATTTAAATAAATAGTCAAAAATTATAGTTAGTTAAAGTAATCAGCTCTATAAAATAAATTTTTATATTTTGTCACATACTCGATTTTAAAATATTAGGTATCAAGGATACATAAAGGAGCATGTTCTTCTTTTTATCATATATCTTATGTAAGCATGTTTGTTCGCTAACTTGATTCTATTGACGATAATCTAATTCGGATAGGCGGAGTAGTTTATGAAAAGCGGAGTAGCAATGAATAAAAATCTTGGTTTTTATAAAAAATTTAGTTTAGCTCACTTAATGCTAAATATTTTAATGTTTACTGTCTTACTCAGTTATGGGCATGCCTCTTTTGCCTATTTGACAGTTACTACTGCCAATTACATACAGGGTACTCCACCATCAATACTTGATACAGCAGATACTAAAATTTTAAATGGTATTCAAGTGAAGTTAAATTTGAAAAATATCGATCCCATAATTATAGCTCCCGATTCGAATAAAAAACTTTCGCTTGCTTTTAATACCTCACCAAGTAATTATTCATTTGATGTTGATCTATCGCAATTAACCAATGCAGATATTAGTGATCGTGATGGAGATTATTTAGAATCTTCAAATAGTTTCATTATTCAAAGTATTACTTCTGAGTGGAAAGATCAGAATAATAATGTTATCGCTTCGAATTCAACCAACCCATTAGGGGATAATTTATGTACAGGTAGTTCTTATAAAGGTGATTCGTCGGTTACTGTAACTGTTCAATTTTATGCGAGAACTCAATACGGAATACCAACAGATTCAGAGTCAAGAGTGGTATCTAAAACATTTTCAGTAGTCGCAAATGATGGTATTTGTTATATAAGACCAGGCGTTTTAGCAATTAATACTCCTTACCCAGATGGCTGGCCAGATGGTAAAAATAATGCATCTTGGGGGAGTGACATCGTTAATCGATCAGATCCATTTGATCCGAATCAATTTGTTAAACAAGCTGGTTTTATTGCCTCGGCTGTTGATGCTTCCGGTAATCATTTTCCAACTACTGCATTTCCATATGCTCGCTTCAGAATTGTACCAGTTAATTCAATATCACAATATACTTACACCATGTTAAAAAACCCTAATTCATCGCTAAAAAATGTACCACGCAGTTCCGTTCCAGAATCAAAAAGTGAATTTGTTTTTACTAATAATGTTCCAAATAAAGGGGATGAATTTGTAATTCAAGTCACCAATACGCAAACAAACGCAACTTTTTTATATCGATTCTCAATATATCATTGGGTTTATGTACATAAAGGCAATCTTGGCTACATCAGTTTCTCTGAATCGGAGAAGTTATGCAAAAATAGTGGTGATCGTTTACCAACTCGAACTGAACTCACTAATTCACCTCTTGCTTATGATAATAACACTAATGACAAATGGTATATTCAAGGAAATGGTTACAAACGAGCTATCGGAGATAGTGTAATGGCAGAATGGGGGAAAATATTTTATTATGCGCCAAATAATAATGACTTGCGCGATATGATGGCCGGTATTTCTAGTTCTGATTATGAACCATTATTTGATTATGATTTTTATTTTACCCAAGATTTATCTCCTGTGGTTGATCCTAATGGATTTGTCCATCGTTACAGTGTCGGAGTGGCTGAAGGTAATGTCATTGTCGAACCAGATAATGCCTATACCATGTGTACCAAATATTAGAAATTCATTAAAATGATGACTTGCTAGAAAGAGCAATAAATATGGTAATCCTTCGGCAAGTTTATCTTCTCAATGCCAATAAACTGCGTGCATTCTGTATTCGGATAGAAATAAGTTTAACCTTTTGTTGGCAAAATTTGACTAAAGTGACGATTGCTAATAAGCCAATTATCATAAAAACAAACTTTTATTTAAATACAGTTTCATTGGTTTGATAGGTAGGTGTGAAAATGACTTAATTGATCATTGACCTGCATGTTTTTTTAACCCAACCAAAACGTTGTTTTGGGTTGCTAACATACAGGGCATAACAACAATACCTTGTAGACAATCTGTTTTATTTTTGACTTTAGCATCAACCTAGATAACATCATAAAAACGGATAGCATTATCTTCAGCATGATCCGAAATGGAAAAGACAACTAACATAAATGCTGAAATTTTAGTAAAAGTAAATCATATGAATATATTGGAAAGAAAACAATAATATTAAAAGTAGGTTAATTTCATGAAAAATGATAATCATCATCAATTAATTAAGCAATGTTCATAAATAATATTAAATTTAGTTATGCTTAAATTATAGTAAGATTCAAGCGTTATAAATAAACACTTGGTAACATAATATCTTTCAGGCCATAGTGTTTTAATTGATCTGCAAAAGTTTCCACTTGCTGTTTTGTGGCAGATTTCCAAGTTTTGGCAATACCATGAACACCATGATTATGAAAAGCATTAATTCTAACTTTGATATTGGGACTTATTTCTGTTAAAAATTGCGCAAGATGCTTGGCATTATCTTGAAGATCGGTATGTTCTGGTATAACTAAAAATCGAACTTCATATAATTTTTTAATTTTCGCAAGATAGGTTATCGTGTTTTTTACACGAAGATTATCTCGACCAGTTAATTTTTTATGTACTTGATTATTCCAAGCTTTAAGGTCAATCATTGCACCGTCCATCGTATCGGCTACTTTTTGCCAGCCCGTTTGTGCTAAATACCCATTACTATCGATAAAACAAGTTAGATGTTTTAGATCGTTCGTTTGTTTTATGGTTTTAAATAATTTTTCGATAAATGGCAACTGCATAGTTGCTTCGCCACCACTGACCGTTATCCCATTTAAAAAGGGAAGATATTTACGAATCATAATCAAAATATCTTCCAGGCTATATTTATAGGTCATAGGGGTAGAATGATAACCACAAGTATTAATACAAGTATCACATTGCTGGCAAGCCGAAGTTTGCCAGATGACCTTATGATTAATAAAAGATAATGCTTGATGTGGGCAGGTGTTTACACAATCACCACACTCCTTACATAATGATATGGTATAAGGATTGTGGCAATTTAAGCATTTAAAATTACAACCTTGTAAAAATATGACTAATCGGTTACCCGGTCCGTCAACACAAGAAAATGGTAATAGTTTATTAACGATTGCCCATGACTTGTTCATGACTGATGACTCGCGACGTACGGCATAGATAACTATTATTTACGGTATCTTCGGCTGCTTCACTACCTAAGAATGTCGTGTTAATACGAGAGCCTTCTTGTTTATATTTGGCAATATCTGAAAGTCTAACCATATAACCTGTTACACGCACCAAATCATTACCACTAATGTTGGCGGTAAATTCTCTGAAACCAAATTTAAACGCAGCTTTACATATCTGCAGTAGGGCTGATGGATTACTTTTAATGGTCTCATCAATCGTTAAAATATCGCTGATACCCGATGTATAGTAATGATGATGTTTAAACAGTGCCATAATATGCGTAACGGGATCAGGTTCATGGCCATACGGAATGCGTAATCCTGGTGTTGCTCCTCTATCAGTGCTAATACCTGATTGAGCATGTAACATAGCTTTGCCTCGCCATGCGTATTTGATTTCATGGCTATCGACAAACGCCGCAAGTTGTTGTGAAATCGTTGAGGCAAGGTCATTAGCATCTTCATCCTTACCATAACGTCCAGCAAGGTTAGATTTTTCTTGCAAAATATTGACCGCTTCAGCCATTGCATAGATACCAAACATTGGAGCGAATCGACCAGTATCTATAATGCCTTCTTTCACTAAAAAACTATGAGTGAAAAAGTTAGATTTTTCGAAAAGAAATGCAGATCTAGCTTTAATCAAATTGAGTTGTAGCTGACAATAGTGAGGTAGAGTATTTTGTAGAAAATCATCAATATTTTTACTGCGTAATGCAACCTCTTTTAAATTAATTCGAGATAAAGTACTGCCACCACCTGCAACTGGTAAGGAGTTGTAGCAACTAACCACACCATAACCTTTATTATCAAAATCTTTTTTGATCATCTCATTATTAGCGATGTGTGGCTTAGCTGTTTCACAGATATTTTCTATTGCAACCGATAGCAATGATTCTGGAGTAATTTTCTCATCATAGATAAACGTTAAGTTAGGGGCGACCTGTTTAAGTTCTCTGTCGACGCGTAAAATAATACGGCAGATAACATTGTCAGTCGGACCAATATTCGCATGCATAAACGCATCAGGTAAATTGCGATCGAGCATTATCCAAAAATGTCTTAAACGTTGATAAAGATCTTCTTCACTAAGATTACCAACATAAGGCAATAAGATTTGATCTAGACAGCCTAAATAAACAGGCATACCTGTTACTGATGGAACATGGTGATAAGCAATAGTAAGCATGTTTAATGCATCATCAAATGTTTTTGCTGGTTCAAGTTCTAAATACTCAGATCCTTGTTTAAGAAATTTTGCATAATCAGGTAATACATAACGAGGTTTGTAAGGTGCATGACCTTCATACATGTCACAAATCACACGCTCATCTAAAGCTTGCTTAGTATCACTATCCAAATCAACATAAGGTAAATTATTTTCTGCTGCTAGGGCGAGTAAATTAGATTTTTGTTTTGGTGACAAATTAGGATCGGTCACAATTTTATAACAGTTTTGTTGAAATTCGGTCATGTTCATAAATACCTCTATATTACCTATATGCTGAGAGCAAAATTAAATCTTTATGACTAATTACTTAGTTATAAGCACTGAAAATCAATATTATCAGTGCTGTTTATTTCTAAAAATCGTGTATAAAACCGTAAAATTATTTTTCTAAAATAAAATTCGACGGTTCATAATCTAACGCCTTGATTGGTGAATGCGCTTCAAAATACTGTTTTACTGCATCGGCATCTCGATAACCCGTATCAACATAAGTTGGTAAAGTATTGGTAATTGGGTAGCCATCACCGCCCGCAGCTAAAAAGTCAAGGGTCGTAATGCGATAAGATTTTTGCAAATCAATGGGTTCATTCTTAATTTTAACATCACTAATCGTATCACCAGTTCTAGTTAACGTGATATTTTTTAAATGAGTATAACCGCCTGAACCCTGTTTTTTACTTAATGCAACTTTAAGATATTCCATTAACTCATGGCCGGTTAAATCAAAATAGACTACAGTATTACCAAAAGGCTCAACTTTTAAAATATCGCGATAAGTTATATGACCTTCAATAAGTGAATCGCGAATCATACCACCAGCCATAATACCGATATCAGCATTCGTTTTTTCAATGAACGCACTGAGTAGTAGCTGTCCCATATTACTTTGTTGATATCTCACTACGCTACGATCACCTTCTAAACGGCCAATTAATTCACCCGTTTTAGCGAGTAATTGCTGTTTACCTTGCTCCTGATAAGGTCTTAAGGTTTCTAACAAATTTTGGTGTGGTTGTATCTCTTTCGTATAATATTCAAGACGCTTAGTGCCATTACCATTATCCACTTCTTTTTTCAGATTGATTGGAATTAATTGATAATTTTGTAGCGTAATTTTGCCATTTAAAAAGACAAAATCGGCACGACCAACGTATTTGCCCCATTCATGGGCTTGAACAATCCAAGTGCCATTTTGTTGATCTGGCGCACAAGGTGTACCTGGTACATATTCGGTAATACGTTTGTTTGGGCTAGCCATACAAACTGGGTTTTGTGAGTGTCCTCCCACAATCATATCTAATTCACCGTTTGGCAACCCTCGAGCTAATTCAACATCTCCAGGTGCCATTGAACCGTGCTCACCATTTTCATAATGTTCCATATGAGTAACAGCAATGATCATGTCAGGGTGTTCGGTTTTTTTGATTTGAGTAATGATTTTTTGTGCTTCAGGTAAGGTCTTACGAAATTCAATACCGTCGGTATTTTTAGGTGAAGCCAAAAAGATCGTATCATCAGTAGTCAATCCAAATACCGCTACTTTGATACCATTTAAGTTAAACATTTTATAAGCATCAAAAACCCGATTATCACTGTTTTTGAAGTAAGTATTCGCTGATAAAAATGGGAACTTAGCCCATTTTTGTTGTTCACGAATGATCCTTAGCGGATGGTCAAATTCATGATTGCCCACCGCCATAGCATCGTAACCCACTTCATTCATACCAATAAAATCGGGTTTTGCTTGCAGTACATCAGATTCAGGGACACCAGTATTAATATCACCACCCGATAATAACAATAATTTACCACCTTTTGCGGCAACTTCTTTACGGATCTCATCAACAACCGTCTTTTGGGCTGCAAGTCCATATTCACCGATATCATTTTGCCAAAAACGACCATGGTGATCGTTGGTATGTAAAATTGTAAATCGGTAAGATTTATCTTTTTGCCAAGTTGGATCGGTTGATTGTTTCTTGGTTACATCAGCTAAAGCATTAACCGAAAATAACCCCAAAACGGCAATAAGCGTTAGTTTTTTAAATAATTGTGGATGATGCATGGTGCCTCCTAAATCCTTAGGTGTAATAGTTATTCCGTAATCACTTTATAAATTAATTGCGGTTCTATCGCATTATCACTAATGGTAATGTTGTCGTATAGTTTTTGTTTAATCGCATCAATTTTATCAGTATTAGCATGAATAGTTAGTAATGCTTCACCTTCGGCAACTTTATCACCTACTTTTTTGTGTAACATAATTCCAACAGATGGATCGATAACATCTTCTTTGGTTGCACGACCTGCGCCAAGTTGCATTGCTGCAATACCAATTTGGTCAGCAATAATTCTTGAAACGTAACCTGATTTAAGTGCTGGTAAGGCAATTTGGTAAGGTGCGCTTGCTAATTTTTCTGGATGATCAACAACTGAACTATCTCCACCTTGAGCTTCAATTAATGTTTTGAATTTTTCAACAGCTTTGCCATTTTTGATGACTTCTTGTAGTTTTTCACGAGCTTCATCCAGTGTTTTGGCTTTATTGGCCAATACGACCATTTGACTGCCAAGTGTTAACACCAATTCAGTTAAGTCAGCTGGGCCATGACCTTTTAATGTGTCAATGGCTTCTTTAACTTCAAGGGCATTACCAATTGCAAAACCAAGTGGTTGTGACATGTCTGAAATAATCGCCATGGTTCTACGACCAATTTGATTACCAATATTAACCATTTCATGAGCCAATTTTTCTGAATCAGCCATGTTTTTCATTAAGGCGCCGTCTCCGGTTTTAACGTCTAAGACAATCGCATCTGCACCTGCAGCTAATTTTTTACTCATAATTGAGCTTGCAATCAATGGGATAGAATTAACGGTAGCCGTTACATCTCGTAGTGAATACAATTTTTTATCGGCTGGTGTTAAGTTGCCTGATTGTCCAATTACCGCAACGCCTTTTTCATTTACCTGATTAATAAAGTCTTGCTTGCCTAATTCAATTTTAAATCCTGGAATTGATTCGAATTTGTCATTTGTTCCACCAGTATGGCCAAGACCACGTCCTGACATTTTTGCAACAGGAACATCTAATGCGGCAACTAATGGTGCAAGTACTAAAGTCGTTGTATCACCTACACCACCAGTAGAATGTTTATCAACTTTAATGCCATTGATTGAGGATAAATCAACCGTATCACCTGAATACATCATAGCACTGGTTAAATCAGCACACTCTTTTGATGTCATCCCTTGATAATAAATCGCCATTAATAATGCACTCACTTGATAATCAGGAATGGTACCATTGGTGTAGTTAGTAATAAAAAATTGAATTTCTTCTGTGGTTAATGCATTACCATCACGTTTTTTTTCAATAATATCTACAAATCTCATTATATCTCTCACTTAAAACAATTAATCAAATTAGTCTATCAACTTGATTATATAAAATTTACATAAACGTCTGTACCGATTATGTTTGAAAATATAGTCAAAAAGTTTTAACTACAGTAATGTGCTTTTTTATCTATTTTTATCCATTTTACTTGCAATTGATTTTAACTAATCAAGATCACTCGGCGAAAAAGACCAAGGCAATAATTCACCTACGGTTGTTTCTTGGATTTTCCCTTGAAGATTGGTTAAAATTACGGGCATATCTTTAGCACAAAATTCGCTGATAACTTGTCTACAAGCACCACAAGGTGAAATAGGGCCATCGGTATCACCAATTACCACTAATTTTTTAAACTTGCGTTTGCCCTCTGACACTGCCTTAAAAATGGCGGTACGTTCAGCGCAGTTGGCTAATCCGTAAGAAGCATTTTCGACATTACAGCCTAAAATTGCTTCATCGTCTTCAGTAATGAGCACGGCGCCAACTTGGAATTTAGAATAAGGCACATAGGCTCTTGAGCGAGCAGTTTTAGCAAGTTCGATTAACTTTTCAATTTTCATATCGATAATCCTTCAGGTCTTAATGGTACTATTTTTGATTTTTGGCTTTTGTGTTAACCGATGATTGTAAATCAAGTCGATAAACACCGAAGCCTAATTCATCTTTTTCAATAAAGTTAATTGGATAAAGCGAATGTTTTTCTATATAAGCTTTTGCTTCATCCGTTGGTGAAGATTCAAAGCGAATATCCAGTTTTTTATCGCTAATAATTGGTGCAATTCGCCAATTATTATCTACCGTGACATTAACCATACCCGCTTTTTTTGTAGTATTAGTAATATAAGCAGACAAAATAACTCTTAAATCATCTGGTGAGTTGAATTTAACGTTATTTTCACCTGTCCCAGGGAATGTACCGGTGTAGGCACGATAATTATTGGTCGCAATTAAAAATACTTGATTAGGATCAATAGGCTGTTGTTGATAAGTTAGATTTTTTATTCTTTCCGATGTTGGATTGATTAACTTGCAGTTGCCATCATAACGTGGCGGTGCGGTGACATCAATTTGATAACTTACACCATCAATTGTATCGAAATTATAAGTTCTAAACTTATCCCAATTAATTAGATATTGTGGTTGAGTCGAATTAACATCGATTTGATTATATACGCCAGCTGCACATTCTAGCCATTGTTTAACATCTTTACCAGTAATTTTAACTGCACTTAAAATATTTGGATAAAGGTAGATATCGGCAGCATTTCTAAATGATAAATCACCTTTTTTAACATCAACATATGCGCTTGGATCGTTCTTTCTTCCACCAACTTTAAATGGTGCAATCGCTGATAAAATTGGTAATCCATCCAAATCTGGATCGCCTTGAATAAACTGTTTTACATAGTCAATTTGTGCATCACTAATAATTTGTAGTGCGGATGTATCTTCAACGAGCGCTAGATAGCTGTTGATATCGCTAGAAACTTTACCAATCGGTTTACCTACAAATTCACGCGTACCTTGATGATCTTGTTTCAAAATTTCGACAATCTGTTGATCGGCTTGTACTAATGCTTTTTTATTTTTTAAATCATAAATAGGTCGAGCTTCTGATTTCCCAGATGTCACTTTCCAGTTAGAGTTATCACCCTCAAGTACTAAATCAACCACACCTAAGTGACTACCCCATTGACCAGGCATAACGGCAGGGACATGATTGATGTTACCTGTTTTGATATCGGTATTAGGTAAGGATTTATAATCATCACTCGGGAAAACGCCATGTGAATGACCAAACATAATGGCATTAATACCCTCAACTTGACTTAAATAGTAGACGGAATTTTCCGCTAACGCTTTATATGGTTCAGCAGATACTCCAGAGTGTGGAATGGCAATAATAACATTAGCGCCTTGTTTTTTCATTTCAGGGACTAATTTTTTTGCAGTTTCAGTAATATCTTTTACTACTACTTTTCCATTTAGATTAAGCTTATCCCATTGCATAATTTGTGGTGGCACAAATCCGATATAGCCAATTTTAATGATTTGTTGGTTACCATCTCTATCAACAACAGGGGTATCAATAATAATATATTGTTGAAAGTAGGGTTTGCCAGTTTTGGCATCATAAACGTTAGCATTAACATAAGGGAATTTAGCCCCTGAAAGACTTTTTTGTAAATAATCTAAACCAAAATTAAATTCGTGATTACCAATATTGCCAACAACATAATTAAGTGTGTTCATCGCTTTATAAACAGGATGAATATCACCATCTTTTAAACCTTTGTTCAAGGCATAATCAGCCATAGGGCTACCTTGAATCAAATCTCCATTATCAACAAGTACGCTGTTTTTTACTTCGCTTCTTGTTTGATGAATTAGATTTGCCGTTTTGACTAATCCAAAAGTATCAACAGGCTGATCTTTGAAGTAATCAAAGTTCATCATGTTGCCATGCAAGTCAGTGGTTTCAATTATTCTTAAATCAACCGTTGCGGCTTGAAGGGAGCCAGAAATGAATAGGGTTAAAAGGGATAAAGTTAATTTGTTTTTTTTCATATAAATCTCCTATTTTTCTGACTTTGTTATCCACTAACTTGTTATTGGTAGTGACTTTTGGTATTTAATAAATCGTTCTATTATTGCAGGATGATATCTAGCATCATTGACTGCTTTTTGTAGTGTTTGTTTGTCATCTAAGGTAAACAATGACAAAACATAATTTGTTAATTGTTCTTTTACTGAATCTTCAACAAAGGCGGCATCAATACCACATAATGTAATATCCAATAATTCTAATCTTGAAAAACCAAAAATTGATGAGGCAAGGTGGTACTCTTTTTCAATATCTGTACCAAAAATTCCAGCATCATCGGTATTTAATGTGATGCGTACACCATAATCATAAAGCTGACGTACGGGATGATTTCGAATATCCCCATGAAGTTCATTAACAAGTATACGATTACTGGTCAATGCGATTTCTAAAGTAACTTTTTTATTAATCAACTCCTGAATTAGGTTATGATTCTCAATAGCACGGATACCATGACCAATTCTTTGTGCACCGTGTTTAAGCGCTTGAATAATACTTTCAGCAGACTCAATTTCACCAGCATGATAGGATTTTTTTAGTTTAAGCTCAGATGCTAACTCATGTGCATCTTTAAAATCATCAAAATGGCCAAAACGTTCGTTTCCAGCAATATTAAATCCAGTGATAAATTGGTGAGGATTTTCTTTAATAAAACGTAACGTATCATAAACAATTTTAGCCCCTAGATGCCTAACACCGATTACATGATACCTTACCGTAATATTATAAACTTTTTGTACATCAATAATGGCGTTATCCATTTGGTTGAGTGTTTGTTGGAATCTTTCTTTGTTCCAAATAATTTCGCCATCAATTTCGGTAGTACAGATATGAAAAGGGGATAAGAAAAGCTCGCAATAGATTAATCCTTGCTTGGCGTTTCTAATGAGAAAATCGTAAGTAATTAGATAATAATCTTCGGGTGTTTTTACAAAATTGGAAACAGTGTCATAAGTTTGAATGAATTGAACAAAGTCAGTTTCATCATAGCAATAACGACCATTTTTATACTCGTTTGCATCGTATTGACCCGCTTTATAACATAATGATTCAGGGAAAACGATATTATTTTTATTGGCTAACTGTTGAGCCATAAAAGGCGTAATACTACCTTCAATATGTTCATGTAAAATGACTTTTGGTACGGTATGTGTATTCATTTAATATTTAATCTAGTTTATTTTGCCAATTGAGTACAAATAATAATGATATGAAAAACACTTATAGGAAAGCTTAGTATAGTAACCTTAGCTTTGCTCATCATAATCTTTACTATTTTACCTTGAACAGACATCTTATTACCATACATTTTGTGTGACTTAATTAGTTTTTATGCAGTAATATGCATTAAAAGTCATTCTAACTCATTAAATATTTTTGAAGAAGGCAACAACCAAGGTTGCTGCCAGTATTTTGATTATGGAAAGTTTTATTTAAAACACCATAAATGATTAATTATTATTGGCTGTAGTTGTTTTATTTAAGTCATCGTTTTTAAAAATAATCATAAACACGATAGCCAACAATAAAGAGTAACCAGCAAAAATTAGCCAAACTGTACGCCACTCAGTAAGACCATCAGTTGTGTAATGATCAACAACAAAGCCACTGATTGTCGAACCTAAATATGCCCCGATACCATTAGTCATGATCATAAATAGACCTTGCGCACTATTACGGATGCTTGGTGAGACTGATTTTTCAACATACATTGAGCCAGAAATGTTATAAAAATCAAATGCACACCCATAAACTATCATTGATAAAAGCAGTAATATAAAGCCAGTTGGAGATGGATCACCATAAGCAAATAAACCAAAACGAGCTACCCAAGCAAGCATACTGATTAACATGACATATTTGATGCCAAGTCGTTTCATAAAAAATGGAACAAATAGAATAAATACCACTTCAGACATTTGCGAAATAGACAATAACACCGAAGGATATTGTACTACTAAGCTATCAGCATATTCTGGAATGTTTTTAAACGAAAGTAAGAACGGATTACCAAAAGTATTGGTTATTTGTAAAATACCACCAAGGAATACGGCAAAGACAAAAAAGATCGCAATTCTTGGGTCTTTAAATAATACGAATGCATCTAAACCTAAAGAGCTTGCTAAAGACTTCCTTTTAGAGCTGTCTTTAGTAATGTTAATTAATGGTAGTGTTAATGAATATAAGCTAAGTAAAACTGAACCAGCCGCCGCAATATAAAGTTGCATATTACTTAATCCATATTCTAAGAAACTCACTAACCACATGGCTGCAATAAAGCCGATGGTACCAAAAATTCTTATTTTTGGAAATTGCGAAATAACATCAAGATTTTGTGCTTCTAAACAAGAATAGGAAATTGAGTTAGAAATTGCGATGGTTGGCATAAACGCAAGGCAATGAATCAAAATTATCACTACCATCAAAAAAGGTGATGTGATTGATGCTGCAATAAATAACGTGATGGCACCAATTAAATGACAAAGCATAAATAAACGATTAGCTGGAATCCATCTATCTGCGACAACTCCAAGTAAGCCAGGCATAAATAAAGAAGCTATCCCCATTGTGCCATAAACTGAACCTACGGTTACACCATTAAAATGTAATGTTTCCATCATGTAAGAACCTAAGGTGATCAGCCAACTCCCCCAGATGAAAAACTGTAAGAAAAATATAATTTTAAGTTTAAACTTAATATTCATTTTGATTCCTTATTAAATGACATATTTGATAATCTTCCGCCTAACAATTACTAATGAATAAATTTATATATAAACAAGCACTATTATCAATTTTATAGTGCTCAAGCTATCAATATTTAGTTAAAAAAAATGGCAGTTGATCTGCCATTTTCAATTATTGATTTAATAGTACAGATTCTAACGCTACAGTTATCATCTCTTTAAAACCAATCTGACGCTGTTCCGGCGACATAGCATCACCTTTGCGAATGTGATCAGAAACCGTACAGATTGCTAATGCTTTAGCGCCATATTCTGCCGCTACACCATAAATGCCTGCAGCTTCCATCTCTACGCCTAGAATATTGTATTTTTCCATGATATCGAACATTTCAGGATCGACACTATAGAAAAGATCAGCTGAAAAAAGGTTACCTACTTTAACGTTTACACCTAAATTTTTAGCAGCATTAACGGCATTACAGGTTAAATCAAAATCGGCAATCGCAGCGAAATCACTATCTTTAAAACGTAAACGGTTGACTTTTGAATCGGTGCAAGCCCCCATGCCCACTATCACATCACCAAGGTTTACATTAGGGCTAATGGCACCACAAGAACCAATGCGAATGATATTTTTAACACCGTAGAACTTAACCAGTTCGGTTGCATAGATAGAACAAGATGGAATACCCATGCCATGCCCCATGATTGAAACTTTTTTCCCTTTGTAATAACCAGTAAATCCTAACATGGCTCTTACATTTGTTACTTCTTGTGCATCTTCTAAAAATGTTTCAGCAATAAATTTTGCACGTAGCGGATCGCCTGGCATCAAAACTGTTTCTGCAAAAGCATTATCAACAGCGTTAATATGTGGGGTAGACATCTAATTCTCCTGATCTTCAATTCAAAAAAGTATTACATTAAATTCATTTGCTTACTTACTAATAAAAGATTTACCATATTCCATTGGTGATAAATCAAAATAATCAGCGACACTTTGTCCAATATCGGCAAACGTTTCACGATGACCTAATGAGCCTACTGGTACACTATCACCATACACCAAAACAGGAATATGTTCGCGAGTATGATCAGTACCGGTCCAAGTTGGATCGCAACCATGATCTGCACTGATAATTAACAGATCGCCTGGTTCAATTAGCGCTAACATTTCAGGTAAGCGACTATCAAAATATTCTAATGCAGCAGCATAACCAGCTACATCACGTCTGTGTCCATAAGAGGAATCAAAATCAACAAAATTGGTAAATACAATGGTATTATCTTTAGCTTGTTTAATTTCTTCTAACGATGCATTAAATAATGCTTCAATGCCGGTTGCTTTAATCTTTTTGGTGATGCCAACGTGAGCGTAAATATCGGCGATTTTACCAATCGAAACAACATCGCCTTGTTTTTCGTCAACCAGCTTTTTAATCACAGTTGGCGCAGGTGGTTCAACCGCCAGATCATGACGATTACCTGTTCGCACAAATTCACCTGCTTTTTTACCAACAAAAGGTCTGGCAATAACACGACCAATGTTGTAATTACCTTTATTAAGTTCATCGCGTGCGATTTCGCACACTTCGTAAAGTTTGTCTAAACCGAAAGTTTCTTCATGACAAGCAATTTGGAAAACTGAATCAGCGGATGTATAGAAAATAGGTTTGCCACTCGCCATATGTTCAGCGCCAAGTTCATCAAGAATAACGGTACCCGATGAGTGGCAATTACCAAGATAACCAGGAAGTTTAGCGCGGGTAACAATTTTATCTAATAGATCTTGAGGAAAGCTATTGGTTGTATTGGTGAAGTAACCCCAGTCAAACAGTACTGGAACTCCAGCAATTTCCCAATGGCCAGATGGCGTATCTTTACCAGATGAAATTTCGCTAGCATAACCGTAAGCACCAATAATTTCGCCTTCGGTTTGCATACCTTTAGGGTAATGACCTGTTGATTCGTATGCTGCTTCAATTAATCCCAATTTACCCAAATTAGGTAATTTAAGTGTACCACTGCGTCCTTGTTCTGCATTGCCTAATGCGCATTGTTCAGCAATATGACCTAATGTGTCGGAACCTTCATCCCCAAACTTTGCTGCATCTTTGGCACTACCAATCCCGAATGAATCTAGGATCATAATAAAAACTCTTTTCATAATTTCCTCGAACTTATCAAAAACGGATCTTGCTACAAGTTATCTTCGTACTCGCATTTTACTTTTCGCTTATATGGGTACGGGTTAAGGAAGAACAGCCACTTGAACAATCTTTCATACTTACTTTCATACTTAGCTGTCTATTTTATAATACTCATTTAAGTAATTACACCTTTGATATGATATCTTGATGATAACGTCTATTATTTGCACTAAATGTATCTGTAAACAGTAATCTGTTTAACTGTAATTTTAAAAAAACATCGCTCATATATCTATAATACATGATCTAAAAAAACAAAAAAGATTTAAGCATTACTTTAACGGTTTATTTGATTAATTGATCCTCCAAATTCGATCATTATCACATTTTTGTAATTAAAATGTTAATAAATGTACATATTTTGAGTTCCAAGAATCTTATAATAGTGAGTGAGTAAATAATTAATAATATAAGATTAACCAATGTGATAATATATGTTGCCATATGTGATAGACATCTCAATAAAATCAAATAACACACTGAAAGTAATTTAATATTGGCGGTCTATTTCCACCCAGATAAGGTTGTAGTTGATGAAACAAAGAATCCCAAATACTTTTAATCTTGAAGTTTATGCTCAAAAAGTTGTGACAGTAGCAACGGTCGAACAATTAATGCAGGTTTGGCAAGATAATCACCAGAACCTGCCCATTATGATCCTTGGTGAAGGCAGTAATACACTTTTTACTTGTGACTTTGAAGGCATTGTGATTGTGAATCGAATTAAAGGTATTACCATCACCGAAACGGAACAAGCATGGCATTTAAAAGTGGGGGCAGGCGAAATTTGGCATCAACTTGTAACACAAACTATTGAACACAATATCGCCGGACTTGAAAATTTAGCATTAATTCCAGGTAGTGTGGGTTCTGCACCAATCCAAAATATTGGCGCTTATGGAGTTGAGTTTCAAAAAGTGGCGGATTATGTGGAATTATTGGAACTTGCTACAGGAAACATCATTAAGGTAACAGATGGTCAATATGGCTATCGGGAAAGTATTTTTAAAAAGCAATATGCTGATGGTTATGCGGTAATTTATGTCGGTATCAAATTACCTAAACAGTGGCAACCTGTATTAACTTATGGCGAATTGCGTAACTTTGATCCAAAAAGTACTACTCCTAAGATGATATTCGATAAAGTTTGTGAAATTCGGCTTAGTAAGCTGCCTGACCCAAAGGTGCTTGGTAACGGCGGTAGTTTTTTTAAAAATCCAGTTGTTGATAAAAAAGTTGCCGATAAGCTACTTGAAATTTACCCAACTATGCCAATATATCCACAAGTAAATAATCAAGTCAAACTTGCTGCAGGTTGGCTTATCGATCAATGTGGTCTAAAAGGCTATCAATTGGGTGGCGCTGCAGTTCATCAAAATCAAGCACTTGTATTAGTCAATAAAAATAACGCAACTGCGCAAGATGTGGTTGAATTAGCTCGTTATGTTCGAGATGCCGTATTACGAAAATTTTCAGTTAATCTTTCACCTGAAATCCGTTTTATTGGCAAAATAGCTGAAATTGATGTAGACAACTTTCTTTAAATAACAACGGTTATAAATTTAGGTTGCAACCAACAATTTATAATTAAACAATGATATTGTAAAAGACGATGAAACATTCATATTCATTTCCTATTTTATTAACAAGCTTATTATTTGTGACAATTGCATTATCCGCACTTAATACCCAAGTACCGCTATGGTTGGTGCGTAATGAATTTTCACTAGGGCAAATTGGTTTAGTTGGCTCAAGTTACTTTACTGGCAACTTGATTGGTACCATTTTTGCAAATTGGTTCATTAGTAAATTTAATGCTCGTTATACTTATACCTACAGTTGCATTATTTTTGCTATTGCTACCATTGGTTTAAGTTTTTCAATGGATTTTTATAGCTGGGTAATATGGCGGTTCTTTATTGGTATTGCCTGCGCAGTGACTTGGGTTGTTATTGAAAGTTGTATTTTAGTAACAGGTACTGTGCGTACTCGTGGAAAAATGCTGGCGGTGTATCTAACTACCTATTATTTAGGCACGGTGTTAGGACAAGCGTTATTACAGTATTTTCCGCAAAATGTATTGTATTTTGGTCTAGTGACCGCTTTACTGATGGGGCTTGCAATATTATTTATATTGCTAACTCATTATAAATTGCCTAAACGTAAAAAAAGCAGTTTTAATATCATTCCCATGATTGTCAATAAACCGTCACGCATTGGTTTAATTGGTTGCGTGATTGCTGGTATGTTAATTGGATCACTTTATTCGCTTTTACCTGCCTATTATTCTCATTTAGGTTATAACGACACTCAAGTTGCCAATTGGATGATTTTGCTTATTTTATCTGGTGTAATAGCACAAATGCCCGCTAATTGGTGTGCCGATAAATTTGGTCGACAAATTGTATTATTATTTGAATCAACGCTCATGTTATTGGCTTGTGTAATGTTGATATTTAATTGGTTTGATACATTAGCAATTATCTTATTAGGTGCAACAATTTATACCATTTATCCAATCTCTATGGCATGGGCATGTTCATGCGTTAGAAAGCAAGATATTGTGGCGATGAATCAAGCCATGTTGTTAACTAATACATTAGGTAGTCTTATTGCCCCAGCAGTGATTGCTTTTGTTATGGATAAAACGAATAATACTTATTTATTTGTAAGTTTTGCTATAATCTCGCTTTATTTTATTGCCTTATTAGTTAAAAAAAGAGGAACCGATGCGCAGCCACCAAAATCCACTCAAATTAATTGAAATCTTAGCGGACGGTGAATTTCATTCAGGTGAAGAACTTGCAGCGAGTTTTGGAATAACTCGTGCTGGAATCAATAAATACATGAAAGTATTGCGCGAATGGGGGCTGGATTTTACATCGGTTCAAGGTAAAGGTTATTGTTTAACTGCAGCGATTGATTTATTAAAAAAGACTAAAATTGATCACTATTATCAAGCGGATAGTCGTTGTGAAATTTTACCCATTATTGATTCAACTAACCAATATTTACTCGATAAAATTGGCCAACTTCACTCGGGTGATTGTTGTGTAGCAGAATTCCAATCAAAAGCGCGCGGTCGTCGTGGACGAAAATGGTTTTCACCGTTCGGCTCTAATCTTTATTTTTCTATGTATTGGCAGTTAGAGCAGGGCGTGGCTGCCGCTATGGGAATGAGCTTAGTTGTCGGAATTGTGATAGCAGATACTTTGAGGGAATTATCGGGTCAAGATATTAAAGTAAAATGGCCTAATGATCTTTATCTTAACGATCAAAAATTAGCAGGAATATTGATTGAGTTAGCGGGTAAAACGGGTGATTGTGCGCATGCAATTATCGGTATTGGTGTCAACTTAATGATGACTAATCCAGATCCTAATATTGTTAACCAAAAATGGGCAAATTTAGGTAAGGTAGATCGTAATTTGTTAGTCGCGCGTATTGTCAAAAATTTAAACATTAAATTATCTGAATTTGAAAAACAGGGCTTAGCGCCTTTTATTAGTGATTGGAATCGATTAGATAACTTCGCTAATCGTCCTGTAAAACTGATTATTGGTGATACTATTATCCGAGGGATTGCTAAAGGCATCAATGAGCAAGGCGCTTTAATGTTGGAGCAAGATGGCAAAATCAATGCACATATTGGTGGTGAAATCTCATTGCGTGGTGATGAGTAACCAATAAAAAACTATTCCATTTATTCAATGGAATAGTTTTTAAATCAGTAATTAAATTTTGTCTTTTTTACTTTTAAAACCAAGCACTCTTAAAGCATTGGCTGTTACGATAGCTGTTGTTCCTGAATCCGCTAATACCGCTAACCATAATCCAGTATAACCGAATAAACTTGTTAACAAAAACACCAACTTGATCCCTAAGGCAATAGTGATATTTTGCTTAATATTACGGTTAGCGAAACGAGTTAAACGAATTAAATTAGGCAAACTTAGTAGGCTATTTTTGGTTAATGCGGCATCGGCTGCCTCTAGCGCTACATCGGTACCGCTGCCCATAGCAATGCCAACGGTCGCTGCTTTCATTGCGGGTGAATCGTTAATACCATCCCCAACCATGGCAATTGAAGTTGTGTTACGAATTTTTTCAATTTCGACCAATTTATCTGCTGGTAATAATTCAGCACGATAATCAATTCCTAATTGACTTGCAATGGCTTTTGCCGCACGTTGATTATCACCCGTAAGCATTAAGGTTTTAAGACCCAATTCATTAAGCGCTTTTATTGCAGTAATAGAATCAGAACGTAACACATCTTGCAAGGCAATCATTCCGACTAATTTTTGTTGTGTTACTAGTACCACAACGGTTTTACCGGCGCTTTCTAGTTGATGGATTTTTTGTGCATTTTCATCATTTAAGGGTATCGATACCGTAGTAACTTTACTTGGCGCAACAATATAATAGGTTTGATTATCGATATCGCCTTGAATACCTACACCCGCATTAGCTTTGCGATTACTTGCTTCGATAACTTCGATCTGCTGCTTAGCTGCATAATCAACGATTGCTTTCGCTAAAGGGTGATGTGAACCACTTTCAATGGCTGCTGCAAGAGTAAGTAACTGTTGTTGGGTAACAGATTGTGCGATGACATCGGTGACTTGTGGCTTGCCTTCGGTTAAGGTGCCGGTCTTATCAAATGCCACCATTTTAATCGAACCAATATGTTCTAAAGCTGCACCACCTTTTATTAATACACCTTGCTTAGCCGCATTGGATAGGGCTGATGTGATAACGGCTGGTGTTGATATTACCAACGCACAAGGGCAACCAATTAATAATAAAGTTAATCCACGATACACCCAAGTGTACCAATCCTCATTAAATAATAACGGAGGAATAACAATGACCAATAGCGCAAACAAGGCGATAGCTGGAGTGTAGTAACGGCTAAATTTATCAATAAATCGCTCAATGGGTGCTTTACGTTCTTCAGCATCTTCAATTAATTGTAAAATGCGATCTACGGCATTTTGTCCTGATTGTGAGATAACTTTTAGTTGAATGGTATTATCCACAACCAACGATCCGGCTAAAATTTTATCGCCCGATAGATAATTGACCGGAATTGATTCCCCAGTTAAAGCGCTTTCATCAATGTTAGCTTGTTCACTCACTAAAATAACATCAGCAGGTAATCGCCCACCAGATGAAATTTCGATTATATCGTCAGGTTTTAAACTATGACTGGCAACCGTTTTCCTTTTGCCGTCAATAATGACCACCGTTTCTTCAGGCATTAGCTGCACAAGAGATGAAATTCCTTTTTTGGCTTTAGTGGTCGCAACGCCTTCTAACATCTCACCAATCATAAATAAGAAGAGTACCATGGTGGCTTCTTCGGCCGCTCCGATGAATAGGGCTCCTATAGCTGAAATACTCATCAATGATTCAATGGCAAATGGTGTACCACTTCGCGTTAATACTAAAGCCTCTTTCAAAATCGGAATCAATCCGACAATTGCAGTAAAGATAAAGGCATATTCACCTGCTGTATGATTCACTAATAAAATAAGGTAACTTATCACAATTAATGAACCTAAAACCGCTAACGGTATGAATGCTTTTTTATCAAAACTATGTGAATGCTCGTGATGATGTGCGTGATTAGGGGTGCTTTCAAAAATTGGGGTATACCCTAATTCTACTACTTTGTCTTCAATCATTTTTATTACTGCATCGTCATGCTTAGGAACAAAAACGATCAACTTTTCTGTAGAGAAAATAATTTTGGTTTGATTAATGTTTGGCAGTGTTTTAACACCATTTTCGATTTTACTAGCGCAATGAGCGCAATCCATTCCCTTAATTTTCCAAGTCAATTTAATGTCTTGGCTTTTCCGCTCAGGATCTTCGGGAGGATCTTCTATCTCATTTTTTTGCGTTGATCCATGATCATGCCCCTCACAGTAATGCCCCTCAGAATGATTATGATCTGCATCATGGGAATGATGGGTGTCATATGTATGATTATGAGCAATATTTTGACAATCGCTATGACAATGGATGTGATTTTCATGGTGGGAATGTGTGGATTTGTTATTATATAACATAACGTTACCTCGCTTTGTGGATGATTTTGATTGTACGCTCAAAAAAATAAAAAGATATCTTTTTTTAATTTATTTGATAGTTAGATCAAAAATATTGAGTACATGACAAGTAAGGAATCAAATCTAAAAATAACCATTTTTTATTTCCTTCTTCTACTGTATCCCTCTCTTTTTTATGTTTATAATTGTACAAAATAAAATGATAGAGAAAGTTTATGTCCAAAGCTTCATCCTTTCGTCAAAAACAGAGCATTGTCTTTCTAGCTTTTCTAATTACGACCTTTATTATCGGTATTGCAGGGGCGTTACAATCACCTACATTAAGCCGTTTCTTAACCTTTGAAGTTAATGTAAATTCCCATTTAGTCGGTCTTTTCTTTTCGATAAATGCTTTAGCCAGCATTGTGGGTAGTTTTCTATTAGCAAAATATTCGGACAAAAAAGGGGATAGACGTTATATTGTCATATTTTGCTGTTTAATGGGGGTTGCCAATAGTGTTACGTTTGCGTTTACGCGTAACTATTTTATACTGATTACGCTAGGGGTTTTATTTGCCGCGTTATCATCGGCCGCTATGCCGCAAGTTTTTGCTTTAGCGCGTGAATATGCGGTCAAATCAGGACGTAATGTGGTTGCTTTCAACTCAATAATTCGTGCTCAATTATCGTTGGCATGGGTATTTGGTCCACCAATCTCTTTCGGTTTAGCTTTAAGTTTTGGCTTTACTGTAATGTATCTAACCGCAATGTCCATGTTTATAATTGCAATGTTATTTGTTGCAATATTCTTACCATCAGTCGAAAAAAATCCTACTTCACAACTCAGCAGTGCAGCTGATTTACAAGTGGCTAATATACCACTTTGGAAAAACAGAAATGTCGTTTGTTTACTATTATCTACAGTATTTATGTGGACAGCTAACATGATGTACATTATCGACATGCCACTTTATGTTGACTTAGTTTTACATCTTCCCGACTCTTTACCCGGCATTTTAATGGGGTTAGCAGCGGGTATTGAAATTCCTGCGATGCTTATTGCTGGATTTTTAGTGCCTTATTTGGGCAAGCGAAATCTATTTTTTATTGCTATTATTTGTGGCTTATTTTTTTATATTGGCATGATTTTCTTTACCAGTAAATTTGCTTTGTTAGCACTACAGATATTTAATGCATTATTTATCGGAATTGTGGCTAATATTGGTATTATCTACTTTCAGGATTTGTTACCAACTAGAATGGGCGTAGCTTCGACACTATTTAATAACGGGATTATTTTTAGCGTTATTCTGGCAGGTGTTTTGCAAGGGTTTGTTTCTGATGAATATGGGCATGAAGCTATCTACTGGATTGCGCTTGTGATGGTTGCTGTTTCATTGCTGTTTTGTGCACTGGTTAAAGATGGAAAAAAACGGTCATATTAAGTAAGCCATCCATTATCTTTTATTTGTTCGTCTTCCAAAACGAATTGGAAGACGATATCAAAATCAATTATTAACAATCAAATTCTTTTAATAATGTTTCATAAAAAGCATAATTTGTTCTTTCATAACCAATAGGTGTAATGGCAATGAAATTACCATTAGCCGCATCCAACTCTTTATTATCATCAAACACCTGCTGATTACGCTTAGCTCTAAACCAAAAATAATCGTGACCTTCTGGATCTTTAGTTGGTGCCACCACAAAACGACTGACATCACAATCACCTTGTTTAGTGATTTTTAATCCTTTAATCTGATGAGCATCACAAGCAGGAAAATTAACATTAAAACAGATATTTTTAGGAGTAGATAATGATAGTAGTTTGCTGATCACTGATTCAGCATGGTATGCAGCACAATCCCATATTGTTGGTTGGTTATCTTCAGTAGAGCATTGGCTTAAGGCAATTGATGGTATTCCTAAAGCTGTTGCCATCATAGCTGCGCCAACCGTACCGGATAAAACCGTTTCAAATCCAACATTTGAGCCATTATTAATGCCCGATAGCACAAGATCAGGCAACTTATCTGCCATTAAATGCTTAATAGCAAATAATGAGCAATCGGCGGGAGTTCCATAAACTGCGTATTCTTGTTCATCACGTTTTGCAACTCGAAAAGGCGCTTTTAAGCTGACCGAACATGATACACCACTTTGGTCAATTGCTGGTGCTACTACCCAAACTTCATGAGCAATTTTATGTGCTACATCCTTTAAAATTTTAATGCCAGATGCATCAATACCATCATCATTGACTAACAAAACGCGATTTACTAATTTATTAAACATCATTCTATTTCCCTTATTCAGCAAAAGTATTACATTGATTGATATCACCGCTATCAAATCCTCGTTTAAACCAAGTATAACGTTGCTTAGAACTACCATGTGTAAAACTATCTGGTACAACGTAACCATTACTTTGACGTTGTAAGCGATCATCACCAATAGCTTCAGCGGTCTTTAACGCTTGCTCAATATCGCCAACGTCTAAAATATTTTTTTGTTGCATTGCATGCCCCCACATACCAGCAAAGCAGTCGGCTTGTAGCTCTAATTTAACCGATAATTGATTGGCGAACACTTCAGATTGGCCTTGCTTTAATTGTTCTATTTTATTGAACACACCCAGCAAATTTTGTACATGATGACCAATTTCATGTGCTATGACATAACCTTGGGCAAAGTCACCACCACCACCAAGTTGTTGTTTCATCTCTTGATAGAATGAAATATCCAAATAGACAGTTTTATCAACACTGCAATAAAATGGCCCCATAAAAGTCTGGCCAACACCACACGATGTTCTTGTTGAACCCGTATATAAGACTAATTTGGGAGGAGTATAGGTTCTACCTAAACGATTAAACTCTTGTTGCCAGTAATCTTCAGTACTCGCTAAAATGACCGATGTAAATTTAGCAGCATCTTCATCATTGATGGAATATTGATTTGAGCTTAGTGATGAGCTATTGGAGTCAATTAGATTAGGATTAAGTAAGCCGGTCAAATCAACACCATAATAACCAGCAACCAAAACTACGATAAATAAAACAGCTCGACCTTTACCACTTATTGGGATCCTTATTCCTGAATCGCTTCCATATTGTGAGCGGCGATCTTCAATATTATCACTCTCTCTTTGGTCTCTCCAACGCATAGGGAACACCTCATCAGTTTTGCTTAAATTATTTTAAAGGATAAAAGGGTAGGATACTAGATTAAGTTAATTTAATATCAAATAATGCATTGATTAATCTACTTTTATCTGTGTAATTATCTGTACCAAAATAATACTAAGTGGGTATATCACTTATCTTTTAAATTGTTTAAAAAAACTAACTCCAGTTTATAACGGATAGATGTTTATCGTTATTACTATTACGTTCTTTTTATAGTTTGTATTGTATTTAAAATCAGACTAATTTTTACAGAAGATGGATATTTTATAAAAATTACTTTTTATTTGAATGGCGTTTTTATATCTCTATAGGATATTACGCTAATTATCAATAAAAGAAAATTTAACCGTAGAGATTTTTGAATTCATTATACTTCAAAAACTACGAATCGTTATGATATTTCAACTTTACTTTTCGATGGTGAATAGGATTTTTAACGATCGAATGTTTAATACTATTAATCTGATAATGTCCATATATTTCAATGTGTAATGAACGTATTGTATTTATTATTCTAGATATATTGGTATATTTTAAATTCTAAAGTAATTTCTTTAAAAATATATCTCACAATTTTACCAACCTGATAAATAACGATAACTGAGATTTTGGACTTGTTTAATTTTTAAAAGGGCATTGGGTAACGACTCTGGTCGAACGTCCATTTTTTCAATACAAAAACGGTAAGAACAGTAGTCAACAAAGCCCAATGATTAACATTAATTGATATCGTAATTTTTTCATAAAATTTATTCCAATCCTGATACTATTCTTCAACTTTAATGGTATAAGTTTTAATAAATTTACTTCCCGGACACATCGTACCGTAAGTTAATCCAGCAAATTTTATTGTTATTTTTCCTGCAACTTTAGGTGTTCCCTTTACTTTAAGATCATTAAAGGAAACATGTGTACCAAAATCAGTCGGAGATATTTCTAGTCCTGAGTTTTCAGGTGTAATAAGATAGTGAAAAGAGTCATTAATAACACGACCATTATAAACTTCAATTTCAGCATAATAAGGAGTACCTAATATGGCATTGGGTAACGACGACTTCGGTAGGACTTCAACTTTTTGTGTACAAAAACAACCGGTAAGAACAGTAGTTAAAAAAAATCCAATGATTAACATTAAGTGATGTCGTAATTTTTTCATAAAATTTATTCCAATCCTGATACTATTCTTCAACTTTAATGGTATAAACTTTCTTAAAGTCTCTTCCCGGACATGTATTTGTTCCGTAAGTAACTCCAAAAAGTTCTATTGTGATTGTTCCTGCAACTTTAGGGGTTCCTTTTACTTCAAGATCATTATAGGAAACATATTCTGTTCCAAAATCAGTAGGAGATAATTCAAGACCTGATTTTTCTGGTTTAATATGATAGAAAAAGTGACGATCTATAGCCACGCCACCAAAAACTTCAATTTTAGCATAATAGGGATTACCCAATGAGGCATTGGGTAACGTTTTGGGTCGAACTTCCATTTTATACATACAAAAACAACCGGCAAGAACAGTAGTTAAAAAAAATCCAATGATTAACATTAAATGATATTGTATTTTTTTCATAAAATTTATTCTAATCCTAATACTATTCTTCAACTTTAATGGTATAAACTTTCTTAAAGTCTCTTCCCGGACACGACATTGTACCGTAAGTGCCTCCAGAAAGTTCTATGCTGATTGTTCCTGTAACTTTAGGCGTTCCTTTTATTTCAAGATCATTATAGGAAACACGTGATCCAAATTTAAAAGGAGCAGATAATTCGAGTCCGGATTTTGCTGGTTTGATATGATAGGTAAAGAATTCATCTATAACGATGCCACCAAAAACTTCAATTTTAGCGTAATAGGGATTACCCAATGTGGCATTGGGTAACGACTTCGGTCGAACTTCCATTTTTTCCATACAAAAACAACCGGTAAGAACAGTAGTTAAAAAAAGTCCAATGATTAACATTAAGTGATATCGTATTTTTTTCATATAATTTATTCAGTTTAATAAAATTTGTTGTTAATAAGTGTTTTTTAAACACTTCCCCATTTGTTTCAATAACATTTACTTTTCCGTTTTATGGTATTTTACTTATCACAAAAGCCGCATAAGAGTATTTTATAACATCAGCTAAAGTTGTATTATCTAGTAAATGATTATCTACACTACCCCATGAAAAACACTCAAGCTCTACTAGCTCCGTTAGTAGAGTTTGTTCAGTTACCTCATAACCATTTATTAACTTTAATTTATCAGCCCAAACAATCCAATGGTTTTTAGTTGGAATAGATACCCTTGTATCGAACATTCGTGATGTTATCAACATGACTACGTGCGTATCTTTACGAACATAAGAATTTAAGCGACATAAATCTTTTAACGTTAATTTAGGACCTGTCACTTGATTTATTATATTTGTATTGATTTCGTAGAGAATTTCAGAACCAGCTTTTTTAAACCATGTTTTAAGATCCCCGGCTGGCGTAATACCTGGGATTTGATCATCAGGAGAATCAAAATCAAAAAAAACATTTTCTGTATCCCTTAAACTTGCTAAGGTTATCCAATCTATAGCTGGAATTCTAGTCGTATATCCTAATGTGTTATCATAATAAAAAAATTTTTTCGGATGACGACAATCATAACTAGGTTCTAGTTTTAATGTGCCAATTTTAGTTTTACCTGATTCCCAAAGTTCTTTCACCATCTGTTTATACAGATCTGGTCTATCGACCAATAAACAATAAAAAAACGCGGCCGGACCACATAGCATAGCTTGTTGTTGATTAGGAAATTCCATTTTTACTAAATCCTCGTCAACTTTTTCTTTTGCTAATCTTGATTTTAAACCCTCGTCAATTTTTTCTTTTGCTAATCTTAATTTTAAACTCTCGTCAATTTTTTCTTTGCTAAAAGGATCATGTGGATCACCAACAGGGTGTTCTTTAGCTTCAAAAGCTCTTGATTTAAAGGTCACTTTTACACTGTATATGAACACATGCCCCTTTTGGGTTTTTTCAGTTGTTTCATTGTATTCAAATTCCCTTGATGGCCCCCATTTTTTATCAGTTATTAAAAATCCCTTTAGAGGTATAATTGCTGTCATAGGTTCTGGTAACACTTCATATTCATCGTTACCTATTTTATGAAAAAGATTGAGTTCTAAGATATAAGATGTATTTTCAGGGTCAGAAATATCTAATGAAGAGTGCACTAATGTCCTCTTATCAGCTTGTAAGTTTTGTTTTCCTGTTGATTTTAAAGCATAAACTTTATTATCTTTATCATCAATTTTATATAATTCCATTTCATAAACAATATATTTAGGATCAGTTTTAGTCTTAATATATGTTGATATGTTGTATACTGTCATTTAATTTTCATCCTTAAGATTAAGCTTATATCTTTATTCTAAAAATTAGTGAGTTAATATTTTTTAGCTTAATTCTTTACTAATTGATAAACTCGCCATTGCTTGTTTTGCTTATCAATAAGCGAATCGCAATTTTTTCTTCTTTTTTGGTATAAAATCTTTCCGTATATCCTTTATCATCTGTTTGCCCTTGTTTAACTGAACCATCTTCCATAAAGGCTAAATACTTTGTGTTTTTATATGGTTGATCTTCATCATTTACCATAAGGTATTTTAAGCTATATGTTTTACTTGATGAAAGTTCGTTTTGGATAGCTTGAGGTAATAAAATTTCAAGTATATTTTTCGTTGCTGGCCCCATTTTCTGTAATGCATTACTTTTTATATAAACATTATCCGCCGTGCCCAGTTCAATCCCCGCACTACTGAGTTTGATGTATGAACCTCCGCACATTAACGTCAAATCTTCGCATGCGCTTACTCTCAGTTCACCATCTACACTGTCTATTTTAATATCTTGCTTGGCAGCCATATTCAGGTTGGCATTTTGTGCCTGCACCTCAACATCCCCCTGATTGGCAAAGACTTTCATTCCTGATTTATGGGCAAACAGACCGATGGATTCACCGGATGAGACGGTTATGTTTTTTAACGCATTGATGTCAGTTTGGTTTTCACTGGTCACAGATACACTGTTTGAAGTGGACAGTTGAATGTTTTCCGGACTGGTTAAAGCAATGCCCTCTTGTGCATAAGCAATAATGCCACTTTGGGCTAATTGGGTTAATGTCGCTTTAAGTTGCTCCTGACTGTCGGTATCCGCACCATGGGCTTCAGAGGCAGTTGCTGCATTTTGCAGTGCTTTAGCAATTGATAATGCATTTTCAAGCTGGGTAATGGCACCTTGCATATCAAGCTGTTTACCCTGTGCCTTAGGCTCGGTCTGACTGGTCAGGTATAAACCTTTATTGGCAGCAATTGCACCCCACTCATCGGTGCGCAGTTCAAATCCCTCACCACGCTGCTCTTTGTTTTGGTCAACTAAATGCCCGATGTTAAGCTGGGTTTTACCGTATTCGGTCGCTAACTTAATGTGCTCTTGTCCGCGCTTATCATCCATCCGCAGTTTGTTGTTAGCAGGAGTACGAATTACATTTCGGTGTTTGTTTATGGCGGTCACATGGTCAGGGTGGCCACTGTCATGCATCGCATGTGCAATATAAGGTCGGTCCGGATTACCGTTAGTAAACGCAACCGCAACTTCTGTGCCATCAATCAGTGGAAAGTGAAAACCATAGGTACTGCCCGCATACGGTTTAGCCAGTCTTAACCATAAGCTCTCTTCACCGTTTCGCCACTCTTTTAAATCAAAGTTAAATTTAACCCGATAGCGACCTTGTGTATCAATATAACCATAGGTGTCATTATTCGGACTGGTTACCCGTGCCGGTAAAGTGCCGTCAATAGTCGGAAAAGGAATCGGCTCCGGGCGGTAAGGTTTTAATGGCTGGTAAGGTATGGCGGTAAAACTCAGTTCATAAGCATCACTGCGGTTTCCCTGTCCTTGCACCGTTAATATCATTACCCCCTCATCTATTCCGGCAATCGTACTGCCTTTGATACGGATATGTTGACCCGGAGCTAAAGTGGCCTGATTGCTTTTACCCCGGATAATAATTTGACGGCTAATGGCGTGTTCATGGCGAATACGGGCATACCATTCTCCACTTTCAACACTATTACTCGTGTTAGCTTGATTACGGTTAGTATCACTGCTGTTGTTATTGTTATTATTAGTGTTAGTTTTATCGCTATTATTGTCGTTGTCATTACTATTGCCGTTACTGCCTTGACTGTCGTCGGTATCGATATCACCACTGTTTTCATTATCATCGTCACCATTGCTATTTAACCCTTTATAGTGCTCATCATAACGGTAATCAGTACCGTAAGTGGTGTTATCTTTTAGTTGGCTGTTAACTTCTCCCAGTAAATTCGCCTGCGCATCGCGGTAGTTATAATCCTGTACTTGTACCGAAGATTCCACCATCTGACTGTGTAAGGTCATATCCCAGACACTTTCAACGCTGTTATCCAGTGTACCACTCGGTTGTTTGTACACAATATCAGCCACCTGCTGATAACCTTGCTCATAATCACTGATGACCAACACATCACAGTTGTGTTCACCATGCGTTTCAAACCGGAAATAGACCCCCACATCAGCAAGCAGTCTTTGAATAAATTCAAGGTCACTCTCCTGCCACTGGGTGATAAACTCACGCTCCGGATATTGCTCTTTAAGTGCTAAACGATAATCAATCCCTGTATAACCATGACCACGTAAGACCTCTTCAACCACACTGATAACGCTTTGATTTTGAAAAATAGCACAGTTATGACTTAATGCCAGTTTGGCTAATTGTGAAGACAAGACAACCTGATAACGGGCTTCATCGTTACTGACTGATAATTGACTGAACTGGGTTATCACACCATAAAGAGTGCGTGAGCCGCCTTGAGATAATAGTGAGTTTAACGGATTAAGCGGATTAAACTGGGTTAAAGAATTAAGTGAATCAAGTGGATTAGATTGTTTAAGTTTATCTAACTGTTTTAATGGCTCAGAGTGTTTTAATGCATCTAATGGATTAGTCGAAGTTAAGGAATTAAGTGCATTAAGTCCTTGAGTTGCAAAGTCGCTTAAACTGCCAGAATTAGCAGGATTAAAACTCAAACGGGCATTTTGATTAAGAAATGACTCAACAGAAAGTTGTTTATCAGAACTGGTGAAAGTAATCGTATAGTGCCAAGGCTGGTTAAGTTGCTCATTACCCTCAACCTGTAAGATTGAAACCTCAGTAGACAAACCATCAATATTTAACGTATAGCGATTGTGACCGACTCCATTAACCAAACTTTGCTTTAAGCCTCGACTTAAACCATTGTCCAACTGCTCCATCAAATTAGTTAATCCTTTCTCCATGTTATCCTCGATATATTTCATGTATATAGCAAATACAACTTTGTTTTACTGAACTATTTATTATTATTTTTATCTGACCAGTTAATAATTATTATAAAAATTGCCAATAGGCAGTAAGGTGTTAAAATTGGTCAGATTTAAAAATAATCTAAATATGAATATAAAATACACTGTCTCGTATATTTTGCAACTTTTTTTTAAAAAAATCTTTAAATTTAAATTAGACGGGTAACTTACTGATATTACTAATAATATCAGTAAAATATAGATAACAAATTGTCGCCTAAACATGATCAAAAAAGGATTAGTAGAATTTGGCTTTTGTAGATTTTTTATTGAGTATTTTGCACCGAATTTTTATTAAGATTTGTAACTAAAAAATCATTTTTACTCAAATATAGCCATGACCTGAAACATTTTAACAAAATAATTACTTGCTCAAGTACCAAAAAATAATGTTTTCTAAAACGATCGATTAGGCTATAAGTAAGATTTTAATGTGATTGAATCATTGGATTAACTTTAATTTAATAAATTAATTATATTAATAAGTTATAATTTATTTTGTAAAAAATATTCAGGAGTGTATACCGTTTTACTTTTTATTAATATCTGAATTTAATTTTAAGAATCGATAGGTTGAAAAAAGACTTATAAGGCGTTCATATTTTATGGTGCAGTCTCAGTATCAATTAGTGATAAATGCAGTATGGTAAATAACTCGCCATGTTTATTATTATTTTATTTATAAGTTGAACTACAAATAAAATGTTGAGTGTAAGCAAAAAATGAAATGGTATACACTCCTGAATATTTTTTACAAAATAAATGTGAAGTTAATTGATTTGCTTTTGATTACATTCTTACTATATTCAACAAATTGATTGGTTACTACAAACTCAATTTTTTATTGTTGATATTTTCTTGAGAATAACCTAATAAGCATCACTAGAATTATAAGCACCGTTAAATACAATGCTTATAATAATTTATTGCTCTTATTTAATTTGTATAAATAAAAATGCGATTTAAAGATAACTTTATCTTCATCTTCTTCTTGCACATCTAAATGATAAGAAAAACAATGAACTTCTTTAAAAAGATTACTCTATATTTGCAAACTTATGCGTTTGAATACTGAGTAGCCACTTGTTGTCGTTGCGGTTTTGGTTAATCTTGCCAAGTAATTCAATTGTTTCAAACATATTAAATTTATCATTTTTTTCGCAAGGAGAAAGATAATAACGTTTTGCTTGAATATTTTGTTCAATATATTGGCAAAAAGGAAGAAAGTCCACATGATTTTCGGCAACAATTCGCACTTCACTTGCAGTCGGTTGTACGATTTTTTGATATCGTGCTTGATAGCAAAATTTTGGGCTAAGGGCGATATAGTCAATTAGAGGATCGACTTTACCTAATCCATTACTTTCAATAGCAATATAGTAACCAGCCTGTTTTAGTGGTAAAAGTAATTCTGGTAGCGCTTTAACCATAGTAGGTTCGCCACCGGTAATAATGATGTTTTTGCTCGTATATTGTTTAACTTTCGTCAATAACTGCTCTAATGTAAAACGGGTGTATTGGCGAAAGTTAGTATCGCACCAAACGCAATTTAAATTACAACCAGCAAAACGAATAAAAATAGCAGGCATGCCTGTGTTGTAACCTTCGCCCTGTAATGATTCGAAGATTTCAACAATGCGAAATTCTGTCATTTTTCGCTCCGATGATACTCACAGTAAGATGTTGGGGTTTCCCAGAGTTTGATCATTGAGATGGGTAAATATTGTGACAGACAATCAAAAATATATTTACTCATACCTTCGGCAGTTGTACGACAAGGAAAGGCGAAGATTTTGCGATTCATCTCTTTTAATAATGAAGCAATACGGCACTCATTAGGATTATTTTGATTATATAGATAAGCATGATCGAGAGGATCAACAATATGCTGTTTCACTATTGCTTTTAAATCAGCATAATCCATCACCATATCAGCGCTAGAACCGTTATCTATTAGATCCCCTTCAATTTCGACTAATAAGCGATAAGTATGACCGTGCAGGTTGTGACATTTTTTGTTGTGCCCATCTAACATATGACAAGCATCGAATTGAAATTCTTTAGCAATTTTGAACATGTATAATTCCTAGTTTTTTTTCGTGGGATGGATTACGAACCACGGTTAGACCACCTAACAAAATAGAGCGGCTAATATAATGGATTAATGCTTAATTGTCATCTTACAATTGTTATTCCGAGCAATATTTATTACACTAACGGTGTAAAATTGAACGTTTATATTTTGCTTATTTCAACAACAGAATATAAATTAATTTTATTGTCGATTTTTTGTAAAAAATTTTCATAAAAAACTCTTGAAATTTATCTTTCCACACTCATTTAGTAATCATGCAAATGGTTTATCTGCTTAAAGCATTTAAGCCAAATCTATTGCTCAGGAGATAGTTAATATGAGGTTAGATAAACTCACTAATAAATTCCAACAAGCTTTAGCTGATGCACAATCATTAGCATTAGGTAAAGATAATCAATATATAGAACCAGTCCATGTTTTATCCGCTATGCTTAACCAAGAAGGTAGCAGTGTCAAGCCTTTACTGGCAGCGGCTGGTGCTAATGTAGCAATGTTACAGCAAGAATTAAATCAAGCTATTGATCGATTGCCACAAGTCCAAGGCGTGGGTGGTGAAGTTATTCCATCACAAGAATTTGTCCGCGTTTTAAATCTTTGTGACAAATTAGCACAAAAAAATGGCGATAGTTATATCTCGTCTGAACTCTTTATCTTAGCGGCTTTAGACGAAAAGGGTAGTCTTAGTGATATTCTTAAAAAATCAGGGATCACAAAAGACAGATTAAATCAGGCCGTAAGTCAAGTAAGAGGAAGTGATAACGTGAACGATGCCAATGCCGAAGATCAACGTGGTGCGTTGAAAAAATATACCATTGATTTAACCGAGCGTGCTGAACAGGGTAAGCTCGATCCAGTAATTGGGCGTGATGAAGAAATTCGCCGTACAATTCAAGTATTACAACGTCGTACTAAAAATAATCCAGTGTTAATCGGTGAGCCTGGTGTGGGTAAAACAGCAATTGTTGAAGGACTTGCACAACGCATTGTAAACCGTGAAGTACCAGAAGGATTACGTAATAAGCGCGTATTGTCTTTAGATATGGGTGCTTTAATTGCTGGCGCTAAATATCGAGGTGAATTTGAAGAACGCTTAAAAGCCGTTTTAAAAGATTTAGCCAAAGAAGAAGGGCGCATTATTTTATTTATTGATGAAATCCATACCATGGTCGGTGCAGGTAAAAGTGATGGCGCAATGGATGCAGGTAATATGTTAAAACCTGCTTTAGCTCGCGGCGAATTACATTGTGTTGGCGCAACAACGTTAGATGAATACCGTCAATATATTGAAAAAGATCCCGCTTTAGAGCGTCGATTCCAAAAAGTGTATGTGGCTGAACCAACTGTTGAAGACACCATTGCTATCTTGCGTGGTTTAAAAGAACGTTATGAATTACATCACCATGTACAAATTACCGATCCGGCAATTGTGGCGGCAGCAACGTTATCGCATCGTTATATTTCCGATCGTATGCTTCCTGATAAAGCCATTGACTTAATTGATGAAGCTGCATCGAGTATTCGTATGCAAATGGATTCAAAACCTGAATCATTAGATCGACTTGAACGCCGTATTATTCAGCTTAAACTTGAGCAACAAGCTCTTAAAAAAGAGTCTGATGATGCGAGTAAAAAACGACTAGAGATGCTAAACGATGAACTTGCTGAGAAAGAAAAAGAGTATGCGTCACTTGAAGAAGAGTGGAAGTCAGAGAAGGCTGCTGTTTCTGGTACTCAGACAATCAAAGCTGAGTTGGAAAAAGCACGTACTGAAATAGAACAAGCTCGCCGTGCTGGTGATCTTAATAAAATGTCAGAGCTTCAATATGGCAAAATACCAGAACTTGAGAAAAAACTAGCATCAGCAACACAGCTTGAAGGCAAGACTATGAAGTTATTGCGTAATAAAGTCACCGATAACGAAATTGCCGAAGTATTATCTAAAGCAACCGGTATTCCTGTTTCAAGAATGCTGGAAAGTGAAAAAGATAAATTATTACATATGGAAGATGCGTTACATAAACGTGTGATTGGTCAAGACGAAGCCGTTGTTGCGGTAGCCAATGCAATTCGTCGTAGTCGAGCAGGATTGTCTGATCCAAATAAACCAATTGGCTCTTTCTTATTCTTGGGTCCAACGGGTGTTGGTAAAACTGAACTTTGTAAAGCTTTGGCTAACTTTATGTTTGATAGCGAAGATGCAATGGTCAGAATCGATATGTCCGAGTTTATGGAAAAACACTCTGTAGCACGTTTAATTGGTGCGCCTCCAGGATATGTAGGATATGAAGAGGGCGGTTATTTGACTGAAGCCGTAAGACGTCGTCCTTATTCAGTCATTTTGTTGGATGAAGTCGAAAAAGCACATCCGGATGTCTTTAATATTTTATTACAAGTATTAGATGATGGACGCTTAACCGATGGACAAGGGCGTACGGTTGATTTTCGTAATACCGTTATTATCATGACATCTAACTTAGGCTCTGATTTGATTCAAGGTCAAGTTGAGTTAAGCTATGATGAAATGAAAGCATTAGTAATGACGGTTGTAACTAAACACTTTAGACCAGAATTCATTAATCGTATTGATGAAACGGTGGTATTCCATCCACTTGGTCAAGAAAATATCAAAGCGATTGCGAAAATCCAATTAGCGCATGTTGAAAAACGCTTAGATGAACGTGGTTACCAATTGGATATTTCTGATGCTGCGTTAGAACAACTTGCTAAAGTTGGTTTTGATCCAATTTATGGTGCAAGACCGTTAAAACGAGCAATACAACAAGAGATTGAAAATCCATTAGCGCAACAAATACTATCTGGTAAGTTAGTTCCAGGTAAGACCATCCATCTTGATTTACAAGGTGATGAAATTGTAGCTAAACAATAATATCTTTAACACTTGAAAAAGCCGACCTTCAAATGGTCGGTTTTTTTATAGTTAATCCCCTGAGTTTTGTATTCCTATTAGAAATTTAACTTAAATAATCGGGATAACCTACAATCTATTACACATTTCATATCAGTAAACTCTTATCTACTTTAGTTGTAATACCATTTATTAGTTGCTACTTGGATTGAATACATCCTTCATTACCATTTTGTAAAATTGTTTAGATTTATGTTTTTCTAAATTTGATCACGAGACTAAAAAGTTAATTTGCTTTGTCAGATAAGGTGTTTTTATCACATATGTTTTAATAATTATTTTAAGAGGAATAAGTTAATTCAATCTTGCTTAATATTGCACAATATTGCATAATCTATCATATTGAATTGTTATTACTCTAAATGTAAAGTTGTAAGGAAAATGAAATGATTAAATTAATTATCAGTGATTTAGATGGAACATTTTTAAATAAACAAGGTGATTATGATCGTGAGTTATTTGCTCGGATTTATCAGAAAATGGTGCATAATGATGTTCATTTTGTTGCTTGTACAGGTAAACAGTGTGAAAGAGTCGAAGAGCTGTTTGGTGATTATAGCGATAAAATCTGGATTGTTGGAGATAGTGCAACTGCAATCAAATATAATGGTGAATTTATTTATCGATCTTTTCTGCGTAATGAGTTGGGACAAGAAATAATTAAAACCTTAAAACAGACTGGTATCGATCATGTGATTGTTGCTTGTACAGAAAAAGGTGCGGTGCTTGAAGCCGATACTCCTGAATACTTGAAACAAAAAATGAGACAATCTTATACCAATATTTTAGAAGTTGATGACCTTAGTGCTGTTACTGATGATTTTGTTAAAATTACAGTTTATGACGAAAACGAGCGTTGTCCTGAAATTCGTCCTCACTTAACCCCTTATGAAAATGAAACCTACATAGTTGTGTCCGAAGCGGCATGGATAGATATTACTGAGCAAAATGTACATAAAGGAAATACTATAAAGAAATTACAGCAGATTCTTGATGTTAGTTATCAACAGACTATGGCTTTTGGTGATGGTTATAATGATATTGAACTACTAGAACAAGCTGAATACAGTTTTGCTATGCGTAATGCTTTTGATGATACTAAAGCCGTGGCAAAATTTATAACCGGTTTTAACACCGAGAGTGCAGTGTTAAAAACGATTGAATTAATGTTAGCATTACAAGAAAAATAGTATTATCAGTAGATAGTTTGTTTTTGTATTTTTAAACAATTTCTAAATGCAAATTGAGGTTGTGAAAACCATCAATTTTTGATTGCTTACTCGCAACAATGATATCTATTTCTTCGCAAGTTGCCACTTTATAGCGTGCAACTTGTAAAACCTTATCGGCAATGACGGCTGCGACAACTTGGTTGCTTTGGGCAATGACCTCTTTTTTAAAACAGGCATCTTCATAATAAACTGCGCTCAAACCTGCTTGAGGATCGAGTCCACACACACCAATAAATGTTTGATCAAAAACCATATTATGTATTTGATTTACAGTATCAGATCCCATAGTACTGCCAGTTTGTGGGTTTATTTTACCGCCAAGTAATATCAATTCGCCATTGGTGCGACTACTAAGTAATGATGCTATTTGCGGTGAATTGGTAACAATAGTTAATTCTAGGTCATTAGGGATATATTCTGCCATGGCTAAATAAGTGGAGCCTGCATCAATAAAGATACACGTGTTCGCTTTGATTAACTCAGCACAACGCTTGGCGACGGATGACTTTTCGGCAACACTTTGTGTCATTCTTGTTTCAAAGCTTGCTGATTGTTTTAAATGACTGACTGCACCACCATATACTCTTTTGCAGATTCCATCTCGCGCAAGTTTTTGTAAATCTCGACGAATGGTATGCTCTGAAACACCCAGTAATTTAATCAAATCAGCGCTTACGACTCGACCATTTTCGTTTAATAACTGTTGAATATAAGATTGTCGTTGTTCAGGAAATGCATCGTAATCAATCATCATATACAACTCCATCAACTAATTTACCTTTATCCCAAGCCATATTCTTGTGATATATATTATCTTCGCCTATATAGTGTGGATTTTCAAAAATGATATTATTTCGTTTTAATAAGCAGGCATTGTATTCATTTTCGGTACATTGACGGCTTACGTTAGTATCAAAGTAATGTGTCTGGCATTGATTTTTTTTATGAATATAGTGTTTATTCCTATAGTGATAAACACTATCAATTTGGATAATAATTTTTTGCTCATTTTCGTCATAATCATAACATCTTTTTGTGCCAGTTGCTGATTTGTCTTTGTTGTTGAAATAGATGTTACTTCCCCACAAGTTTGTCGCTTTAAACTTACCATTGTCATTGAGATAATAGTCATAGTTATCGCCCAATCTGGCATTAAAATGATACTTTTTAATAGCTAAATCAGGTTCACCATCAAAGTTAATATCTTGCATGATAATACTGTTAAATTTGTTGTAACTGTAATTTAAATTTTGTATATGTTGCAGTAGTTTATGATTTTTTTTATTGTAAACATTAATACCAACTAACTTAATTTTATCATTTTTCTGCTTTGACAAAACGGCCGTAAAATAGAGCTTGTCTAGAGATTCTAATTGTAATAACTCAATCTGATTAAATTCTGTATTAGGTTGGTCATTGATTACAAATTGTTTTTGCAATACTACGGAGTATTGTTGATCATTTTTCCCATCGAACCAATAACCATTTAATGTTTCAGGCAAAAATTTTTGATCGTCAGCTGGTTCAATGTGCATGTTAATAAATTTAAAATAGTGACTTGAATCTTTAACTTTTATTTTATGCGCAATATTATCAAGATAGATATCTTGATTATCATACAAAACTAAACTGGTAGGATGATCGTCTTCAGTACATGAGCGAATAAATTCACATTCAGCTGATAAAACATTAAGTTGTTGTTCAGGATCATTTTGATAAACCCAAAAACCTTTATTAACCTGATTTTTATTCAGCTCATTTAATGTGGATTCTAAATATAACATAATTGGGTTGTCGGCAATGTAACCTTTATAAGCATAAATAGAACTTAATGCAGGGAAAGATATTATTAATAATAAGCTAATTAGCAAATTTCTCATTTTATTGGTTTATTTATTGATTATTCTATTTTTTAATTATGTCACAGTATAATGTCTTAAGTAATTTTGTACAGTTAAATTCAAACGTTAAATGCTAATGGTGATAGCCTAAGCTATACTCATTTCTTTTTATTTTACTGATTACTATGTTTTATATTATTTATTGATGAATGTTAATTGTTGATAATACTTAGTTAAGTCGAATCTTAAACAATTATAAATATCTAACAATTTATTTATATCCTTAAATATTTAATCAGTAATAATGCATGTTTTCAGCAATTTTAGTTAAGCCGATTGATTATCTTATGTTAGTAAAATAGTTCAGACTAATCTTTTTAATTAGTTAAAGTGCGGTTCCTCTTGTTGGAATAAAAAATTGAGAAGTATCTATATTTTCCAATTTAAGTAAGGTAATTTTTTTATCAATTCCGCCTGCATACCCAGTCAAATTACCTTTAGCCCCAATTACTCGATGACACGGAATGATAATTGATATTGGATTATGACCTACTGCTCCACCAACAGCTTGGCTAGACATGCTTGCGGTATTGGTTTTTTGCATGATCTGTTTTGCGATGTCGCCATAGGTAATCACTTGACCATAAGGAATTTGGCATAAAATATCCCAAACTAAATGTCGAAAAGGAGTACCATGTGGTGCTAAGGGTAGTGTTTCAATAGTCGGTTTTTTACCATTAAAGTAGTTATCAAGCCACCGCTTAGTTATATTAAATATGGGTAAATTTGGTTGATACTGTTTTTGATCATGTACGATTTGTCCAAAATATTTTTGGCCTTCGATCCACACTCCAACCAATTTATTTTGCTGACTAGCTAGTGTGATTAGTCCCATTGGAGAACAATAGGTGTCTAGATAAAACATAGCTATCCTTATTAAGTAAATTATTAGGTAAAGGTGCACAAATTCTATTATAGCGACTTCTTATATTATGCATATGGTTATTACTTTTTTTATTGAATATGTAAAAAGTATTAACTCTGACTATAATGTATTTAACGACTTTTAAAATAACAATAATGTTGAAAGGATGGATTATGGATTCAAACACTAAACCTGCTAACTCGATGTCTCGTGTTGCTTTAGCCAGTTTTATCGGCACTGCGATTGAGTTTTATGACTTTTATATTTATGCAACAGCCGCTGCCTTAGTTATTGGACCGGTATTTTTCCCTGACAGTTCACCATCTGCTCAGGCGTTACAATCTTTTGCTACTTTTGGTATAGCCTTTGTTGCCCGTCCAATTGGCGCCATTTTATTTGGGCACTTTGGTGACAAAATAGGGCGTAAGTCAACCTTGGTGTTTTCCCTTATATTAATGGGTGTGGCAACGACTGGGATTGGATTATTACCGAGTTATAGTGCTATTGGTTTTTGGGCACCGTTTTTGCTGTGTATTTTAAGACTTGCACAAGGATTAGGGCTTGGTGGTGAGTGGGGTGGGGCAGCATTGCTGGCAACTGAAAATGCTCCACAAAATAAGAGAGCATTGTTTGGCATGTTTCCTCAGTTAGGACCATCGGTTGGTTTTTTATTATCTAATGGTGTGTTTTTGCTGGTCACTTTATCACTCTCTAATGAACAATTTTTACAATGGGGATGGCGAATTCCGTTTTTATTAAGTGCAGTATTGGTGATTATTGGTTTATATGTGCGTTTAAAAATTGTTGAAAGTCCCATTTTTGCCAAAGCATTGCGCAGCAAACAGCAAGTTAAAGTTCCTGCGTTTAACATCTTTGTTCATCATTGGAAAGCTTTGACATTAGGTTCATTTTCAATGGTAGGTTGTTATACTTTATTTTATATAACTACTGCATTTTTATTACAATATGGCACTAAATATCTAGGTATTGCTAAAGGTCATTTTTTAGGTTTTTTATGTGTTGCCATTGTTTTTATGGCAATAGCGACTCCAATTTCTGCTCGTTTAAGTGATAAATATGGGCGTAAACCTGTGCTTGTTATTGGCTTGTTATTCGTCGCATTATCAGGCACAGTTATGACGCAGTTTATGGCAAGTGGTTCAGAACTATTGGTCTTGATCTATTTATCTCTTGAGCTGTTTTTAATGGGCATGGTGTTTGCCCCTATGGGCGCCTTTTTGCCCGAAATTTTTCCAACCAATGTACGTTATACGGGGTCTTCGGCCGCTTACAGTATTGGCGGTATTTTAGGGGCGTCTATTGCACCTATTATAGCCAATTATTTGGTAGCAAATGGTGATTTATCTTGGGTGGGGTATTATGTTGCCGTTGCTTCAATCATCAGTATTTGTGCAACATTACTCATAAAAGAGACTTTAAACAGTGATTTTACTCAATAGTGATTAAAAATAAAAAGACTCACCTTGGTGAGTCTTCTTTTATGGTATTTAGTTCTTGTTACAATTATTTGCCAAGTGCTTTACCTTTTTCGACATAGCTCATATCACCTAAACTTTCGACAATAAATTTACCGTCATCAGTATATCGAATTTTAGTAACACTTGCGTTACCTAATCCACCTTTGACTGGTGTATCAAGCCATTCTTCAACCATGGCTGTGATCGCCATACCGTGTGATACCACTAGTACATCACCACCACCATTAGCTTTGGCTGATTCAGCAATTACTTTTAACGCAGTTTGCATACGGGTTTTTACTGTTTTGTAGTCTTCTGCTTCACCTGATTTTTCAACAGCAGCAATTGCATCCATAATCTTGTTTAATCTGATTTTACCTTTTCCAAAATCTTCCATTAATTCTTTATGGCTTGGATAACCTAAATGTTTACCCGCTGGGCCCCACATGTTAGGATCAAGGTCACCTTCGTATACACCAAAGCATGTTTCGCGAAGTGCTTCCATTTCATTAACGGGTAGTGATTGACCTTTTGAATCTAAAACGATGCGGGCTGTTTGGCGTGCACGACCTAAATCGCTTGAGTAAGCGGCGATAAAGTTCACATCTTTTAGACCACGTCCTAGTTGCTCGGCAACTTCGATTCCTGGTTTGGTTAATGGAGTATCAGACCAACCTTGTGCGCGGTGAACGTTATTGAACATGGTTTTACCATGGCGAGTTACATATAAATTCACATCCGCAGCAAACGTTTGAGCAATTGAAGCGGAAAGAATTACAGATAAGCTGACAAGCTTAATAAATTTTTTGATTTTCATAGTTTCGTCCTTTTGTTATAACAAATTAAATCGATAATCAATAACGGTTTCTGCAGATAATGTCGGTGAACGCTGAGCACGACCATCTCTTAATTTTGGTGTAATGTCTTTACTGCTTAAAGTTTTATAAGACCAACCATAACCAAATTTTGCCAGAATCGATAGATTTTTAAATGTTCCACTGGAAGGTTTCCAATGATTGAACACGTTGATTTCTCCATTTTTTAAGGTTTCATGTTTATAGTTAAATTCACCATAGTTTAGATATAAACCTGTAGTGTTATCTTTAAAGAAATCATAACCTAATATGCTTGATAATACTACTTCTCCATCACGCATATAGTCAGCACCCGTAGCCGCCATACCGTTATAACGTCCACGATTGTTTTTACCTAGGTGACGTCCATAATAACCGATAGCGCCTTTACGATTAGCATCGGTATAAGCAATACCAAACTTGGCACTCCATTTCGGTTCTTTCCACTCAATATCCGCGCCATAATGCCAAGCCGAATCATCAAAATCGCGAACATTTGCTTTCATTTTGTCATGATTTTTAAGAGCAGTACTGCCATAAATTTGTGAACCTAAGATAAGTTTATCCATTGGTTTATAAGAAAATTCAATCGCATGACGTTTAATATAATCTTTTGCTTCGCCATATGAGTAATCAAGAGTGATGGATTTGTCTTTATAGGCAATACCAGCTGTTTTGATGCTATCAATTACGTACTTTCTGTCTAAACTATAAAAATGCACTTTTTGGGATGATTCACGTGGAAAGGCGCTGTCAATATAGGCTAATGATAATGCTAAATTAGAATATTTAAGTACACCACTGTAACCTAAATAACTATAACGAGTTAAATGTTGTGATGAACTAATGACCCCCATATCTTTTAAACTATGCCAACCGGCTTTACCATTAAAATTCGCTTGGTCATTGCCTAGCTTGATTTTAGCATAGCGTTGAGTAAATTTATTAAAACCATGGGCATTGTGTTTATTCGGTTTTTTACCAACGTTATAGAGTAAATTACGAGTAGCAAAGTAATCACTTGCACCAAGTTTTATTACGTTGTCATAAGTGAAGTCAAAACCAAGTGTATTGAACAAATAACCAGATTTATAATTGAACGTAAATGCTTGTCCCCATGCACTATGGACTTCTTTAGGTTGGGATGCATTTTCTTTTAAATATTTCCAATGGTTACGTGTTGAAAATTCAAATTTACTATCTTTAAAAAATGTTTCATCAGATAGGGATTTGGGTTCATAATGATGGGATGATTCACTAGCAAATACGGCATAACTGTTTATGCTCAATAGCGCCAATGTTAGATATTTTATTTTCATTGTCGTTTTCCTAACTGTGTATCCTAATTTAAAAAATGTTTGGTATTTATGGGTTTTTTACTTTTACTAAACATTTAGGCTTTGTCTGCAAAAGCAGTATCGTCCTATCTTTCCGCTTTAATTATTTTTTTAGTGATTGATTATTTCCTTCAGCCTTATTATTTATTCAAGGATAATTTTCCTAAATCCACATACTCCATATTGCCAATTTCAACGACACTGTATTTACCATTTTGGTAAACGATTTTAACAACCGTTGCATTGGATAATGGTTTGTTTTTAATTGGATCATCGGTGAGATCGGAAATCATGGCTTGCATTGACATGCCAGATGAAATCGCCAAAATATTTTTTTGATGCTTTTCTTGTGCTGTTTTTATAATGGTATTGAGTGCATTTTGAGTACGCTCTTTAACTTGTTCAAAGTTTTCCGCTTCATGTTTAGGATCACTTTTTGCAATAGCATCTGTAAGTGCTGCCACTGGAATTTGACCTTCTACATAGCTTTTATAGAAGTTATTAACAGATTTATAGCCAAGTGACTTCATTGAAGCAGAGACCATTTTTGCGTTGGTGCCGCCTTCAAACCCACCATAAAAGACTTCACGTAATCCTTTGAGTTCTTGAATTTGGTAATTTTGGACACCTTTTTGTTGTAATAGTACTTGCATGGTTTCACGTTGACGCCCTGCATCGCTGGTGTAGTAGGCATCAAATTGGATTTGCTTATCTTTAAATCCTTCTCCTAAATAACGCGCAACTTCAATCCCTTTATCGGTTAATGGCGAATCCGCCCAACCTTGTACTAAATCGTAGGTATTAAATAAAGTTTTACCATGACGAGCAAAATAGATGGTAATCTCTTCATTGTTGTTATTTACGTTATTAATTGACACTTTACTTGATGGGGTGCTGCATCCAGTTGTAAGAGTGGTTAGAACTAATAATCCAGTGGTTAATGTTATTTTTATTGTTTTATTTTTCATCGTTAGCCTCGTATAGCATAAATTATTGATATGCTAAATCAATTAGCAGGTAAGGATGATTAATCACTTACCTGCATCATTATTATTTCAAGTTCGCCCCTTTGGATGAAATTACTGATTTATACCAATAAAAACTTTTCTTTTTATAACGCTTTAAAGTGCCAGTTCCATCTTGATTTAAATCGACATAGATAAATCCATAACGTTTAGTTACTTCCGCTTTTGAAGCACTGATTAAGTCAATTGGCCCCCAACTGGTATAGCCCATCACTTCAACACCGTCATTGATTGCCTCGCGCACTTGTACTAGGTGATCGTTCATATAATTAATACGATAATCATCATTGATGGTGCCATCAGCTTCTAATTTGTCTTTAGCTCCTAGACCATTTTCAACAATAAATAACGGTTTTTGGAAACGCTCATAGAGCATATTAAGTAGATAACGGATGCCGATAGGATCGATTTGCCAACCCCATTCTGATGCTTTTAGATATGGATTTGGCACCATATCTAAAATATTACCTTTTTGGCGTAAAGAATCATCTGCGGTACCACAGCAGCTCATATAGTAACTGAATGAGATAAAATCGATGGTTTCTTTTAGATCTTCACGATCTTGATCCGTAATTTCTAACTCAATATTGTTCTCTTTAAAATAACGAGTCATATAAGTAGGATAATAACCACGAGCTTGCACATCACCAAAGAATAACCAGCCATGATTTTCTTGTAAGGTTGCCCAAACATCTTCAGGTTTTGGGGTGAGTGGATAAGCCAGTGCACCTAGTAGCATATTGCCAATTTTGGCATCAGGAATAATTTGATGACACAATTTTACAGCTTGGCTACTCGCAACAAGTTGATGATGAATCGCTTGATAAATTTGTGCTTTGGTACTGTTTCTATCAAGACCAACACCTGTAAAAGGCTCATGTAGAGACATATTAATTTCATTGAATGTTAACCAATGTTTTACTTTATCTTTATAGCGTTCAAAGACTGTTTTAGCATAACGGGTGAAGAATTCAATTACCTTTCGATTACCCCAACCACCATATTGAGTGACTAAATAATAGGGCATTTCATAATGAGATAATGTAACTAATGGCGTGATGTTATGTTTGAGCATTTCATCAAATAATTTGTCATAAAAAGCAAGACCTGCTTCATTTGGCTCTAGTTCATCACCATTAGGGAAAATACGCGTCCATGCAATGGATGTACGTAGACAGGTAAAACCCATTTCAGCAAATAAAGAGATGTCTTCTGGGTAGCGATGATAAAAATCGATCGCGCGATCTTTAATACTAGTAATATCGTTTTTATTACGGTCTACAATGTCGCCAAATAAGCCATTTGGCGTACAGTCCGATGTGGATAAGCCTTTACCACCTTCTCGGTAAGCGCCTTCAACTTGGTTGGCAGCAATTGCGCCGCCCCATAAAAAATCACTAGGAAATAGTTTAGACATGTATTACTCCTTAATCTTCAGATTTGTTTAATGCTAGTAATTCATTGCCAGCTTGAATATCATTTTGCATAAAAATAGTTTTTACATCCTTATAGTCATCAGTATTAGTAATAATTATTGGAGTTGTGACTTCAAATCCTGCCTGTTTAATGGCATCAATATCAAAGCTGACTAATAGATCCCCTTTTTTAACTTTACTACCTGATTCGATATGTGCTTCAAAATGTTGTCCATCTAATTTAACGGTGTCGATACCAATATGGATGAGTATTTCAGCGCCTGTATCAGTTACAAATCCAATAGCATGTTTGGTTCTAAATAGGGATACCACTTCTCCGTCTTCTGGAGCTAATACTTGACCAATTGTTGGAATGATTGCCGAACCTTTACCCATTAGTTCACCAGCAAAAGTAGGATCATTAACTTGATTTAATGGAATCACTTTACCTGTCATTGGGCTTGAAATAGTGATTGTGTCGACTTGTTTAATTTCATCGGTTTGTTTTTTATCTTCACTGTTTTGAGGTTGATTTTCATCGGCTGCTTTTTTATCTTTTGGTATACCAAACAGGTAAGTTACAGTTGTAGAAACACCGAATGAAATGAGAGAACCAAATACCACCGCATAGAATCTTTCATCAATTCCTGTTGGAGGAATTAATTGTAAAAATGAGAAAATACTAATAAAGCTGAACGAATAGATAACCGAATGGAAATAACCAACAATACCACCGCCAATCATTGCTGAGATACAGCCAATCACAAATGGGCGTTTTAATGGTAGATTAATTCCATAGATAGCCGGTTCTGTTACACCAAAAATGCCTGATAATACCGACGAACTGGCTAACGCTTTCATTTGTGGGTCTTTACTGCGTAACATGACAGCTAATACTGCACCGACTTGTGCAAATACTGCAGGGAACAAGATAGGCATCATAAAATCTTCGTTGTAAAGGGTAAAATTGTTCATTGCAAATGGCACCATACCCCAATGAATTCCAAAAATAACCATTACTTGCCAAAGTCCGGCTAAAATCATCGATGCAACTACTGAGTTAAGTTGATAAACGTAGATGATACCAGCAGCCACAATATCACTTAAAAATGATACAACTGGACCAATAACGGCAAACGTTAATGGTACGGTAATGATGATGCCCAGCAATGGTGCAATGAATTTTTTAAATGAATCATGCATAATCTTGTTAAAATTACGTTCTAATAACGAATAGAACCAGCTAGCGATAATGATAGGGAACACTGACGATGCATAAGGAATCAATTTAATAGGTATCATAAATAATGAAGTTTGTATTTCAAATGCACCACCTAGCATGCCAACAATATTGGGATGAACTAATGCTCCACCTAATGCCATACCAACGTAAGGATTTCCGCCAAACTTTTTAACAGCTGAAAAACCTAAAATGACCGGTAAATAGTAAAATGGCGCATCCGCAATTGCGAACAAGAAGTTATAAGTTGGAGAACCCTCATAGACAATGTTTTCAACTTGCAATAAAGCGATTATCCCCTTAAAAATACCTCCGGCGACGATTACAACTAACGCAGGAATAAATATACCGGAAACTAAATCAATTAGTTTTGAAAAAACTCCCATTTTTTTATCAGGGGCAGCATTGGTTGTATTATTTTCATTAAGATTGGTTAATTGCATTATGTCACTGAATACATCGGCAACATGATTGCCAATTACTACTTGAAATTGTCCACCGCTTTTTACTACAGTAATCACACCTTTTTGTTTTTTGAGAGATTCTGCATCAGCTTTACTGTCATCTTTTAATACAAAACGTAAACGAGTAGCACAATGAACTAGGCTTGTGATATTGTCTTTTCCACCAACTTTATTAATGATTGATTCGGCAAGTTCTTTGTTTTTCATTCCTTATCCTTATTTGTTTAACGCTTAAATAGCGCAAAAAAAAACCTAGATCTCTTATTATCAAGAGATCTAGGTTTTGCTTACATAGTAATAATTTACTATGCAATGACAATCCAGTAAATGTGATAATTAGGTTAGCATAATTTTTTATGGCATGGTATGACTTCTCAGACTGTGATTAATAAATTGTGATATATCTCACATTTATGGTTTTTTAAGTTCAGTTCTCAACCGTTCTATATGAATAGTTAAATATAAACTTTCATCATCCGTAAGTGCGTGTTGATATTGTTGAATTAGATGTAAATCAATTTGTTTAGTGCATAAGTAAGCTTGATCATATTTTTTGCGAACAATTTCGTACAGTGAAGAGTCTTGTTGCGTATGTGTTCCTTTGCTTAATATTCGTTGTGCAAAAAATTTTAAATGTGTTACAAATCGTTGGTAAGAAAGGCAATCTTCGTCATATTCAATGTTGAAATGATATTTAACAATATTAAGTATTTCGCGCATGATTTTGGTCATATTGACAATATTGGGCATGGTGCCATTTAGTTGTGCATTGATAATATGAAAGGTAATAAAGCCTGCTTCATCTTCTGGTAGTTCTATTTCAAGGCGTTTTTTAATGACTGATAATGCATAAAGACCAATTTGGAACTCTTTTGGATAGAATTTTTTGATTTCCCATAAAAAACTATTAGGAATATCAAATCCTTGCTTGTGGCGTTCAATAGCAAAATGGATGTGGTCAGTGAGTGAAATATAAATACTGTCTTGCAGTTTACTATCCATAAATTCTTTGGCATGATTGATTATAATTTGAGAAGTGGTTAATACCTCTAAAGGAATTTCAGAAAGTAACTCATTAAATTTAGGCAATATATCTTTGTTATCTAACGAAAATTGTTTTTCGATCAGATTGATATCGATTAAATCACCTTCGCGTTTTTTAAAACCAATACCTCGGCCAGTAAGGATTAACTCTTTTCCTTTATCATCCAGTGTAACAATTACATTATTATTTAATATTTTATGAACTTTCATTAAATTAAGGATAATTTTTAATTTTTTTTATTATGAATAGCTAAATAAAAATGAAAAGAAAAAAATTAAAAAAGTGTGATTAATATCAAACTTTTGTCATAATTTAGTTGCCATTAAATTATTTTTCTATCAAGGAACCAAAGTACCTATAAAAAAGCCCCGATTAAGTCAATCTTATCGGGGCTGAATTTTATGTTTTATTTATTCTTGTGCTAATAACTTATTCATAGTTTGAATAAATTTACTTGGATCACTTAATGAACCCTTTTCAGCAAGTAATGCTTGATCAAGTAATAACTCTACCCAATCTGTGAACTCACTTTCTTCTTGAGTATCTGCTATACGTTTCACCAGTTTATGGTCTGGATTAATTTCAAACGTATATTTTATATCAGGTGCTTTTTGTCCAGCAGCAGCAAACAATTTGGCCATCTGTGTGCTCATTTCGTCAGCAGCGGTTGTGACAACAGCAGGTGTGTTAGTTAAACGATGAGTTATTTTAACTTCTTTAACTTTATCACCTAATACTGTTTTTACTCTCTCAATAAATGGTTCGAGTTCTTTTTCAACTTGTTTTTGTTCTTCACTATCTTGATCAGCCAGTTTTTCAATAGATTCGTCTGATTTACTGACTGATTGGAATTGTTTACCATCAAATTCAGTTAGGTTGCTCATCATCCATTCATCAATACGATCGGATAATAATAATACCTCAATACCTTTTTTACGGAATAGCTCTAAGTGAGGGCTGTAATTTGCAGCACCATAGCTGTCCGCTGTGATGTAGTAAATTTTTTCTTGCCCGTCTTGCATACGGCTGATGTAATCTTCTAACGATACTGTTTGTGCATCACTATCAGTGTGGGTTGAAGCAAAACGTAATAATTTGGCTATCGCTTCCCGATTAGCAAAGTCTTCACCTGTACCTTCTTTTAATACTAAACCAAATTCACCCCAGAATTGTTGATATTGTTCTTTGTCATCTTTGGCTAATTTTTCAAGCATTTGTAGTACGCGTTTAGTACACGCATTACGTAAACTTTGGGTGATTTTGTTATCTTGTAGAATTTCACGCGATACATTTAATGGAAGATCATTTGAATCAATTAAACCTTTCACAAAACGTAAATAGTTTGGCATGAATTGTTCAGCATCATCCATAATAAATACACGTTGAACATATAATTTCAATCCGTGTTTATTATCGCGATTCCACATATCCCATGGTGCTTTAGCTGGAATATACAGTAAACTGGTGTACTCTTGTTTACCTTCAACTCGGTTATGGCTCCAACTTAATGGATCAGCATAATCATGTGACAGGTGTTTATAAAATTCTTTATACTCTTCATCAGTGATATCGGATTTGCTACGAGTCCAAAGTGCTTGAGCTTTATTAATTTTTTCCCATTTGACTTCTTTACTTTCTTCGTCAGTAGTTTGCACTTCAACAGGTAATGAAATATGATCAGAATATTTGCTGATAATGGAACGTAGACGCCAATCATCTAAAAACTCTTTCTCATCTTCTTTTAAATGTAAAGTGATTTCGGTACCGCGAGTTTCTTTATTATCATCTGAAATGGTATATTCACCTTCACCAGCTGATTCCCACATAACGGCTTCGTCCGCTTTAGCGGTTGCTGCACGGGTTCTCACTGTAACTTTGTCAGCAACAATAAAGGCAGAGTAAAAACCTACCCCGAATTGACCGATTAATTGGCTATCTTTAGCTTGATCGCTTCCAATTGATTCTAAAAATGCTTTGGTGCCTGATTTTGCAATGGTTCCTAAATTTTCGATGACTTCATCACGTGTCATACCAATACCATTATCAGAAATCGATAGGGTACCTGCTTCTTTATTTACCCAAATGCGCACACCAAGTTCAGCATCACCTGCATATAAATCTGGGTTTTCTAATGCTTTGAAGCGAAGTTTATCGGCTGCATCAGATGCATTGGAAATTAGCTCTCTTAAAAAGATCTCTTTATTGGAATATAAAGAATGGATCATTAAATGTAGAATTTGTTTAACTTCTGATTGAAATCCACGAGTTTCAGTGCCTTGCTTACTCATTGACTAGTTCCTCTACTATATTTAGTTATTTCAATTCACGCTATCTGCTACATGACGTTATTATCGACAAACTTATATGATTTTAATCGATTTATTATGTAGCTTTAGTCGTTAATATTTACTGAATAATATTAATATAATGGTTTGAATTATTGTTGTATTGCTATATGGGAATAAAAATTAGGATTTCAATACAAGTTAGTAAAATTTATTAATTGTTTGTCTGTTTTTTGTTAAATAAGAGGTATAAAAAAGCCTTGATGGATATCAAGGCTTATAATATATAATGTAATTTTGATATTATTTAGATAAATCCATAAATCAAAATGAAGATAACCGCAACAGGAACAATAAATCGAGATACAACGGTCCAAATACTGAACCAAAATTCATTTAAGTTTAACTCCTCACGGATACGTTTTTGATTCATCATCCATGCTCCAAACACTACCGTGCCTAACCCGGTAACAGGTAACATGATTTTGCTCGTTAAATAATCCAGTAAATCAAAAATGTTTTTATCAAATAATTTTACGTCTGACCATTCATTAAATGACAAAATACAAGCGATACCTAACGCCCAAATGAAAACACTGCTTACCACTGTTGCTGTTTTACGCCCCATATGGGTTTTTTCTTCTAATAATTCAACTGTTGGTTCAAGCAAAGATATTGAGGAAGTTAACGCAGCAAAAGTTAAGAAAATAAAAAATAAACAACCTAAAATAGTTCCTCCAGCCATATTACCAAAGGCAATTGGAAGTGTAACAAAAATAAGCCCAGGACCAGAACCTGCTTCTAAACCATTTGCAAATACGAGTGGGAATATCGCCATACCAGATAACATTGCTACTATTACATCTAAAATCACCACAGTACGTGCGGTTGATAGTAAATTTACATCTTTACCAAGGTAAGAACCGTACGCCATCATTATGCCCATACCTAATGATAAGCTAAAAAAAGCATGCCCTAAAGCTGCTAAAATTGCGGTGCCATTTAGCGCTGACAAATTTGGGGTAAATAAAAATTTAAATGCTTGACCGAAAGATGGACCACTCACATAAGCGGCATAGCCAACTAGTACCAGTAGCAATATGCCTAAGCCTGGCATCATGATTTTACATGATCGCTCTAAACCAGCACCAACGCCCAAAGCAACGATAAGAGTATTAGCCGCCATAAAAACGGTATGCCATATTAATAAACTGTTAACGTTGCCAAGAAAATCATTAAAAATTTGACCGGTGCCCGCACCATCAACACCATTAAATGTTCCTTTAATTGCTAAAAAGATATAATCAGTCGCCCAGCCACCAATCACACTATAAAATGAAAGAATTAAAAATGAACCGAGTACACCTATAATACCTACCCATTTCCATGATCTAGAACGGCCTTCAGAAACAGCAACATCTTCCATAGTATGAATTGGATTTTTTTGCCCACGACGACCAATTAACCATTCTAAGACCAAAATAGGTAAACCAATTAAAAACATGAACAATAAATAGGTCAACACAAATGCTGAACCGCCCATTTCACCCGCCATATATGGAAACTTCCAAATGTTTCCTAACCCAACAGCAGAACCAGCAGCAGCAAGCATGAATCCCATGCGTGAGCTCCACTGAGAGTGATTTTTTTTCATAGTACCTGTACTCATGAATATTTACCTTGCCCTCAAAATAATTATTTAATTGTAGCTTTAATTAATGTCTAACCATTACTTTATTAGAAGCGTAAAGTTGCAAATCATGCCATGAAATACAAGGGGAAACAAGAATTCATTGTAAATTTTAATATAACTGTCTATTTTAAAATTAGAATTATTTATTATGATAAAACTTATCGTGTTGACAATTTGAAAGTTTTATTTTAAATATACTAATTACTCACTCGTATTTTATTGATATTGCATTTAATTTTATTCTTTTATTCATACCGACCATGACATAAAATACAGTCTGATTAATTAAATTTTTGGATAAACGAGATCCCATGACACAAAATATTGATTTCAATGAAATAAGTAAATTTTCTCAGTTAGCAGCTCAATGGTGGGATCCAAATGGCAAATGCAGACCCCTCCATATTATCAACCCTCTACGTGTGGATTATATTAAACAACAGGTAGGTTGTTTGGAAAACAAACAAGTATTAGATGTCGGCTGTGGGGGAGGCATTCTATCCGAAAGCCTTGCTAAATTTGGCGCTGATGTTACAGCGATTGATCTTGCAGATGAATCACTGGCAGTTGCCCAGCTTCATGCAAAAGAAAATAACTTAGTTATTAATTACCAAAAGCAAACCGTTGAAGATCATGCTAAAGAGCATCCTACTTATTATGATATCATTACCTGTATGGAACTTCTAGAACACGTACCGGATCCATTTTCGATTATCCAAGCTTGTGCAACGCTACTTAAACCGAATGGCAAACTCTTTTTATCTACTATAAATCGTAATCATAAAGCCAAATTATTGTTGATTTATGGTGCAGAATACATTGCTCGAATGGTACCAAAAGGGACTCATGATTTTAATCGATTTATTCGTCCATCAGAATTAATGAATTGGGTAGAACAAGCGAAATTAGATGTCGAAGATATTATAGGCATGGAATATCACATACTCAAAAATGAATTTAAGTTGGGACCAAACATTGATGTTAATTATATTTTAACAGCCCAAAAAACCTCAAATTTGTAAAATGTGATCTAATTCTCATTTTAGACATTTTTTCCATTATTTTTTTTATTTTCCTCTATAATCCTGAATGTTACCGATAACATATTAGATTATTCTAGAGGAAATATTCATGCCGTTAATCATTATAGCTATAGGCGTAGCTTTATTACTTGTCTTAATGTTGCCGCTGCGCGTCAATGGTTTTATTGCCTTGATTCTTGTCGCATTAAGTGTTGGTATCATGGAAGGTATGCCGGTAATGGCAGTGGTTCAATCCATAAAAAATGGAGTGGGAGGAACGCTAGGTAGCTTAGCATTAATTATGGGTTTCGGTGCCATGCTGGGCAAACTATTAGCGGATTGTGGTGGCGCACAGCGCATTGCAACAACGTTAATTAATACGTTCGGCGATAAAAAAATACAGTGGGCTGTTACCCTTACGGGTTTTATTGTTGGATTTGCCTTATTTTATGAAGTAGGTTTTGTTTTATTGCTACCGCTCATATTAACCATTGCAGCAACGCTTCGTATATCCCCATTATATATTGGTATTCCTATGGCGGCTGCTTTATCTGTTACTCATGGTTTTTTACCTCCTCACCCTGGACCAACCGCTATCGCCGAAATATTTAAAGCTGATATGGGACGCACTTTACTTTACGGTACCATCATAGGTATTCCAACTGTAATTTTAGCCGGTCCTGTACTTGCCAAGATGCCTTTTATACGAGCCATTAATCATCCGATTGAAGACGGATTGTATAATTCAAAACAATTTACTGATGAACAGATGCCAAGTTTTGTTGTCAGTGTATTTACTGCTTTAATACCAGTTGTACTCATGTCAATTCGAGCAGTATGTGAAATGACTTTACCAAAAGGGCATTTAATTCTGCCTTATGTAGAATTTTTTGGTGATCCAATTATCGCTACATTGATTTCAGTGATTGTAGCGGTGTTTACCTTTGGCATTTTCCGTGGGCGTTCAATGGCTCAAATCAATACGACTTTAGCGAATTCAATTAAAATCATCGCCATGATGTTATTGATTATTGGCGGTGGTGGCGCCTTTAAACAAGTTTTAGTTGATAGTGGCGTTAAAGTTTATATTGAAGAGATGATGCATGCATCTAATATATCACCACTTATTATGGCTTGGTTAATTGCTGCATTATTGCGATTAGCTCTTGGTTCAGCAACGGTTGCGGCATTAACTGCAGGTGGCATTGTATTCCCATTAATCGCTTCCACAGGCGTGAGTCCAGAATTGATGGTGATTGCGACTGGAGCAGGTAGCGTGGTGTTTTCTCATGTTAATGATCCTGGATTTTGGTTGTTTAAAGAATATTTTAACCTTAGCATCACCGAAACCATGAAATCGTGGTCATTGTTAGAAACTGTCATTTCGGTGTGCGGATTGGTAGGTTGTTTAGCGATCAATATATTTATCTAATTTACCGCATTTTTATTTTTTCCTTAGTGGATAATTCTACTAAGGAATTTTTCTTAAATACCGCTGGTCTTTTTGCGCAAAAGTGAGTAGAATGCATCGGCAATATTTTATCAACAACTCAACTCAATGGTGAATATTGTCATGTCTCGTATAGTAAAAGAAGCCCTCACGTTTGATGACGTGTTATTAGTTCCAGCTCATTCCACTGTATTACCGAACACCGCTGATATCAGTACGCAGCTTACCCAAACCATTAAACTAAATATTCCAATGCTTTCAGCAGCAATGGATACCGTTACTGAATCTGATTTAGCCATTGCACTTGCCCAAGAAGGTGGAATTGGTTTTATCCATAAAAATATGTCAATTGAAAACCAAGCTAATCATGTAAGACGAGTGAAAAAACATGAAAGCGGGATTGTACAAGATCCAGTAACTGTTTTACCAACAGCCACTATCAAACAAGTGACCGATTTAGCGAAAGAATATGGATTTGCTGGTTTTCCTGTTGTGACTGAGTCACAAGAATTAGTGGGAATTATTACTGCACGAGATGTTCGATTTGCAACTGACTTATCACTGCCCGTTACTGCGGTAATGACGCCGAAAGAACGTTTGGTTACGGTAAAAGAAGGTGAACAACGTGAAATTGTTTTAAAAAAAATGCACGAACATCGCGTCGAAAAAGTGTTAGTTGTTGATTCGAAATTTCATCTTAAAGGTATGATCACCGTCAAAGATTATAATAAAGCTGAACAAAAACCTAATGCATGTAAAGATGAAAAAGGGCGCTTGCGTGTGGGAGCCGCAGTGGGTGCGGGCGCAGGTAATGAAGAACGCATTGCCGCATTAGTTGAAGCGGGTGTCGATGTGTTATTAATTGATTCGTCGCATGGCCACTCTGAGGGTGTGTTAGAGCGTATTCGCCAAGCGCGAAAAGCCTATCCTGATCTACAAATTATCGGAGGTAATGTCGCTACAGCAGAAGGTGCTAAAGCACTCATTGATGCAGGCGTTAATGCCGTTAAAGTTGGGATAGGTCCAGGTTCAATTTGTACTACTCGCATTGTTACTGGCGTGGGTGTACCGCAAATTAGTGCAATTATGGATGCAGTTGAGATGGCACAAAAGCACAATATTCCAGTTATTGCCGATGGTGGCATTCGTTTTTCTGGAGATATTGCCAAAGCCATAGCTGCGGGTGCAGCCTGTGTTATGGTCGGTTCTATGTTTGCTGGCACTGAAGAAGCTCCTGGTGAAATTGAATTATTCCAAGGTCGAGCTTATAAATCTTATCGTGGTATGGGATCGCTTGGTGCTATGGCGAAAGGATCGTCCGATCGCTATTTCCAAACTGATAACGCTGCTGATAAACTCGTGCCAGAAGGCATCGAAGGGCGTATTGCTTATAAAGGTTTCTTAAAAGAAATCATCCACCAACAAATGGGAGGATTACGTTCTTGTATGGGATTAACCGGTTGTGCAACTATTGATGAATTACGCACTAAATCGAAATTTTATCGTATCACTGGCGCGGGTATGAAAGAAAGCCATGTACATGATGTTTTAATTACTAAAGAGCCACCTAACTATCGAGCTGGGGTATAATTTTAGTATATCTCTTTTCTAGGGTAGTTTGATTTTAGGCATTTTAAAATAGATATCGCTTATCATCATTAAAATTTATCGAAACTAAAGGGACTTCTTAAGTCCCTTTAATCAATGGTATCCCAACACCATACCTTTTATCTTTCTTTATTTTAACTATGATTCATACTTAAATCATGAATTGGAGATTAAAAAAATGAAACGGTATAGACTCCTGAATATTTTTTACAAAATTCCTTTTGATTCATAACATTGTCATTCAGTAAAAATTCTTTCGTTGCAATTGGTTTTGTGTATTTTGGATTGGTTACCATTGTAACTTAGGTTATTTCAACATCATCGTTTTAATGGATAACACTGACTAACTATTTAAAATATTTGATAGATATTGTCATTAAATAAATTTACAAATTTTATTTTGAAATTTAATTAACTTAATGTTTTTTGGAGTTATTTTTTTGCGTAAATAATTTGATCTGTAATCAAATTATCTATAAGATTAACTAATAATCAATATTTTATAATAATAAATGGGGATAGGAAATGAAAAAGTTATTAATTGTAGTAATTTCAACAGGTTTATTAATAGGTTGTAGTGATAAAACCATTGATGCTTCATCCTCAGAAAATCTGCAGAAATCGATTTCTGAAATGGTAAATGAGCTTCAAGATGATCAGTTACAATCATTTAATATTTCAATTGGTAGAATTATGATCAATTCAGCTATTGAAGCTGCAGGCGACGAGAAAAAGAAACAAGAGATTATCAAGAACAAAATTAATGGTAAAACGGTTTCAGAAGTTATTGAAATTGGTGCAAATGAAAAATTACCAGGAGAAGCAGGCTAAATATTTTGGAAATTTTTAATATTATAATATAGGTTAACCAACTGTTTGAACTATATTGATTTATTTTTTAAGAATAATAATTTAAAAATCGTTAAAATGAATAATTCATTAGTTACTATTAAATTTTAATTAGTAATAAGATAGTTTATAACACCCAATATAAGTTGCAATCTTTCTAAAATTATCCAAATTCTTTGTCAGGTTCTTTCATATCAATAAACACTTTATTGTTTCAATTCAAAAAATAATAATTCAATGAGCTCAGAATCATCTTTTTAATGGTCACTTTCATTACCAGAATTTCTAATAATTTTACTGAAAAAAATAATTAGAAATGTTTTTAAAACAAAAAAATAGCAGCCATAACGACTACTATTTTTTCTTTTTTTGGGGCTTAAATACCGTCATTGATATGGTTATTTTATTGCTTTGGCTACGATTTCTTGTGCTTCTTTCTGTAAAGTCGCTAAATGATCATTACTGATAAAGCTTTCAGCATAGATTTTATATGCATCTTCTGTACCTGATGGACGAGCGGCAAACCAACCATTTTCTGTGATAACTTTTAGTCCACCGATTGGTGCATTGTTAGCAGGGGCGGTGGTTAAGCACTGGGTTATTTTTTCTCCCCCGAGTTTGTCAGTAGTTAACTGGCTTGCATTAAGTTTAGATAGTTTTTGTTTTTCACTAAACGTTGCTGGTGCTTGAATTCGTCCATAATAAGATACCCCAAATTTGGCTTCAAGTTCTTGATATTGTTCTTGGGGATTTTTGCCGATCTTAGCTGTCATTTCAGCAGCAAGCAAACAAAGAATAATACCATCTTTATCTGTCGTCCAAACTTTGCCGTTAGTTCTTAAAAACGATGCACCCGCGCTTTCTTCACCAGCAAATCCTAATTTACCGTTATAAAGCGCATCAGCATACCATTTAAAACCCACTGGATACTCTAAGTATGTTTTATTAAGGCTATTTGCTACGCGATCTATCATTGAACTGGTAACCAATGTTTTACCAATAGCAATATCTTTGTGCCATTGCGGACGATTTTGGAAAAGATAGTTAACACAAGTTGAAAGATAAGCGTTAGGGTTCATTAATCCTTTAGGTGTTACAATACCATGACGGTCAGAATCCGTATCGTTACCAAATGCTAAATCAAACTTATCTTTTAACTCTAATAAACCCGCCATAGCCCATCGGCTAGAACAATCCATTCTGATAACTTCATCATGATCCAAATGCATAAAGCTAAAAGTTGAATCAATTTTATTGTTCACAATATTAAGGTTAATGCCATATTTTTCAGCAATACGCGGCCAATAAGTGATGCCCGCGCCACCTAATGGATCGACACCTATATTTAAATTTGAAGATTTAATTAATGCTAAATCTAAAATATTCTCCAAATCATTAACATAGTCTGTTTCATATTCTTTGGTATGAATATAAGATGAGTTAAGTGCTTTTTCTAACGTAACACGCTTTACACCATTAAGGTGATTTTTGAGTAATTCATTAGCGCGATTTTCAATCTGTTTCGTAATATCTGTATCAGCAGGCCCACCATTAGTAGGATTATATTTTATACCACCATCTTCAGGAGGATTATGTGAAGGTGTAATGACAATACCATCGGCAAGTTGTGATTGTTTATCTTGATTAAAAGTCAGAATAGCATGTGAAATAACTGGTGTAGGCGTATATCCCCAATCACGAGCGATAACCACCGTTTGCTCGTTTGCAACGAAAACTTCAAGAACAGATTTTAAAGCTAATTCAGACAGGGCATGTGTATCTTGGCCAATAAAACACGGACCAGTGACATTATTTACTTTACGGTATTCGGCTATTGCTTGAGCAACAGCTAAAATATGTGCCTCATTGAATGTGCCTTTATTTGCACTACCTCGATGACCTGAAGTGCCAAAAATCACTAATTGACTGGCATTTTCTGGGTTAGGACTAATTTGATAGTAATTATTTTTCAAAGTTTCAACGTCAATCAAATCGGCTGGTTTTGCTAATAATCCTGCTCGGCTGTGATTTGCCATTTTATACTCCTTTTTCGAAAATTTTATATCTACATCCAAATTTATATCTATGTTATCAATTATTGACTATTTAATACACATTTAGTGAATGTTTTATTTTGTTTGTGCTGAAAAAATATTGATAACTTGGTTTATCATACTTTCAGAAATGCCCATATCACTCATTATTGATTCTAGTATATACATTTTTCTAGCTGTATTGGTATTACTAATAACCCAATAAGGTGTTCCGATAACTTCGCGTGGTTTAGTATTTTTACCTGATGTTTCTAAAGATTTTTTATCTTTTGCTAAATATTGACGTTTACTACCATGTAAAGAAGTGGCTGCTATCGAAAAAAGGGCTGGATTATAGTTATAAAGTGCGCCAAGTAGTAATATAAAACGGCTGATGATTGACTTTTCATTAATAAACATATCACTATCTAATAAGTCATTAAATAATGTATATTGGGTTTCAGGTTGAGAAACCATGTTAGTTTTAGATTTAACTGGTTGATTGATTTTTAATAAACGTCGCAAAATACTGGATGCATCTTCACCAATATGTTTTGTTTGTGATGCGATAAAATGGTATAATTCTTCGTCAATTTCGATAGTTTTCATTATGTTAGTTATGCCTATTAAATTAATTTACTGGACTCATTTGCATTGCAAAGTTGTCGGGTTAATGTAAATTGTTGTTTACTTCATTAGACAAGCAAGTAGCATTTGTTGATTTCGCTATTGCTTTTTCAGTTGTCTGTTGTTGTTAGTTTATATTATGACAGGCGGATATCATAACTGATAATATTAAATGAAAAAATAACCGTTTCATATACTAATTGTATGGTAGATAAACTATTGAGCTGAGTATAACCCAACTTGATAATAAATAGTATTATCGTTTGATAAAATAATGAAAAGCATATTGTCGTTTTTGTAAAAGAATATTATGCTTAAAAAAGTATGAGCTAGCTCATGCTCAATAATATGAGGAATAAATTATGAAAAAAATTGTCACAGCAGCTATATTAGTTTCACTTCTCTCTGGTTGCACCAATAGTGATATATATTCAGGTGATGTTTATACAACTGATCAAGCAAAACAAGTTCAACAAGTTAGTTATGGTACTGTCGTATCTGTACGTCCAGTTAAAATTCAAGCCAACGCTACAAATGGTAAAAATGAAAACGTTGTCGGCTCACTAGGTGGAGCTGTGATTGGCGGTGTGTTAGGTAATACCATTGGTAATGGTACCGGTAGAGCGTTAGCTATTGCCACAGGCGCTATTGGTGGTGCAGTAATTGGCAGTGCAATTGAAGATAAAACTAGCCAAACAAATGCTGTCGAGTTAGAAATTGAGCGAGAAAGCGGTGGTAATATTGTTATCGTGCAAAAAGGCTCTCCTAATGAATTTTATGCAGGTCAACATGTTCGTTTAGTTAGTAATGGTAAACAAATAAGCGCATCTCCACGCTATGGTCGTTCCTATAATAATCAATAAGTTAACAACCATTAGTCTTAACTTTCGCTTGCTTAATAAGTGAGCGAAAGTTGAAGTTTAAATTTGAGTTATGCAACTAGCATAATAATCACTCTAAGTTAACAATTTTTACTTCTCTAAAAATTTCCCATTTCAATCCAATTTCTAATATAAATATAAAATATTTGCCTGTATAACCGCTAACAGATAAAATCTGGTGGTGTAGTTAACTATTAAAAGGAACAATAAAGCAATGCGTATATTACATACTATGATTCGAGTTGGAGATTTACAACGTGCTATTGATTTTTATACTCGTGTAATGGGAATGAAGCTATTAAGAACCAGTGAAAATACAGAATATAAATATTCTCTTGCATTTGTTGGTTATGGCGATGAAACCTCCAGTTCAGTTATAGAACTTACCTACAATTGGGGTGTAGAGCAATATAATCATGGTGATGCTTTTGGACATATTGCCATTGGTGTGGATGATGTTGCTAAAATGTGTAATGATGTAAAACAAGCGGGTGGTAAAGTTACACGTGAAGCAGGGCCAGTTAAAGGTGGTAAAACTATCATCGCTTTTATTGAAGATCCAGATGGTTATAAAATTGAGCTGATCCAAAATGATCAGGCGGATAAAGCATTAGGTAACTAATTTTATTTACTCATAAAATCGCCGATTCATATCGGCGATCGATTAATTTTTTACATCAACTTTTTTACATAACTAAGGTTTATAGTTTTGTAAAATTACTATTGTGACTCCTCTGCAACACTCTAATAATTAATGCAAATAATTATCTAACTTTATTTAGTGATTTAGTGCAGATCGATAATTAATTATTCAGCAAGCAATTCCTTGAGTAATTGTTGATTGGCTAAGGCTTGTTTTGGTTGCTCTAGACTGGCTGCGTTGATAATAGAATTTAATGCATTTAAAGAACATTCAAAATCATCATTAATGATAATGTAATCATATTCATTATAATGTGAAATTTCAGCTTGGGCTTTTTGCATTCTTTTATTAATAACAGTTGCATCATCTTGACCTCGTTTAATTAGGCGATTTTCAAGCTCTTTGAGTGATGGTGGTAAAATGAAAATGCTTTTTGCTTGTGGCATTTTTTCCCTTACTTGTTGTGCTCCTTGCCAATCAATATCTAAAAATACATTAATACCTTGTAACAAGCTCTGTTCAATCTCAGCTTTAGAGGTTCCATAATAGTTTTCAAACACATGAGCGTATTCTACAAATGCTTGCTCATCAATTAATGACTCAAAATGTTTGTGATCGACAAAATAGTAATGTGTGCCATGTAATTCTCCTGGTCTTGGATTACGCGTGGTATGAGAAATAGAAACTTTAGCGGGATGATGATCCTCTTGCTCTAAGTAAGCTCGAATTAAACTTGATTTACCTGCACCACTTGGCGCTGAGATAATAAATAGCGTTCCAGTATACATATATTTGATTGCCACTTTAATTAATATTAAGTTATTTTATTGTCATAAAGACGAGTTTGGCGATATTATAACAAACTTTAACGATAGTTTGTCTCATATTATTATGCAGACTATTTAGTTGGTATAAGTTTATGCTAAGTTAAGATTAATTAAAAAATATACTGAAACGTATGCTTAACCTGAAACTTTTTTACAAAAAAATTATAATTATTTATTAGTTGTACAGTTATTATATTAAGGAAAGAACATGTCATTAACATTTAAAGATGGTGTTTACGCTTGTATCCCAACTTTATTAGGTTACATTGGTATCGGTATTGCTGCTGGTGTTGTTGGCAAATCTGCACATCTATCTGTATTAGAAATCACTTTATTGGCCGTAATTATTTATGCTGGAGCTTCACAATTTATTGTTTCTGGATTAATGTTAGTTGCCACACCTATTTCAGCTATTATTTTTACCGTATTTTTAGTCAATTCTCGTCACTTTTTAATGAGTATGGCAACCGCACCGACTTTTCGAAAATACTCATTACTCAACAATATTGGGATTGGTAGCTTATTGACAGATGAGAGTTTTGCTGTGGCAATGAATGCAATTGCTAATAAAGAGCCTATTAATGCTGCATGGATGCATGGACTAAATTTAACCGCTTATATTACTTGGATTTTATCCTGTTTCATTGGCGCTCTAATTGGTGAGTGGTTACCCGATCCAACAAAATTTGGGTTAGATTACGCTTTAGTTGCTATGTTTATAGGGCTCTTGTATTTACAGTTAATTGGCGATAAAACTAAACTTTTAAGAAATCGAGTTATTGCGATGTTAACGGTTACTGTTTTATTGGTACTGTTATTACGATTTATTTCTTCTGAAATGGCTATACTTATCAGCACATTCGCAGGTTGTTTTATGGGCGTTGCAATGGAGCGTAAGGCATGACCACATATAGTTTATTAATTATTTTAGGGTGTGGACTTGTTACTTGGCTGCCGAGAGTAATTCCATTTATACTGGTACGAAAAGTGCAATTGCCTGAAATCGTTATCCGATTCTTATCTTATGTACCTTTATGTATTTTAACGGCCCTTTTTGTGCAAAATCTCTTTATAGCCAAACAAGGTGAATTCCCTGTTTTTAACATTGAGTATTGTTTAGCGGCTATACCAACTACATTGATTGCAATTTTGACTAAAAATTTAATGTGGATTGTCGTTGTTGGTATGTGCTCTATGGCGGTGATTCGGTATTTCTTGGTTTAATGATAAATAGGAACAAAAAAAGACAGGGCAGACGCCCTGTTTTTTATGTTCTTTCTTTCAATTCTAATTTGTTAATTGTTCTGAGGATTTTATCTGCTTCAGCCGTTTGCCCTAATTGATTAAGATAATTTGCCATCGCTCTTTTATAGGCAACATTATTAACAATCGCTTTAGGTTGTGAATTCCACCATTTTATTAAGGCTAATGGATCACTATCGGTTGATAATTGCTTAATACGACTTACATAGGCAACTTGTTTAAATTGGTCTAATTGCGACTCACTAAATGCTTCTGCTTTATACATAGCTGGCATAAGGTCAATGATTGCTTGATAATTTTTTGTATCATAATAGATTTGATCAGCAAGCCTTAACACTTCTGGATTACGAGGTTTTTCATTTAATAAAGTTTCAATTGTTGCTCGTGCTGCATCATATTCGCGGTTTTTAATTTGCAAACGGATTTGCACTAATTGAAAAGCAAATAATTCGTTCGGTTGACAATGTTTAGCTGCTTGTTCTAACGATTGATTAGCTGGAATCACTTCATCATTGTCAATTTGCGTTTGGGCAGCAAGTAAGAACGATAAAGCTGTATTGGTTGACGCTTTAGCACTCTTCATAAAAAATTTACTGGCTTGTTTATAGTCCCCTTCAAGTAATGAAAGCTGTGCTTGCTCAAGTCGTTTAGCTGATTTTCTAGGTGATTTTGAGCGCAACCAGTTGCCCAACATTGTTTTGGAATTAAAGATTTTCTCAAAGAACCAATAGCAAATATATAAACAAAGTAAACCCAGTAATTCTAAGATCACAAAGGATATAAATGACATACTGATTTTATAATTGGCGACCTCAAAAACGGCTGAGCCTTGATGACCCTGTAATAATGGCCCTAGAAAAAATCCACCCACTAGCACTAAGAAAATAATTAATATTTTAAGCATCATTATTCTCCTATTTTGCCATCATTAAATGAACACGAGTTTGCATCAGTTTTTCTAACTCACTGGCACTTTCGAGTTTGTTAGGTACAGATTGGTCACTAATGGATTGGTTGAGCAAATTGTCAAGGTCATCTAAGAAAGCTTTAACGCTTGGTGCGTTACTATCAAAATAAGCACTCACCCAAAGTAAAGCATCACTAAGTGCTCTTTGATAGATTAAATCTTGATGTCGAGGTACTGCTTGAGCAGCAATTAAAAGACGAAAACGAATATTTTCTCGAAGATAAAGTGATTGTTCTAAAGTCAATGGTTCTTTAAAAATTTGACATCTAAGCATCTGTTTTTCATCTAAGCCTGCTTTAGACAAACAGGTTTTAAAGTTATTTTCTTTTTCATCGAGGTTTTCGATGGTAATGAATTTAGCCATAAAGTTTTTTGTGTTAGTCAGTAAATTACTGGACCAATCTGAAATTGACGAAGTAATACTTTGCTTATCATTATGAGCCTTATCAGAATCAGCTCCCAAATTCATGCCTTGCGCGCTGGTCGTATGGGAATTTGACGGCTCTGTTTGGGTTGAGGCAACGGCATCATCATGTTGCGTCATGCCTAAATCTATTTGTTTATAATTACCAACTAAGGGGAGTTCATTGAGTGATTCAGAAAGTCCAACCAAATTCATGATAATGCCATCATAATCAATAAAACTCACCTGAGACAGTGAATTAATATCTTCAGTAATTGCCTGTCTTGCTGGTATTAAACTTGGATCATTTGCTTGTGCAAGACTTGCATCAGCATTTTTTAACAATAACCGAGCAGTCGCATAATCTTGCTCATTCCAGATTTTTCTACCAGCTAAATGCACTAAATAATTAGCTTGAGAAATTAGCCAGACACTGTAATTTGTTGCCGACATGGACGATAAGCGTTCATTAAGATTATAAATATTTTGCTCATTGAGTTTTGATGCATCATTAATCTGATTAGTTAACTGTTGTTGTGCTTTTTGTTGTTCAGTCAATTGATCATCAACTCGCTGCTCTAATGTTGCAAACTGTTGATTCTGTTTGTTTACCGCTTGCGTAATGTTGTTTTGTAAATCGTGAATAATACTATCTTTGGTGGTTTGCTTTAAATTAGCTAATTCTGTTTGTAAACTAGCAATCGTCTTTTTTTGGTTTTCAACTTGTGTATGACCGTGATAAAAAACAAAACCTCCAAGACCAAGAGTTAGCGCAATAGCTAAAAGGGATAGTTTTGATACGGGTGCTTTATTGACATTATTAGATGATGCAACTTTTTTTTCAACTGTTGGACTAGATTGGGCGGTTGTTGATGTTCTATTATCTTCTTTCATAGTCTTTTTCGCTTTATCTAAAGTAGTGATAGTGGAAGATTGGCTAAATGAAGAGGTGCTGATGGTAGAAAGTGTGGCATTGGCACCATAATATCGTAATGGCATAACTGACCTCATTTAGCATTGATATAATTAACAATATTATGACATAGAGTCATTATAGTTTTAAATAAAATTTGCTATTTGAATTAACAAACGACCATAATAACTTTTTTTAACCTAGCTTTGCTATTACTTTTAATAAATTAAAATTTTATTCAATAAAATTTTTTAAAATAAATAATCATCTTTACTATTACTATTTAAACGAATAAACGAAAAGTATTTTTCAACGTTATTAAATTTTTTATAACGGGGTAGGGAAGTGTTGTTTTACAGCATTAAAGACAGTTTGATTATCCGCACTATTTACTAATAAAACATTTTGCCATGTTAACTCTTTAGCTTTTGTAAAAATCCTTTGACTGGTTACCAGTAAACGACTTTGCTTTTTGTGTTCATCACTGCTATAGGATTCAAGTTGGTTTAGGTGCTCAATACTGGTAATAATAATGAGTTGTTGTGAGATATGCTCAGATAAGATATCAGGTTGGTAGATTATGGGAGTGCGAGAATAACACTCAATCAATTTTACTTTGGCTTGGCGAGACCTTAGCGTTTGTGCCAGTAAAGGTCGACTTGAATTACCACACAAGATTAAAATGTTTCGTTGTTTTACTGATTGTTGTTGAAGTAACACTAATAATCCTTCACTGTCTTCTCTATCAGGATAATTAACTTCAATTTCGGTGAATTGCTTAAATAATTGTGCAGATTTTTTGCCTATTGCAAAATAACTAATGTTTTTTGGCAAGGTCAAATTGGTAAAATACTGATTAATGACATGAGTTACTTGGGGGGAAACCACTATTACGATATCTTGGGGTAATAGTTGGTTTAACTGATGCTGTAACTGTAGAATGTCACGACCTTGTGAAATTTTAAAAAATGGCAAATGTTGCGCAGGTAGATTGGCTTGGTTAAATAACTCAGTTAATTTTTCACCTTCCGGAGAGGGTCTGGTTACTAAAATCATGCGTCTAATAATTCCGTTAGAATTAAATCTGCACCTTGATTTAATAACTGTTTAGCAAGCTTTTCACCTAAAGATTCGGCTTCGTTTATAAAACCTGTTATCTGTTGTTTAATTATTTTTGAACCGTCAACACGACCCACCAGACCTTGTAACACTAATTCATCATTATTCAGCCGGCAATAACCCGCAATAGGTACTTGGCATCCACCTTGTAAGACGTTATTCATTGTTCTTTCGGCTTGGATACAAGCTCGACTTTTTTTATCATCGAGAACTGAAATAATGTCCAATATTTGTTTATCGTCAGTGCGACTTTCAATGCCAATCGCGCCTTGTCCAACAGCGGGCAACATTAAATCTGTATCTATGTATTGAGTAATTCTGTGTTCTAAAGATAAACGTTTTAAACCGACTGACGCCAGAATTATGGCATCATATTGCCCATCATCCAATTTATTGAGACGTGTACCTACATTACCACGAAGATCTTTAATTATTAAATGGGGAAAATGACTGCGTAACTGACATTGGCGCCGTAAACTTGATGTACCAACAATTGCACCTTCAGGTAAATCATTTAGATTGATATATTTATTAGCAACAAATGCGTCTCGAACCTCATCTCTTTGGCAAATTGCTGCTAGCATCAAACCTTCAGGGAACTGAGCGGGAATGTCTTTAATTGAGTGAACCGCAATATCTGCTTCATTATTTAATATTGCTTGTTCTAACTGTTTAACAAAAAGACCTTTTCCACCAATTTTTGATAATGGACTATCAAGTATAATATCACCTTGAGTCACCATTGGAATAAGTTCAACCGTTAAATCTTTATGTGCTAATAATAGATTTTGTTTAACGAAATTAGCTTGCCATAACGCTAATGGGCTTTTCCTTGTTGCAATACGAATCTTCAATTCATTTTCCTAATTTTATAAATGAGGCTTTTTGTTTGGTTAACTCTGTTATTTTTATAGCGCTAAGGATGATTATTGATAATCAATCCTTAGCACAGTTGTTGTTATACTTAATGATCAGTAAACATTATAACTTATCGACAAAACTGGTCGCAAAACCAATATAATTAGCAGGTGTTAACTGTTTTAAACGTGCTTTTTCTTCCTCAGGTAGATCCAACGATTCAATAAACAGTTGCATACCTTGAGCATCGACACGTTTGCCGCGAGTTAGCTCTTTTAATTTTTCGTATGGTTTTTCAATGCCATAACGTCGCATCACAGTTTGTATCGGTTCGGCTAATACTTCCCAATTACGATTAAGTTCTTCAAGCAAATAGCTTTGATTTACTTCAAGTTTATTTAATCCTTTTAACGTTGATTGATAAGCAATAACGGCATAACCAATCCCAACACCTAGATTGCGTAAAACGGTTGAATCGGTAAGATCACGTTGCCAACGAGAAATTGGTAATTTACTGCCTAAATGGTTCATGATCGCGTTAGCAATGCCTAAGTTACCTTCTGAATTTTCAAAATCTATTGGATTGACTTTATGTGGCATTGTTGATGAACCAATTTCACCAGCAACGGTTTTTTGTTTAAAATGATTTAATGAAATATAGCCCCATACATCCCGATCGAAGTCAATTACAATGGTATTGAAACGGGCAACACAATCAAAAAACTCGGCAATATAGTCATGTGGTTCAATTTGTGTGGTATAAGGATTCCATTCTAATCCTAATGAGCAAACAAATTCTTCACTCAATTTATGCCAGTCCACCTGTGGATAAGCGACCATATGTGCATTGTAATTCCCAGTCGCGCCATTAATTTTACCTAAAATCTCAATCGATTGGAGTTGTTTAAATTGACGTTGCAGACGATAAGCAACATTGGCGAACTCTTTACCAATTGTTGATGGTGTTGCCGGTTGCCCATGTGTTCTAGAAAGTAACGGTAAATCTCGATACTCTTTTGCTTGTGAAGTGATTTTATCAATTAGTTGTTGCCAATAGGGTAGTAAGACCGTTTCTCTGGCTGTTTTTAGCATCAACGCATGCGATAAATTGTTAATATCTTCGGATGTGCAGGCAAAATGGATAAATTCATTGATAGCATGCAGTTCTTCGTTACTACTGACTTTTTCTTTTAAAAAATATTCAACCGCTTTCACATCGTGATTGGTGGTTCTTTCTATCTCTTTAATTCGCTGTGCATCTTGCTCATTAAAGTTTTCAATGATTTGATTCAGATGCTCAGTAGCTAATTGGCTTAATGCTGGAACTTCAGGAATATTTTCTTGGGATGCTAATTTTTGTAACCAACGGACTTCAACTTGAACGCGGTATTTTAATAAACCATATTCGCTAAAAATGGTACGTAATTGTGTTGTTTTCTCTCCATAACGGCCATCAATAGGCGAAAGGGCAGTAAGTGCAGATAATTCCATCGGTTTAACTCCGTTACTATTTTGAAATATCGAATATAAAATATACGTTAATAAGGTGTATTAATTGTTTGTAAAAGCTGTTGTGCTGCATCACAAATACGTTTGCGCTGAAACAAAAACTGTAAACGACTACCACCGACTTGATACCATAGGATGGCCGATCGAATACAGCCCAAAAGTGCAGTTCTGACTTTAGCCTGCACAAAAGCATTTTGTAGAAATTTGGCTTTACCCGTTATCTGTATTTTGGTGGATATAGGGCTGACAATATCAGAATAAATTCCAGCTAATGAATAGGATAAATCTTCAATATTATTACCAATTGTTTCATCACTTAAATCAGGATAAAGACTGGTAATGTGTTTTAATCGTTGATCTATCTTACTTAGTGAATCATTATTTTTTAGTAATTTACTGGTTATATTTAGAGAACTAAAAACATAACGCATTATTTCCATCTGTTCTTTTTGTCCAGATGAAAGTAGCTCAATAAGTGTTTGTAACCCAATTTTAATGTTGTAAATACCATTATAAACATCTAATGTTGTGTTGGGTGAGGTGATAAACACACTTTTTATCGAGCGTTCGTATAATGTACTATTGCAGATTCCTGAATTAGCTAATTGCGGAATTAATAATGCACTTTGCGCAACACCTGCAAGTGCAATTGCAATATGATGATATTTGCTGTCCATTTTACAACTCCTGTCTACCTATGATTCGCTCTTCAATGATGCCGCCACCAAGACACACTTCTCCTTGATAAAATACGGCTGATTGTCCTGGCGTTACTGCAGCAACAGGATGATTAAATATCACTTCAATTTTATCTTCTGATAAAGGATTAACTTGGCAAGCGATATCTTGCTGGCGATAACGTGTTTTAACGGTACATGTAAAAGGTTTGCTGACAACTTGACGATCAACCCAATGTAATTGGCTAGCAATTAATCCATCAGAAAATAATGCAGGATGATCATGTCCTTGCGCAACAATCAATTCATTATTTTGTAAATCTTTATCTACCACATACCAAGGTGTATCATCAGCTTGTTTTAAACCACCAATACCTAAGCCTTTACGCTGCCCTAATGTGTGATACATAAGCCCTTGATGTTTTCCAATTATTTCACCATCTACCGTACGAATTGCTCCGGCTTTTGCAGGTAAATAGCGCGCTAAAAAGTCACTGAATTTTCGTTCTCCAATAAAACAGATACCTGTAGAATCTTTTTTAGCCGCCGTTGCTAAACCTAATTGTTGAGCGATTTCACGTACTTTCGGTTTTTCCAGTTCACCTACTGGAAATAGGCTTTGCTTAATTTGGGCTTCACTTAGAGTGTAAAGAAAATAACTTTGGTCTTTATTGTTATCCACACCGCGCAATAATTCAACTTTGCCATTACTTTCACGTTTGCGTACATAATGACCTGTTGCGATATAATCTGCACCAAGATCTTCTGCTGCATATTCAAGAAAAGCTTTAAACTTGATCTCTTTATTACATAAGATATCTGGATTTGGCGTGCGACCTGCTTTATATTCAGATAAAAAATGTTCAAAAACATTATCCCAATATTCGGCTGCAAAATTGATAGTGTGTAATTTGATATTCAATTTATCACAAACGGCTTGAGCATCGGCTAAATCGACTGATGCGGAACAATACTCTTCGGTATCATCTTCTTCCCAATTTTTCATAAATAAGCCAACAACTTGGTAACCTTGTTGCTGTAATAGATAAGCCGAAACAGATGAGTCAACGCCGCCAGACATGCCGACAACAACTTTTTTGGGTGTATTTACATTTGACATAATAACAAAATAGTAGACTTAGAAATTATGGTAATTTTACCATACCTCAATTAAAAAGCATAAAGTTATACCCACAACAGTTTATTTAATCGTGACTGTTTTTTGCTAAAACATAGGATAACCTCAAATATTTTTACATTTTTTTAAACTGATTTTAAAGTTTATAAGAAAGGAAAAAAACGAATTAATAATTCTTTTAATAACTCAGTCGAATAATTAGCGACGGAGTTATTAAGATATTATATGTAGTTTTTTATTAAAAATCCTTTAATAAATAGATGACATGCCCAATAATTTCGAAATTCTGCGGCGAATTTTTATCAATCAAAATCGTTGGGTACTTAGGATTATCACACAATAAAGCTAAATTAGTTCCTTGATTTTGTATTCGTTTAACACAAATTTGGTCATCATATTGTACAGCATAAAGATAACCATCAATCGGTTTACAATATGCTTTATTAATGATCAAAATATCATGATTGGATATAGTCGGATCCATACTGTCACCTTTAGCCCAAATCGCAGTTAAATCCTCAGTTTTACAGCCTTGATTTTTAATCAATTTTACTTCAAAGGGGATAGAATTAATTTGTGATAATGGATTGACATTCTTAGTTAAGTCATGAAAAGGAATACGAATTGATTCTGTACCTAAAGAATCATTAAGTAAACGACATTCTCCTTTTCCTGTCGCTAACCATTCAATAGGCACATCACATTTTTGGGCAATGATTGCTAATCGATTTAAAGATGGATAGGTTTTACCAGATAAATAATCTCGAATTACAGCTTCTGACATGCCAACTTTTTTGGCAAAAGCATTACCGGATAGTCCTTCTAATAATAAAGTTAATCTATTTTTAAAATTTATTACGCCTGTTTTTGTCAAAATACTCGTTTTTTCGTGCTCATTAAGCGTTTTAAAATTGTTTTCTTTCATTTTTTATTCCATTTTATAGATTTTTTTTGTTTTTATGGTTTTGTTTCGTTTTTTTATGTGTTATCCTTTTTGTGGTAACATTATACCACTTAGTATTGTAATGCCGATAATCATTACAATAGCAAAGAATTAACCTGAAGAGGATCTCATAATGAGCGAACAAGATCAAGATTGGTCACCATCAAGAGTTGTCGGTGAAATTAAAATTAGAGGTGGAAACTTAAGAGCACTATCAAGATCAAGTGGCTTACAAGCTGATACTTTGAGAAATGCTTTATATCGACATTGCCCTAAATATGAACGAATTATTGCTGAATACTTACAAGTTTCTGTTGAAACTATTTGGCCTTCACGTTATAGCATTCAAGCAAAATAATTATTTTTGATACTATATCAATTTAAATTCTTCCTTAAAAAAGACGCCTTTTCAGGCGTCATTATTTTATTTTTTTGCTTGTTCTGCTGCACGAACAATTGCTGCAAAAGCATCTGCTTTAAGGGATGCACCGCCCACTAAAGCACCATCAATATCTGGTTGTGTAAATAATTCTGCTGCATTTTTATCATTTACTGAGCCACCATATTGAATAATTACTTGTTCTGCAACTTTAGCATCTTGTTTTGCAATATGATCACGGATGAATTTATGAACAGCTTGAGCCTGGGCTGGAGTTGCAGACTTGCCAGTACCAATAGCCCAAACTGGCTCATAAGCAATTACTGCACCGTTGAATGCTTCAACACCTAATGCATTTATTACAGCATCAATTTGACGTGCACATACTGATTGAGTTTGACCTGCTTCATTTTCAGCTTCAGTTTCACCGATACAAAGAACTGGTACTAAACCAGATTCTTTTAATACACCAAATTTTTTGGCAATAAACTCATCTGACTCTTTGTGGTAAGTACGACGTTCTGAATGACCAATAATTACATGAGTGACACCCACTTCCTTTAACATTGTCGCTGATACTTCACCTGTATAAGCGCCAGACAGGTTAACATCTACATCTTGGGCACCTAAAATAATATTAGAACCACCTAATTGATGTTTAACAAAGTCTAAATAAACTACTGGCGGGGCAATAGCAATATCACACGCAGCTTCTGTCGATAGTTCTTTTCTTAAACCCTCAACTAAATTTTTAGCCATATCAATACTACCATTGAGTTTCCAGTTACCCATAACGAGAGGTTTTCGCATAATTTTCTCCAACTTAAGTTTTAAAAAGGTGTTGATTTTAGAATGAATTCGTTATAATGAGGAGTATTATACATCAAATAATTTGAACTTGAGGAAAAATATGACATTAGAAATTTTAAATCAGTTAGAAAATAAAATTCAGCATACTGTTAATACTATTACGACATTACAAAACGAAATTGCTACTTTAAAGCAAGGCAATCAAGAATTAGAACAGTTGATCAATGACAGTTCAGACGAAATGAAAGCATTACGCGAAGAAAATGAAAAGCTCAAACAAGATCAACAAGTTTGGCAGCAACGTATCCAAACTTTATTAACCAAAATAGGTGAAATAACACAATAAATCACGCTATTTATAAACGCGGCTTATCTTGCGATTGTTTTTTATTTCATTAATAGAATTGTGAAAATTAACTATAATGCGAGAAGAGTTAAAATCGTTGTGGATTGCTCAGACTATTCATCTAATTGAAAAAGAATCTGGGCGATTTGCTGATCAAGATATTAATCGACAAGTAAGAGTGACTCAAACGTCACTGATTAATCGTATTGTTATGCGTGCGGTTATGCTATCAAAACAAAATGGTTTGTATGCAGCGCAAAAAAATTTATTAAGAGCAATAAACCTTTCCTTTTTCATATTTATTTTTCTTTCTATTATTTGTGGTGCATCATTGGCTTTTAGTACATTAAGTCAAAATCCAATTAATTTGTATTGGGCGCTTTTTAGTTTACTAGGTCTTCATTTAGTCACTTTATTTATCTGGTTAGTCTCCTCTTTTTTGTTTACTAATTTAGGTGGTAGCTTTTTAGTTTATTGCTGGTTATGGTTAGCAAGAAAGTTCTCCCAAAAAAAGACGGTACAACAGCTTATTCCTGCTTTTATTGAGTTATTTGGTGGGCGTATTCGTTGGTTAATTGGATTTGTACTTAATCTTTTTTGGACAGTAATATTAAGTAGTGCCTTAATAGTGATTATTGCCTTATTTTCAACAAAACATTATAGTTTTGAATGGAAAACAACATTACTTAGCTCAGATACAATTATTAGCCTAACTCATTATTTAGGTTGGTTACCCTCGAAAATAGGGTTTATGATTCCTGATGATAATATTATCAGATTAAGTGAACACGCGCTAAATGCTGGAGAAATACGTTCTGCTTGGGCAATTTGGTTGCTCGGTGTTTTCATCGTTTATGGTTTAGTGATTCGATTTTTATGTATGATAATTTGCGGGATTAATTGGTTGGTAAGTTGTCGACGAATTAAATTCAATACCCAACATCCTGATTATCAATTATTAGCAAATGATCTACAACCTATATTGTTTCATGTTGAAGATGAAGATAATAAAGATAACGTTAAATTTGAACAATCAATTTCGCATTTGACTCAAGAGGGCATAGGTACTTTCTTGGTGGCAATTGATGTGCAAGAAGAGTGGAATCCACCAAATTCAGTAACCTTTTTAGGTTTTTTAAATACGCGTGAACAGCGCCGTAAAATTCTTGACTATTTACAATTAACACCTGCCAAAAAGTTATTAATCGCGATTGATACTGATAGGGCACCCGATCGGGGTATGTTAAATTTTATTAATCAACTGACAAGTAAATCGCAACAAAGTCGGATCTGGTTTATCAATCAAGGCAAACAATTTAATAATTGGCAAGCGTTATCGTTACAATCAGCTTTACCAACGTGGTTAGGCGAGGAATTTTAACATGTTAACGACATTGAAATTAGCTGTGGTTGGGCATGCAAATGTAGGAAAAACATCATTATTACGCACCTTAATTCGCAATAGTAACTTTGGTGATGTATCAGATAAACCAGGCACAACAAGACATGTCGAATCAATTACCTTACCTGTTGATAACCAAAACACCATCATTTTTTATGATACACCAGGTTTAGAAGATAGCTTGGCACTGTATGATTACATTGATCAATTAATACCTGCTAACAATAAACTTGATGGTATTGATAAATTAACATTTTTTTTACATAGCCCAGAAGCCGAAAATACCTTTGATCAAGAAGCTAAAGTAATCAGACAATTATTGAAAAGTGATGCAGCTATCTATGTAATCGACGTACGTGAGCCTGTTTTAGATAAATATCATGATGAATTAGCTATTTTAGCCAGTGGAGCCAAACCAATATTAGCGGTATTAAATTTTACCGCTAGTGAGCAGCAAAATGAAAATGAATGGAAAATATTACTTTCTCGGATCGGTATTCATGCTATCATACGGTTCGATGCAATCGTGCCGCCCATAGATGGTGAAGAGCGATTGTATAAAAGTTTATCGTTGCTAATTGAGCCAGCAAAATTGATCTTAGATCAATGGCTAACTAAAATTACGCAAATGCGTGAAACTCGCAATAAAAAGGCTAATTTGATTATTGCTAAAGCTTTAGTTGATGTAACAGCTTTTTACAAAATGGCCAAATCTGATGATAAACAGGCCATTGTTGATATGCAAAATCAAGTAAGAAAGCGGGAACAGTTGGCAATAAATGAGCTGTTAAAACTCTTTCAGTTTAATTCAGCTTTAGAAAGTGAAGAATGTTTGCCTTTGTTAAAAGGTCGTTATAATGCAGATCTATTTAATATAGATACCCTAACCACAATGGGCATGCATTTGACGAAAGGTTTTGTGTCAGGTGCTACAATTGGTGCAAGTATTGATTTAGTTACCGGAGGCATTACGCTTGGTTCTGCAACGCTCATTGGCGGTGCTGTCGGTAGTTTAGTGCAAACAGCCAAGCATTATGGTTCTAGAATGCGATATCAGCTTTCTGGTTATAATAAATTAAGTGTTGATGATGTTATTATTTGTTACCTTTCTTTACGACTTGTTAGTCTAAGAGAGAGTTTAAATCATCGCAGCCATGCGAACACTTGCCCCATTAAATTGTCTAAGTTAGAGACTCAAGAATGGAAAAAAGGCGTGTTACCTAAAAGTTTGAAAGTAGCTAGGCGTTATTCGCATTGGTCGACGTTAAATAAAGGAACAAAAAGAAATGACAAAAAAAGACAATCGACAATTGAAAATGTTGCCGAACAACTTTTTTAGTATAAAAAAGCGTTTTCTCATAACATTGCTGTTTTCTATGTTTATGTCATTCGGTTGTAGCAGTACAACAACCGCTACTGTGAATACTGGTTATGGTGCCAAATCGGCAAAAGTGACTAAACAAGATGCGCAGATGTTAGCCAAAATTGATTCCCATTATAAAAAATGGTATAAAACACCCTATCGTTATGGTGGTATGACTTTAGATGGGAGTGATTGTTCTGGTTTAGTTGTTAATTTTTTCAAAAATAAACTTTCTAAAACTGTACCAAGAAGTGCTGCTGAACAAGCTCAATTAGGTTATAAAGTGACTAAACCTAAACCAGGTGATTTAGTATTTTTCAAAACAGGTCGAAGCGGCAGTGGTCTACATGTCGGCATTTATTATGCAGATGGTAAATTTTTACACGCTTCAACATCAAAAGGTGTAATTTATTCAAATTTAAATGATGACTATTGGAAAAAACGTTACTGGATGACGCGACGAGTGACTGGAGGTTAATTTAGAAATCTGGTTGTCTATTTGACTCAAAATAGTGATATCTAAAAAGCTCTCTAAATCGTGTTCAATTTAGAGAGTTTAATTTTGTCAATAATGACATTTTTAAGAACACTTATGAAATTAAATTTTTCCTTTCTCTTTTAATCCTCGCATAATGTTAGCAACATAAAGCATTTCGCCTGGTGTACCGAGTGAAATACGGCACCATTCCGTAGCAGGAGGAAAATCCCGTCCAATCAAAATAAAGTTATTTTTCATTAATTCCCGATATGCTTTTAAATCAATCGGACTTTTATGAAACATAAAATTGGTTTCAGATTTTAGATAATGTAAACCTAAATCGGATAAGACGTTTTCCATGATTTGACGTGAAACATCAACGGCTTTTTTAGAATAGGTTAAAAATGCTTGATCATCCATTGAGGTTAACGCGGCACAAACGCCACAATAGTTAAGCTTTTCGCCTGCTACATATTGGGCGATATTATTGATATTTTCGGCTGAACTAACTGCATAACCTACACGTAAACCTGCCATAGCATGAATTTTTGAAAAAGTTTTCAGCAATATTATATTTTCGTAACCTTGTCCAATAAGGTAATCGACTGATTTGTATGCAGGATCATTAACAAACTCAGCGTAGGCTTCATCAATAATAAAAATAGTATTTTTAGGTTTGCTTTTTATCCATGATTCGATCTCTTTAGTTGCAAAAACGGTCGAAGTAGGATTGTTAGGATTAACTAAATAAACAATCGATGACCCTTTATAGTTCTCAACCGCTTTTTGTATACCTTTCAAATCGATTTGCCAATCTGGTAAACTTAGTACTTTGTTGATGCGTAAATTGAAAATTTTACCAAAATGTTCGCCGTCACCGTAGGTAAGTTCTGGGATAACTAATTGGGTATCTGGTTTAACATAGGCGGCAATAGCGCTACGAATCCCCTCTGATGAACCTGCAGTTAATAAAATTTGAGATTCATCTACATTATGGTGTTTAGCTAATCTTTTATTTAGTAGTGGCATTTCTGCTTTAGCATAACGATTTGCTTTAGGAACAGCATTAATTGCCGCTTGTTGAGCATTAGGTGACATGCCAAGGGCATTTTCATTAAAATTGAGCCTGACTGGATTGTTTACATCGGGTGTAACTACTTTATCAAGCATCGGTAGGGTATATGAAATTGTGTTTTTTACTTCTTGCGCATAGGCTTTAGATAAAAATTGATTGATAGACAAACCAGCTATCGCTGCACTTGAAAATGTTAATAATTTTCTTCTATTGATATTTATATTAGACACCATGATTCACCTCATGTTTTAGTTGATCCTTATGTGGTCAATATTTATCCATGCAAAAATAATACCAAGTTAAAAAATTAATTAATATTATTGATTTATAATAATAAAATAGTAAAAGAAGAAGGTTGGCAATAGATGTTTATTAAAGAATGCACAATATTGATGCTTTATTGCACAAAAAGGGTGTATAAAAAGACCAGTTATTGTTTTTAGTAATAACTGGTCTGTTTCATTCTTTATAGAAAATGCATCATTTGTGCTTAACTATCAGGCGGGGTTTCAATATCCGAATAGCTTGATAGCATTTGTAAGAACCTATATTTTGATTCGACCATTTTTGTTGAACGTGCATGTAGTATATTAGCAACAGTCGGTTCTAAGGTTTCTAAACGTCGGAATCGTTGTTCTTTAAGTAAAATACTTGATAGAGCTTCACTATTTGGTGATTTTGAATCTAAAACTAAACCCGGTTTTCCTTCAGCCGCACGGCGAGGATCATAACGATAAAGAGGCCAGAACCCAGATTTCACTAAATCTTTCATTTGTTCGTGGGATTTAGCCAGATCATAACCATGTTCCTCACACGGACTATAAGCAATGACAAGTGATGGCCCATCATAGGCTTCCGCTTCTTGTAATGCTTTTAATGTCTGGTTTAGTTGAGAACCTAAAGCCACTTGAGCCACATAAACATGACCATACATCATAATGCTTACACCTAAATCTTTACGTGCTTTATGTTTACCCAAATCTGCAAATTTAGATACGGCGCCCATAGGTGTTGCTTTGGACTGTTGACCACCCGTATTAGAATAACATTGAGTATCTAATACTAAAATATTGACGTTATCGGTTAAACTCATTACATGGTCAAGTCCGCCAAAACCAATATCATAAGCCCAACCATCTCCACCAATTGCCCACACTGATTTATCAATCAGATAATTGGCGTCTTCTAATAATTCTTTAGCCTCGACAGAATCAATGTGTTTTAATTGCTCTCGTAATAAGTCAACTTGCATTCTTTTTTCAGCGATGGTTGCATCAGAAGATTGCAAAATGATAGCAATTTCTGGGGAAATCTCGCCCGCCAAATGATCAAGTAAACGTAAGGCACGTTTTCTATGTTGGTTATAAGTGATGCGATAACCTAAAGCAAATTCAGCATTGTCTTCAAATAAAGAATTAGCCCAAGCAGGTCCGCGACCCGAGCGATCGGTAGTATAAGGTGTTGATGGTAAATTACCCCCATAAATGGATGAGCAACCAGTTGCATTAGCAATAGCCAAATGGTCGCCATAAAGTTGTGTCAATAATTTAATATAAGGTGTTTCACCACAACCCGCACAAGCACCCGAATATTCAAACAATGGTGTAATTAATTGAGAAGTTCGAATATCTATACGCTCAAGTGATTTGATATCACGATCTGGTAATTGAGAAAAGAACTCATAATTAACTCTTTGTGTGTCAAGGTTATCAATACGAGGTTGCATATTGATTGCTTTAATATCAAAGTTGTTACGATCACGAGATGGACACACCTCAACACATAAGTTACAACCAGTGCAATCTTCCGGAGCTACTTGTAATACATAACGTTGACCTTTCATATCGCGCGCTTTAACTTCTAGCGATTCTAGTGTATCAGGAGCATTAAGCATTGCATCCGGTTCGACCACTTTGGCTCGAATAGCTGCATGAGGACAGGCAACTGCGCAATGGTTACATTGTGTACACAGTTCTGATTTCCAAATCGGGATCTCTTCAGCAATATTACGTTTTTCCCATTTAGTGGTGCCAGTTGGCCAAGTGCCATCTGGTGGGAATGCCGAAACCGGTAGACTATCGCCTAAACCTGCTAACATAGTTGCAGTAACGGTTTTTACAAAATCTGGCGCATTGTTTGGTACAATAGGAGGCATTGATGGACTACTTTGATCCACACAACTAAGTGGTATTTGTTCAAGCGAAGTGATGGCTAAATCTAACGCTTTCCAGTTATTTTCAACCAACTCTTGACCTTTACTACTGTAACTTTTGGCAATGACTTCTTTTAACTGTGTGATGCTAAAATCATTTTTGAATATATCTGATAGATGAAAAAAAGCAGCTTGCATGACTGTGTTAATTCTGGCTCCTAAATTACATTCACGCGCAATTTTAGCTGCATTGATAATATAGAAATGGGCTCTTTTCTTAATTAATTGTACCTGCACTTCTTTAGGTAACCGATGCCAAATTTCATCTTTGCTATAAGGGGTATTAAGTAAAAAAATACCGTCATCTTTGAGTTTATCGACAATCTGATATTTATCTATAAATTGGTCTTGATGACAACCAATAAAATGTGCACTTGTAATTAAGTAAGGCGAATCAATTGGATCTAAGCTCACACGTAGGTGAGAGGTAGTTAATCCACCTGCTTTTTTGGAATCATAAACAAAAAAACCTTGCACATAAAACGGTGAACTGTCTCCAATAATTTTAATATTATTTTTAGTTGCCGAAACGGTGCCATCACTTCCCAGCCCGTAAAACAGTGCTTCTAGTGCTGATTTTTGCGGAATTGATTTATCTGGTAGTGGTAATGATAGCCCAGTAATATCATCATAAATACCCACAGTAAAGCGTGGTCTTGGTTTTTCTAAACCAAGCTCATTGAAAATGCCAAGTACCGAGCGGGGATCAAACTCTTTAGAGGATAATCCATAACGTCCACCTACAATCTGTGGCATAGAACTACGTTCACCACGAGACAAGCTCTCAGCAAAAGCTGTCATAATATCCAAATATAAAGGTTCCGCTTGTGCTCCTGGCTCTTTGGTTCTATCTAATACGGCAATTTTTTTAACACTATCTGGAATCACGGCAAGTAAATGTTGAGCTGAAAAAGGACGAAATAATCGAACAATTACCACCCCGACTTTTTGATTTTCTTTAAGTAGATAATCAACCACTTCTTTACTGGTGCTCGCACCAGAACCCATAATTACAATAATTCGTTCAGCATCACTGGCTCCGTAATACTCAAAAGGTTTATACTTTCTTCCAGTTTGTTTTTCAAAAACGATCATAGCATCAACAACGTGCTGATAGGCATTATCATAATAACTATTTATAGCTTCTCGACATTGAAAATAGGTATCAGGATTGGCAGATGTACCACGGATCACCGGTTTATCAGGGGTTAGTGCTCGTGAACGATAAGCTTTAATTGCTTCATGTGGTAAAAGATTATGAATATCTTCATCTGATAGCGGATAAATCTTATTTACTTCGTGTGATGTTCTGAAACCGTCAAAAAAATGGACGAATGGAATTCGACTGTTAAAACTTGCAATTTGAGAAATTAATGCTAAATCTTGTGCTTCTTGTACCGAGCTAGAACAAAGCATAGCAAAACCGGTCTGTCTAACAGACATAACATCAGAATGATCACCAAAAATTGACAAGGCATGCGTAGCAACAGTACGCGCAGCCACATGTAAAACAAATGGTGTAAGTTCCCCTGCAATTTTATATAACGAAGGGATCATCAACAATAATCCTTGTGATGATGTAAATGATGTTGCTAATGCACCCGTCATTAATGCACCATGAACAGTGGAAATTGCTCCTGCTTCGGATTGCATTTCAACTACTCTTGGAATATCACCAAATACGTTTGGCTTATCAAATTCTGCCCATGTGCTAGCTTGTTCAGCCATTGAAGAGCTAGGAGTAATTGGATAAATGGCAATGACTTCGTTTGCACGATAAGCGACGGAGGACACCGCGCTATTAGCATCTGATATGATCATTAAAAAAACCTTGTAATTTATAGTGTTACGACATTACTTAATTATTATAAATTTTGACTATTGTACCAGAAAGTAAGATAGCTTTTAGTTATTTTTATATTAAATTTTTGGTAGGTGTTTTTGAATTACAGATATCTCTAACTTTTTATCGAGATATTAATGAGATAAAGAAAAAAGCAGCTTTTCAGTAACAAATAATTAGGAGTAAAATATTATCTGTAATTAGAATTTTAGTGATTAAACGATTGATAATAAGTTAATTAGATTTAAAACCAACATTTTAAAAAAGGGATAAAAAATGATATTATTCTAAAGATAGATTTTTTCGAATAATATCATTAAGTTAATTTATTTCATCACAACACGATCAGTCGATGTTGAGTGTTTAATTTCGCCTAATAACCATGCCTTTTCACCGTGCTGATTAAGTATAGAAATAGCTTTATCTGCCAGTGATTTTGGTAAAGCAATAATTAAACCAACACCACAGTTAAACGTGCGGTACATTTCATGACGGCTTACATTACCTGCTTTTTGTAGCCAATTAAATATTGCTGGCCATTGCCAACTTGCTTCATTTATTATTGCTTGAGTATTATCGGGCAGAACGCGAGGAATGTTTTCCCAAAATCCACCACCAGTAATATGCGCAATTGCATGTACATCTTTAATCTGAGCAATTAAATCAAGAACAGATTTGACATAGATTTTAGTTGGTGCAAGTAAATGATCAGCAAGTGGTTTCCCGTCGAGTTGTTCAACAGCAGGGTTAACACCACTCACTTCAATAATTTTTCGTACTAATGAATAGCCATTGGAGTGTGCACCACTTGATGCTAATGCAATTAATGCATCACCATCTTGAACTTTAGTACCATCAATCAATTGCGATTTTTCAACGACACCCACACAAAATCCTGCTAAATCGTAGTCGTTACCATGATACATGCCTGGCATTTCAGCTGTTTCACCACCGACTAAGGCACAACCTGATTGTTTACACCCCTCGGCAATGCCTGTAACTACCGTTGCGGCAACATCGACATTAAGTTTGCCCGTTGCGTAATAATCGAGGAAAAATAAGGGTTCAGCACCTTGAACAATGAGGTCATTGACACACATGGCAACCAGATCAATACCGATTGACTCATGGCGGTTCAAATCCATTGCCAAACGTAATTTAGTACCAACGCCATCTGTACCAGATACTAAAATGGGTTCTTTGTATTTTTGTGGAATAGCACACAGTGCTCCAAAGCCACCTAGTCCCCCCATCACTTCTGGGCGTTTAGTTTCTTTAACAACCGATTTGATGCGATTAACCAGTTCATTGCCAGCATCGATATCGACACCAGCATCTTTATAACTGAGAGATTTATTATTTGACACAGCGAGCAATCCTTACAGTAGAAAAATTGCTTTTTATTTTAGCAAGGATGAAATTTGTTGGCGATGGATTATTTAAAAAATAACGAATTAATTCAGTTTGCTAATTATTTTCAAACCAGCTTTCTAAAATAATGACAGCAGAAGTAGCATCAACATGCCCTTTTTCAAGGGCTCGATAACCACGAGAAGCAAAAATCCTTGATTTTGCTTCAACAGTCGATAAGCGTTCATCTTGCAATTGAACTTGATAACCAAACCGTCCATGTAATCGATTAGCGAACTTACGGGCTCTGGCGGTTAACGGTTGTTCTGTACCATCCATATTCAACGGTAAACCTACGACTAATAAATCAGGTTGCCACTCATTTAAGACTTTTTCAATAGATTGCCAATTGGGGATACCATCACGAGCTTTGAATGAACAAAGAGGACTAGCGGTTCTAGTCACATCCTGACCAATAGCAGCACCAATACTAAAGGTGCCAAAATCAAATGCAATTACTGTCGCCATGGGTTATGCATTACCCATTTGGTGCGAAATTGTGTTCATATTGACACCCAAAGATTCGGCTGCTTTTTGCCAGCGATTTTCAAAAGGAACTTCAAAAATAATCTTAGCGTCAGCATCAGCAACTAACCAGTCGTTTCTGGCAACTTCATCTTCAAGCTGTAACGACTGCCAACTAGAGTAACCCAATGCTAATAAAAGATCTTTGGGTTGTTGACTTGTGCCAATTGATTTTAATAAATCCAGAGAAGTGGTTATCATTACATCGTCAGAAATTTGAATACTTGATGAAAAACCGGCTTGCGGTGTGTGTAATATAAAGCCTTGTTCTTCTGCAATAGGACCTCCTGCAAAAACAGGATATTCAAGTTCTGCGCAATTTCTTGATGCAGTAATTTCAAGGCGACTTAGTATCGTTGAAACATTCAGTTCAATGATAGGTTTATTGATAATAATTCCCATAGCGCCATCGCGGTTATGCTCACAAATATATACTACAGAACGACTAAACAATACGTCGCTCATGGTCGGCATAGCTATTATAAAATGATTTTTTAAATTCATATGCTCACATCTTTAATTGTTTATAAAGCACATTTACCAATTTTAACATTATGCTCAATATCGCAACGCAATAAAAGTTCTGATTCATTACTTTCTTCATTGATTGATTCGGATATGATTTCGAAGTTTTGTGAAAGAAAAAAGTTAATCGCATCAGTATTTTTCTTATAAACATGCACAAAAAGTTCATTATAGCGTTGTTTAGCTTTATTAACTAAAGCTTTGCCTGTTCCTTGTCGACGATAATCTTGTTCAACAAACAGACCTGAAATATAATTTTCAGTTATACCAATAAAGCCTTTTACACCATCAAGATCTTGAACATAAACAGTTGACATTGGGATCAACATTTCTACGATATCAAAATTTTGTTTGAAAAAATTACTATCAATAAAGTTATGTGCTTGTTCATTACCTTGTAACCATATTTCCATAACTTTATCTAAATCGGCACTTTTAAATTCTCTAATCATTTTTAACTCAACTTATTTAATCGACGTTCAATGGCATCCATAAGCATGCCAGTAATTGAAAGATTTGGATTTTCTGCTTCAATTTCCCGAACACATGTAGGGCTAGTAACATTGATTTCAGTTAGTTTATCACCAATGATATCCAATCCTACAAATAATAACCCTTTTTCTTTTAAAGTTGGAGCAACACTTTTAGCAATATGCCAATCACTTTCACTTAGTGCTCTGACTTCACCATGACCACCTGCCGCAAGGTTACCTCGTGTTTCACCTTTCTGTGGAATTCTAGCTAGACAAAAAGGGACAGGTTCGCCATCGACAACTAAAACTCGTTTATCGCCATCTTTAATAGCGGGTATATAGGTTTGAGCCATGCAGTAACGTGTATTATGTTCGGTTAATGTTTCAATAATCACGGATACATTTGGATCGCCTTGTTTAATTCTAAAAATTGAGGCGCCTCCCATACCGTCCAAAGGTTTTAAGATAATATCAGAATATTGTTGATGAAACTCTTTAATATGTTGGGTTTGCCGAGTAACTAATGTTTCAGGTGTAAATTGTGCAAACCAAGCAGTAAATAGTTTTTCATTACAATCACGTAAACTTTGTGGTTTATTAACCACTAATACACCTTTTGCCTCAGCACGTTCAAGAATGTACGTTGCGTATATAAATTCTGTATCAAAGGGTGGATCTTTACGCATTAAAATGACATCAAGATCACTTAACGGTATAGTTTGTTCTTCAGTAAAATCAAACCAATGGGAATGGTCGTTATAAACCTTTAATGTCTTTGTTGTTGCGTACGCTTCGCCATTGCGTAAAAAAAGATCATTCATTTCCATATAAAAAAGTTGGTATCCACGTTTTTGTGCCTCATGTAGCATAGCAAAACTTGTGTCTTTCTTAATTTTGATATGACTAATTGGATCCATTACTATACCAAGCTTAATCATGGTAACTCCTTACTGACGTTATTGGTTTTATCGACATTTATGATGATAACATATATTAAAGTAATACTTGTTAAAAAGTATATTTGAAACATTATGATAGAATATTACCCATTATTATAAGTAAATTGGTAACTATCATACTCGTTACTGGTCTAGATGCAAATAAACATTTATTACCTTATTTCTATTTCATTAGCCTAAATCACCTGAATGTACTTGTAAGGCTGTAATAGCGGTAAGTGCTGCTGTTTCAGTGCGTAATATACGTGGACCAAGTAGTATATCAGTAAAATCATATTGATGTGTCATATTGATTTCAGCATCGGACAAACCGCCTTCTGGACCAATTAGTAGACTAATATCTTTTTTATCATAAGGTAAATGCTTAATACCATGTTGCGCTTTAGGATGTAAATTTAACCTTAACTGACTTGTTAAACTTGCACACCAATTTTCCAGTTTCATCACGGGATTAACGATAGGTATCACGTTACGACCGCACTGTTCACAGGCTGATATCACAATTTTCTGCCATTGTTGGACTTTCTTATTCATTCTTTCGTCATCCAACTTAACACCACAGCGTTCTGACAAAAGGGGAGTGATAGTGTTAACGCCTAATTCTACGGATTTTTGAATGGTAAATTCCATTTTTTCCCCGCGCGAAATCACTTGGCCTAAATGAATATTTAAAGGAGATTCACGATTATCTAAAATTGTTGTAGCTGTTTTTACTGTGATGGATTTTTTATTTATTTCATGAATAACTGCTGGGGTGATGTGATTTGAACCATCAAATAAGATGATTTCTTCACCTGCTTTCATTCTCAACACCCGTATAAGATGATTAAAAGCATCATCATTTAAAGTTATAAGGCTATTTTGTTTGATGGTAAAAGGTTGATGTATCCGAGTCATAATTACTAATTTCTTATAATATATTGCAATAAATTATAGCGTAATTTATCAATATTCGGTAATCTCTATTTAATACAGATCAGCAATCGGAACTAACTATGAAAATTAATAATAAAGACAGAGTATTAATAGAAGGTCTTACTGTTCTAACAACCATCGGTGTTTATGAATGGGAAAAGACCATAAAACAAAAGTTAATACTGGATCTTGAAATGTCATGGGACAACAAGCCTGCGGGTGAGAGTGATGATGTTACACTGTGTTTAGATTATTTTTTGGTTAGTCAATCGATAACTAATTTTATTCAATCTACTCAATTTGAGCTTATAGAATGTGTCGCTGAACGTGTAGCACAATTGGTGATACGAAAGTTTTCAGTGCAATGGTTAAAAGTGAAAGTTTCAAAACCTGGCGCGATTGCTAATGCGAGTAATGTGGCCGTGGTGATAGAACGAACCGCTAATTAATCTAGGATTTTAATCGATGATAAACAAGCAAGAAGCTAATAAAAAAGCACATCGTTCAACCAATAAATTTGAGAATTATGAACCTTTTACCATCGATTTTGTTAAAACATGGTGGTGGTATCAAAGACGTAAAGTGCTTGAACCAAAAGGAGGGTATGAAGCATTTAATCAGGTTTGGTGTGAGCCTATCGATCTTACTTTACCTGACGATAGAGTTTGGTGGATAGGTCATTCAACCAATTTAATTCGTTTAAATGATAAGATGATTTTAACTGATCCTATTTTTTCTAAGCGAGCTTCACCCTCACAATTTTCTGGTCCTAAACGTCATAATTCACCTGCACTTACTATCGATAAACTGCCTAACATTGATTTTGTTATGATTTCGCATAATCATTATGACCATTTGGATGATTATAGTATTCATCAATTGGTTAAGCGATTTCCTAAAATCGTCTTGGTTGTTCCTTTAGGATTGAAAGATAAGCTTTTGAAATGGGGTGCTCAGCAGGTTTTTGAACTTAATTGGTATGATTCAATCACTTTTGATTGTCTAACTTTTGCCGCAACACCCGCTAGACACTGGAGTAATCGAGGTCTTTTTGATATTAACAAATCGTTATGGTGCGGTTGGATAGTGCAATCAAATGTGGATATTCCCAATAAAACTAAAACCGTTTATTTTATGGGGGATACTGGCTATTCACCGCGTTTAAAAGAGATAGGTCAACGTTTTACTTGTATTGATCTGGCATTAATTCCAATAGGTGCTTATGCTCCCCGTAGATTGTTACAATCACAACATATCGATCCTGCGCAGGCTGTGCAGTTGTATGACGAACTCAATTGTCATGAAGCGATTGCTATTCACTGGGGAACATTTGAATTATCTGATGAATCGTTAGATGAGCCTGCGCAACAATTATGTGAGCATAGAGCTGATCGTTGTTTTCATCTATTAAAAATAGGTGGCAGTTTAGCTATTAATCATCATAATTCTGGATTAAAATGATTTTCAAATGTTTGAATTCGAAACTGTAATTCAGTTTTTGATTGAAAAAAGGGGGCATAATGAAATTAGCAACGCTTGGATTAACTTGCATCATCTTAAGTTTAACTTTAGTTGCATGTGGCGGGAAGAATGATCAAGGGAAAAAATATCACTGGTCAAAGGCACATGGCGTATTAGAAGATTGCAAAGGTATGATGAGTAAATCACAACAATGTGAAAATAATTCAAATAATCAGCAGTTCCTTTTTCAAGTAGATAGGTATTAGTATGAGTGCATGGCTTATTTATGCTTTACTCTCAGCAATTACCGCAGCTGGTGTGGCGATTTTAGGTAAAATCGGTTTACAACAGCTTGATGCCAATACAGCCACAGCGATTCGTGCCGTTGTTATGGCCATTTTTTTGGTTGGTGTGGTTGTAGTACAAGGAAAACTTAATCTTGTTAGCACATTTTTAAATGATAAAAAAGCATTGTTAATCATAGCACTAAGTGGTATTGCTGGTGCTCTATCTTGGTTGTTTTATTTTATGGCCATTAAAGAAGGTAAAGTATCGCAAGTTGCGCCAATCGATAAATTAAGTGTGGTTTTTGCAGTCGTATTTGCAGCGATTTTATTTGGTGAAAAAATCTCATTGTTAGCTGGAATTGGTGTGGCAATGATTGCTGCTGGTGCTATTTTAGTTGCACTCTTCTAATAACTAAATAACATTAATCATACACTATTTAAATAGTGTATGATCTTGTGTTAATAAGTTAACTTTTATATTAGATTAGTGAAATTACTTAAGTAGAGTATTAAATAGTTCAATCGTCACCAATTCGCCTTTGTTTACATTACCGCGTTCTTGTTCGAGAATAATAAAACAGTTAGCCTGATTAAACGACTGTGTAATATGTGACCCTTGTTGGCCAGTAGTAACAACTTCTAATTCTCCTTGAGCATCAATTTGCAATCTTCCTCGTTGAAAATCTACCCGACCAATACTCTTTTTAAGGTTGGTAGCTGCTTTTACTTGGAAACGAAAATCAATATCGGATGTTGCAAGCCCAGAAAGTGTTAAAATCAAAGGCTGAACGAGTTGATAAAAAGTTACCAAAGTTGATACTGGGTTGCCCGGCAAACCACAAAATAATGCATGACCAATTTGTCCAAAAGCAAAAGGTTTACCTGGTTTCATGGCAATTTTCCAGAAATTGATCTGTCCTAAATCTTCTAAGGCTGTTTTCGTATAATCGGCATCGCCCACCGAAACGCCACCACTGGTTATGACAAGATTTGCTTGGTTTGATGCGGTCACTAAAGCTTGTTTAATTTGAGTCGGATCATCAGGAATAATTCCAAGATCAATGATTTCACAGTTAAGTTTTGTTAATAACAATTTTAAAGTAAAGCGATTACTATCATAAATTGCGCCATTGCCTGATAAGGGCATTCCAATTGGTGTTAGTTCATTACCCGTTGAAAAGATAGCTACTTTCAATTTGTTAAAAACGGTGACTTCGCTAATGCCTAATGTTGCAAGGGTTGATAGGGTAGGTAATGTTAATTTAGTACCTGTGGCAACCGTTATCGAATTCTTTTTTACATCTTCACCACACCGACGTATGTTATCACCCGCTCTAATTTCCTTTAAAAAACGAATACCTAAATCGGATTGTTCTGTATACTCTTGCATTACAACCGCATCTGCGTCAATCGGGACAGGGGCACCTGTCATAATTCGTAAACAAGTACCTTCAGGCCATTGTAAATTACTAATATCGTCACCCGCAAAAATTGCACTGGCTAGAGGTAATGTTTTTGTTTGTTGAATATCTGAAAGTCTGACTGCGTACCCATCCATTGCTGAATTATCAAATCCTGGAACATTAATTGGCGAAATAATTGGTATGGCAGCAATTCTATCTAAAGCGTCAAATAATGAAACCTTTTGGTTAGAAAGAGGTTTTGCTGTAGTCGCGATTTCTAATATATTTTGTTTAGCTTGATTAAAAGTAAGTAACATTGACGAGTGCTTTCCTTATGTGAATAGTCCATTAGTTTTGACAAGAAGTTTCAGGTAAGGTATACGTTTGTGTAAAAATTATTATTATATTATATCTTAATGAGAACTTAATATAACAGTAAATATAACAACGTCGCCAAAAGACGACGTGAAATAGATGGTTATACATTAAATAAAAAGTTCATGATATCGCCATCTTGTACGATATAGTCTTTTCCTTCAGAACGCATTTTCCCTGCTTCTTTAGCACCTTGTTCACCGCCATATTTGATAAAATCATCAAAAGCAATGGTCTGTGCTCGAATAAAGCCTTTTTCAAAGTCGGTATGAATTTTACCTGCTGCTTGTGGGGCAGTATCTCCAACCGAAATTGTCCATGCGCGAACTTCTTTAACACCTGCGGTAAAATATGTTTGTAAATTAAGTAAACTGTAACCAGCACGAATAACGCGATTTAAACCAGGTTCAGTTAATCCTAGATCTTGCATGAACTCATCACGATCAGCATCATCTAGTTCAGCAAGTTCTGCTTCAATGGCTGCACATACAGGAACAACAACAGATTTTTCTTGAGCGGCGATAGCTTTTACTTTTTCTAAATAAGGATTATTTTCAAACCCATCTTCATTAACATTAGCAATATACATGGTTGGTTTTAATGTTAAAAAGCTTAAGTATTTAACCGCATCAAGCTCTTCTTTACTTAAATCCAATAGCAATAGCTTTTTACCTTGTTCTAAATGTGGTAAGCATTTTTCAAGAATTTCTAGTTCAAATTTAGCATCTTTATCGCCACCTTTAGCACGTTTTTGTAAACGTGTCATTGCTCTTTCACAAGCTTCTAGATCGGCTAACGCAAGTTCAGTATTAATAATTTCAATATCTTCAGCTGGGTCAATTTTGCCTGCAACATGAATGATATTTTCATTTTCAAAACAACGAACAACATGACCAATGGCTTCAGTTTCACGAATGTTAGCTAAAAATTGATTACCTAAACCTTCACCTTTTGAGGCACCTTTTACTAAACCAGCAATATCAACAAATTCCATAGTAGTAGGTAAAGTGCGCTGAGGTTTGACAATTTTAGCCAGCTCATCTAAACGTGGATCGGGCATTGGTACTACACCAGTATTTGGTTCGATAGTACAAAATGGAAAGTTAGCTGCTTCAATGCCTGCTTTGGTTAGTGCGTTAAAAAGAGTTGACTTGCCAACATTTGGTAGTCCGACGATACCACATTTAAATCCCATACTGTTTGTTACCTTTTTATCAATAAATGTCTTAAATATAAGAGGTAATTATATACTAAATCATGCTATTTATGCCAATGTTCTTATTGACGTGCTGCTAATAGATCTATATCAAATGTTGATATCGGTTTTAACTTGTTACTTTGCTTGAATTTATTAAAAGTGACAAGTAGCGCATGACTTGTTAGTTTATTCTTCCAAATTTAAACCAATTTGATAGAGTTGATTCTTTTTAAGTCCATAAATTTCAGCAGTAATCGCAGCTGCTTTTTTTAATGGTAGCTCTTTTTGTAATAATTTAAGAGTATTTATGGCTTTTGGATCAATATCCTTGTTACTTTCTGTATACCCAGCCACAATTAAGACAAATTCACCTTTTTGACGAGATGCATCTTGATTTAACCAGTCTATAAGTTCATTGACTGGAAAGCTAACAATGGTTTCCCATGTTTTAGTAAGTTCTTTAGCCAAAACGATTTGCTTATCGGCACCAAAAATAGTTTGCATATCCTTAAGTGTCTCTAATAAGCGATGCGTTGATTCATAAAAAATCATGGTGCGAGGCTCAGTAATTAATGAGACTAAACTATCTTGCCGTGCTTTGCTTTTAGCGGGTAAAAATCCTTCATAAATAAATTTGTCGGATGGTAATCCAGCTACTGATAAGGCTGCAATGGCGGCACAAGCTCCTGGAATCGGAACTACTTTTATATCATTTTCACGGCAAGCTTTTACTAAATGGTAGCCAGGATCATTGATTAATGGCGTTCCGGCATCTGAAACCAAGGCAATAGAGATACCTGATTGGAGTTTTTCAATCAGAACGTGTGCTTTTTCTTGTTCATTATGATCATGCAAGGAAAAAAGCTTAGCTTTAATACCCAAATGCTGTAATAATAAACCGCTATGCCTTGTATCTTCAGCAGCTATCAAATCAACACGTTTAAGTGTGTTAATTGCTCTAAGGGTAATATCATCTAAATTTCCAATGGGTGTTGCAACAATATATAGAGTCATTAATTTGAGTCACATTAAAATTTCACAGAAAATAGAATAAATCTACTGTACGAGAAAGCATTTTATTGTATATACTCACCACTTTCAAAAATAAATTCTATTTTCCGCTATTTATTATAATAGTTATAATAAATAAACATATTGCTCATTAGATGTTGACTATTTGTTGTGCAATCTATTAATAATCGAAAAACAGAGGGTATATTTGTGCGAATTTAGTAGAAATTCGGTGGATTGTAATTGATTTAAATTGTATCCTTAACTATTTTATTATAGCTAGCATAATAAGGAACCGATATAATAGCTTTTTATATCAGAAACGATAGAATATGCTCTTAAAACAATATTAACGAATGAAAGGTGTTGCTTTGAAAAAGATTCTTACGCTAACTTGTTTAAGCTTGGTCATTACTGCCTGTACTCAATCCAATCCTGCCCAAATTGAAGATATTTCGGATTTTTCTGGTGGTTCATCAAAAACAGGTTACTCTAAACCTCCTGTTAATATTTCTACTGGAAGTGGTATTACTCCATCTTCAGTACCATCAAATACCAATTCAACACAGGTACCTAAACCAGTAACGACGTCAAGTTCAAATAATGGTGATGCAAACAATAAGACAAACAGTAATGTAAACAGCAATAACGGTGTTATTATTACTAACGATCGTGTTTCATATAACCGTAATTATGACGAAATTCCTAAGGGAGGGTATCAAGGAGATACTTATACTGTAAGCCGAGGCGACACATTATATTATATAGCTTGGGTAACGGGTAATGATTATCGCTCTTTAGCGGCTAAAAATAATATTAAGAAACCTTACTCTGTTTCAGTTGGCCAAGTATTAGATGTAAGTGGGGGAACTACAGTTGTTACACAACAAGTAACGAGCAATCAAACAACTCAACAAGTGGTGGTTACCAATCCAACATCTAAAGTAACGGATACTAAAACAGCACCTACACCTACAACTACAACTTCTACACCAGTACCTACACCTGTTTTAACTACGACCACTACAACAACTACTACATCAGGAAAAAATCAGACATCGAGTGTTGTTCAGACAACTCAAACGGTAACCGATTCTGTTAGCAATACTACAAATAATGGAAAAACAAATTTGTCAGATACTGGAACATCCGCTACTAAGGTTGCAAATATTACATGGCAGTGGCCAGCAAAAGGCAAAATTATTGAAAAATTTTCTAATGCTAGTAAAGGTATTGATATCGCTGGTGGATTAGGTAATAAAGTGATGGCTGCCGCAGATGGTCGCGTGGTTTATTCAGGTAATGCTTTACCTGGTTATGGGAATTTAATTATTATAAAACATAATGATGATTACTTAACTGCATATGCACATAACCAGTCGATTTTAGTAAAAGAGCAACAAGCAGTTCGAGCAGGAGAACAGATTGCAACTATGGGAGCGACAGGTACCTCTTCAGTAAGATTGCATTTTGAAATTCGTTATAAAGCAAAATCCGTTGATCCATTAAAATATCTTTCAAAAAATTAGTATTTATTAACTGCGAAACAGTTAATGTATGGGATTTACGAGTATTATAAAGATTATTTAATTTAAACAGTTTTATTCTACGTAACAAAGGAGTTAGACTCATGGCAGTAAAAAAATTAGTTCTTATTCGACATGGAGAAAGTGTTTGGAATCAAGAAAACCGTTTTTGTGGTTGGACTGATGTTGATTTATCTGACAAAGGTAATAAAGAAGCAGCCGAAGCAGGTAAACTACTTAAACAAGAAGGTTTCCAATTTGATTACGCTTATACTTCTGTATTAAAACGTGCAATTCATACTTTATGGCATGTTCTTGACGAAGTTGATCAAGCTTGGTTACCTGTTGAAAAATGTTGGAAACTAAATGAACGTCACTATGGTGCGCTGCAAGGTCTAAATAAAGCTGAAACTGCGGCTAAATATGGTGATGAGCAAGTAAAATTATGGCGCCGTGGTTTCGCAATTACGCCTCCAGCACTTGAAAAATCAGATGAACGTTTTCCTGGTCATGATTCACGTTACAGCAATTTACCTGAATCAGAATTACCATTAACAGAAAGTCTAGCGTTAACCATTAAACGTGTACTTCCTTATTGGGAATCAACAATTGCGCCACGTGTTGCTAAAGGTGAACGTGTAATTATCGCTGCTCATGGTAACTCTCTTCGTGCTTTAGTTAAGCATTTAGACAACATCAGTGACGATGATATTATCGAACTAAACATCCCAACTGGTGTGCCATTAGTGTATGAGTTTGATGACAACATGAAAGTTATCAAACATTATTACTTAGGTAATGCTGATGAGATCGCGGCAAAACAAGCAGCGGTTGCTAATCAAGGTAAAGCGAAATAATTAATCTTTAAGCTTTGAAAAAGGTAAGTTATGTAACTTACCTTTTTACTATCTGAACTATCTCTTTTATCCATTAATTTTATTTCTGAGAGTCTTATTTTGTCGAAAATTTACTATATTTATGCCGTAATGAACGCAGGTAAATCAACCGAGTTACTACAAATTGACCACAATTATTTAAGTAATAATATGCAAACTTTACTGCTTAAATCTTCGGTCGATACCCGTGATTCGGCGGTTGAAATTGTCTCACGTTTAGGATTGCGAAAAAAAGCATTACAGCTTGATGATAATAGTGTTGATGAAATCATTGAATTGATTAAGAAAAATAATTACGCTTGTGTATTAATCGATGAAAGCCAATTTTTATCGCAAAGCACTATCTGGAAGCTGTCTGATGTGTGTGATGAATATGGTGTACCGATGATGTTTTTTGGTTTAAAAACGGATTATATGGGACATTTATTTGAAGGTTCAAAAACATTATTAGAAATTGCCGATAACTTTAGAGAACTAAAAACAGTTTGCTGGTGTGGAAAAAAAGCAACCATGAATTTATTAGAAGGAAAAGATGGGCAAATTGTTAAATATGGTAATTCAATTCATTTAGGAGATAGTGAGTTCCATTCAGTTTGTCGCAAACATTGGAAAGCGGGACAAATTAGACCTAAACAATAATCTTCTTAATATTTCACACTTATTCAATCTAATGATATTGCTATATTTATTATTTGGTTTTGTAAAAGTGTGAATAACCTCTCATTTTAATAATTTTTCTTTGTCGATTTTTGGTTATTTATGTCATATTGACTGAAACGATTCAGTGTTGTTTTATTAATCATGAGAGGAATTACCATGAAAGTTCAATTAGTTTCATTAGCTACAATACTTAGTTTGGCTAGTTATAGTGCCGATGCAAAAGAATTTATACTAACAGATGTTGAAAAAGGTCTTGCTAAAGGTAACTGGTCAATTACGAGTAAAGATTTAGGTGTAAAAGAACATGAATTCACTATCAAAAATACGGTTCTTAAAGGTGGTAAACAGGATGGTGCGGAACTTTTAACTATAGCTAGTGATAATCTTACAATTAAATTAAGTCCTACAAGAGGACTCGGTATTTTATCTGTTGATGGCGATGGCATCCGTCTGGGATGGGACTCTCCTGTAGATGAAGTTGTCAACCCTAAATACATTAATTTAGAAAGTCGCGGCGGATTGGGTTGGTTAGATGGTTTTAATGAGTTGATGGTCCGTTGTGGTTTTGAATGGACAGGTCATGCGGTACAAGCCGATGGCATGATATATACGCTTCATGGTCGAGCACAAAATACCCCTGTATCAAAATTGATCGTTAATGTATTAGATAAAGCACCTTATACCATAACAGTGAAAGGATTAATTAAAGAAAATACTTTCAAGAAAAGCAATCTAGAAACTTGGGTATCGCTTAGCTACGTACCAGGTAGTAAAGATTTCATTGTTCATGATGTCGTAACCAATAAAGGTGATTATACTCGTGATTACCAAATTATTTATCACAGCAATTATGGTACGCCGATTCTAGAAGAGGGTGCTCGATTTGTTGCACCAGTTAAAGAAATTTCACCATTTAATGATTATGCTAAAAAAGGCTTAAAAACATGGCAAACGTATTTAGGTCCAACTAAAAACTTTGATGAAATGGTCTTTAATATTTATCCTTATGCCGATGATCAAGGACAGACTCAAGTGATGGTTACTAACCAAGCAGGTGACAAAGGGGCGGGTATCTCATTTAATACAAGTCAATTACCTGTTTTTACTTTATGGAAAAATACCGATACTCTTAAACAAGGCTATGTAACAGGTTTAGAGCCTGGAACCAGCTTTGCCTACCCAGTTACAATTGAGCGTGAACAAAAGCGTGTACGTCAATTAGAACCAGGACAAAGTACTGAGTTTACTTTGGTGTATAGTTTGTTATCGGGTAAAAAAGCCGTTGAACAATATGAGGCTCAAATCAAGTCTATACAGGGCAACCAAGAAACCAAAGTTGTTGAACGACCAATGGCAAAAGAATAAGTCTTGTAATACAACTAACAGGGAAGTTAGTTGTTATATTCTTGTTGATTATTTAGTAAATCTATTATTATTGTGTCAAAGAACTCATCATTTTTTATTAACAGATCTTGCTATTTTTTTATAAAAAACGGTGTTTAATACTGTTAGATAGCATAAATTATCTCATTAATGCTCAAATCCAGTGAACCATGCAGATACTTGCTTGATAGCTAGGTGTTATATCGGTATGATTAGTGACATTCGATTATTTAAAATCAATTTTTGAAATTAATAACCGTTAAATATAGCTTGAATTGTTATCAAAAGTTGTCTGATTTAATATTGATTGAAATGGAAGAGGTTATTATGGCAAATCCTACTGGATCTTATGATTTGCGTGATGCAATTAATCAATTAGCACAAATCCCCGATCAACTGGTTACAACTGACACCCTTGTTGACCCTATGGCAGAATTAGCGGGTGTTTATCGGTTTGTTGGGGCAGGGGGAACGGTTAAAAGACCTACTCGAATTGGTCCTGCAATGATTTTTAATAAAGTAAAAGGATTTGATGATTTTAAAGTCTTAATTGGATTACTTGCTTCACGCAAACGAGTTGCACATTTATTTGGTTGTGAACCAGACAAACTCGCATTTTTACTAAAAGATGCAGTAAATAATCCCATAGCCCCGATAACGATTCCTCGTGAACTAGCAGTTTGTCAAGAAATCGTGCATAAAGCGACTGATCCTGATTTTGATATTCGTAAACTAGTACCCGCACCAACTAATACCGAAGAAGATGCCGGCCCATACATTACTCTTGGCATGCTCTATGCGAGCGATCCACAAACAGGTGAAAGCGATGTGACTATTCATCGAATGTGCTATCAAAGCAAAGACGAAATTTCAATCTACTTTGTTCCCGGACGACATATAGATGTATTTCGTGAAAAGGCTGAAAAAGCGGGTAAACCGTTACCTGTCTCAATTAGTATCGGTGTCGACCCCGTGATTGAAGTGTCTGCATGCTTTGAACCACCAACCACACCAATTGGTTTTGATGAACTTTCTATTGCTGGTGGCATTCGTGGGCGTGCAGTTGAATTAGTCGATTGCTTAACAGTTAATGCAAAAGCGATTGCTAATGCCGAAGTCGTCATTGAAGGTGAAATCTTACCAAATGTGCGAGTCGCTGAAGATCAAAACTCTCACACAGGTAAAGCAATGCCTGAATTCCCGGGTTATACTGGTCCTGCGAATCAATCATTACCCGTTATCAAAGTGAAAGCAGTTACTTATCGAAAAAATCCAATTTATCAAACTTGCATTGGACCAAGTGAAGAACATGTTAATATGGCGGGTATTCCTACCGAGGCCAGTATTTTACAAATGGTTGAGGCTGCGATGCCAGGTAAATTATTAAATGTTTACGCACATCGTTCTGGTGGGGGAAAATATTTAGCTATCTTACAATTTAAAAAATCTGTTCCTTCTGATGAAGGTAAACACAAGCAAGCTGCTATTTTAGCTTTTGCGGCATTTTCCGAATTAAAACATGTAATACTTGTTGATGAGGATGTCGATATTTATGATACTGATGATGTACTGTGGGCGATGAATACTCGTTTTCAAGGTGATATTGATATTTCAACAATATCAGGCGTTAGATGCCATCCGCTCGATCCATCTCAACGTCCAGAATATAGCCCGTTTATTAGGCAATTTGGTAGTTCGGCAAAAGTAATTTTTGATTGCACGGTGCCTTTTGCGTTAAAAGCAGAATTTGAACGAGCCCGTTTTAAAGAAGTTGATATAAAACGTTTTCTGCCAGATTTTGAATAAAATAGGAATGAATATGACTGTAAAGCGACTAGTAATTGGGATTAGTGGTGCAACAGGTTTTGCTTATGGTATTAAAGCGTTAGAGCTTTTAAAACCATTGGATATTGAAACACATTTAGTAATTTCAAAAGCGGCACAACTAACACGCTCTTACGAAATCCCTAATATGAGTTTGGCTCAGATTGAATCATTGGCGGATAAAGTTTATTCCGTCAATAATGTTGGCGCAGCGATTGCCAGTGGATCGTTTAAGACTATGGGCATGCTGGTTGCACCTTGCTCAATGCGCTCTTTAGCTGCAATTGCTCAGAGTTTATCGGATAATTTATTAACTCGTGCTGCAGATGTCGTACTAAAAGAGCGTCGCCGATTGGTATTAATGATAAGAGAATCCCCCCTACATTTAAGCCATATAAAAAATATGGAAATGGTCACTCTTATGGGAGGAGTAATTTTTCCACCAGTACCTGCGCTTTATCAGCATATTGACAGTATCGATGATATGATTACCCACAGTGTTGCACGAGCGCTTGATCTGTTTGATATTGATATACCGTCACTACCTCGCTGGGGCGAAGATATGCATTTAAATGTTAAGCCAGAATAATGTATGTTAATCGATCCCAAAATTCTTAAGTTTATCAGAAAAAACCATGTATTATCGCTGAGTGTCATTACTTCAGATAACTTACCGTGGGCGTGTAATGTGTTTTATGTATTGGATGAAGATCAGTTAAATCTCTATTTTTTAACTGAGTTAAAAACGGAGCATGCCAAGGCAATGCTAATTCAACCGCAAGTAGCGGGGACGATTGCCGTTACACCTAAAACCGTTGCTCAGATTCAGGGCATACAATTTCAGGCTCAAGCAACACAGTTGCAAGGTGAGCAAGCTAAAGATGCTTATAATCAATACTATCGTGCCTTTCCTTTTGCCAGAGTAATGAAAGCACCCATCTGGTCGTTACAGCTACAACAGATAAAAATGACGAACAATCTTTTAGGCTTTGCCCATAAGACTCATTGGCAAAGAAAGTGAATGCTAATGGATAGTTTTTAATTAATTAAAAGCTCAATTGCTCAAGATTAAACATGGCAGACTTTCTTCTTGTCAGGTTTTATGTGAGTTTTGCGGGTTATTTCGTTTCTGTTTAAATTAAGAATAAAATATCCAATCAATCATTATCTTTTACCAAATACTGCGTTATAAATAAAAATTATAACTATATATAAATATTTTATTTAACAGAAAAAATAGAGTTTTGTATTATACTTACCAACCTTATAATTTTATTATCTAAAAAAAAACAATGCATAAACTAGCCAATCGACTCGATCATTTTTCTGATTCAGTTATTCGTAGGATGACGCGAATTGCTAACCAATATCAGGCTATCAATTTATCACAAGGCTTTCCTGATTTTGATCCTCCAAAACAGCTTATTGATGCCCTTAAACAAGTAGCTGATAATGGGCCTCACCAATATGAGATCACGTGGGGATCGCAAGAATTTAGGCAACTGTTGGCCAAAAAACAGCAAAAGTTAATGAACATCGACATAAACCCAGATGAAAACGTATTAGTTACTTGTGGCAGTACTGAGGCAATGATGTGTGCGGTGATGGCGGTATGTAACCCAAAAGATAAAGTTATCATCTTTTCGCCTTTTTATGAAAACTATGGTGCTGATGCAATTTTGTCAGATGCAACGCCTATCTATGTACCACTTATTCCACCTACTTTCGAGTTTGATAAAAAGCAGCTCCGCGAGGCGTTTGAGCAAGGTGCTAAAGCATTAATTTTATGTAATCCGAGTAATCCTTGTGGCAAGGTATTTACTAAAGATGAGCTTGAATATATCAGTCAATTAGCAATTGAATTCGATGCTTATGTCATTACTGACGAAGTGTATGAACACATGGTCTATCCACCGCATAAACATCTCTATTTAGCGAGTTTTCCTGATATGCAACAGCGCACGATTAGTTGTAGTTCATTATCTAAAACTTATTCTATTACTGGTTGGCGTCTAGGCTATATCATAGCGGACAAACGCATCATTGATGGTTGCAAAATGATTCATGATTTTCTTACCGTTGGTGCTGCTGCGCCATTACAAAAAGCCGCTTGTGCAGGTCTATCATTAAGTGAGGAATATTATCAGCAACTCACCGAAACTTATATGGCTAAACGTCGCTTATTTTTACAAGGTTTAGATCAGATAGGCTTATCTTATTATGAACCGCAAGGTGCTTATTATGTATTGGTTGATATTTCTGGATTGAATCCATTTACCACTGATTTTGAATTTTGTGAATGGTTAATAAAAGAAGTTGGTGTAGCAGCTGTTCCTGGATCGGCTTTTTTTAAACATCCAGAATATCGCTATATTCGTTTTCATTTTGCAAAACAAGAACAAACCTTGATTGCAGCTTTAGATAGATTATCAAAACTTAAGGAAAAATTAACATGTTTAAAAAACTAATTACATCAACTATAGCCATATTTTCGGTTATGTTGTTATTAACAGGTTGTGACGATGCTAAAAAGGAAAACCAGATTACCGTTGGCGTAGCAGCAGGTCCATATGGTGATATGTTTAAACAAGCGATTGCACCAGGATTAGAAAAAAAAGGTTACAAAATTGAAATTCGAGAATTCAGTGATTATGTACAACCTAATCTGGCTTTAGCCAACAAAGATATTGATATTAATTTATTCCAACATTTGAGCTATCTTGAAAATTTCAAACAAGCACGTAATTTAGATATCTTAGCTGTTGGCTTTGTACCAACGGCTGGGGCGGGTATTTTTTCGAACAAGATCACCGATTTTTCGCAATTAAAAAAAGGTGATCAAGTCACCATTTCAAATGATGTCACTAACGAAGCGAGAGCGCTAAGAATCTTACAAGCAGCAGGTTTAATTAAGCTCGATCCTGCGGTTGATAAAAATAATCTAACACCAAAAAACATTATCGAAAATCCATATGAATTGGAAATTGTACCCATTGAAGCGCCACAAACGCCTAGATCACTGGATAATGTTGTTTTATCCGTTGTAAATGGAAATTATGCGATCGGTGCAGGTTTGGATCTATCTAAAGCACTTTATACAGAAATCCTTGATAAAGATCACAAAAACGTCATCGCGATTCGTACTGAATCAAAAGATACTTTAGGTAAAGACATTATAGATGTTTTGAAATCAGACGAATATTTACAAGTGATCGAAGACAAAAACGGTATTTTCTATACTTTCCAAAAACCTGATTATCAATTATTTTAACTATGCAAAATACACCACTGATTCAAGTAAAAAATGTATCTGTTCGTTTTGAGGCCAAAGATCAGATCATTGATGCAGTAAAAAATGTTTCTTTTGAGGTTAATCATGGCGAGATATTTGGTATTATTGGCTCCAGTGGTGCAGGTAAAAGTACCCTCGTTCGCACTCTTAATCGACTTGCTGATCCCAGCTCTGGACAGATTATTGTTGGCGGCACAGATATTCAGACGTTAAAAGGCCGACAATTAATGGCCTTTCGTTTTCAAGTCGGCATGATCTTCCAAAATTTCAACCTAGCTTCATCAAAAACTGTTTATGAAAATATTGCCTTTGTACTAAAAGCTGCGGGTAAAAAAGGGGAGGCAGTCAAAAATAGAGTAGAGGAGTTACTTGCATTAGTGGGATTAAGTGACAAAGCCAAAGCTTATCCTGCTGAACTGAGTGGTGGACAAAAACAACGAGTCGGTATTGCCCGTGCATTAGCTAATGAAGCTAAAATATTACTGTGTGATGAAGCTACCAGTGCACTCGATCCGACTACAACCAGTGCCATTTTGGAGCTACTTAAACAGCTTAACCAAAAATTTTCCTTAACCATAGTACTGATTACCCATGAAATTGATGTCGTAAAAAAAATCTGCGATCGAGTTGCTGTGATGTCTCAAGGTGAAATAGTTGAAATGGATAATACTTTCAATTTGTTCGCCAATCCCAAACAACAATTCACCCAAAATTTTCTTAACATTGATGAAAATACTCATTTGCCTGAACCTATTAGACAAAATGTCAAAGGTAAATTGGTTCGACTTCGCTATATCAACGAAAACACCACTCAACCTATTTTGTATCAATCTGCTTATGAAACGGGTGTGGCTTTTAATATATTGCATGGTTTTATCGAATATTTTGACCAACAAGCGCTAGGCAATTTAGTTATAGAGTTAATTGGTGAGCCCAATAATATCCAACAGCTCATTGCGAAACTGGAACATCAAAGCGTGATCATTGAGGAAATAAAATAATGGTTAAATTGACAATCGCTGAAATAATGGAAATGCTATGGAAAGCCGCTGACGAAACGTTCATTATGGTAAGTTGGTCATTACTAGCTGGGCTTGTTTTTGGTACCCTAATTGGATTGCTTCTATTTTTATTATCCAATCCATTTTTTCTAAAAAACAGAGTGATAGGGAATATTGCTAATTTTATTATTAATGCAACGCGCTCCATTCCTTTTTTAATTTTGATGGTAGCCGTTCTACCGCTTGGAACGTATATTGTCGGTACTACAGTTGGCCCTAAAGCGGTAATTGTCCCGTTGGCAATAGCTGCAATAGCATTTTATGCTAGATTGGCGGAAAACGCCTTTAGCCAAATTGACAAAGGTGTTATTGAAGCAGCCATTGCCAGTGGTGCCTCACACACTCGTATCATCTTTGGTATATTGTTTCCTGAAGCGTTAGCACAGCTAATCCGCCATGCTACAGTCACGACCATATCACTCATAGGTTTTAGTTCAATGGCTGGTGTTGTTGGTGGTGGAGGAATCGGCGATTTAGCGATTCGGTTTGGTTATCAGCGTTATGTCACCGAAGTTCTTATTATCTGTATTATCATTTTAATTATTGTAGTTATGTTAATACAGTATCTAGGTGATAAATTAGCTAATCATTTTGATAGAAGTCACAAATAATCGGTAAAGCAACATGAAAAAATTAACGGATATAATTGTTGATTCAGATCGAATCATTACTAAAGATCATATACCTCAATCTCACTTAACTGATGGGCTTAAATCACATTATGGGCAAGCGGAAATTTTGGTTTATCCTAAAACTACGGATGAAGTTGCACAACTTGTCAAATATGCCAATCAAAATAATCTTAAAGTTACAACACGTGGAGCGGGTACCAATCTAGTTGGCTCAACCATTCCTAATGGTGGTATGATTATCGACTTATCGTTAATGAATGCCATTATCGAACTAGATAGATCTACCTTTACGGTAACTGTACAATCAGGCATCTTATTGCAAGATTTGCAACAGTTTGTTGAAAAGCAGGATCTTTTTTATCCACCTGATCCCGGTGCAAAAAATGCGACCGTTGGCGGTAATATTAGTACTAATGCGGGTGGCATGCGTGCGGTTAAATATGGTGTTACGCGAGATTATGTGCAAGCGCTTGAAGTCGTTATGGCAGATGGCACAATATTAAATATTGGTAGTAAAAATATCAAAGATAATACGGGGCTGTCATTAAAACATCTTTTTATCGGCAGCGAAGGAACATTAGGTATTATTACCCAATGTACATTAAAATTGATTGCTAAACCAAGTGTCTTTGAAACATTAATTATTGGATTTAACACCATTGAACAAGCCGTTGCCAATATCACGACAATATTACAGACATTAACACCCACTGCGCTGGAATTTGTTGAACGTCAAGTGGCTCAGTGGGGAGAACGCTATTTAGGGTTCCAATTTCCATTGCCAGATTCTAAGGCCTATTTAATCATTATGCTTGATGGTGCGAACAAGCAACACATTGTTCAGCAACGCCAACAGTTATTAGCGAATTTAGGCGATTGCAACTATTTTATTGCCGAAACGCTCGAACAAGCCAATCAAATTTGGACCGTTCGCGGATCACTGGTTCGTGCTGTTGAGGCAGTTACAGAACAAGATCCGATTGATATTGTCGTTCCGATTAATCGCATTGCCGATTTTATTAATTACACTAAACAGTTACAATCCCAATCAGGTGTTCGTATGCTCGCTTTTGGTCATGCAGGAGACGGCAATATTCACTTATGCATATTGCGTGACGGACGAGACGAAAAGCAATGGTCAGAAGCACTCGAGCAAATCCATAATGCCTTATATCAAAAATGTCATGAGTTAGGTGGTCTGCCTTCGGCTGAACATGGTATTGGCACCGCAAAAGTAAAATATTTTAACAATGCCATTGCCCAAGAAAACCGTCAATTAATGCAGCGAATAAAACAGCAATTTGATCCTAATAACATTTTGAATCATCAGGTCTATATTACCCAACTTTAAAAGTGCTATTAACATATAAACTATAAACTAACAGATCATAATAATCTGTTAGTTTATTGCTTAATTTCTAGTTGATTAAATTAATGGTCTATTTTACTAAAACTGATTAACAGCTCTCTACAAAATAGTGCATAATGCGATTATCTTGTGTTAATTCAGGATGAAATGAACAGACTAAAATATTATTTTGTTTAGCCATTACGCAATGTTCATCAATAAAAGCGAGTTGTTCTACATGCTTACCTGCTTTGGCGATATAGGGAGCACGAATAAAAACAGCAGGGATTTGTTGACCGATTAACTTAACATCTAACTTTGTTTCAAAGCTGTTAATCTGCCGACCAAAACCATTACGCTCAACATGAATATCGATTAAAGCAAGCTGTTCAACTTCATTATGAGTAGTGGTTTTTCCGCATAATACTAATCCTGCACAAGTTCCCAAAATACCTTTACCTTGTTGAGCAAATTGTTTAATTGGTTCAAACAGTCCATTTTGTTTTATCAAACGGCTAATGGTTGTTGATTCTCCTCCCGGAATAATCAGGCCATCTAGTTCAGCTAATTGCTCAGGATGTTTTACTGCGATAGCTTGCACGTTATCTAAACTATTTAGCATAGTGATGTGTTCGCTAACCGCTCCTTGTAAATTGAGCACACCAACTTTTTTTAACCGTTTGGAAGTTAACGATTGCGTCATTACCAACCTCGTTCTTGCATGCGTTCCGATTCGGTAAGTTTACTGATTTCTATTCCTTTCATTGCTTCACCTAAGCCTTTCGATAATTCCACTAAACGTGGGTAATCATCATAATAGGTTGTAGCTTGCACAATTGCCTTAGCAAATTTTTCAGGATTTTGTGATTTAAAAATACCAGAACCGACAAATACGCCATCCGCACCAAGTTGCATCATCAAAGCTGCATCGGCAGGAGTTGCTACGCCACCAGCAGCAAAATTGACGACAGGTAATTTACCGAGTTGCTTAATTTGTTCTACTAGTTCAAAAGGCGCACCAATTTCTTTAGCAAAAGTCATCAACTCATCATCAGATTTACTGACAACCATACGAATTTGTTCATTGACTTTACGCATATGGCGTACCGCTTCAACAATATTACCCGTACCAGGCTCACCTTTGGTTCTTAACATTGATGCACCTTCACCAATACGACGCAATGCTTCGCCTAAATCACGACAACCACACACAAATGGTACGGTAAAATTACTTTTAAGTAGATGATATTGTTCATCGGCAGGGGTTAATACTTCACTTTCATCGATATAATCAACGCCCATTGATTCTAAGATACGAGCTTCAACAATATGCCCAATACGTGCTTTTGCCATGACAGGAATCGTCACTGCATTCATTACCTGTTCTACTATTGTTGGATCCGCCATTCGGGCAACGCCTCCAGCTGCTCGAATATCCGATGGCACACGTTCTAAAGCCATCACTGCGACAGCCCCCGCTTGCTCAGCAATTTTTGCTTGTTCGGCATTAACGACATCCATAATAACACCACCTTTTTGCATTTGCGCCATGCCACGTTTAACGGTTTGCGTTCCTGTAACTTGATTCATGCTTGCTCCTAGTAAAGTTCTTAATAATAAAATGTGAGATCAGGTATCTATTATTCAGAAATATAAGAGTGGAATAAACGGCCAATTGGACTATAATCAAACCATCCAATTTTATTTTATATTCGGTTAAATTTAGGCAACATTAAGTATATTTTTAGACATTGCTTATAATGCCATTATTTCAATAGATCATCTTTGTTTTGCAATACTTAATGTAATAAAGCGAACATTATCAATGAGATAAATGAAAACCAAAATAAAATTATAAAGTTTTTTTCTTAGGACATAATTTTTTAATGGTAGGAAATGTATATTAAAAAAGTCGAAACCTAATCACACAAAATTGCGATGGCATTAAAAGACTCAACCATTTAATACCAGTTTTAAAAATATTAGACTTATCACTCCGATATAAAAAGAGTAAAACATGTGGCATAAACAAAAACTTGTTCCCTTTGAAGGGCCAATTTTCAAAAAAGTTATCCAACTGATTGAGTATTATATCGAACATGGGATTTTGATTTCGGGTGAAAGGTTACTTTCAGAACGTGAATTGGCTAAACAATTGCAAGTAAATCGTTCGACTATCGTACATGCTCTAGATTATTTAACTGAACGCGGTGTATTAATTCGTAAACGTGGTAGTGGTACATATGTAAATAATCAAAAATGGGGGGTGCAAGTTTACTCTACGATTAATTGGCGTTTACCTGGACATTTCTTCTATCAAAACAAACAAACATTGTATCAACAAAAAATTGATAAACTACGGAACAGTAAAACTCAAATATATGATCTTGCTAATGGAGATTTACCCACTGATTTAATTCCCAAATTACAATTACCTAATATATCATCGCACGAATTAGTGATGCACGAAAAACAGAGTGATCAACTACAGTTGGGGTTACCCTCACTTAAAGAACAGATTGTGCACTACATGAAAGCATGTTTTGCTATGCAAGTTAACAGTGATGAGATCTTAATTACTTCAGGTACTCAGCAATCATTGTTCTTAATTACGCAAGGTTTACTCAAACCAGGAGATGCGATTGGCATTGAGTCTCCTTCTTACTTTTATTCGTTACCCTTATTTCAAGCAGCGGGATTACGCTTATATGGCATAGAGTGTGATGCTCAAGGCATCATGCCGGAGAGTTTAAAAAAAGTAGTAGAACAACATCAAGTAAAATGGTTGTTCTTAAATCCTGTTTTTCAAAACCCGATGGGATTTGTTATGAGTGATAAACGAAAAAAAAGGATACTTGATTTTTGTCGATCACAATGTATTGGAATCGTCGAGGATGATGCTTATAGTAATTTAGCCTTTAGCGATAACTTAGCAATCTCACCGATTAAAAAGTTTGATAGTAATGATCAGGTTATTTATTTAGGTTCATTATCTAAATATATTGGTCGAAATATTCGAATTGGTTGGATGATTGCGCCTCGAGCAGTTATCGAAAACTTAGCTAAAATCCGCCAACATATTGATTCAGGGTTAAGCATTTTACCTCAATTATTAGCAGAACAATATTTAAAGAACCACTATCTGGCACATCAACAACTGCTACGTGAAAAACTAAAATACAGATCGGAGCTATTAATGGATTGGCTAAACACGAAATTTAAAGGTGAGATAACTTATCAACCATCATTAGGTGGTTTCCATTTGTATGCAAACTTACCCGTCACAAATACGGCTCAAGAATTAATGTTTTTAAATCACCTATTATCTCAAGGTATTATTGTTGCACAAGGCTCAGATTTTGGGGATAGCTTGGGTAAAGTCAGATTAAGTTATGGACATTTTGTTCAGAATCTGATTTGATGAGCAAACTCAAGTCATTTTATCTGTTAGTTATTATGGAAAATTTAAAAGTATCATCATTATCGATTAATAAGCTATTACTTGTTGCCGGCACAGGTTGGTTGTTTGATGCAATGGACGTTGGCTTATTATCTTTTATTTTAGCTGCGTTAAAGCAAGATTGGGGGCTTTCACCTGCTCAACTGGGATGGATAGGTAGTGTTAACTCTATCGGTATGGCGGTGGGTGCATTTGTATTTGGTATTTATGCAGATCAAAAAGGACGTAAATCGGCCTTTTTATTTACCTTACTCATGTTTAGTATTGCCAGTGGTTTAAGTGCCTTTGCATGGGGACTGGGTAGCTTGCTTGTATTACGTTTTTTCATTGGTATGGGATTAGGTGGTGAATTGCCCGTTGCATCCACATTAGTTAGTGAAAGCGTTGCACCAGAGGTACGTGGTAGGGTTGTGGTATTACTGGAAAGCTTTTGGGCTGTAGGTTGGGTACTTGCGGCATTGATTGCTTATTTTCTGATCCCGCTTCCAGCAGTTGGTTGGCGTGGAGCTATGATAATTTGCGCTGCTCCTGCTTTTTATGCGCTCTATTTACGATTTAGCTTACCGGATTCACCAACATACATACAGTTAAATTCCAATGCTAAAAAAGATTCCATCCTTCATAAAGTACAGTCATTGTTATCAACAAAGTTTCGTCGTCAAACATTAATGCTATGGATTGTTTGGTTTTGCGTAGTGTTTTCCTATTATGGCATGTTCTTATGGTTGCCAAGTGTTATGATGATGAAAGGCTTTGGTATGGTTAAAAGCTTTGAATATATTTTGCTAATGACGCTTGCACAGTTACCTGGTTATTTTACAGTTGCATGGCTAATTGAACGTGTTGGGCGTAAATGGGTGTTAGTTACCTATTTACTTGGTACATTAATAAGCGCATATTTGTTTGGTTTGTCTGAATCCGCTAACCAGTTATTATTCTTTGGTGCATTACTTTCGTTCTTTAATTTAGGTGCATGGGGGGCGATGTATGCTTACACGCCAGAACAATACACCACTAATATTCGGGCAACGGGTGCCGGCATGGCGGCATCAATTGGTCGTATTGGCGGTATTTTAGGTCCATTAATGGTTGGGTTATTAATGGCAAATAATGTATCAATCAGTACCATTTTCGGGCTTTTTAGTTTATCGATCTTAGTTGCAATTATCAGTATTATATTTTTAGGTTATGAAACAAAACAGACTGAACTTAAATAATTACAGGTAATTTATAACAGTATCACCAATCCTAGAAATAAATTGCATTGTGTGGTTTTTATCTTACTGGTTAATAAACTACACAGTGCGTTTTATAACCTGATGAATAACTGTAACATCGTTTTTTAACACATACATTCCTTATTATTTCATTGATTTGTCTTAACGATAATGAATACTTTGGGGCAAGATCGTGTAATTGCAGGTAATTCCACATCTGATTATAATCATTTAGATATCTTTAGAAATTTAAAAGGGGACAATTTTGAAACTATCAAAAAAAGCTTTCCATTATTTAGGTATTATCGCAACAGCAGCTTCGTTATGTATGTATATTTCTTATATTCCACAAATTATTGATAATCTTCATGGGTTAAAATCTAATCCAACTCAACCATTAGCGGCTGCAATCAACTGTTTACTTTGGGTGTTTTATGGATTATTACGAGAAAAGAAAGATTGGCCAATTGCAATCGCTAATTCTCCTGGTGTCATATTTGGTTTTATCGCATTTCTAACCGCATTATAAATTCTAATAATGATAATGTGACAATCAATCTTGATATTTGATTTTCGCTGTTTAATTAAAAAAACTTATCCTAACAATTTTAATAATTAACAAAATAACAGAATTATCGCAATTAGCTGTTTACTTTAAACCTATCTATTTTAAAAGGTGTAAAGTTTACCAATTGTAAATATTGACTATTTAGATTTCTTATTTGCTATTTGGAATTTTACTGCGTTTTAAATACCAATAATGTTAAAGCAACAATCACAATATTAATATTTGGCTGTTGCTTTTTTGTTGCAATTTAGACGATAAAAAGCTTTTTTTGTAAAAGAAAAAAGTAAAAAAACACTTGCTTTTTTTAAGGGTATAAAACCAAAAAATTCGCTGGTTAATTTTTAACCTAGTGAAAATAACAATATAAATCAATTTTATAAAGAGTTATCAACAGGTTTGTTAAATACTTATCAAATAGTATAGTGAATAATTTTGGTGATATAAAATTAAAAAATTTTTATGAATGATTAATATTCGTCCATTGTAAAGACTTTAATATAATATTATAGTAAAAAGTGTCAGTGATATTTTGATAATGATTTAAATTTTAGAATAAATGGCATTTTTTATCCGATGTAGTTGATGGTATTTACCTGAAAAAAGACCAGCTATTTTTATTCAATAGTTGTGAAGTAGGTAATGATGAGACAAAAGGAATGAATATTATGACTGAGATAAATTTTTCAGATGACTTGATAAAAGAATTTATCTACTCCGTATACCGTAAAGAAGTATTGTTAAATTTAAAAGGAGTAGTATTAACTGAAGCTGATCGAAAAAAATTGCACGAAAAAAGAGATTTTGTGAATAGTTTATCGGAAGATGAATTAAACGATATCCGAACTTGGATTGTGAATAGATTAAAATTATTGGAAAACCAACACCAGTAATCATTATTCCATTTTTTCCAAAATTCGTTTTATCATCACTCACTTTTATGAAGTAATTATGTACAACAAATGTAGACAGATTCACCAATAGTTTTATAATGTTGGCAGTTCTATATTAAAAGGAAAGGAAATGAAAAAGTTAGTCTTGGTTCTGTTATTAAGTTTACCAATGATGGCTGTAGCATCTAATTGTGATGATATCAGTGCCAATATAGCTAAAAAAATAGAAAATAATGGTGTTGATCCTTCAAAATTTCAATTGAAACTCATTTCAGTAGATCAAGCCGATCAACAAACAGAAGGTAAAATTGTCGGATCTTGTGATCGTGGTCAACAAAAGATTGTTTATGTGCTCTTTAAAGATATATCCGCAACGACTAAAACAACCGAACAAACATCAACAACCCAAGATCAGAACCAAAAAACTCAATCTGATGCATCAGTTCAACAAGAAGCAGCAGCTCCGCCCGCTACAGAAAATCAGGAACCCCAAATTGAGTCAGAAAACAGATAAGTAAGTTTAATAAAATAGATAGAGTAGGCTCACTAAGCTATATCTACAATGTGACCGAATAAGCCTACTCAACTGCAATAATAAAAATTAATTTTTTAGTTGATAATAAATGAACAAAAAGAAAGTAAAACTTAATAATAAATTATTACTCATGTAAAAGTTTTGTTCATAATTCTAGATATTTATTTAATTGGGGTGCTATAGGCTGAAATTATATCAGTAGAATCTGATTCGTTTAATGCCGACGAAAGGAGTTTAAAACAGACTTTTTCTGCAAGACTGTTTTGCTCGTCAGTAGCTGAGTTGTTAAAAAAGGAGCTGTTATGTCATCGTTTTACTCACTTATTCAATCATGTCAAACTGATTGGGATCACTATATTCAACATGAATTTATTCAACGATTAGGCAAAGGAACATTAGATATAACCTGTTTCCAGCACTATTTAAAACAAGACTATCTATTTTTAATCAATTTTTCACGGGTTTGGGGACTTGCTGTCTATAAAAGTAATGATATTTCAGAAATTAAGCAATCTTTAAATAGTTTAAAAACGATTGTTGAAGTTGAACTCGATTTACATATTGAATATTGTAAAAGATGGCGAATAAATGAAAATGAACTCAATACGCTAACGGAAGCCAAAGCAAATAAGGCATATACGCAGTATGTGCTTGATGTTGGATTACAAGGTGATATTTTAGACTTACATATTGTATTGGCTCCTTGTTTAATCGGTTATGGTATGATTGCCAAATGGTTAAAAAAACAACTTTGGTATGATGCTAAAAATAACCCATATACCAGTTGGATTAAAATGTATGCCAGTAAGGAGTTTCAACAAGCAATGCAAAATGAAATTGCTTGGATTGATCAACGTTTAATAAATATCGATACGAGCCGATTTGAACAGTTAACGACAATATTCAAGCAGGCTACACAGCTTGAAGCTAATTTTTGGCAAATGGGATTGGATAGGAGTTTTTAGTCAAAATCATACTTTACCATTTAAGGTAAAGTATGTTTACTGCGACTAAAGCAATTGTGAATAATTTTGTTTGGTTGAATCATCCCAAACGCTAGCTTGAACTTGACCAATATGTTTTTGTTGTAGAAGTAACATAACTAGACGAGATTGACCAATTCCACCACCTATGGTTTGTAATAGTTCTCCATTGACTAAAGCTTGGTGCCAAGCAAATTGTAACCGATCTTCATCACCTGTAATTTTCAATTGACGTTTTAATGTTTCTGGGTCGACACGAATACCCATAGATGAAATTTCAAATGCGCTATTTAAAATTGGATTCCAAACTAAAATATCACCATTTAATCCTTTAGAACCCATTTCATTATCGCTACTCCAATCATCATAATCTGGAGCACGAACATCATGTTTTTCGTTATTTGCCAACTTACCGCCAATACCAATTAAAAATACAGCGCCAAGTTCCTTAGTTATCGCATTTTCACGCTCTTTAGGGGATAAATTTGGATAACGTTTTAACAGTTGCTCACTGTCCATAAAGGTTATTGATTCAGGTAAAAAACGGGAAAGATGATATTTTTCGGATACTGCTTTTTCAGTCGCTTTAATGGCTGAATAAATTTTTTCAACCGTCTGTTTTAAATAAGTTAGATTACGATCTTCTGGTCGAATTACTTTTTCCCAATCCCATTGATCAACATAGACAGAATGAATAGGTGATAAGCGATCTTCATCAGGACGCAATGCTTTCATGTTAGCATATAAGCCTTCACCAACAGCAAAATGGTGATCACTTAAAATTTTACGTTTCCATTTAGCGAGTGAATGCACTACCTCAAATTGGGCATCATTAATGGTTTTCACTTTAACTTGCACTGCGTTTTCAGTTCCAGATAAATTATCTTGAACACCATCACCAACTTTACTCAGTAGAGGGGCTTGAACTTCGATTAATGATAAATTTTCCGCTAACTTATCGGCAAAAAATTGTTTTACAAAGCTAATTCGCTGCTGTTGTTCTTTAAATGATATCTGCATGTTTAGTCTCTAATTATTTATAATTTGTGCAGGTAAATTAAACTAGAAAATAAAAATTTGCAAGATACAATCAGCCAAATGCAAAGAGTGACAATAGTGATCAACAATTTATAGTCTGTTTACTAACAAATAATAGGTATTTCTATTTTGTCAAAAAGTTTCAGGTTAACCATACGTTTCAGTATAAAAGATAAATAAATAATCTAAATTAATTTTATGTTTATAAAAAAATATAATATTGAGCCAATATAAGTATTTACTTTTAAAACAGTATAATAAATTCCAAATAACCGCGCTTATAAAATTATTTTCATTCAAAAAGAATATATTGGATCACTCAAAATTACAGAAATGCACTTACTAAAAAAACACTACTTGAGTTTAATTTGTAAAAATTTTATAACTAAGCTACACATGCAAACAACTATAAAAATAGAGTCATTTTGATAACAACAAATCATTAAAAATAGAACAATAAAAATTCCTATTTTTAACTACATGAAAAATATATATTTATTGGTAGAATTCCGTAGAATCGAAATTTAATTTCCATTAATTTTAATTAATCAAATAAAAACAGTGTGTTATAAATACAGATTTTAATAAAAAATAGCCTAAAAAATCGGTAGAAATTTGGTGGTCAATATTTTAATTATAAAACAGTATGTTATAATTGGTCTGTTCCCTGTACACACAGGGATAAACCGCTAAACAATTTGATGAACCAATCACAATTGCACTGTTCCCTGTACACACAGGGATAAACCGGTATGATGGTGGATCACGTTGTAGATTATATCCTGTTCCCTGTACACACAGGGATAAACCGCTCTAGGTAAACCTATCGTCATTACATCTGGACTGTTCCCTGTACACACAGGGATAAACCGCAACGTAGTTATCAATGAAAATTGTCAGATACCTGTTCCCTGTACACACAGGGATAAACCGCCAAATTTCCTATTTCGTCGGTAGTCACGCCGCTGTTTCCTGTACACACAGGGATAAACCGGCATTGATTTGTGTTTGCCTTTCTTGCCTTTTCTGTTCCCTGTACACACAGGGATAAACCGATTTGCGTGATGAGTTGTATCAATTACTGATTGTGTTCCCTGTATACACAGGTATTAATCAATAGTAGACATGAATTTTAACTCTACTCAGTTACAGTTGTTTAGTATTTATAAACAAACCTTAGCCACTGTCATCGACCAGTTGAATAATTTGCGAGAAAAAAACAGAATCGCCAGTGTTAAAACGGTTATGCTTTATTGCTATTACAGAATTACAGAGTGCGCAAATGTGATTCGTCAAATCTTTTACTTTCTCAGATATCCGTTCATAACCAAATATCTATTTACATTCATTAACCTAAAAAATAGGATTTATATAGTTATATTGTATAAAATATTTCCATATTAAAAATGGATATAAAGCACTTGAGAATATAGCATGATTAAACAAATAGCTGTATTGGGAGATATAACTAATTATGGTGGTAGGATTATTACAGCCTCAGGGAATGGTTATTGTGGTATTGATGGTGTCGCCTTATTGGGCGATTTAGCATCTTGCCCTAAATGTAGAAGCACAGGAAGGATCATAGAGGGGGCAAGTAATTTTATTATTGACGGAAAACCTGTTGCTTATGATGGTTGTATTATTGCGTGTAAATGCACTCCAGTTGGTGGTCATAGAATCATTGCATTAAAAAGTACTATGTATATTAATATCTCTAATAATAGTCTATCGAATTCATCTCAATCAAATTCCATTATAAATAAACAAGAAATCAACCAAAAAAAAGCTGATAACTGGATTGGATTTCAAATAGCTTCAAATAGAGATTATTCTGGTTTAAACTTCATTGTTACTTTAAATAATGGTCAATTATTAAAAGGAACTTTTGATCAAAATAATAAAGCAAGACTAACTATTGATACACAATGTGATAGTGCAAGAATAGAGATAGAAAGCTTAGAGAATTTAGGGGATGATAATAATATATCAAGCATAACTGAAAATTTATTAAAAACAATAATAGGTTGATAATTATGGTGGTTACACTTATGGTGGGAGGTCAATTTCCTACGGAAACTGACAATTTAATCGAAGATCCAAATCAAATATTAGACAATGCTTTGTTTGCACTGAATGATACTGCAATGAAATTTGCAAAAGATGCAATCAGCGATGCAAAAGTAAGAGAGAGTTATATAAGTAATATAAAAAGAATTAGTGTAGAAATAAAAGGATTAGTTGACGCGAAGAAAGTATCAGTGAAAGAGGCTGCTACATTTTGTTACGAAATGAGAAATCAAATTATGGCAGAGCATAGAAAATACACATCAGCTTATGGATTAGCGAGAGCAGAAAAATATAAATCAGGACCTAAGACACATGAATATTATTTAAATAAATATTCACAGCTAAGATTCAAATTAAACTTTAAAGATCTTTCACCTAAACAAAAAAATATCATATATTATGAAACAATTAGCTCTTCTGGTCGTGATAATAAAGACTATACAACAAAAAATAAACGATTAAAAATTATAGGTAAAGTTGGTATTTTAGTGACGGCATCACTTGCTACCTATGAGATTATTAATGCTGAAAATAAACCGAAAGAAACTATAAAGCAAGGAATGGGAATTGGAGGAGCGATGGCAGGAGGCTGGTTGGCAGGGTTAGGTGCATCAACAATATGTGGTCCAGGTGCTCCATTTTGTGCTATTGCTGTTGTTTTAGCTGGCAGTATTGGAGGATCGATGATTGGTTCAGCAGTTGCAGATAGCCTTGATGATGAAATAGAGGAGTTTACAAAGTGGAACATACGTTAAATGAAGAAGATCTTTATATTGCTCTTTCAGATCTATTTGTTGATAATGAAGTCGATTATAACCATATTGCTTCAGTAGCAAAATTATTTCCAATATCCTATGTTGAGCATGCTTTATTTAATTATGTCGCACCTTATTGTTACCACAATGCGCTCACACCTGTTCCATCTGTCTGCTACTTTTTTGATGAAGATGAGTTATTGAGTGCAATTGATGATATCAAAAAAAAAGAAAATCGCCCAATAAGTAAAATCAAGATGCGTATTTTGGCTTTTTATCTTAAGTTTAGATTTAAATATGCATGGCAAAAATTAAAAAGCTTATTATGATTATTATCGTTTTAAAATCTTATTTGAATCAAATTGATAATATGAGTTTTCTATAAACACAGGGACAAAACTTTGTCAAAAAGTTTCAGGTTAGCTATACGTTTCAGTATAAAAATCAATAAATAATTTATTTTAAATCTATGATTATAGACAAAATACCATGTTGAGCTGACATAAAGTTTTATTTTTAATATTGAGTAATAGATCACAAATAACAGCGCTTATAAAATTATTTTCATTCAAAAAGAATATATTGGATCACTCAAAATTACAGAAATGCACTTACTAAAAAAACACTACTTGAGTTTAATTTGTAAAAATTTTATAACTAAGCTACACATGCAAACAACTATAAAAATAGAGTCATTTTGATAACAACAAATCATTAAAAATAGAACAATAAAAATTCCTATTTTTAACTACATGAAAAATATAAATTTATTGGTAGAATTCCGTAGAATCTAATTTTAATTTCCATCAATTCTAATTAATTAAATAAAAACAGTGCGTTATTAATACCGATTTTAATAAAAAATAGCCTAAAAAATTGGTAGAAATTTGGTGGTCAATATTTTAATTATAAAACAGTATGTTATAATTGGTCTGTTCCCTGTACACACAGGGATAAACCGTCCCACCAGTGTTTGCGGATTATTGACGTGTTCTGTTCCCTGTACACACAGGGATAAACCGGAGGGCGAGCGATTTATCGCAGTAGATACTGGCTGTTCCCTGTACACACAGGGATAAACCGCTAAAAAATTGGTGGCTGAAAAATTAAACGATCTGTTCCCTGTACACACAGGGATAAACCGGCAGAACTAGACACAGAAGCAATCAGTGGATAGCGTTCCCTGTATGCACAGGGATAAATCATAATAGATTAGAAGTTGTTAACTTTATATGAATGGATTCTAAATATTATTTATACGACATATATTTGATTGATTAATGAGTTTTTAAGGATTGCATGGTAAAAGTATAAAATAAATGAATTTTTACCTATCAGTATAGATAAGCAACTAAACTTATAAATACAAAGTTATTTTATTGATTATGCTCAATAGCGCTTACAGAATTTGTTTTGTTTATAACTGCATATTACGATCTCTTTCCATAAAATAGTTTATGAAAAGTCTTCTTTTTAAAAGGAATTAATAATTTATTCACTTAACTGCTTAGGCGGTTTTTTATTGCCCAAATCATCTAAATAAAATACTATTACCCAAAATAAAATTTAAAGTATGAAAAAAATTTAATTATTTTATCATCTGTTATTATTCAATAATAAATGGAAGTAAGGAATGAAAAATTTAATTGCAATTTCAATATTAACTTTGATCGGTTTCAACGCTTTTGCTAATGATAATGCAAAAAAATTTACTGAGTTACTTATAAATGAAGATATTGCTGTTTTTAGAACAAACGGTGAATCAATTATTGGTGAAAAAATACCAATCGTATCGGTATCAGATCTTAGCAAAGAATTCAGTAATGATTTGACTAAATACGACAAAACATACGATCAACAGTTAGTGAATATTATAACAGAAACATCAGAAGTAAAAACGGATTTAAATGGTAATCCATATATTGTTGCAAATGGTGATAATCAATCTGAATTGGTTTCTATTGAATTAAAAAATAAAGATGATGCAGTGAACATCAAAAAGGGAAGTAAACTTGACTTGATCTGTCTGGGTACAAAAGACAATGTTAAATTTCCGGTTTTAAAGGATTGTGTAGCTACTGACAGTTACTTTCAGAAGTTTCTTGAAATCACAATGAATAATATAAGCCAACTAAAAGACGGGGACGTTCCAAAAGATTTTTTTGAAGCGATTTACCTGAGTTTTAAAGAATTTGATATTAAAAATCCTAACCAATTAGATGAAAAAAAATTTGAAGATAACCCAGATGATATGAGTGAGATTATTGAGACAGTAACGGATAACATTAAAGAAGAAGACAAACAATTTACCATGCCTAATCCATAAAAAAGCCCGAAAGGGCTCAATTGTAAACAGACTAATTTCTATATTAGATTAGTCTAGAAAAGTATTTCTTATACATATAGATAAAACAGCTTTATTTGTAAATTAACCTAATTTAGGTTATTGGCATATGCATTAATTTATCATTTATCTATAATAATATATGGTTTTTTGTGTACCCAGTATGTACAGGGATAAACCGAATATGCCGAGCAGGCGAGAAAGCTGTCTCTGATGTTCCCTGTATATACAGGGATAAATCGGGGATGCGTCAATATTACATAGCATTTTTTTGCTATTCAAATAATCGCAATTCTATATTTCATTGTTTGCCAATTTGTAATTATATGAAAAATATAAATTTATTGTTGGAATCCCGTAGAATCGAATTTTAATTCCCATCAATTTTAATTAATTTAATAAAAACATAGTGTTATAAATGCTAATTTTGATAAAAAATAGCCAAAAAAATCGGTAGAAATTTCACAGTCAATATTTTAATTATAAAACAGTATGTTATAATTGGTATGTTCCCTGTATACACAGGGATAAACCGCAGCAAAAACGCGTATTTGAGTATTACCGATAATGTTCCCTGTATACACAGGGATAAACCGCACTGATGCATTAGGGTTAGGTTTTTGACCTGATGTTCCCTGTATACACAGGGATAAACCGGCACAGAATCGATCCAATCTAATTTATACGCTATGTTCCCTGTATACACAGGGATAAACCGCGATCGAGGCGTTCGTCACATTGAAATAACTAATGTTCCCTGTATACACAGGGATAAACCGTCAACGAAAACCAGATCCCCAGCCTCAATCGTATGTTCCCTGTATACACAGGGATAAACCGCTTGAAAAAAAATTAGGTGTATTTACAGAAAAATGTTCCCTGTATATACAGGGATAAACCGCCCTAGTGGCGATTTTTCATTGCCCTTAATTTTTAAATAACATACCATTACCTAAAAAAGGAGATGGTATGAAAAGAATTGCATTACTAGGATTGGTTTGTTTTGCGTTGTCTGGTTGTGGTGATGATGGTGATGATGGTGGCGGTAAAGTTACTAATGAGTTTTTGGTTGGTAAGTGGGAGTGTAAATTGGACGGTTACAGATCGAAAATGAAAAATGGAAAATTTACTGATTATGTTACCGATGGGTTTAATATAATAAGGAAGGTAGAATTCAAAATAGAAAATAATAAACTGTATAGTATAAGTAAAACTGAAATGGATGGACTTAGTTTTTGGGAATCGAATGATTGGGATGAAAGTGATATAACTATTACTCATACGGGGCAAACAGTAGAGAAAAAAGAAAATAATTTAATAGAAAAATCAACCAATTCTCTAATTAAAAAATCACATGATACTTATTTAATGATTGAGGAATATATTAAAACTCCAAATGAACAATATGATTCAGAAGATGATATTGAGGCATTACGAATAAAAACAGAAGCTTTTTGCATAAGAATAATAAATTAATTTAAACCTCTGAATTCAATATCGAGAGGGCAAGGAATAAAATACCAGCGATGGAAATAACACCAGTTGGGCTTTTGAGTCTATCGATACCCATATGTTCCCTGTATACACAGGGATAAACCACCATAAAAGCGACTCATAATCGATTGGTCACTGGTGTTCCCTGTATGCACAGGGATTCTTAATTAAGAAAGTTCTAAAGGTCAATCTTCATATCCCATGCCAACTCAGGGGGATTTTTATTCTGCAAACTTATTTTTGTGATCATATCGATTGTAATGGATAGCATCACTTATTAAGTAGTTGTAGATTTCATCTACAATTTCTATCCCATTTTTTAAGTAATCCGCTTCACGTTTTTTGCCTCGTTCACCAGGGAAAAAGACTTCACTATTTCCTTTAGCAGGTTTAACGTGTTTTAGTTGATCCAGCATGGCAGACATGTTCTTTTTGAATGTTTCAAGACCGATAAAATAATCGGGGTTGATAACAATATGCAAATGTCCAAGATCGCGTCCTTTAGACAAGTCGGCATACATTGATGAGACGTTTTTGCCAAATGGTACACCTAATAAAATGCCTGACAATACATCCACCATCATCATTAGCCCATAACCCTTGGCATCCGCTATTGGTAATAGAGCGTTGACTTTGTGTGGATCGGTTGTTGGTTCACCTTGTTCGTCAACTGCCCAAGTCGGTGGAATTGGCACACCTTTGGATTTGGCATACAATATTTTTCCCCAAGCTTGTACTGTGGTAGCCATATCAAACGAAACAAGACGATTATCGGCTGTTGGTGCAGCAAAGGCGATAGGATTCGTACCAAAAAATTCTTCTGCGCCGCCATAAGGTACCGCCATTGGATCGGATTGGCACATAGATACCGCAATTAAATTTTGTTCAGCGGCCATTTCGGTAAAATAACAAAGTGAACCACTGTGTGACATACGACGAATACCTACCACTGCAATACCATTTTTTTTCGCCATGGCAATCGCTTTATCCATGCCTACTTTAGCGGCCACTAAACCACACCCATTGTCAAAATCTAATATGCCACTGGCTGGACCTGTCTCTTGGTACGTGACATTAGGGTTATGTGTCATTCCACCTTTGGCAATACGTTCAGCATAATATTCAACGCGCACCGCGCCATGCGAATGGATGCCACGGGCATCAGCAAAAGTTAGGGCATCAGCAGCAATATCCGCGTGTTCGCTTGTTAAACCCGCTTTATGTAATTTTTTAGCGATTAAATGATGTAAGGTTTGTCTATCAACTCTCATATTAAAACTCCTATCTTTTCCAGATATGTTTACTCACTCATTACTTTGTTGATTTGATGGGCTGACAATGGTGCCTTTAGTGGTATCTAATAACGCTTCAATATCGGTTAATGTACCGATGTAAGCTCTGTTGCCCGTCTTTTCGACAAATTCAATTACCGATTTTACTTTTGGACCCATTGCACCATCGTCAACCGCTAACGGTTTTAGTCGTTCAGGGGTGACATGGCGTAATGCAGTTTGATCAGGAGTGCCCCAATTTTCATAAACGGCATCGGCATCTGTTAAGATCATCAGATGATCGGCTTTAAGCTGCGTTGCAAGTATTGCAGCTGAGTGATCTTTATCGATCACTGCTTCGACACCTTTGTAACCATTCACATCTTTAATTACTGGTATACCACCACCACCATTACATATCACAATGGCATCATCGGTCAGCAGTTCTTTTATGGTGTCAATTTCGAGTATTGTTTTTGGTTTTGGTGAGGGAACGACTCGGCGAATATATTGACCATCTTGTTTAAATGTCCAACCATATTGTGCTTGTAATTGTTGCTGTTGATCGGGTTGATAGACAGGCCCGATATATTTAGTTGGTTGAATAAACGAGGGATCATGCTCATCCACTTCGACTTGTGTTAACACCGTCACAACTTTATTAATATTGTTGTGTTGTTGTAAACTGCGTCCAATCATATAACCTAGCATGCCTTGGGTTTGGGCAACTAAAATATCTAGCGGATAGGCAGGGACTTGAGAATAAGCTTGATTTTGCAAAGCCAATAATCCTACTTGTGGTCCATTACCATGTACGATAACTAAGCGGTATTTACCCGCAAGTTTGGCAATAATTTTTGTTGTTGCATCAATATTTTCATATTGATTATCGACTGTTAAAGGTTGATTGCGTTTGGCAATGGCATTACCACCTAACGCAATGACAATAAGTTCCATTTTGTTTCCTTGATAATGTTTTTAAGTGTCTTGTGTTTATATTTCTATATCTCGATGGCAATCTTTAGAATAGATATAGCTCAATGGTTCTTTACCAACCGAATAGCAAGCTTGCAGTGCATAAGCGCCCATAAAAATATAATCATCTTTTTTGACTGGTATCCACTCATTATCAAGCAAATACAAGCCTTCGCCACTAAGCAAATACGCGCCATGTTCTTGGACATGAGTTTCAATATAGCCATGGCTTGCACCAGGTTTGAAAGTTAATATATGAAAGTTCATGTCAAAACCAAGCTCTTTAGGCAGGAGATCTTGCACAAAGACGTTATCCATATCTTCATAACAGATACAATCCAGTTTTTCGACATGATTGCTCACTATATGTGCTTGATAACCTGCGAGCGGTATATAGCGACGTTTATACAAAAATAATCGGGATAAAGCAGTGTCATTTTGCAAATACAATTTAATTCCTGCTGGACAATAAACATAACCCCCCGTTTTTAGATTAAAAACTTGATCGTCAGCTTTTGCCGTTACTTCGCCACTGATCACATAGACAAATACTTCTATATCTTTACCGCCAAAACCTTGTAAATTTTTACCATCTTGATGCATAGTAATAAGATAATCGACAAATGATGCCCCTAATTTGGGTGTGGATAGAATTGTGATATCACAGTTTTCAAAGCCTGGAATGATATTTTTGACTAACCCATCTGGCGGTATCAATGCGTAGTTATGGCGTTTAATAATGGCTCTTGATGCAAGCAGATCTTTTGGATAACCAGTATTATTATTGATATACCCCATTTTTATTCTCCTTGTAACATGCTGCTGTTTTTACGTAACTTTTTGGTTATTAAATTATCTGTTTATCGTTATTTAGGTAATAGCAATCCCAACTTGTAAAAAGCAGTCATTGTTTATATTGGTTTAACCGGTCATAGGCATCTGACCGGTAATGGTGTTTATTGGTTGTTAGCCTTTTTTTTCGAGTTAATCAGCATGAAGATCAGCGTAGCAACGATCAATATGACTATGGCGACGTAAAACCCAGTGATTTTAGTGCCAGTAAGATCGGCTAAATAACCCGTTAGCGGTGGTGCAATCACTGACGAACTCATGCCAAAGAAATTAAAGACACCAAAAGAGGTACCATAATTGGTTTTTGGTGCGGTTTCGGCAACATGTGAAATCAATATTGGTTCGACAGTCAGTTTGCCAAATAATCCATAAAAGATTAATCCCGCAAGTAAAAAAGTGATGGTTGCAGATTGTACGGTAATAAATAAGGTTCCAGCAGCAATCAGTTCTAATACGATAATAAACAATAGACGTTTACTTCTAAATTTATCGGATATTTTACTGATGATTAATGCTCCCGGAATAGCTGCAAAAGCTACCAATGATGATGCTGAGCCAATACTACCCCCCGTAAAACCACGTTCAGTTTCTAGAAAGTTTGGTAACCAACTGACAATCATGTAGTAGCCATAACATGTTGCAAAATACATAATGTAAGAGGCAATCATTTCAATACTAAAAAAACTATGCTTTTGGTCAGATTTAATTGGCGATGTTTTCGTTTGGTTATTCGTTGAGTCATTTTGAACTGGCTGTCTAAGCTTTGGTTGTTCTTTGATAACAATAGCAAAGCCTGCAACTAAACAAAGTAACAGCGCAGCAATAATATAGAGCATATACTCCCATGGCATACCCCATGATTTAACTAAAAAGCTGGTTGCCAGTAAACTTATGCCCATCCCTAAAGCTGAGCCAGTATTGATAATAGCTGAAGCAAAGCCACGATGTTCAGATGGGATATTTTCGGCTGAAAGTGACCAAGCCGAACCATAATAAGAGCCACAACCTAAGCCAGCTAATAAACTACCAACATAAATCATCATAATAGAATGTGCATTACCAATGATTAAAGCGGCGATGGTAAATAATAAGAAACCAGGAATTACTACTGCTTTTTTACCAAACTTATCAACTAACATCCCTGCTGGGATTTGCATAGCGGTATAAGCAAAAAAATAGCAACTAGCAATTAAACCTAACTCGGTATTGGATTGCGGACCTATAGTTTGTTGAACTTCTGGAAAGATAGCGGTTAGAACAGGACGATAGATCCACATCACTGTCCAACCAAGACATAATAATACTACGATTTTATGCCAGTATTGGATACCAACTGTTTTGGATGTTGTGTCAACGGTTGTCATTTTAATTCCTCATTACTCTTGGTAAGCTAATTTATAAAGCGCATAGGTTAACGCTTTGATACCTTCGACTAAATCTTCAGTTTTGGTATCTTCGGCCGTATTGTGGCTAATGCCTTTGATACTTGGTACAAACAGCATGGCGGTAGGTACTCGTGGCGCAAAAATTTGTGAATCATGACCTGCACCGCTGTGCATTACACGATAGCTGAGCTTTTCTTCTTTGCAAATGTCTTCTAACATATGGATTAGTTTGTCGTTCATTGGAATGGGATCTTCATCCATCCAGCGATTTATTTCAATTTCAAGCCCTAGCTCTTTGGCAATACGCACCATATCGGCTTCGATTTCTTCAGTAAATCCAACTAATTCGGATTTATTGGTATGGCGACAATCCATGGTAAATAGCACTTCACCTGGTACAACGTTAACCACATTAGGTTTTGGCTCTACATGACCAAAAGTAAGTACGAGTGGATCACCTTTTTTTAGTGCTTTATTAATGGATTCATGACATATACGACTAAAGGCATACACCGCATCTTTACGATATCCCATTGGTGTAGTGCCTGCATGGTTGGCTTCTCCAATCAGTCTGATGTTATAACGGCGTTGACCGACAATACTGGTCACAACTCCAATGCTTTTTTGTTCTTTTTCAAGTACGCCGCCTTGCTCTATATGAATTTCTAGAAAAGCTTTGATATCGCTGCGTGCAGGTTGTGAACTGAATTGAAATCCGCAGGCTTGCATGGCATCAACAAATTTGATGCCTTCCGAATCAGTGATATTTTCAACATCCTTTTTGTTTGCAATCGCAAAAACATTTTTACTACCCCAAAATACATATGGAAAACGACTGCCTTCTTCTTCAGCCATTGAGATAATCTCAAGAGTACGAAGAGGTTGACCATAGTTTTCTTTTAGGTATTGCATGGCAAGTAAGGCGGCAATAATACCGAGTTGCCCATCCAACTTTCCACCATTGACAACTGTATCAACATGCGAACCTGACATAATGATCTGATCTTTATATTTACTACCTTCAAAGCGACCATATAAATTGCCAACATCATCAAAATAGCTTTGCATACCGATATTGGTCATGCGTTCTTTCAATGCATTTTGTGCTGCTAGCCATTGAGGCGTATAAAGTAAACGCGTGGTTCCACCTTGTTCTAGTCCCCCAAAACTCGATATCCATTCCACTGCGTTTGCCACATCATCATATAAGATTTTCATAAGCATCTACCTGTTTTTAATCTTTCTATTCTTAAGAATTATTCTGGTTATGTTTGCTAAGTAACATACTATTAATAGCAAATAATAATGTGATCAAACACTCTTTTTTAGTTTTATAAAATTTAATTAAATTAATAAGTTACTATTATAAAAAATTTTTTAATAATCAGGTATCATTATGATTTTTATTTAAATTTTTTCTAATAATAAGTTATTGAATTGTGACATCTAACCTATTTATTCGCAGTTTTTTTCGTAATATATAAATAGCGTGTGATTTTAAATTTGATAGATAAAGGTATAACGATTTATCGACTTATAGTAAATACCATTTGTAATCGATATCTATCATTTTAGATTTATTGCATATTTAAAAATAAATAACTACTAAATAATTGAGAGGCAATTCTCATGATTCAATCTTTCATAAAAAAAGGGAGCTTTCAAGATTCAGTCAGTTTAATGTTAATTTCAAAAAAACTGAGTAATCTTGATGAAGTTGATGAGGTTTCTGTCATGATGGGGACTCCAGCCAATAAATCCTTGCTTACGGCAACGGGTTTTTGGAGTGATAAGTTTAATGATGCAACACCCAATGATATTTGCGTTGCTATTAAAACGAATAACGATTCAATTAATGTTGTGGATTTAATCAGTACACAGCTTGAAGATGCTTTAAAAAATATCGCCCAGCAACAACAAGGTGGTAGTAAATTACTTAAAGCAAGGCGTTATGCTAGCGCGACCCAAAAATTACCTGATGCTAATTTAGTTTTGATATCGATTGCTGGTGAATACGCAGCAGAACTTGCCGAACAAGCCATAGATGATAATAAAAATGTCATGATATTTTCAGATAATGTGCCTGTGAATGATGAAATTCGCCTAAAAACTAAGGCTTCGAGTAAAGATTTGATTGTGATGGGGCCTGATTGTGGTACGGCTATTATTGCTGGAGCACCGCTAGCTTTTGCAAATGTAATTCCTAAGGGGAATATTGGTGTAATTGGTGCATCGGGTACAGGTATTCAAGAAGTCATCTCACAAATTGCTTTATTAAACCAAGGTATTACACAAGCTATTGGTTTGGGCGGGCGCGATTTATCACAAGAGGTAGGGGGAATAAGTGCTCTGACTGCATTAAAGATGCTCGCTGCAGATGAGCAAAGTCAAGTCATTACTTTTATTTCAAAACCACCTGCTGAAAGTGTGCGAGAAAAAGTTATTAATGCCATGAAGCTGATTAATAAGCCAATTGTGGCACTGTTTTTAGGATCAACTATCGACAAAGTACAAGATGAGAATATCTATTTTGCCAAAACATTAGATCAGGCAGCACGTTTAGCTTGTTTGCTAGCCAAAGTAGAAGTGGCAGCACGCGCATTACCAAAAGTAACCAAGCAAACGATTTCAGGACTGTATACTGGTGGAACTTTAGCGTCAGAAGCCGCGATGTTACTTGCTCAGGAGTTGCATTTATCAATCAATGAAGATCATGATAAAGGCATAATGCTTGACGAAAATGGTCATAAAATTATTGATCTTGGTGATGATTTTTATACTGTTGGTCGTCCTCATCCAATGATCGACCCCTCAATTCGTGAACAAGAAATTAGTAAGTTAGGGGCACAAAAGACAGTTGGCGTAGTATTACTCGATTTGGTGATTGGTTATGGTGCTAATCCTAATCCTGCTGAATCAATTATTGCCGGTTATAAAGCGGCCTGCGCACAACGTTCAAGCGATAATCCATTAATCGCTATTGCAACAGTAACCGGCTCACAGCAAGATCCACAATGCCGTAGCCAACAAATAACTGCCTTAACTGAAAATAACATTGTGGTAATGGATAATTTGCCAGAAGCGGTATTATTAGCTAAAAAATTAATTACGCCAACAAAATCAACGGGTTCACTTAAATCATATCCATTGCTTAATCATATAAGTGTAATCAATGCTGGACTGCGCAGTTTTGCGGAAGATCTTCAATCATCCAATGTGTCTGTTGTGCATTATCAATGGGCACCAATAGCTGGCGGAAATCAAAAATTAGCGGCTATTTTAAAAAAATTAAATTAAGAGGTTTTGACGTATGAATAGAGCAATTAATGAAGCAAACCAAGCCATTATTGAGCGAATTAGAGCCGCTAGACCACATTGGATTGGGGTAGTTGCTGCAAAAGAAGCTGTACCGACTTTAGCACAAGGTTATAAATTATTACATGCAGGTCCTCCCATTTCTTGGCAAGATATGACTGGTCCAATGCAGGGGGCTTGCATTGGTGCATGTTTGTTTGAAAATTGGGCAAGCGATGAAAAACCCGCTTTAGATTTACTAGCAAATGGTAAGGTTGAATTCATTCCATGTCACAGCGTTAATGCAGTTGGACCAATGGGAGGGATAACTTCGGCAAATATGCCAATGTTGGTTGTCGAAAACATCACTCATGGTAATCGAGCATACTGCAATTTAAACGAAGGTATTGGTAAAGTCATGCGCTTTGGCGCCTATGGTGAGGAAGTGCTTCATCGTCACCATTGGATGAAAGAGTCCTTAGGACCAGCATTAAATGATGCCCTTAAACTATTTGAAAATGGTATTGATCTTACAGCGTTAATGGCGCAAGCCATTACTATGGGGGATGAGTTTCACCAACGTAATATTGCAGCTTCAGCTTTATTGCTTAGAACCTTGTCACCCAAATTAGCTCTACTTGATCGCAATAAAACAGAAATGGCGAAAATTTTTGACTTTTTAAGTGTCACTGATCAGTTCTTTTTAAACCTAGCGATGGCGTATTGTAAATCGGTTATGGACAGTGCAGCACAAATTCAAGAAGGTACTATTGTTACTGTTATGACACGTAATGGTAAAGATTTTGGTATTAAAGTGAGTGGGTTAGGTGATGAATGGTTTACGGCCCCAGTTAACACTCCGCAAGGACTATTTTTCACGGGTTATTCACAAAACGAAGCCAATCCAGATATCGGTGATAGTGCGATTACTGAAACCTTTGGGATCGGTGGTGCTGCCATGGTAGCTGCGCCTGGAGTAACTCGCTTCGTTGGTGCTGGTGGCGCGGATGTTGCATATGAAGTATCTGAAGAGATGAGTGAAATCTACCTCGACCATAATATGCTGTTACAAATTCCATCTTGGAACTTCCAAGGATGCTGTTTGGGGCTTGATGTTCGCCGTGTTGTTGAAACGGGGATCACTCCTTTGATTAATACGGGTATTGCCCACAAACAGGCTGGTGTGGGTCAAATTGGTGCAGGAACGGTACGTGCTCCATTAGCCTGTTTTGAAAAAGCACTTGAGGCATTAGCTAAAAAACTTAAAGTTTAATTTATGAAATGTAGTTATGCAGAAAATAAATTATTAACAAAAGCGATAAGTACTTCACTTACAGCAACATCATTCACTGCCGATGCGGATCGGCAGTATAGCCTGTTATCACCCCAAAATGACTTACAACAAATTAAACCCTTAATTATTAGTGCTCATGCACCAAATGTAAAAAGCGGATTATCGTTATTTAGTTTGCATGAACATTCCATTAATTTAATTAATCATCAGCAACAATTGCTCACTTTACATCGTTATGGCAGTGGTTTATCACCTATGGGCTGGGTTCTAAAGACTAATGATTTTGATGTAATAAAATCTAGGCTAGCTAATGATCATTTAACCATAACACAACAGATTAATGGTGATTTAAAAATGGGTGATGTTCTGTTAAGTTATAACACACATATCTGCAATATGACGCTAAAATGCAGATCACACACCCAATTAGATAAAACCGCGATTAAGCAACGATTCATGCAGATAGATTATCCAACGGGTTTATTTGGTTTTCTTAAAGAAAATATTGTTGATAAACCCGCGCCAGATCTGGTGATTTTGTGTGATGGGTTGAATCGGTTAATGTTGGGACAACATGCGGATATCACTCAATTTATTGGTTTAGGTCCCGGCTTAACGCCTAGCTTTGATGATATTATTGTTGGGATGATTGCGGTACTGGTCAGTGATCATCGTTTTAAGCCCAAAATACAACAATTAAAAACAGCAATGCAGGCTTTACCATTAGAGACGTTGACAACAACAATTAGTGCTACGTTTTTAAAATATGCGTTACAAGGTCAATTTTCATTATCTGTTTTGAATGTCATTGAACGGCTTAAACAACATAAGTATGACCATTGTGCTATTCATAATCTTTTAAATTATGGACACACATCGGGAGCCGATCTTTTATTGGGGATTTGGTTGGGTATTGATCGTTTTGTTATAAAGGACTGAATAATGTTAGATACAGAAACTATGCGGACTTTCACAAAAGTTGCTGAGTGTAAAAGCTTTTCCAAAGCAGCCAAACTGTTATTTAAAACACCCGCTGCCATTAGCTATCGCATCAAATCATTGGAAACCGATCTTAATACTCAATTGTTTCAACGCACAACACGTACTGTATCGTTAACGCTTGCCGGTCAACATCTTTATGAGCATTGTAGCCAATGGCTACTTTGGTTAACCACCATGCCGGAAGAACTGCATCAAATCCGTGATGGCGTTGAACGCAAAATCAATCTGACCATTAATAATTTGCTCTATGATGTTGATGCTGTCACTGATCTGTTGAGTTATTTGCAAGAAAAATTTCCATTTACTAATTTTACATTTAATCGGCAGGTATATATGGGCGTTTGGGATTCGTTATTGCATGGAGAATGTCATCTTGCTATTGGCGCAACAGGAACGGAGTCATTGGATAATATGATTAATATTTTTCCATTAGGTGAAATTAATTGGGTTTTTGTCGCCGCAAAAAATCATCCTATTACTCATTTAGAAGGACCGTTATCGAACGAAACGTTACGCAAATATCCTGCAATTAATATAGAAGATACATCAGTTCATATGAATAAACGCGTAGCATGGTTACTGCCAAGCCAATCCGAAATTATTGTGCCTAATGTTACAACCAAATTATCGTGTCATTTAAAAGGGCTGGGGATAGGTTTTTTACCGCGTTCAGTTTGTCAAAAGTATTTGGATTCGGGTGATTTAATTGAATGCCAAGTGATTAATGAACGTAAACCATCGCCGTTATCCTTAGCATGGAAAAAGTCTCATATGGGAAAAGTGATGAGTGAAATTATTAATTTATTTAAGTTTCACCATCCATTAGCCACTAGTTTTTTAAAAAATATTGATATAAAAAGATAAATAATTCATCACAACTAAACGTGATTGTTAACAAATAAACAAGAAATAACTAAAGGAAAATCACATGTTAGATTTAGATAAATATGATCAAATTAATCCGCCAGCACGATTATTGATGGGACCGGGTCCAATTAATGCTGATCCACGTGTAACGCGAGCAATGGCTGCACCTTTAATTGGTCAATTCGATCCTGTTATGACTGATTATATGAACCAAACGATGGCGCTTTATCGTGACATTTTTAAAACCAAAAATGAACAAACTTTTGTTATTGATGGTACAGCCAGAGCGGGGATTGAAGCCGTTCTTGTGTCTACAATTCGCCCTGGTGATAAAGTATTGGTGCCAATATTTGGTCGATTTGGTTTATTACTTTGTGAAATCGCTCACCGCTGCCGAGCTGATGTGCATACTATCGAAGTACCATGGGGTGAAATATTCGATCCTAATGTAATTGAAGATGCCATTAAAAAAATTAAGCCACGTTTGCTACTTTGTGTACAAGGTGATACATCAACTACATTACTTCAACCATTAGATAAAATTGGTGAAATTTGTCGTAGGCATGGTGTACTGTCTTACGTAGATGCAACCGCTTCAATTGTCGGTAACGTTTTAGAAGTCGATAAATGGCAACTTGATGGGGTATCTGTTAGTTTGCAAAAATGTTTGAGTGGACCTCCGGGTGTGGCTCCTTTAACGTTAAGTCCAAAAATGGTTGAAATTATCCAATCACGCAAATGTGTTGAACTTGGTATTCGAGCTGAAGGCGATAGTAGTGGTAGTGATGAAATGATTTATTCCAACTATTTCGATATTGATATGATCATTCGTTATTGGGGATCAGAACGAATTAACCATCATACTGAAGCTACTTCTATGCTTTATGCTGCTAGAGAGTGTGCTCGCATTGTATTACAAGAAGGGTTGGATAATGTTATAGAACGTCACCGTATTAATGGTGCGGCCATGGTGGCTGGTTTACAAGCAATGGGACTTGAATTGTTTGGCGATATTAACCATAAAATGAATAATGTGGTTGGGGTGATACGTCCAGAACATATTAACGATCAAGAAGTGCGTAACTTAATGCTTAATGATTTTGGTATTGAAATTGGTGCGTCTTTTGGTCCTCTTAAAGGTAATGTTTGGCGTATTGGCACCATGGGGTATAACGCTAGAAAACCGTGTGTTTTACAAACATTAACCGCATTTGAAGCGGTATTAAATCGTGTTGGTTTCAAAACCATCCAAGGCGCTGGATTACAAGCTGCTTGGGATATTTATCAAAAGTAAAATTGTATTATTGATAATAAACGCTCACTTATTTGAGTTAACCTTACATCCATTGCAACCAAAGTGGTGGATGTAAAAATGGTGCAACATATAGCGCAACATAAATCGTTAATGGTCGCAAAATTACATGGCAAAGCATATTGCTTTAAAATATTGAAAAAACTAGCCCCTTTGGTGTCAGCTTATTAGGGATAATATTATACTTAAGGAAATTAATTGGCTTTATAGCTGACCAATCTGGAGGAAGTTATAATGAAGTTATAATAATGCGTTTATGTTTATAGTGATATTACTTATCGTATTCGCGATATTAACCTTTTTTATCCGAACAATGAAGCTATAAAAATCAGAGATACTAACTTTACAAAGTGCTAAGTAAAGTTCTGAGTTTTTATTGTTGAGTTTAAAAAAGATCTCACGCTAAGATTACGTATTACTTTTTAATCATTTAATGCACTTCAAAAAGTAAATAATATAATGAAATCTGAATATTAATTTGCATTATTTCCCTCAAAAGTTATTATGGTTTTCACATTTATTTAAAGATAGGAATAACCATGATTAAGTCTTGTTTTTCGTTAATTTTATCCACTTTTTTATTACTCACTAGTCATTTTAGTTATGCTGATAAAGATATAACTTATGTAGTCGGTGCGGGTGGTACATATCGTCCGTTTGAATATGAAAATACTCAGCGCCAATTAGAGGGGTTTGATATAGATATCATCCAAGCAATTGCTGATGTAGAAAATTTTAATATCAAATTGATTAATACACCTTGGGACAGTATTTTTGCCAGTTTGAACAATGGTGAACGAGACATTATTATTTCAGGTATTACTATTACCGATAAACGCAAAAAATCGGTAGATTTCTCGTTCCCTTACTTTCCTGCTGAACAAGTTGTTGTAACGCAAGCACAGTCGAGTATTACTTCATTGGAAGATTTAAAAACCAAAACAGTAGGCGTTGTAAATGGTAGTACAGCAGATGTGGTTGTTTCAAAAGTTTTAGGAATGAATAGCAAAGCGATAAAGCGTTTTGATAATACGCCGCTTTTATTACAAGATCTTTACGAAGAAGGGATTGATGCTGCGGTTAGTGATGTTGGAGTCGTTAAGTTCTATATTAAAATGCATCCAGGAAAAGATTTCAATCTAATTGCTGATCAAAATTTCGAGCCTCAATATTTTGGTATAGCTGTTGCTAAAGGTAATGATAAATTACTTAATAGTATTAACGAAGGACTTAAAAAAATTATTGCCAATGGTACTTATGCAACCATTTATGCTAAATGGTTTGATGAAAATGTACCAACTCTACCCATTAATTAATCGACAATTACAGGATCATTTTATTTATGCAGTTTAATTGGGAAGTAATTAGTGATTATTTGCCTCTGTTTATTGATGGGGCAATAATGACCATCACCTGTACAATAGTTTGTGTGGTGTTTGGTACCCTTTGGGGATTAATGTTAGGTCTTGGTCGAGTTGCTGAAGTGAAGCACGGCATTTATAAATATGTTTTATTATTAGTAGTAAAATGGCCAGTTAAAATTTATGTAAGTGCATTTCGTGGTACACCGTTATTTGTACAAATTATGGTTATGTACTTTGTTATCATGCCATTTCTGTTACATCCTCGAGAGGGTATTTTAGTCTCTGATTATTTGATCTCACCTGAAACCGCGCGTTTTTTACGAGTGCAATATGGCGCATTTATCTCTTGTGTTTTAGCGATAACTTTAAATGCTGGAGCTTACATTTCTGAAATCTTTAGAGCAGGCATTCAATCTATTGATAAAGGACAAATGGAAGCAGCACGCTCACTGGGCATGAGTTATGGTAGTACTATGCGTAAGGTAATTTTACCACAAGCTTTTCGACGCATGCTTCCACCTTTAGGTAATAATGCAATTGCAATTTTAAAAGATTCTTCATTAGGTTCAGCTATCGGGTTGATCGATTTAGCTTATGCGGCAAGAACGGCTGGTGCAGCCAATGCTGTCTATACAGAACCTTATTTAGTTATCTCTTTAATTTACTGGTCTATGACATTTTTGCTGTCATTACTGGTTAAATATATGGAAAAAAGGTTAGGTAAAAGTGATTCACATTAATAATCTACAAAAGCAATTTGGTGATATTCATGTATTAAGAGGTATAACGTGCGATATCCAAGAAAAAGAGGTTATTTCAATTATTGGTCCGTCAGGATCGGGTAAAAGTACCTTTTTACGTTGCATAAATGGGTTAGAAGATATCACCTCAGGTGAAATTGAAGTTAATGGCTTTAAAGTTCATGACCCTAAAATCAATATCAATCGCTTGCGTGAATCAGTGGGAATGGTGTTTCAGCGTTTTAATCTGTTTCCACATATGACTGTGTTAGAAAATTTGATTTTAGCACCTCGTGATGTCAAAAAAATGGCTAAAACCGATGCTATTACCAAGGCAGAAAGTTTACTTATTAAAGTCGGACTAATTGATAAGATTGATGCTTACCCAAGTCAACTTTCAGGTGGTCAACAACAACGTGTTGCCATTGCCAGAGCTTTGATGATGGATCCTAAAGTAATGTTATTTGATGAACCAACTTCAGCACTTGATCCTGAATTGGTTGGTGAAGTACTAGCCGTTATGAAATCATTGGCGCAAGAGGGTATGACGATGGTGGTTGTCACTCACGAAATGGGTTTTGCCAGAGAGATGTCCAGCCGAGTAATTTTTATTGATCAGGGAATTATTCAAGAGCAAGGATCACCTGAGCAGATCTTCAAAAATCCACAAAACGAACGTACCCAGTTATTTTTAAGTAAAGTACTCTAGGTGTTTATGTAGTTAATGATTTGCACAAAAAAACCGTTCTTAATAGAACGGTTTTTTATTGATTGATAAAAAATTTGAGTGATTAAGCTTTATATTTTTTCATGACAATTGAAGCATTAGTACCACCAAAACCAAAGCTATTTGACATAACCGTTGTCAATTCACGTTCGGTTGGTTCAGTAATAATATTCATGCCAACTGCTGCTTCGTCTAATTCATCAATATTAATACTTGGTGTAATAAAGCCATGCTCAAGCATTAATAATGAATAGATAAGTTCTTGTGCGCCTGTTGCACTTAATGAGTGACCTGTCATTGACTTAGTTGATGAGATTGCTGGAATATTGTCACCAAACACTTGTTTGATTGCCCATAACTCTTTTACATCACCAACAGGTGTTGATGTACCATGAGTATTGATATAATCAATCGGCGCATCTAAGTTTTGCATAGCAAGTTGCATACAACGCATTGCACCTTCGCCTGATGGAGCAACCATATCATAACCATCTGATGTTGCACCATAACCGACTAATTCACCATAAATATGAGCACCACGGGCTAATGCATGTTCTAACTCTTCAACGACAACCATACCCGCTCCGCCAGCAATAACAAACCCATCACGATTGGCATCATAAGCACGTGATGCTTTTTCTGGACAGTCGTTATATTTAGTTGATAGTGCACCCATTGCGTCAAATTCGCAAGACATTTCCCAATTAAGTTCTTCACCACCACCGGCAAAAACAATATCCTGTTTACCTAGCTGAATAAGTTCAGCAGCGTGACCAATACAGTGCACAGACGTTGCACAAGCTGAGGTCATAGAATAGCTCATACCTTTAATTTTAAATGGTGTAGCTAAACAAGCTGAAATTGCCGATGACATTGTTCTTGTCACTGCATAAGGACCAACACCACGTAATCCTTTCTCTTTCATTCCAGCAACAATATTATATTGTGTTTTAGTTGAACCACCATAACCTGCAATTAAACCAGTACGTATATTAGAAACTTGTTCTGGAGTTAATTTAGCGTCTTCAATAGCTTGTTGTAAAGCAAGATAACCATAAATAGAAGCATCATTCATAAAGCGAACTATTTTACGATCAATAAGACCTGTAGTGTCCAATTTAACATTTCCGCAAACATGGCTTCGCATTCCGCTATCTTTCATTTCTTGTGAAAAGGTAATACCACTACGGCCAATTTTTAAAGATTCCAAAACTTCTTTGGTATTATTTCCAATACTTGAAAGAATTCCTAACCCTGTTATAACAACGCGTTTCATACAATATTCAGCTCCTAAATTATCTGCTTCTAACAAAAATTAGTGTGATTATAGCGTACACTTGTAAGCTCAACAATACCTCAGTAATTCTTTTATCTTTGCTTTTTTGTAATTTATTGATTATTAATATATTAATTGAGTGAATTCAGCCTTAAATTGGTTAAAAGTTAACATGTTATTGATAGTGTAATGGCTTAAGTTTTCTACGTTAATACGATTAAATAGCAACATACTTGCGGAGCATAATACAGTTAATATATACTGTATATAAATACAGTTTATGGTAATGCAAAATGAATGAAAAAATGATTGCTAAGCTTGAGATATTAGCCGAATCAGCAAAGTATGATGTCTCGTGTTCATCAAGTGGATCAACCCGTCGCAATAAAAATAAAGGCATTGGGAGTGCAAGCAAAAGTGGTCTTTGCCACACATTTACTGCCGATGGGCGATGCGTGTCGTTACTCAAAATTATGTTAACTAACTACTGCATGTTTGATTGTGCTTATTGTATTAACCGACAAAGTAACGATATTCCTAGAGCGGGTTTTACTCCGCGCGAACTAGCTGATCTGACCATTGAATTTTATCGTCGTAACTACATCGAAGGTCTATTTATAAGTTCGGGTATTGTGCGCAGCCCTGATCACACTATGGAACGCATGATCCGTGTAGTAAAAATTTTACGTACTGAGTATCATTTTAATGGTTATATTCATATGAAAGCGATCCCTGGTGCTAGTGATGAACTGGTTAATCAAGCTGGATTATTGGTTGATAGAATGAGTGTTAACTTAGAAATTCCAACCGAAGAAAATCTTAAATTACTTGCGCCAGATAAAGATCATAAAAGTATCTATCAACCTATGCGTCAAATCCATCAAAATTTACTTGAGAATATTGAAGATCGTAAAAAGTTTAAATCTACACCAAAATTTGTACCAGCAGGGCAGAGCACACAAATGATTATTGGTGCAACGGATGAATCGGACAAACAGATATTACAACTAACTGCCAAACTCTATAAGCGACCGAGCATGAAACGAGTCTATTATTCAGGATTTGTTCCTGTTAACGGTTATGATAAACGTTTGCCAGTTGTGCAAGATGTACCGCGTGTGCGTGAAAATAGGCTGTATCAAGCTGATTGGTTATTACGATTTTATGACTTTAATGTTGATGAAATTGTTAATGATAGATATCCAGATCTTGATTTAACGGTTGATCCTAAACTTTCTTGGGCGATCCGCAATCCGCAGTTTTTTCCAGTTGATATTAATCGTGATAGTTATCAAAAAATATTACGGGTACCTGGTATCGGTGTTAAATCTGCCAAATTAATTGTTATGGCAAGGCGTCATCGTCGATTAACATTCGAAGCACTTAAACGGATCGGAGTGGTGTTAAAGCGGGCGCAGTTTTTTATTATTTGTCATGATATGAAAAAATTTAAAATACTTGACTCATCGGCCGAATATATCAAGCTATCTTTGCAAGATACACCATTGTTAGAAGATAAAGCAATTTATCAACCACAACAACTCGTAATGGGGTGGTAACGCATGTTAGCGTTTTATTACGAAAAAAGCTTTGAAGGTGTGCTATGCGCGGTATTTGATGCTTTTAAACTCAAAAAAATGCCAGAATGTTTATTAGCTACAGGACAGGTAGAACCACTACTTGTGACTGATAGGCATCATGTGGAATTTTGCGAATTTAAGTATGAACGGGTGCGTGTTGCATTAATCAAAAAATTGAGTAAAACGGCTTTGCGGCAATTAATGTATGTATGGTTATCTGAATTACCCGATAGCGACTTAATCATCTTTCGATATATTTGCAAAGTGTTTAAAGCCACAAAATCTATCGAAACTGATTTTGCCGATCCCGATGTATTAACCGTGCGCGAAATTGCAAAAAAAGTAAGTAATGAACGTCATCGTATAATAGAGTTTATTCGTTTTAATGCTATAAAAAATCCATTAAAAAAAACTTATAAACAAGCATCAGATGATGACGAAAACGAAGAATGCGAAAAGATCTACTTTTCTGTGATAGGTCCTATTTATAACGTGCTACCTTTGGTACTAACTTTTTTTAAAGAACGCTTTGCTGATCAAAAATGGGCAATATATGACGAAAAGCGCCAATATGGTTATGTCTATGATTTGAATAGCATAGAACAGGTATCATTGATTGATAAAGATGATTTAATTATTAACAGTCAAGTTAATCAAAATTATCTAACCGAGGACGAGGCATTGTTTCAAACCATGTGGTTAAGGTATTGCAATGCAATAACCATCAAAGAACGTATTAATCCAAAATTGCAACGGCAACATATGCCAAGTCGGTTTTGGCGCTATCTACCCGAAATGAAACTTGCCGTAAAAGACCGCAACGGCATTTAAAAAGCTTTTATAAGACACAAAAAACCGCCAATTAAGGCGGTTTCTTAACGAATGTAACTAATTAAACTTATTGAGAATCTATATCATTAATTATGCTATTAATGCTTTCTTGGCGTTGCTGTTGTTTTTGCTCGTCAACTTTACCACCAGATGCATTAAAATCATTACGTTGGAAATAAGCATTACGCATAAAGTTATAAGGGTCATCACTATTTTTGAGTAAATCTTCATACTCAATTGCTACAGCACGTGCTTCAATACCATCAAATACGCCACGGACTAATGCCCATTCCCAATCTAACCAGACAAGTGGCGGATATAAAGTATCAACAATATCACCACCTTCTTGGCGGAGGGTAGCTGAACCATAGAAAGGTAACACAACATAAGGACCATAAGGCATATCATAATGGCCTAACACATCACCAAAACTACGTTTAGAACCTTTTTGTAATTGTGGATCGGCCATACTTGCCACATCAAATAAACCAGCAACACCAAAAACGGTATTTAGAAAGAATCGAGCTAAATGCTTGCCTGCTTCATGACCTTCACCTTGTAGCACACTATTGACCATTGATGCGGGTTCAGAAAGGTTAGATGAAACATTAACGACCCCTTTACGTATTGGTGTAGGTACATAATCTTTCCAAACAACTGCGGCAGGTCTCAAAATGTAAGGATCAAGCGCATAATAGTTAACATTAAACATAGTTTTATTGAACCCAGATAATGGGTCACTGTAGCTATCTGTCTCAGGCTGATAGGTTGCACAACTTGTCAGTGCTAAAACCGAAAACATCATACCTATTATTTTTTTTTTCATAATGTTACCGAATAAAAATGATAAAGTGTTGAATGGGCATGATTGTATCATGTTTGTTCAAAATAGAAAATTTTTCATGAATTAAATAGCAATGTTTGTTTAAATTTATTAAAATGCTCGCCGCTATGACCTCATAGTTAAATGGATATAACGAGCCCCTCCTAAGGGCTAATTGCAGGTTCGATTCCTGCTGGGGTCAAAATTACAAAAAGAAGTTACAAGATTTAAGACGATTAAATTCTTTTCAAATAAGGGTATTTAATACCTTTAACGCGATCAATGACAATATTAACCAATTGATAACGACGGTATTGTTATGGTATTTTTTTAACCACATTCAGAAAATACCGTAATTGTTAGATATAAAATCTCTACACACCATAAAATCTAAACAATAAACATTCCTAGACTTTAAAAGCCTCTACTTATACATTATTCTATTGAAATTAAAATAATTTATTGTTGCTTGTCTCTTTTTGTTTCAATCTTTTTTTGATTTTCTGTAAATCATCTAACAATATATTTTAGAAAGTATTTTTATCTCTCTTCTGAAAAAGCGCGATTTATTTAACATACCAATTCAATGCTTTGTAAGATATATTATATTTGAAAAAAATCATAAAATTATGAACAATGCATAAAAATATAAATAGAATTAATAATTCTTGAGTTTAAGAAAAGTTTTTAAAAAGAATAGGTAATGTTTATAGGTATTTTTTAATAGCTAGCCACCATCGTTTATCAAAGGGAATAAGCAAATTGTTAACCTTATTTGAAATTAGTGCTAAGGATATTACAAAATAACTATTTTAAGTTTTTTGTCTTAATATTTTCTACTTTTAGGTGGTTATGAATTTATAAACAAAATCGTTTATAGTTTTTTTATCTATGTAACGAAATCGAAGAATACGTTCTTGCTTTAATTGCTTTATTGGCAATGTCAAAGTAGTAGTTAAAACAGGATGTATTGCGTATTAAAAATAATTGTTCTGTAAAAATACTTTTGCCAAATATGTAAAATCACTAAACAGGTCAATTATTATTGATATCGCAAATACTGTGTAATATTCAATTAATATTAAATAAAAATTATTTAACAAAAAATTATCAATACAAGTTAAATTTAGCTTTGCAAAGGCGATTACCAATTTGAATTAGCTTTTGTTGATTTTGTACACTTAAAGAGTGTAAATAATTATCTATTATAATGTTTATTTTAAATCTAATTGTAAAATATTTTAGAACCGATTATTTTAATTTTATCACTAGGTTTTGTAATCCTATCATCAAGATTACATATAATTTAAATAATATTTAAAATTTTGTTAGGAAAAATCATATAAAAAATAAAAATTATTGTATAGTAACAAGTTGTTAGCTAATAATAAGAAACTTTATTAAATGAGGTGAGTAGAAAGAAAAATTCCTCTGATGATAAACACCAGAGGATCATATGCAAGGGATGACGCATATAAGGAGAAAGTGGTTAAATAATAGAATTTTTAAGGATATTTTGTCAAATTTGATCTGATAAGAAATCGTTAAAAAAATTTCAAAATATTGAAATTGATAACTAAATCGTTAATACCTAATGTTCATGTAATTTTCAGGGCAATCATAAGGTTATTTAGTTAAATATTTAGTATAAAGTGTAAATTAATCGAAAATTAAAACAAATATTTCATAAATAAGTTGGTTTTCGTACAACAAAAATATAATTTTCTTAAAAAAAACCTTGTTTTAGTTATAAATACTTAATGTAAATTTTTTTGTAAAATACCCAAAATAAATTTCCAAAATCCAAATTCTGGTAATACACTTTTTCAATAATATTTTAGTGACAAATTGTTATTTATATTCTTATGATTTATTAGTGATATCAGTAAGTTATCTATTAAAATTAAATTTATAAAAACTTTAAAAAAATATTGCAAATTGCGTAAAAAAAGGTATTTTATACCTCTTTTTTAGATTGTTTTTTGATATGAATTTATCAAAAGGCTTTTGTGATAATTGTAAATTATCCTAACAATCAAAAAATAATACAAAAAATTATTTATAACAATAACAAAATATTTTCAGTAGTCATGAAATATATTGAGGATAACATGGATAAAGGATTAACCAATTTGATGGAACAATTGGGCAATGGTTTAAGTCGGGGTTTAAAGCAAGGTTTGGTTAATGGAGTCGGTCATAATCGCTATACGTTAAATATTGATGGTTTGTCTGCTGAGGTTTCAGTTTTACAGGTTGAGGGTAATGAGCAGCTTAACCAGCCTTGGCACTATACGATTACTTTCACCTGCTCGGATAAACAACTTTCTGTTGAGTCATTTCTTAACCAAAATGCCCGTTTGAGTTTTAACCCTGCTAATTCTGGCAGTTTAAGCGACTTTGCAACTCAAGGACTTAATGCACTTAATTCCTTAACTTCGGCTAATCCTTTAGATTCATTAAAACAGACTAATCCATTAAAGCAGTTAGATAAACTTAAACAATCCAATCCACTCGATTCACTTAATTCTTTAACCCAATTTAATCCGCTTAATCCGTTAAATTCACTATTATCTCAAGGCGGCTCACGCACTCTTTATGGTGTGATAACCCAGTTCAGTCAATTATCAGTCAGTAACGATGAAGCCCGTTATCAGGTTGTTTTATCCTCGCAATTAGCCAAACTGGCATTAAGTCATAACTGTGCCATTTTTCAAAATCAAAGCGTTATCAGTGTGGTTGAAGAGGTCTTGCGAGGTCATGGTTATACAGGGATTGATTATCGTTTAGCACTTAAAGAGCAATATCCGGAGCGTGAGTTTATCACCCAGTGGCAGGAGAGTGACCTTGAGTTTATTCAAAGATTGCTTGCTGATGTGGGGGTCTATTTCCGGTTTGAAACGCATGGTGAACACAATTGTGATGTGTTGGTCATCAGTGATTATGAGCAAGGTTACCAGCAGGTGGCTGATATTGTGTACAAACAACCGAGCGGCACACTGGATAATGGCGTTGAAAGTGTCTGGGATATGACCTTACACAGTCAGATGGTGGAAGCTTCGGTACAAGTACAGGATTATAACTACCGCGATGCGCAGACAAATTTACTGGGTGAGGTTAATAGCCAACTAAAAGATAACACCACTTACGGTACTGATTACCGTTATGATGAGCACTATAAAGGGTTAAATAGCAATGGTAATGGTAGTAATACCAATAACAATGATATAAATAATCATAACAGTAATAATGATGAAAACAGTAGTGATATCGATACCGACGGCAGTCAAGGCAGTAACGGCAATAGTAATGACAACGAAAATAATAGCGTTAACACTAACAGTAGTAATAGCAATAACAACAGCAGTGATATTGACCGTAATCAAGCTAACACGAGTAATAGTGTTGAAAGTGGAGAATGGTATGCCCGTATTCGCCATGAACACGCCATTAGCCGTCAAATTATTATCCGGGGTAAAAGCAATCAGGCCACTTTAGCTCCGGGTCAACATATCCGTATCAAAGGCAGTACGATTGCCGGAATAGATGAGGGGGTAATGATATTAACGGTGCAAGGACAGGGAAACCGCAGTGATGCTTATGAACTGAGTTTTACCGCCATACCTTACCAGCCATTAAAACCTTACCGCCCGGAGCCGATTCCTTTTCCGACTATTGACGGCACTTTACCGGCACGGGTAACCAGTCCGAATAATGACACCTATGGTTATATTGATACACAAGGTCGCTATCGGGTTAAATTTAACTTTGATTTAAAAGAGTGGCGAAACGGTGAAGAGAGTTTATGGTTAAGACTGGCTAAACCGTATGCAGGCAGTACCTATGGTTTTCACTTTCCACTGATTGACGGCACAGAAGTTGCGGTAGCGTTTACTAACGGTAATCCGGACCGACCTTATATCGCGCATGCGATGCATGACAGTGGCCACCCTGACCATGTGACTACCATAAACAAACATCGAAATGTAATTCGTACTCCTGCTAACAACAAACTGCGGATGGATGATAAGCGCGGACAAGAGCACATTAAGTTAGCGACCGAATACGGTAAAACCCAGCTTAACATCGGGCATTTAGTTGACCAAAACAAAGAGCAGCGTGGTGAGGGATTTGAACTGCGCACCGATGAGTGGGGGGCAATTGCTGCCAATAAAGGTTTATACCTGACCAGTCAGACCGAGCCTAAGGCACAGGGTAAACAGCTTGATATGCAAGGTGCCATTACCCAGCTTGAAAATGCATTATCAATTGCTAAAGCACTGCAAAATGCAGCAACTGCCTCTGAAGCTCATGGTGCGGATACCGACAGTCAAGAGCAACTTAAAGCGACATTAACCCAATTAGCCCAAAGTGGCATTATTGCTTATGCGCAAGAGGGCATCGCTTTAACCAGTCCGGAAAACATCCAACTGTCCACATCAAACAGCGTATCGGTGACCAGTGAAAACCAAACTGACATCAATGCGTTAAAAAACATTACTGTCTCATCCGGTGAATCCATCGGTCTGTTTGCTCATAAATCAGGAATGAAAGTCTTTGCCAACCAAGGTGATGTTAACGTGCAGGCACAAAATGCCAACCTGAATATGGCTGCTAAGCAAGATATTAAAATAGACAGTGTTGATGGCAGTGTTGATTGGTCAGCAACAAAAGAAATTATCTTAATATGTGGTGGTTCATACGTAAAAATCAGCGGTGCGGGAATTGAACTGGGCACAAATAATAACGTTTACTTGAAATGCAATGCGATGAAAAAGATGGGTCCAGCAACTCAAAACAGAACGATAACATTAAAATCAAGTGAGCTGAATGTTAAACACTGCGCAGAAACGGATTAATAATGCTAAATGAATTAAACAATCAAGATAACTTTAATAAATATCGCTATTTATTAGTGGATAACTTAGTGGTACTTAACTCATTAAGTCCATTATCACGCGATTCATTATTAGATCTATTTGGTGAAGATAAATCCTTTGGCGAAAAAAAACTGACGCAAGTATTACGTACAGATTTGGATTATGATCAAAGTATATGCCCGACACTTATTAAACTTGCTGATCCAAATGAATTTTTTGCCGATTCGATGCTTGATGAAATCAACCAACAAGCCAAAATTGAATGTTTATGGTCTAAACGCTATATTTGTGCTTATATTATCTCTGATCTCAAACCGTCGGTGCTGGCAAAACAACTGATCAAGATTGGTAATAATATCGCACAAACATTGCGACAACCTTATTATCCTTTCTTTGAACCTTTTCGAATGCAATTTTTACACGAAGTGGGTTCAAAAGAAGACAATGCATGGCTAAAAGCGCAATTTTCTCAAATTGAAAACTACTATTATCCATCCATTGATAGTGGCAAATTTATGCGTTTCACTGCTGATAACACACTCGAAACGCCAATCAGTTGGAGTTCAAATTACTGTCAACGCTTAAAAAATTTCAGGATGATTCGAACGCTTGTTAATGCATGGTCGAATAATCGGTCACAATTTGATGAACAAAAAAATTTACCGCTTAATGAAAATGTGATTTCGCAATCAGCACAACTGGTTGAACAGGCTTATCAATTAGGATTAACCCATGCTACCGATATCTTATTTTGGGGATTAAACGGATTAAGGTATCATCAAGTTTTTACTGAACATCCGCAAATATTTGAGCAAATTAGAAAAGCGCAACAAGAACCAGGCACATTCTCAAAACATGTTATTAATGCCAATATTCATTTTGAAAGCCAATTACTTTCTGCTAAAGAATAGCAAAAACAGATAAAACAAGAATAATAGAGTATAAGATGAAAAAAACAGAAAACATTGCTAAAGAAAATCAAAACGAAGCAAAAGGAAATTGCCTTGCTTGTGGTCGAGTCGGAATTCCGGTTTTTTTACTGCGTCAAGCGGTTGTAAAAACCCAATCTTTGTTAACTAAAAGCATTGACCCCATTTATCAAGAATTAGCTGATTACACTAAAACTTTAGATTTTAACAATCGCAAACCAGAAATAGAATTAGAGTATTATAGCTATGTACTTCGTACTTTGCGTGACGGTTATGTCTACGTTATGCATCAACTTGACGATGATATTAATAGCCGAATATTTCATGTCTATGAATGTATTGAGGGGGCACTTAGATTAAAAAAACTCTATGAATTGACCAATACCCAGCCAAGACCGATATCAAAAGCATGCAAAAATGCCTGTCATACCATTCCAGCATCATTTATTAATCTTCAAGAACATTATACTTATGCATGGGTGGCTTATACTTCGCAACCTTGGAGCGAAAAAACAATCAATGATTATTTAAAGCAACAAGATAGCAACATATTATCCCGTTTTACAAAAATTAATATAAAACAATTTAAAGACTCACCGGCCGAAGCAACAGGTAATCGTTCGGTGCCATTTAAAGATATTTTTGGGAGTAATTATCAAGAATCTAATAATGACGACAGCAAAGTATTGGAGTTTCGTTTTGGTGAGCAAGGTCTTAATAATTTTGAATCGGTACATCCTTTTATAAGTTTAAAAAGTCAGAAACAAAAATATGCTATACATGCCAGTCAACTATATAGCGGGGATAAACCGATATCTTGTGGTGTTGTATTAGAAGATACATTTGGCATTGCTCAAGAACTCAACTCCCAAAGATTATCACAACTGCATATTTTTACCAATCAAGAAGACAATAAGAATAACCAAAAAAGTGATCTGAATGACCAACAATGTGATGTCGTTTCTCTAAAAGATGCAACACAGGTTTATCAAAAACGTGGTGAACAACTGTATAAAAGTGTTAATCCTATTTTAAAAAAACGGTTTAAGTATTATCAGTCAGACATGTTTAAAAAACGCACGATTCTACAATTTATTGAGAACTATCGTACTTCAGTTGAAAATGCTTATGACACTGAAATTGCACGGTTACAGGAATGGTATGACTATATAAAAAATATTGACGCTGCACATGATTCAGGTAATGATTTTTTAGATAAAGCACAAAATGACATTGCAAAAGCCGAATCAGATAAAGCCGAAAAAATAAAAAAAATAAACGAACAGCTTGATAATAAAAAAATTGATTCTTTCAAAGGTGAATTAGAAACCGCTTTTGCTGATATTGAAAAATATTATCAAGAATGGTCGCAAGACTATTTTACTTATGTGCGTTGGTTATTTGGTAATGCACAATTTGTTTCAAAATACAGTAAAATAAAGCCGACAACGTTCAATCAAGCGCCTTTTTGGCAACAAGAATTTGATTTTTCTACCAGTATCAGAGCTCTAAGCTATATAAAAGAAGTTTTGCAAATCCTACTTGATTCTACCCATGCGGAAGTCCGTCTTGATGAAGATAACGCCCTTTGGGACGAATTACTGAGTAACCATAATAGTATTTTTTATGTAATTGAACATCAGAATAATCAAGGGATCAATATTGATGCGCCAGCATTTGTCAATTTAGATAATAATACATTACTAAAATGGCGTGATGTAATCAGTAACTCAACAGGTTTGGTTTTAGCTTATAACACTTATCAGGCAGAAAAAACTCAAAACACCCAAACCGACAAAGAAAAGGAACTGCAAAAAGCGAAAGAGCGTGTTGAACTTGATATTGAAAAAAAACGGCAAGAGATCAACGCTAAACAAGAAGAGTTAAACAACAATCGAAAATATAATCCACAAGAGCATGCAAAGCTACAAAAAATAAGAGATCAAAAAATTAAAGAACTCAAACAATTAAACGAGCATTTAGCATCAATCAACCACCAACTAGCCGAGATGGTAGAGGGAAACAGTGTAATGACAGATGTAGGAAAAAATCGATATCTGCATCAACAAGCACTAAAAAAATACTCAATCTTAAGAACACATAAACAATTCCAACCTATTGAGCCTCGTTTAAAACAGCTTGATTCGCTTGCTTACTTAGGTGACATTGGTGCCTATCCAGTTGAGTTTACTAAAAAAGTTAGACCGGAAAAAATTCGACAAGTTTATGCATTATTGACTCAATTACAAGGGGAGCTTTTCCGCGAAAACAGTTTGACCGGTCCAGAAATTGCTTTTTTGGAAAAATTTGATGTGACAGATGCAAAATATGATGTTGGCGTAAAAAAACCAACAACCCAAACGCTTAAATTTACGCTTTGTTTTCCTGATGAAGTCAGTAAAGGCTTAGTTGTTGGTTTTTTGAAAAATAAAGAGATTGTCAATCCAAATGATTTTAAGAATTTTTTAGCAACAAAAATGCCTGATTATGTCACTTTAGTCAATCGGCAAGCTGTTTTAGAAGGCAAAATTGATATTACCAATCGGCAGAAAGCTTCCAATGACGAAGCGATTCACCAATCAAACCAAAATAAAAGGGATGATAAAACTCGTGAATATGAAATAAAAAAAGAAACTGAAGCGATGAATAAAAAAAAGAACGAAAAAATAAAGATCGAACAAAATCAATCGAGAACTGAACAAGCAAAACGAACTAGACAAAATGTGAAAGCCGCTAGACTTAACTACACTGTTAATGCGGTAATGGGTGTTATCACCATGTTAAATATTTTAGATGACATTAAAGCATTGGACAAAATTGAAGAGGGCAAAACTCAAAAACAGAAACAACTTAAGCTAGCCATCGACTTAAGCTCATTAGCGTTACTCAGTGTCGATACAGTTGCCATATATCGTGATATAAAATTGCAAATGCAATTATTAAAAGCTATGCGTTCCACCACTGCCAAAGCATCAATACCTGAAATTAAAAATTTATTAAAATCAAATGGTATTATTTCTAAAAGTATAGCAGAAGCTTTTGCCTTTATAACTGTACTGGAAGCGTTAGGTGAATTAAAAAGTGCTTTTGGCATGTGGAATATGGAAGATAAAAGTTATTTTATTTATAGAGTTATAGGTGCTTCCATCTTAGGTATTGGGGCTGTTTTTTTACTAGCTACTTCAAGTTTAGCTATAGGTGGGGGAGTTATATTATTATTAATAGGAATATATCTAATTGGTATGAGTAAAAAATATGACAATTTTACCCCTATCGATCACTGGCTAAACCGCTGTTATTTTGGAGTGCATAAAGAATTTGACTTTTTAGGGTATGATGCCTATCACGAAGAGCAAAATTCTTTTGTTGGTTTTGGTCATTCGGTTAATGATTACTTGGTTGCAATTTCAGGCATTGATACATTTATGATTTTTAAAAAACCAAGTTTATATAATGGAATGAAACTATATCATAGACATATCTATTTTTATTTGCAATATTTAGATTACACATTCATTTCCAACAAATCTTTGCAGGCATCAGTTCGTTTATTTGGCAAAAATGACCAAAGCAATGCCGATTTTATTGAATTCAACTTTAATATCAACTCCACCAAGATAAATAAGTACCCTGCACCAAATGACAATATCCTAATCCACACAAATGAAGATAAAGATAAAGAAACTTTAAAAATTAGAGACTATGTTACTTCTCAAAAAAGTTATTTTGTTGAACGTTATGAAAGTAAAAGCTTTAAAACGATTATAAACCGTAAAGCAATACGGGAATCCAATTTTAATGATATTGAAAAAGTCGAATTGAAAAGTTCAACCCCTAACCAGCCAAAGAGTGACTTAACGGCAATCACATGGGTAGCAGGCACATTCGCTTGTGATCTGGTAAAAAGTTATCAAATCAATATCTACACTGATACCACAGATTGTAACGAAATCCCATTGATAATTAACCGAGATAGTAATAAATTTCACGATGAGTAATTAAAAAGGAGAGTAAGAATGCCATCAAAATATCGCCCCCAGATCGTTGGTTGGTTTGGCGACCTGGATAAAGGTCCTCATAGCCTACCACTGCATGATGATCGCTTAATTTATGCCAATGATAACTATTGTGCATTTATTCGTCAGGAACATAATGATCAGATTTTTTATACTTGTCTCTATTTTATTGCCATTATTTTGTTGAATGTAACTATCATAGGATGTGTTTGGCTAGCGGTTCTCCATGATAATTCTAAAATCGAGTTTGTTGATCTGGTTGTTATAGCCTGTTTTATTACTAGCCTTTTTGCTTTAAATTATGCAATTCCTGAATTCTATCAAAATGCATTTTCCCGTCTTGGTAGTCCCATAATATTTAATCGTAAAACGGGTAAAGTGTATGTTAATGAAAGTTACTTTTTTAACTTTAAAATATTACGGCACCCAAAAGTATTTTTACAACCGAAAAAACGTCGCATACAAGAGTATGATTGGAATGATATGCATGGTGTAATTATCCATAATTTTTCACGTAATGCTTTAACATCAACGGTGTTAATGGTGTGTCAACCTGGCACAAATCAGGTCATTGACCACGTTATGTTAGATCCTGCACGACCAGCAACAGGTAGAATGTTTGTCTGGGGTTGGATTAACAGTTTTATGGTGAATTATAAATCAGCCGATATAGATGATGGCGAATACAAGACAGATGAAGAGGCAAAATTTAAAACAGATATGATAGAGGGTGAGGGTTGGCCAGAATGGATGGTGGAAGCTTTTAATGCCACATCACTTGAAGAGTTATCTACAATTAAGCAAAAATATAATATCAAGCCATAATAACGAATTTAAATAGAACGCAAAGGAATAAGGAACAAAAACAGTAATGCCCTCAAAATACCGTCCCCAGATATTAGGTTGGTTTGGCGACCTAGATAAAGGCCCTTATGGCCTATCATTGCATGGTCGTCGATTAATTTATGCTAATGATAACTATTGTGCATTTATTCGTCAGCGACGAAATGATCAGATTTTTTATACATATCTTTATTTTATTTGTATTATTGGAATGAATATTCTAATTGTTGGTATGGTTATGTTTATTTTTGGATTTGATCACGAACTAACACTAATTGGAATAATTGGTTTTATTACTTGTAGTTTTGGTTTATATCTAATTATTCCTGAATTCTACCAGAATGCATTTTCACGCCACTGTAGTCCAATTATATTTAATCGTAAGACGGGTAAAGTGTATGTTAACGAAAATTACTTTTTCAACTTTAAAGTATTACGACACCCAAAAGTATTTTTACAACCGAAAAAACGCCGCATACAAGAGTATGATTGGAATGATATGCATGGTGTAATTATCCATAATTTTTCACGCAATGCTTTAACCTCAACGGTGTTAATGGTGTGTCAACCTGGTACACATCAGGTTATTGACCATGTTATGTTAGATCCAGCTCAACCCGGAGCAGGTAGTTTGCATGTTTGGTGTTGGATTAATAGTTTTATGGTGTACTATAAATCAGCCGATATAGATGATGGCGAATACAAGACAGATGAAGAAGTAAAATTTAAAACAGATATAATAGAGGGTGAAGGGTGGCCAGAATGGATGGTGGAAGCCTTTAATGCCGCGTCACTTGAAGAGTTAGCTGCAATTAAACAAAAATATAATATTAAATAATAACAAAAAAATTAAAGTGATAGTAAAGGAATAAGGATAAGGAATAAAACAATAATGCCCTCAAAATACCGCCCCCAGATCGTTGGTTGGTTTGGTGATCTAGATAAAGGTGCTTATAGCGTACCTCTGCATGACCGTCGTTTAATTTATGCCAATGATAACTATTGTGCGTTTATTCGCCAGGATCACAATGACCAAATTTTTTATACATGTCTCTATTTTGTTGCAATTATTCTAGGAATTATACTACTTGTAGGTTTTCCTTTCTGTATTTTTGGATTTAATGATTCTGATATCGGTGACAAACTAACAATAGTTGGTACAATTGGTTTTATTACTTGCTGTTTTGCATTATATCTAGCAATTCCTGAATTCTACCAGAATGCATTTTCCCGTCTTGGTAATCCCATTATTTTTAATCGCAAGACAGGTAAAGTGTATGTTAACGAAAATTACTTTTTCAACTTTAAAGTATTACGACACCCAAAAGTATTTTTACAACCGAAAAAGCGCCGCATACAAGAGTATGATTGGAATGATATGCATGGTGTAATTATCCATAATTTTTCACGTAATGCCTTAACCTCAACAGTGTTAATGGTATGTCAACCTGGTACAAATCAGGTTATTGACCATGTTATGTTAGATCCTATACGAGCAGCAACAGGTAGAATGTTTGTCTGGGGTTGGATTAACAGTTTTATGGTGAATTATGAATCAGCCGATATAAATGATGGCGAATACAAGACAGATGAAGAGGCAAAATTCAAAGAGGATATGATAGAGGGTGAGGGTTGGCCAGAATGGATGGTGGACGCCTTTAATGCCACATCACTTGAAGAGTTATCTACAATTAAGCAAAAATATAATATCAAGCCATAATAATGAACTTAAATAGAACGCAAAGGAATAAGGATAAGGAATAAAACAGTAATGCCATCAAAATACCGTCCCCAAATTTTAGGTTGGTTTGGCGACCTGGATAAAGGTCCTCATAGCCTACCACTGCATGATGATCGCTTAATTTATGCCAATGATAACTATTGTGCATTTATTCGTCAGGAACATAATGATCAGATTTTTTATACTTGTCTCTATTTTATTGCCATTATTTTGTTGAATGTAACTATCATAGGATGTGTTTGGCTAGCGGTTCTCCATGATAATTCTAAAATCGAGTTTGTTGATCTGGTTGTTATAGCCTGTTTTATTACTAGCCTTTTTGCTTTAAATTATGCAATTCCTGAATTCTATCAAAATGCATTTTCCCGTCTTGGTAGTCCCATAATATTTAATCGTAAAACGGGTAAAGTGTATGTTAATGAAAGTTACTTTTTTAACTTTAAAATATTACGGCACCCAAAAGTATTTTTACAACCGAAAAAGCGCCGCATACAAGAGTATGATTGGAATGATATGCATGGTGTAATTATCCATAATTTTTCACGTAATGCTTTAACCTCAACGATGTTAATGGTGTGTCAACCCGGTACACATCAGGTTATTGACCATGTTATGTTAGATCCTGCACGAGCAGCAACAGGTAGAATGTTTGTCTGGGGTTGGATCAATAGTTTTATGGTTTATTATAAATCAGCCAATATAGATGATGGCGAATACAAGACGGATGAAGAAGCAAAATTTAAAACAGATATGATAGAGGGTGAGGGTTGGCCAGAATGGATGGTGGAAGCCTTTAATGCTACATCACTTGAAGAATTAGCTGCAATTAAGCAAAAATATAATATCAAACCATAATAACGAACTTAAATAGAACGTAAAGGAATAAAACAGTAATGCCCTCAAAATACCGTCCCCAGATCTTTGGTTGGTTTGGCGATCTGGATAAAGGCCCTCATAGCCTACCATTGCATGATGATCGCTTAATTTATGCCAATGATAACTATTGTGCCTTTATTCGTCAGGAACATAGTGATCAAATTTTTTATACATGTCTATATTTTGTTGCGATTATTTTGTTGAGTATATTAATTGTAGGTATGGTTATATTTATTTTTGGATTTGATCATGAACTGGCACTGATTGGAATAATTGGTTTTATTACTTGTGGTTTTGGTTTATATCTAATTATTCCTGAATTCTACCAGAATGCATTTTCACGCCACTGTAGTCCAATTATATTTAATCGTAAGACGGGTAAAGTGTATGTTAATGAAAGTTACTTTTTCAACTTTAAAGTATTACGGCACCCAAAAGTATTTTTACAACCGAAAAAACGCCGTATACAAGAGTATGATTGGAATGATATGCATGGCGTAATTATCCATAATTTTTCTCGTAATGCTTTAACCTCAACGGTGTTAATGGTATGTCAACCCGGTACACATCAGGTTATTGACCATGTTATGTTAGATCCGGCTCAACCCGGAGCAGGTAGTTTGCATGTTTGGTGTTGGATTAACAGTTTTATGGTTTATTATAAATCAGCCGATATAGATGACGGCGAATACAAAACAGATGAAGAGGCAAAATTCAAAGAGGATATGATAGAGGGTGAAGGTTGGCCAGAATGGATGGTGGAAGCCTTTAATGCCACATCACTTGAAGAGTTATCTACAATTAAGCAAAAATATAATATCAAGCCATAATAACGAACTTAAACAGAACGCAAAGGAATAAGGAATAAAACATTAATGCCATCAAAATACCGCCCCCAAATTTTAGGTTGGTTTGGCGACCTAGATAAAGGCCCTTATAGCCTATCATTGCATGATAGTCGGTTAATTTATGCGAATAATAACTATTGTGCCTTTATTCGTCAGGAACATAATGATCAGATTTTTTATACTTGTCTCTATTTTATTGCCATTATTTTGTTGATTGGAACTATCATAGGATGTCTTTGGCTAGCGGTTCTACATGATAATTCTAAAATAGAGTTTGTTGATCTGGTTGTTATAGCCTGTTTTTTTACTAGCCTTTTTGCTTTAAATTATGCAATTCCTGAATTCTATCAAAATGCATTTTCACGCCTTGGAAGTCCCATTATATTTAATCGTAAAACGGGTAAAGTGTATGTTAATGAAAGTTATTTTTTTAACTTTAAATTTTTTCGGCATCCAAAAGTATTTTTACAACCGAAAAAACGCCGAATACAAGAGTATGATTGGAATGATATGCATGGTGTAATTATCCATAATTTTTCACGGAATGCTTTAATTTCAACGGTATTAATTGTGTGTCAACCCGGTACACATCAGGTTATTGACCATGTTATGTTAGATCCGGCTCAACCAGGAGCAGGTAGTTTTCATGTTTGGTGTTGGATTAACAGTTTTATGGTGAATTATGAATCAGCCAATATAGATGATGGTGAATACAAAACAGATGAAGAAGGAAAATTTAAAACAGATATAATAGAGGGTGAAGGTTGGCCAGAATGGATGGTGGAAGCCTTTAATGCTACATCACTTGAAGAGTTAGCTGCAATTAAACAAAAATATAATATCAAGCCATAATAACGAACTTAAGTAGAACGTAAAGGAATAAAACAGTAATGCCCTCAAAATACCGCCCCCAGATCTTTGGTTGGTTTGGAGACCTAGATAAAGGTCCTTATGGCCTATCATTGCATTGTCGTCGATTAATTTATGCTAATGATAACTATTGTGCATTTATTCGTCAGCGACGAAATGATCAGATTTTTTATACATATCTTTATTTTATTTGTATTATTGGGATGAATATTCTAATTGTTGGTATGGTTATGTTTATTTTTGGATTTGATCACGAACTAACACTAATTGGAATAATTGGTTTTATTACTTGTAGTTTTGGTTTATATCTAATTATTCCTGAATTCTACCAGAATGCATTTTCACGCCACTGTAGTCCAATTATATTTAATCGTAAGACGGGTAAAGTGTATGTTAATGAAAGTTACTTTTTTAACTTTAAAGTATTACGGCACCCAAAAGTATTTTTACAACCGAAAAAACGCCGCATACAAGAGTATGATTGGAATGATATGCATGGCGTAATTATCCATAATTTTTCACGCAATGCTTTAACCTCAACGGTGTTAATGGTATGTCAACCCAGTACACATCAGGTTATTGACCATGTTATGTTAGATCCGGCTCAACCCGGAGCAGGTAGTTTGCATGTTTGGTGTTGGATTAACAGTTTTATGGTGAATTATGAATCAGCCGATATAGATGATGGCGAATACAAGACAGATGAAGAGGTAAAATTCAAAGAGGATATGATAGAGGGTGAGGGTTGGCCAGAATGGATGGTGGAAGCCTTTAATGCTACATCACTTGAAGAGTTAGCTGCAATTAAACAAAAATATAATATCAAGCCATAATAACGAACTTAAATAACTTGAATGGATAATGATGATTGAATATAAGAACAGTAATAAAAAGTCTTTTTATTCACATGAATTCTATTAGACATTTAATAATAAAATAGACGAAACGGTATAGACTCCTGAATATTTTTTACAAAAATCGCTATTTTTATTTTAAGCATAACCGTTTTTATACCTAAATGAGGAGCTACTGGTTACTAATGTTTGATATGATTTAAATTTAACTAAAAATAATGGATTTTCTGATGATTTTTTACCAGAAAATGATACCTTAAAAATAACTTACCACTTTCTTTATTTACAATTTTCCAACTAACTACTAAACTAATATCGTTCTCAACGGGGTGCCTTATGGGCTGAGAGTGTTAGATTTACTAATGCAACTCGTCGAACCTGAACTGGGTCATGCCAGCGGAGGGATTTGAGTTATCGTGTCTGCTCAAACCTTTTGTCTTTTATTCGCTTTTTTGGAGGCAAAATGTTTTGTAATAAATTCTTACTGTCATTTTTATTTTCTGTATTCTTTGTAGCAACTTCTGCCAATGCTAAAATTCATGAAAAACCTATTTTAACTGTTTATAGTTATAGCTCTTTTATTTCCGAGTGGGGACCAGGTGAAGCAATTAAACAGGGCTTTGAAGCGCAGTGTGATTGCCAACTTGATATTGTAACGCTAGGCGATGGTGTGTCGATTTTAAATCGTCTTCGCCTTGAGGGTAATAAAACCAATGCTGATGTTATTTTAGGTTTAGACAATAATCTTTTAGGACAAGCTAAACAGGCTAATATCATGGCACCTCATCAAATAGCCAAACCTAACAATCTTAATACTGATTGGTGGGATGAAGATTTTATGCCGTATGATTTCGGTTATTTTGCTTTTATCTACAATAAAGAAAAAATAAAGAATCCTCCTCACTCATTGCATGAGTTAGTTGACAATAAAGCCAATTGGAAGATTATTTATCAAGATCCTAGAACCAGTACTCCCGGATTAGGATTGCTATTTTGGGTAAAAAATATTTATGGTAAGGATGCGGTATCTGCATGGCAAAAAATTGCTAAAAATACTGTTACAGTTACTAAAGGGTGGAGTGAGGCATACGGTATGTTCTTAAAAGGTGAAGCTGATTTGGTACTGAGTTATAGCACATCGCCAGTTGCACATATAATTAATGATCAAGATTATCGTTATAATGCCGCTATTTTTGATGAGGGGCATTATCGTCAAGTTGAAATAGCAGGTATCACCAAATATAGTCAACAACCACAATTAGCACGTCGCTTTTTACAATATCTATTAACACCCGAGGTACAACGGCAATTTGCTGAAAAAAATGTTATGTATCCTATTATAAATACGCCATTACCCCCTGCGTTTGATCAGATTAATAAAGTTAGTAAAGCGCTCGAATTTGATGCAGAGAAAGTGGTTGATAATCAAAAAGCTTGGATACGAGAATGGCAATCAGCCATTAGTCAGTAATAAAATAGATTGTTAATTTTATTATAAAAAGCAATGTTAAATTTTAAAACGTTACTGCCAGGTATCAGCGCTGCTAGTTTGATAATAGCAGTTTTAGGCACTGCATTGTTTGCACTTTGCCATACAGCCATAAAGTCCGATAATTTAACGGTTTATATTGATAATTATTTATTGCACATTATTTGGATCACTTTCATGCAAGCGATATTATCGACGTTTTTGTCGGTATTTTTGGCCGTTGCTATGGCTAAAGCGTTATCCATTATCGATTTTTTGGGAAAAAGCTTTCTGATACGGATTATGCCCGTTACCTTTATATTACCAACATTAGTTGTTGTAACCGGGCTATTATCTGTTTATGGTCAACAAGGTTTATTTGCTACGTGTTTTACTTATTTAGGTTTATCTTTTCCAAATTCAATTTATGGACTGGTTGGGATTTTATTGGCTCATGTTTTTTTGAATTTTCCTTATGCGAGTGGTCTATTTTATCAAACATTAACGAGTGTTCCTGTTGAGCAAAAGCAAATGGCTGCTCAGCTTAATTTTTCTCATTTTACTTATTTTAAATTAGTAGAATGGCCATTATTGCGTCGGCAGCTTTTACCCATGTCAGGACTGATTTTTATGCTTTGCTTTACCAGCTTTGCTATAGTGTTGGCATTAGGAGGTGGGCCGAAGTATACCACTATTGAAGTTGCTATTTACCAATCGATTCGCGATTTTGATTTGATGCAAGCTGTTATGTTAGCAATCATACAACTTATTTGTTGTATGAGTTTTGTTTGGATACTGCGAAAAACAAATCATTATCGCGATCTTAGTGCACAGTATATTCGCTACCAATATCGTTTACCCAACACTGTGACTATAGGTTTAGTTAGTGCTGTTATTGTGATTTTGGGAGCAATGTATATATTTTTGCCAATGATTACATTATTGATTGAAGGTATTGGTTATTTTCAATGGTCGCAGTTAAATTGGGCTTTTCAGCAAGCTGTTATCTATTCGTTAATAATTGCCCTTAGTTCAGCTTTGGTGGCTATGTTACTTGCTTTATTAATACTTTGGACCAATAGCCGTCTATTGATTGGCAATCAGCAACAGTGGAGCAATCGTTTAATGTTAGTGGGGTCATTGATATTAACCATTCCAAGCATGGTACTTGCATCAGGATTGTTTATTTTGTTATTTCAGTATGCTGATAATACCGTGTTTGTCTGTGGTTTAATGATGCTTTGCAATGGTCTAATGGCCTTACCTTTTATCTTAAAAAATCTTGAAATGCCAATGTTTGATGTTACATCACGGTATTGGCAATTATGTCAATCTTTAAACATTGCAGGTATTAGGCATTTTTATCTAATTGAATATAAATCATTAAAAAAACTTCTTACGTTGAGCTTGGCCTTTTCGGCATTATTGTCAATGGGTGATTTTGGTATTATTGCGTTGTTTGGTGGGCAAGCCGTTACCACATTACCTTATTATTTGTATCAACAAATAGCGCATTATCATTATCAAGAGAGCGCCGTGACGGCTGCATTTTTGTTAATCTTATCTTTTAGTTTATTAATTGTGATGGATTATGATCGAACTTAATCAAATTAATTATCAATATGATGATTTTAAGATGCATTTTAATATGCACATTGCTACCCAAGAAAAAGTAGTCATTGTTGGACCGAGTGGTGCGGGTAAAAGTACCTTATTAAGCTTGATCGCAGGATTTATTTTTCCAAGTTCCGGGCAAATCATCCTTAATAATCAAAATATGACGCAAACTTTACCGGGTAAGCGCCCAGTTTCGATGCTGTTTCAAAATAATAACTTATTCGATCATTTAACCGTTGAGCAAAATATTGCTTTAGGCATTAAACCGTCATTAAAACTAACGACTTTTGAGAAGCAAAATATTGCCGATATGTTGGCTAAAGTTGGTTTATCGGGCTTTAATGATCGCTATCCCAATCAACTTTCCGGTGGACAGCGTCAACGAGTTGCTTTGGCACGCTGTTTAATTCAACATCGTCCTATTTTATTATTGGATGAACCATTTTCTGCACTAGACCAAGCTTTACGGTTTGAAATGCTAGCACTGGTTAATCATATCTGTGATGAATTCGCTTTAACGTTACTCATGGTTTCACATTATCTAGATGAGTCTTTAGAAAACTTTTCACGTTGTTTAGTTGTTGATAATGGAAAGATCATATTTAATAATCCTCCTTATCAACTTAATGAACCCGAAAATATGGTTATTGCTCAATTATTAGGTTTGCCAATAAATAAAAGCTAAAACGATTTTATTTCAATGCTTAAATAAAACGATTGTCTGCTAATTTATTTCTAAATATAAAATTGTTATCACTTAAGGTTTTATTAATGTTGTAGGGGTAATTTATACATTTTTATAACCTATAATATCGAATAAATTTTCATGACGAATATAAAAGAAAACAAAAAGTTTAGCTGGTTAGCGCTTATCTTTACTATTTTATTTTTTACTTTTTTTTCAAGTGGTTTACAACTTTATATCTTCATTTCTGGACACGCCAATGTGATAGGTCTACGTGATTCAATCATCTATAGTTTGATCTGGTTGATCCCAGTTTTAATATATCCAAATCAGACTCGAAAAATTGCCACGTTCTATGGTTTGATTGTAGGAAGCTTATCACTGATTTCAATAAGTTATTTTATAATTTATCGCCAAGAGTTTTCTCAAAGTGTATTTTTTGTCATGGCTGAATCGAATTTGACTGAATCAAATGAGTTTATTCAACAGTATTTCAGTTTAAAATTAATGGCTATAGTGATTATTTATTGTTTGATTGGTATTTATCTTTGGCGAAAGGTAAGACCTGTCTATGTTAAAAACACAACCAAATGGATTATATCATTATTAATTGCCATTTATGCCATTATGCCACTGGTTATTAGTGTTACAATCAAAAAATCATCCTTGCAAAAAGCAACAACACATCTATTAAGTCGAATGGAAACAACTGTACCTTGGCAACTGATTAATAGTTATATAGCTTATCGGTCTCAACTTTCGAATATGGAAGATATAATGCATCATTTGAATACTTTACCTCCCGTTGAAAATTTAAAAGATGCCAATGGTAATACTCCCAGAACACTGGTGTTAATTATTGGTGAATCAACTACACGTAATCGAATGAGTATTTATGGATATCCACGTAATACAACGCCACAAATCGAGCAATTTAAAAAGGATAATCCTGAATTTTTAGTGTTTAATGATGTTGTGTCATCAAGGCCTTATACCATAGAGGTTTTACAACAAGCCTTAACTTTTGCAGATGAACAACATCCTGACCTTTACCTTACTCAACCTTCGTTAATACATTTAATGAAACAGGCAGGGTATAAAACCTATTGGATAACAAATCAACAAACAATGACCAAACGAAATACTATGTTGACGATGTTTTCTAAACAAGCAGATGAACAGTTTTATATGAATAACGATCGTAATCAAAGTTCAAGGCAATATGATGAATCGGTCTTTGAACCGTTTATGAAAGTACTTGCTAAACATGAAGAAAAAAAATTTATCATTATTCATTTGCTCGGTACACATATGAAATATGAGTTCCGTTATCCGAAAAATGGAGAACATGATCGATTTAAAGACAAAGCGAGTATTCCATTTAAAATTGATGATGAGAACGTGGATGAATATAACTCTTATGATAATGCAATAAGTTATAATGATTTTGTGACAACCACATTATTTACTCTATTTAAAAATAGTCATGAAAATGGTTTTATGTTGTATTTTTCAGATCATGGTGAAGATGTCTACCAAACCCCGCCTCATGATATTTTAGGGCGTAATGAAAAGGCACCAACCCGCACCATGTATACTATACCCTTTATGTTATGGCAATCACCGAGTTGGATCGCATCTCACCCTAATCACTATCAAGATTATGTTAATCGAAAATTTAGTACTCAGGATTTGATCCATACTTGGTCTGATTTAGCTGGACTGAGTTATAACTTATATGTGCCAGAAAAAAGTTTGGTCAACCCCAATTATTATGAGGGAAAACGCTGGATCGGTGATCCTTATGATAAAAATGGCTTAATTGATTTTGATAAATTAACGAGGTAATTCTTTAGACTGTTTACACCAGCATTTAAGGTATGTTATTGTATATTTATACAGTCATATTTTAAATGCAGTGAAACAGTTATTTATGCGAAAAATTATTCATGTTGATATGGATTGTTTTTATGCCGCAGTTGAAATGAGAGATAATCCCCGTTATCGCAATTTGCCGATAGCAGTAGGCGGCGATCCTCGCAAACGCGGTGTTGTTGCTACTGCAAATTATTTAGCTCGTCAATATGGTGTGCATAGTGCGATGTCGATGTCACAAGCCCTAAAATTGTGCCCAAATCTTAAAATCATTCCAAGTCGGCATGCTGTTTATAAAGAAGTTTCTAATCAAATTCATCAAATATTTCAGCGTTATACTAAAGCAATTGAAACCTTGTCACTGGATGAAGCTTATTTAGATGTGACCGATTGTAAGCTTTGTCATGGTTCAGCCACTTTAATTGCTCAAGATATCCGCCAAGCGATCTATAAAGAACTAGAATTGACCGCTTCAGCAGGCGTAGCTCCACTTAAATTTTTAGCTAAAATTGCCTCAGATATGAATAAGCCTAATGGGCAATATGTGATTACACCCGATGCTGTTACAGGATTTATCGCACAATTACCACTTAAAAAAATTCCGGGTGTGGGTAAAGTGACCGAGAAAAAATTAGCTGAATTAGGGCTAATCACCTGTCAAGATGTAGTCAATTATGATGTGAGTAAATTACTTAATCAATTTGGTAAATTTGGGCGAGTTTTATATGAACGATGTCAAGGCATTGATGATCGTGAAGTTTGTAATGATAGGCAACGCAAATCTGTAGGGGTAGAGCGTACATTAGTTAACGATATTCATACTTGGGATGAGTGTTTATTACAGTTTGAACCGTTATTTGAAGAGCTCAAAACTCGGTTGAGTAAAGTTCGTTCTGATTTGTCGATTGCTCGACAAGGTGTTAAGTTTAAATTTGATGATTTCCAACTTACTACACAAGAACATGTTTGGTCTAAACTTGATAAACAGGATTTAATTGAACAAGCCTATAAAGTTTGGCAAGAGCGTCGAAATGATCGCGGAGTGCGTTTGATTGGTTTTCATGTCACTTTAATCGATCCACAACTTGATAAACAGTTGCTCTTCAATTTTTAATTATCTAGATTGAAAAAAAAGAGGATGTGTGCATTACCACATCACCCCCAAAAAACTTACTACATCATATTAGAGCTATTTTAAATTAGTACCATTACTGCTAATGACTTGTTTATACCAATCAAAAGAATCTTTTTTATATCGTTTCATAGTGCCGTTACCTTCATTATCACGATCAACGTAAATCACACCATAACGTTTTTTCATTTCGCCAGTTGTAAATGAGACGACATCAATAATCCCCCACGCGGTATATCCCATAACATCAACTCCATCATAATCGATAGCTTTTAACATTGCTTTGATGTGTGCGCCAAGGTATTCGATGCGTGGTTTATCATGAACTTTATTACCGTTTTCTAATTCATCTATCGCGCCAAAACCATTTTCCACAATAAACAGTGGTAACTGATAACGATCATATAAACGATTAAGAGTATAACGTAAGCCTTCTGGGTCAATAGGCCAACCCCAATCGCTGCTTTTAATGTATGGATTCTCAACAGCATTAGGTAAAGCACCGTTGACAATATTGTCACGATGATCATTTTTAACATCAGCTTTAACAACGGTTGACATGTAATAACTAAAGCCGATGTAATCAACGGTACCTTGTTTTAAAATCGCTAAATCTTCATCGGTGATATCAAGCTTATAGCCTTCTCGTTCAAACTCTTTTAAAGCATAAGATGGGTAGTAACCACGAACATGCACATCTGGAAAGAAGAAGCGTTGATGCATAGCAATTTCAGATGCCATCATATCTTCTGGATTACAAGAATATGGATAAATTGGCACGTGAGAAATCATGCAACCAATTTCAAAGTTAGGATTGATTTTTTTACCGGCAATTACCGCTTTGGCACTGGCTAATAGTTCGTAATGTGCCACTTGATAAAGTACTTCTTGTGGATTTTCGCCCGGTTGAACCTGCACACCTGAATTAGTCCAGAAAAAGATCGGATTACTGGTATCCATTTGGTTATTAATTTCGTTAAACGTCATCCAATACTTCACTTTATTTTTATAACGTTCAAAACACGCTGTTGCAAAACGTTCAAAAAATTCAACTGTTTTACGGTTTCTAAAACCACCGTAATGACGAGCAATGTGTAATGGCATTTCAAAATGGGATAAAGTAATAACGGGTTCGATACCATTAGCAATTAACTCATCAAATACATTATCATAAAAACGTAAACCTTCTTCATTTGGCTCCAGTTCATCACCTTTTGGAAAAATACGAGTCCAAGCAATGGATGTACGTAAGCATTTCAAACCTAGCTCGGCAAACAACTTAATATCGTCTTTATAATGATGATAAAAATCGATAGCAGTATGGTTTGGATAAAATTTACCTGCTTCAATTTCTTGGGTAATTTGTCTTGCAACGCCATGTGCGCCCGCAGTCATAACATCAACAACGCTTGGTCCTTTGCCACCTTCGTTCCAACCGCCTTCGAATTGATGAGCGGCTAATGCACCGCCCCATAAAAATGGTTTTTTAGTCATTTTTTGGTTCCTTGTTATTGCTTTATTTCAAAAAGGTTATCATCAAGATTTACTTCCGTTTTTTCTGTTAACGTGATTACTTGGTATTGATCAGTATTAACAATAATAACTGGAGTAATTAATGGGTAACCTGCTTGTTTAATTGCTTGTGGATCAAAGCTGATCAACCGATCACCTTTTTTCACTTTTTGATTCAATTTCACATGGTATTGAAATTCATTGTTAGTTAAATTAACTGTATCAATACCCACATGAATTAATAATTCAACTCCATTATCTAAAACCAAACCAATAGCGTGTTTTGATGCTTCAAACACAGCGGTTACCTCGCCATCATAAGGTGCATAAACATGATTGTCTGTTGGTTCAATAGCAATACCTTCACCCATAAGTTTTTGCGAAAAAGCAGGGTCTGGTACTTCACTAAGTGGTAATGCTTTACCGATCATTGGGCTAGTCACAACTATTTCACCAATTACAATTTTAGGTGTATCGTTCTCTATGTCAGATGTCTCATTTTCAATGTTTGCATTACTTTGTTGAGTTTCATTTGTGCCAAAAATTTGGATAAGAATCACTGGTCCAAATAATGCAATTGCTGAACCAATAACAACACCAATGAATGATGCAGGATGGTCTATATTAATAGCATTAACAATTGTCAAAGGTCCAGGTAATGCAGCATAAGTATAGTAATAAGGTGTAAAGAATCCTGCTACAATGCCACCAAGCGCACCACTAATACAACCATAAATAAATGGTCTTTTAAAGCGTAAGTTAACACCATATATAGCGGGCTCTGTAATACCAAATAGACCTGTAACAAAAGCTGATAGCGATACCCCTTTCATATCTTTGCTTCGAGTTTTTATATAAAAACCTAATGCAGCACCTACTTGACCAATAACTGCGATGGTTTGATAAGCTTGGAAAGAGTCTCGTCCATATTGATTTATGTTCTCAATAATGACTGGTGTAATACCCCAATGCACACCAAAAATAACAAACACCTGCCAAACTGCACCGATCAATCCACCTGCTACCGATGGTGCAAGGTTAACAATCCAATTATATCCACTAGCAATATAATGTGCAGCGCCCGCAGTAATTGGTCCAATAGCCACTAAAGTGAGGGGAACCATAATCACTAAGCAGATTAAAGGCATCACTAATGGTTTAATAATGCTATGTAAACGAGGCTCTAAAAAACGCTCTAAATAAGAAAGTAACCAAACTAAAAACAGAGGCGGTAAAACCGTTGATGTGTAGGTCGTTTCTGACAATGCTAAACCAAATAGATTAATCTCTTGTCCAGCCTTTATCATTGCAGCAAGCTCTGCCCAAGTTGGTGAAAGCAAGGCTGCACAACAAGCTACCGCAATGTAAATGTTGCATCGAAAATGTTGAGATGCGGTAATGGCAATAAAAATAGGTAAAAAAGCAAACGGTGCCCAAGAAATAAAGTTAAAAACTTGGCAAGTACCGGTTGCTTCAAATGCTGGAAAGAATAACTTAATTAAAATTAATATCCCTTGTAAAATACCCGAAGCTGCTAATACATATACAAATGGCGCAAAAACGGCTGACATAGTTGCAATGACACGATTTAAAATGCCGCTTTGTGCATTTTTGGCAATTTTATTATCGGTATTGATGAGTTGTATAAAAGCATTATAGACTTTTTCAACATTCGTACCGATAACAATCTGTATTTGTCCCCCTTTTTCAACGACAGTAATTACACCTGGCATTTTTGCAATAGCTTCTTTAGCTTGGTCAGGTGTTTTTTGAGTAACAATACGCAAACGGGTAGTGCATCGAGCGACAGTTACGATATTATTTTCACCGCCCAATTCATTTAATATATCAACGGCTAATTTATTATAATCTCTAATTTTGGATGACATTCACTAAGCTCCTTTCATCAGATGAGAGAGCTTATCTTATCCCTAAATAAAAAATTGTTAATGACCAATTTAATTGTTTGTGATCTAGATCGCGTTTTAAAATGATTTCAATTTATTAATTTATTAGTAGGTATAGAATAAAGCCTATTTATCACAATCAAAATAAAGAGTACGAATGCTAAAATACCGAGATGTGGCAAAAAAAATTCAGCAAGTAATTTATCAGCAAAATTTACCTAAAGATACACAATTGCCTAATATCGAAGGTTTAATTAATCAATATCAAGTTAGTCGTACGACCATTATTAAAGCACTTAACTGTTTAGAAAGGCATGGCGTCATATATCAAGTTCAAGGGAGTGGCATTTTTGTTCGGCAACCCCAAAAACATGGATATCTGAATTTTTTGGAAAGTCATGGTTTTAGTGTTGATTTGAACGATGCACCAAATTCCGCACAAGTGTTTAATGTAGATATCGTTCAACCAACTTCACAAGTCAAACAAAACCTACAATGTGAAGATGGAGAAGAGGTCTATTTTATTAAACGGTTACGTAAGTTCGAAGGCAAAGTTTATGCGCTTGAAAGATCTTACTATCGAAAAAAAATGGTGGGTTATTTAAATAAGGAAATTGCTGAACACTCCATATTCAGTTATATAAAAGATATATTTAAAATCAATATCGGTTTTTCTGACAAATATTTTAAAGCGATTAAATTAGATGAACAGACTGCGGACTATTTAGGATTAAGTGCGGGCGATCCTGCTCTGTGTGTGGAAGAAATTTTTTACACCAATACTGGTGAACCATTCGATTTTTCAACCATCATATATCATTACGACAATGCTAAATTTTACGTACAAAGTAATTCTAAATGATTTCTTTTTAGTTTATTAACTTGATGTGGAGTAACTCATTGGTTACTAAATAAGTTAATAATGTATTTTATTAGTAAGTTTGCCTAGCTTAGTTCTCCTTAATTAAAAATACATTCAAGTATTACTTAATTAAGGATGAACTTTTTTATTAATCGATGATTTTTAATGTTAATTATTGTGTAACTTTTTTTATTATCTCAAATCTTCCTAATAAAGTGAGTTGTATTTCAAAATCGGAAGGAGCATAGATATTAATTTTATTTGTTGCTTCATCATCTGATCCGGGGGCCATCGCCATATTCATTGCTCCATAGAATCTTTCTCGTCTTTTTGGTGACTGTTGTTCGTAGTCAGCTTTTCTCATATCGAGATATTTTGGATCACCAACTAAATATTGTTTAGTCAATAACCGTTCAACTTTATTAATTAACTTATTTAATAAAAGTCTTTCACGATCATTAATTGCTCGCTCAATCGCATCTGGTGAAACACTATAAAAAATATCATCATTAACTTTTATTTTTAATTCTTGTGCTTTAGTAATAATTTTACTAACCACATCAAGTTTGTTAATTTTTATTTGTACGGTATTATATACATGATACTGTTTTTTATCGATTTTTTTTGGTGAAGTGCGTTCGGTATTTGATTGAATAATCGAAAAATTATCAAGTTGTAGGTTTTTTAATTCGTTAGTTATGGTTGTATATTTTTGATAAACCATGTCTTTTGCTTTGTTTGCAGTAACTGCATTTTCAAAAATACTAAATGAGAACGCATTATTTGTATCACTATTATTTAATTGTTGGACATTATTAATGTTGTATTTATCAAGTAATTTATTTAATTCTAGAAATTTTTCGTTATCATTGATGTTGATAGCAAGAGTGAGAGTGGCTTTATATTGAGCATCATCTTCACTGACTTCTTCATAAGAATCCTGTATATAGTTGCCATAATCGGTTGTGATTAAATTGTTATCTTTAATGGTGAGTGTCGCTAAATAATCCTTAAATTGTTTCATCGTGTTAGCATTGATATTTGATGCCTCACTAGGTGTTGAAGCGTCAGTATCCAATGTAATTGTAAACTCAACCGTATCGGGTTTTAGTTTAATCGAATCTGTAATACTTGCTTCAATTTCTCCAATGGGAATTAAATTTTTGCCATATATTAATTGTTCAACTTTAGGTTCGTTATTATTGATATTCTTAAGATTTGCTGCATGGCAGGTAAAGGCTGTACCAATATTGAGTAATGTAATAAGTATTAGTATTTTTTTCATTCTATATCCCATTATTTTATTAGTTAATTTTTTATTGGTTACTTTTAAGTTAGGTAAAAGAATTCTTTACAGATGAAAATATTATAGACAGTTTAATTTAAGATAAGTAAAAAAAATACATCCAGTTGTAAAAAGGTATAAAAAAAGCGTCAAAAGACGCCTTTTAAATTCCATACTGAGTTCGATAATCTTCAACCAGTTTAACTTGGTTTTGTCGAGAGGGATCTTGATAAAGATAATGAATCAAATCATCTAATGTAATAATTGAAATAACCTCGCAATGATAGGTTTGCTTTATTTCTTGAATGGCAGATAACTCACCGCGACCTTTTTCTTGACGGTCAAGGCAAATCAATACACCAGCCAGTTTTGATTGATTATCTTCTAAAATTCGCATTGATTCACGAATTGCGGTACCCGCAGTAATTACATCATCAACTAACATAACACGTTGTTGATAAATAGTACTACCAACTAGATTACCACCTTCACCATGGTCTTTAGCTTCTTTACGGTTAAAGCAATAAGGAACATCAACATTATAGTGCTCAGATAAGGCCACTACTGTTGATGAAACAATCGGAATCCCTTTATAGGCAGGACCGAAGATGACATCATAGTTTAAATTTGCATCCATCAATGCGGCAGCATAAAAGCGACCTAATAAAGCCAGATCTTTACCTGTATTAAACAATCCTGCGTTAAAAAAGTAAGGGCTTTTTCGTCCTGACTTTAAGGTGAATTCACCAAATTTTAGTGCTTGCCTATCTAAAGCAAATTCAATAAACTCACTTTTATATGATTTCATCGATCCTCTCCAATTAATCTTTTAAGGCTTGTCTTTGTGCATCAATAATTGTTGCAATACCATTTTTTGCTAATTCTAGCAGTTCTAATAATTCTTCATGACTGAATGGTTCACCTTCGGCAGTACCTTGTACTTCGATAATACGTCCGTCATCAGTCATAATGACATTCATATCTGTATCTGCATTGGAATCTTCAATATATTCCAAATCACATACTGCTTGACCCTCGACAATTCCGACAGACACAGCTGCAACTAATGATTTAATTGGGTTCTGTTTTAATTTACCATCAGCAATCATTTTATTAATTGCATCGTTAAGAGCAACACATGCACCAGTGATGGATGCTGTTCGTGTTCCGCCATCGGCTTGAATGACATCACAGTCTAGGGTAATGGTATATTCGCCAAGTAATTTAAGATCAATCATGGCTCTTAATGAACGGGCAATAAGTCGTTGGATTTCCATTGTACGACCTGTTTGTTTCCCTTTTGCCGCCTCACGCTGAGTTCTTGAATTGGTTGCGCGTGGCAACATGCCATATTCTGCTGTAACCCAACCTTGATTTTGACCTTTTAAAAAACGTGGTACACTTTCCTCAACCGTTGCGTTACACAGTACTTTGGTTTCACCAAATTCAACTAATACAGAACCTTCTGCATGCTTAGTATAATGACGGGTTATTTTGATTGGGCGGACTTGTTCCGCAGCTCGACCAGACGGGCGCATGCAATTCTCCAGCTGTTATATAAAAAAATGTTTGAATTTATCATTTAGGAGGACATCAATTAAAGAAAGGATTGATGTTTAGCCTAAGCTAAGAGCGCATTATACAGAATTTATGATACAATGCCCAGCAAGTTTTTTATAAATTTAGGATCCAATTATGATTTCAAGTATGACTGCCTATGCCCGAAAAGAAATTAACCAATCATGGGGGACGGCCTCTTGGGAGTTGCGTTCTGTTAATCAACGCTACTTAGAAACCTATATTCGTATGCCAGAACAGTTTCGATCACTTGAACCGATTATTCGAGAACGACTTCGAGGTCGATTAACACGCGGTAAAATTGAATGCAATTTACGCTTCGAACTCGATCCTGCTTCGCAGCATCAAGAATTATCTTTAAATGAGGATCTTGCAAGACAGGTTCTTAGTGCGGTTAATTGGATTAAAACTGAATATAAATCTGGTGACGTTAATCCTATTGATGTTTTACGTTGGCCGGGCGTGCTATCAGCTAAAGAACAAAATCTTGATAGCATATCACAAGAAATCTTAGCATTATTGGATGGAGCCATTAATGAATTAATTGCTGTACGTGAACGCGAAGGACAAGTATTACGTGATCTTATTATCCAACGTTTAGACAGTATTACGACAGAAGTTGAAAAAATTCGTCAATGGATGCCACAAATACTCGAATGGCAAAAAGAGCGCTTGCAAAACAAATTGGCGGAAGCAAATATTGAATTCGACAAGTCAAGATTAGAACAAGAAATCGTATTGATGGCTCAACGTATTGACGTAGCTGAAGAGCTTGATCGTTTAATGACTCATGTTAAAGAAACCTACGCAATTTTAAAGAAAAACGAAGCAGTAGGGCGCAGACTTGATTTTATGATGCAAGAATTTAACCGTGAATCAAATACCATAGCCTCAAAATCAATTAATGCTGATGTAACCGCTAGCGCGATTGAACTTAAAGTCTTAATTGAACAAATCCGAGAACAAGTACAAAATATTGAATAAACTGTCATTTAATGAATAAGTATTTAGGTATTTTAGCCGTTATTTTGGCATCACTATTATGGGGCACAACAGGTACGGCCGCCACGTTTGCCCCAGCTTTATCCCCTTTATTTATCGGCTCATTTGCTATGGGTATTGGTGGGATTTTGCAATGTGGATTGGCTACCGTTAAGATTGTTCATGATCGTGCTTTATTGGCAGTGCATTGCAGATTCTTGATCGTGGGGGCACTTGCTGTAGCTATCTATCCTTTAGCATTTTATTCTTCTATGCGTTTATCTGGTGTAACCATTGGTACCGTTGTGTCTATTGGTTCAGCCCCCATTTTGTCGGCGATAATTGAATATTTCAGTCGTGATTTTCAACTCAATAAACAGTGGGCTACGGGTGCTTTATTGGGGATTATTGGAATGGTGATGTTAGCTTTTTCTGACAATGCAAGTACAATAATCCAATATACTCATGTTAATTTAGGTATTTTATTAGGATTAGTTGCGGGCTTGACTTACGCTCTCTATTCATGGTCAGCAAGGCAATTAATGTTAAAAGGCGTTAATACTAAAGCGGCAATGGGCGCTACTTTTGGTTGTGGGGGATTATTATTAATTCCTGTTATGTTAATAACTGGCTCTGCTTTTTTTACTTCATGGAATAACATGGCGGTTGGATTTTATATGGCATTGATACCGATGTTTTTAGGTTATCTTTGCTACGGTTTTGGATTATCAAAAATCTCGGCCAGTATGGCAACAACCATTACCTTACTTGAACCCGTTATTGCTGCGATTCTTGCTATGTTAATTGTGGGTGAATGCTTATCGTTAATTGGTTGGATTGGCATGCTGCTGATCTTTATTTGTCTAATTATGGTAACCTTATCAAGTTTGGTTAAAAACTGAATATTTGATATTTTTTCTTTAGCCATTTTCTAAAAAAATTAATTAGCTCAATCAGCTACTCATCAATACTGTTTTTTGTCTTTAACAATTTTTTCTTTAACAAGTAAGCCAAGAATACTTTTCTAGAATAAATAACAGATCTCTTATTTTGAAAAAAAGCAAAAATATTAATTATTTCTGGCAGATTAAAATCAAGAAAAAAATCTCTAACTCTTCCTATCTCAATAATAGAATTTATACAAATTAAATAGGTCATTCAACACCTAATATATGTAATAAGAATTTAAAAAATAAAATTTTACGATACTGGATAATTAACGAGATGTTGTTAAAATAAACAGGCTGTATTTTAATCAAAATATAGTAAATCATAGATAATCATAAATAGTAAAAGGGGATGATAAATATGAAAAAATTACTTACTTCTGGTTTGTTATTTCTATTTTTAGTAGGACCTGCTTGTGCACAAGCAGTTAAAGAGTCATTAAAAGATGTTCCTTATGATGAAGTACTAAAAATGGCAACGGAAAATAATGACCCAAAAGCGCAATATGATTTAGGTGTTCGATACTTTCAAGGGGAGGGTGTTGAAAAAGATCCGTTGAAAGCTAGACAATGGTATGAAAAGGCAGCTGCACAAGGCCATTCTGGAGCTGAATCTAATTTAGGATATATGTATGAGAATGGCATAACAGTTGACCAAGACTATGCTAAAGCCAAAGAGTTTTATGAAAAAGGTGCTGCAAAAAATGATGAATATGCTCTATTTAATCTAGCTAGTTTATACAAAGAAGGCCGAGGTGTAGCTAAAGATCCATTAAAAGCAAAAGAATTATTTGAAAAATCAGCCGAGCTAGGTCTTGTAAATGCACAGTATCATTTAGGGGATATGTATTTAACGGGTGACGGCATAAATAAAGATCTCAATAAAGCTCGATATTGGTTTGAAAAAGCAGCCGAACAAGGACAACCAGAATCTCAGTTTAATTTAGGGGTCATGTATGAAAATGGAGCTGCAGGTCTAACAAGAGATCATAACAAAGCAATGGAATTGATTGAAAAAGGATGTGAAGGCGGTGTAGAACACCCAATTTGTCAATGAGTTTATTTATCTAATTACAAATGATAATCAGTAAAGTTAATAGTAATAAGTAAAACGGCTTTATAAAATTTAAAAGGGGCAAAGTACCCCCTTTTTGTTTTTTAATTTTAATATATTACGGATTAACTTGTTTAGGATAATGCCGACTTTTAATCGATTTAAAATACCAGTAGAGTGCTGCATAAGCGATACCGGTTGATAAAAGATCAGCGGTAGGTGATGATGCCCAAACTCCATCTAAATCGAAAAATAGCGGTAAAATATAAAGCGTTGGCAATAAAATTAAAATTTGCCTTGAAAGACTGAGTAAAATAGAAACTCTAGCCATACCAATACATTGGAAAAAGCTTGTTGTTACCATTTGGAACCCAACAAACGCAAATGAAAGCGTTGTATACCTTAGTGCAATAGCTGATATAGCAACTAAGTCCACTTCAGAACTGAATGCTTTAACCAGTACATCAGGCATAAAGCAACCTAATATAAACCCAGCACTCGTGATCACAGTAGCGATTTTCACTGCGTAGAAAAAGGTCTCTTTCACGCGTTTATAATTCTTTGAACCATAGTTATAGCCAATGATTGGCTGCATTCCTTGGTTAACGCCAATTACAATCATAATAATCAGCGTTATTAATCGATTTGCATTTGAATAACCGGCAATAGCATCGTCACTTGAAACATGAGAAATCGGCGCATAGTGAGTTAATTGCCAGTTTATAAAGACCACTACCACAGACGCAGCAACTTGCATGGCAAATGGCGACATGCCAATCGATAGAATCGATTTAATATAAGTAATATCAAGTCTAAAATTACGACGATATAGCTTGATATTACTGTTTTTGCTAATAAAGTGCTGCATTACAAACAAAAAGCTAATGAACATCGATAGGGTGGTTGCAAAAGCTGCGCCTCGCATGCCCCAACCTAAAGCAATAATAAAAATTGGGGCAAGAATAATATTGGCAATCACGCTAATAAACATAGTTACCATAGCTTTAAAAGGATAACCACTTGCTCGCATCATATTGTTGTAGTTGAAAGTCAATGTAATAAAAATACTACCCGGCAAAAATACCTCTAAAAACTCACGAGCGTAAATATGGTTGGTTGGGCTTGAACCAATAAAATGTAAAACAGGGTCAATAAAATAAAGTAATAATGCTAAAGTAATACCACTCAGTACTGCTGTTAACATAAACGAAGTGCCCGCAACTTTTTCGGCTTTATCGATTTCGCCTCGACCTAAAAATATAGAAATACGGCTCGCCGAACCAATACCTACTAACATACCAATACCCGCAGCAAGATTCATAACGGGTAAAATAATGCCTGCACCACTTAATGCTTCGCGCCCAATCCAATGCCCAATAAAAACTCCATCAATAATGTTATAAAGAGTATTGACGGTTGTCCCAATAATGGAGGGAAGTGCATATTGCCAAAATAATAAACTGATTTTTTTATTCTTAAAATCATTATAAATATCTTGAGGATTTGCCATATTATTTATTCCAAATATAACAGGTTGTAAAAAAGTTTCAGATTAACGTTACGTTTCAGTAAAAATGTTATTGTTAATTACATTATTTATCACTATGCTAATGGCAATTATGAAGTTGTCTTATCAAAAATGAGTTGGCGAGTTTTTTTAGCCGCTAAGACTCAAGTTATCGTTATTAATATTTCTTAAATACCATTAGATTTTGTAAAGAAGTTTCAGGTTAACTATACGTTTTAGTATAAAAACTAACTAATTATCATTTGTTATCTAATCAGACTAATAAATTGTGGATAGCACTTTTTTAGTGCTTTGATAAAATAGTGGTAGTCTTACTTTTGCCACCCAAACAGGAATTCTAAATGAGTGTACAAATAGAAAAAGTTATTTTACATAAATTAATCAGAAAAAATGACACTGAAATTGAACTGCAACTTCGTGATTCAATGCTAAGCAATCAACAAGCGGTTGTCAATTTAATTGAGGATATTAACCGTATTTATAATAATAAAAGCAAAGCTTATGGGCTATTCAATAGTGAAAGTCTGTTTGAACAGTCGCTTAAAGAATTACGTTTAGGCAACCAAGATTTTTTGCATTTTAGTCAAGAATCGACCAAGCAACTACGCAATGAACTCGCTAAATACCCGTTTGCAGAAGGTGGCACGGTGGTCTTTTGTCATTACCGTTATCTAGCTGTTGAATACTTAATTATTGCAGTATTAAATAGCTGTTCAAGTATGTTAGTTAATGAACAGCTTGATATAACCGAAACCCAATATTTGGATATTGATCATGCCGATATTATTGCTCGAATTGATATCACTGAATGGGAAACCACACCAGATTCAAAACGCTATTTAACCTTTTTAAAAGGACGAGTTGGGCGCAAAGTGTCTGACTTTTTTATGGACTATTTAGGTGCCAGTGAAGGATTAGATGCGAAAGCGCAAAATAAAACTTTAGTGAAAGCGGTTGATGACTATTGCCAAGAAATGCAATTTGATAAACAAGACAAAACCAACGCCCGTGAAAATGTCTATAATTATTGTCAAGCTCAATTACAAGCAGGCGAAGAGATCGAACTCAAAAATCTAGCTAATGAATTGCCGGCTAATGGTGAAAATAATTTCGCTGAATTTGTGAAAAATAGCGATTACGATTTAGAAGAGACCTTTCCAGTTGATCGTAGTGCACTGCGTCAACTCAAAAAATTCTCAGGTAGTGGCGGTGGATTAACCTTAAGTTTTGATTCTGACTTATTAGGTGAACGAATTAAATGGGATCCGCAGACTGATACACTAGTGATTAAAGGTGTTCCACCAAATTTACGCGATCAATTACAACGTAATAGCGGTTCAAACTAATCATCACATCCAATTATCAGGAACATAAAAATATGAAATACATTGGTGCACATGTTAGCGCAGCAGGGGGAGTCGATAATGCTCCAATCAACGCCTATCAAATTGGCGCAACAGCTTTTGCCTTATTTACAAAAAATCAAAGACAATGGCATGCTAAGCCACTTGAATCAGCCATAATCGATAGTTTCAAAAAACGCTGTGAACGATATGGCTTTACCAGTAAACAGATCTTACCGCATGATAGTTACCTGATAAATCTAGGTAGTCCTGATAGTGAGCAACTCGATAAATCACGAACGGCTTTTTTAGATGAGATGCAACGCTGTGAACAGTTGGGACTCACCTTATTAAACTTTCATCCGGGGAGTCACTTACAGAAAATATCGGTTGATGACTGTTTAGCGCGTATTGCTGAATCGATAAATATCACTTTAGATAAAACCAAAAACGTTGTTGCTGTGATTGAAAATACGGCAGGGCAAGGATCTAACTTAGGTTATAAGTTTGAACATCTGGCACAAATCATTGACAAAGTTGAAGATAAAAGTCGTGTAGGTGTTTGCATTGATACCTGTCATGCCTTTGCTGCTGGTTATGATTTACGTACTGAAAAAGCCTGTAAAGAAACGTTTGATGAATTTGAAAAGATTGTTGGCTTTAAATATTTACGGGGCATGCATTTAAACGATGCCAAAAGCGAACTCGCTAGCCATGTTGACCGCCATGACAGTTTAGGTAAAGGTAACATCGGTCAAACGGCATTTGAATTTATCATGCAAGATCCGCGAATTGACGAAATACCACTCATTCTTGAAACCATTGACCCTGATATTTGGGCTCAGGAGATTGCTTGGTTAAAAGGGCAAGCAAAGTAGTGAGAATGAAAAAACAATAACAAATTAATCAAAAAAATAACGATGATTTGTTTATTGTTCTTATTAAATTGTGGTGTTTATGCTCACAAACGCCACAAAACCAGAACCGTTCCTCCCTAACATTACATATATCACACTTAATATAATTGAATATCTAGCCGATAAATTAACCTTCTATTACACGTTACTCTTAATAAATATTACTTTTTATTATTTTTATGGGAAATGTCGTTGGCAAAAACTATCTTTTTAATTTAAAAATAAAATCAATAATATTAAAAAATCTAATAGAAATGGATTATTTAGTTATTTGGTTGCAACCATATTGTTTAATAAAATGAATAAAGAAATAAAATCTTAAACGAATTAGTATATTTTCTATTTATGTTTTTTGTCTTATCATCTTTTATCTCTATCCATCCATTACATGAATATTTTATACCTAGATGTGATTGTCGACATTAATGTATGAGTGGATTGTAATTAAAGGCACTAATAAAGTTAAATTAATCGAACACAATCAATCACATTTGATATTTGAGGTTTATAACCAACAAGTCATACTGACACCACAAGGTATTAAAGTGGCAAAGTGTAGCTGTCTAGCCAGTGATCATTGTAAACACATAATGGCTTCTGTGTTATGGTTACACGAAAATCCATTTATCGATGAAGCCAAAGTTACCCCCAAATTGTGACACACTTAACCAATCACTTGAATCCTCTAAATCACATTGGGATCCTTTAGCCGAGTTATTAGCAATTGAGAGTAGCCAGTTATTTAAAACAGTGGGCAAAGCCAATATTCGACTAGCTTATCAATTACCAACAAGATCCTATCGCGACATATATCATCAAACTCACACTGGCATTACTTGAAGCAATCACCAGTTTTGGGCGATTGATCTTATCTAACGCATATAAACAAAAAAATAAACCAATTACAATACCAATGCGATACACTTGGCTTAACTACGTTAAGCCACACCCTAAACAAATTAGCACAAAACCAACCGATAGAAATCAAACATATTCTACAAACAGCCTATCTGTGCCAGCTAATGAACAATACACACAATCAATTACCAATAGTAATAAGGGAAGATGAAACATAACCTAAAATCAAACAATACCAACGGATAACTTGATACAAACAACTGAAAATAGTTTAGGTAAAATATTGCTTATTGAGATTTTAATAAACTATTTTCATTAACATTCAGATTGATTTATCCAACTCGCTAACAAGTGTGACGATTTCCGGCAGAATATCGAGTATTAAAGCTAATTGTTGCATTACCAGTAGATCGCTATTGGTCTGATCGTCATTGATTGAGATCGTTTCAACATAATCGGCAACTAATTGTTTAATAGCTTGATATTCACTGTCTAGTTTTTTATCACTGAGAAGATTAATAATATAAACCGTTAAATCGTCAAATAAGTCAAGGGTTTTGGGGGAGATATTTTTATCTCGATGTGCTCCTAACGTTGATAAATAGCTGATAAGTATATGATTCAGGGTGAGCAGGCGAAAGCCTTTATCGATGATTACCTGATTCATATGAGGTTCTTTAGTCATTAAACTAATTAGTGATGACAAATCGGCACTGCTATCGTGTGCGGCACGGCGTGCGACGCGATATTGAGGATCATTGGTTTTACCCGATAGATATTGCTGTCCAATTAATGCCAAATAGTGACTGTCGTCATGACAAACACGATCCACTAATTTAGGTAGGTTTCTGAATTTCCAGTCAGGCCAGATATAACTCACCGCAAGCCAAGCAATAAAACATCCAATTAATGTTGCTATAATTCGTGAAATAGCAACTGATATGCTACTTTCACCAATCAAACTGAAACTAAAGAATACCAATAACGTAATAAATGCGGTGGCATAAGCATATTGGGAATTTTTAAATAAGAAAAACAGCCAGCCAGTTATAATAATGAGCACTAACTGTTCAGGTACACTCGGGAACAAAAAGGTCAACGGAATGCCAACTACAATCCCTAAAATAGTCCCAATAACGCGCAATTTTAATCGATGTTTTGTGGTTGAATAGTTAGGTTGACACACAAACAAACTGGTTAAGATGATCCAATATCCATGCGATAAACCTGAACAGAGAATTGCCATATATCCTACAAAAAAGACTAAACTCATTCGCACTGCATGACGAAATAGTGGAGACTTAACGGTCAAATTACGCTTAATTTTAGCAAATAGATCGTGAAAGCTAGTTAGCTCTTCGTCAATCAATTGATTATCTTCTTGCTCTTTAGAGAGGTGCTGTTCAGTATCAATGTTTGTTAGCAGCAGATCGATAGAGAGTAGATTTTGATGCAAATTTTTTAAGGATTTAATCAAAAGCATGTCAGCTCTATTGCTGAATTGATATTGAGCGATGGCTTCCTCAAGATAAGTAAAATAGCGCGCAAACAGTGAATCATGTTGATAGGTTTGGTTTAACTTGATAGCTATTGCTAACTGCGTGCAGGCTTTCGCTTGCAAATTTAAAATTCGCGCAAAGCGAAATAGAATATCGCTATGTTTAAAATGTTCACTTAATGCTTGATACTGTCCATGTGCTGAACTTGCACGTTCATGAATATCTTGCGCTACAAAATAGTAACTTAGCAATTTACGAATGTAAGACTGTCCGCGATAACTTTTTAAACGGTTAAATAGAGAGCGTTTTGTGTCATTAAACGCACCGATTAACTGATTATTACTTTCAGTTAATTGCAAAGTTTGCTTTTTAAATCCGTCAGTTTCATCAGGATCGAACATTGCTGCTTTGGCATCCAAATATTGCGCTAATTTCATAAAACAGATAGAGAGTGACTGTTGAGTTGTGCGAATAGGTTGAATGATTGATTCAATTAGCGATACCACGTTGTACCACAGTGCTCCGAGTAATAAAAAGCAGGGTAGAGTGAATTTATCATTAAATAAATTATGGCCAAGCATTGTATAAGCAGCAATCAATAACGATCCAAAGGCAATTACTCCATAACGCTGCCCGAGTGAACCCAGCATAATAAAAATAAAGGTAGAAGACACCAGCCCAATCATAAACAGAGCAGGGTAATCAAATAATAACTCGACCGAAAACGTACCCAGTGCAAAACAGAACAACGTCAACACTAGATTAATACAACGGCTGAGTAATCGAGTATCAATCTCGGTTAATCCAGCTGCCACCACACCAAGCGTGAGCGGAATAACCAGTGTTGTCTGACCAAAATACCAAGGCACTAGAGTAGAGCCAGTTAAGCTAATAAGCATGCGGATGCTAAACAGAAGGTTACTGCTGTAAAAGACTTTACGCAAAGTCAAAATAAAAGGATGCACAAATGTTGTTTTTCGTAGAGTTAATAAGATGGAGGGTAGAATACTATATTGTTGACAGTTATTAAAGAGGGTGAAATTTTTTGGTTGAAAATTACAATAACTAATACACATCTTATTAATTATTTTAACGTTATCTGAATTGAATGTTTTTTCTTAGATTAATGAGTTTGAGTGTTCAAATATGAGTCAATTTTTCTTAGATATTTTTAACAACTTGATAAATAATTACATATTAAATTTGATAAAAAATCCGAAACGGTATAGACTCCTGAATTATTTTTACAAAAAATCTATTTTCATCTATTATTCATTTTTAATAGAAAACTTTTAATGCTTTTGGTTACATACAATATTCATGTCTGCGTTGCGCACTAACTGATAATTATATATTCATCAATTTCAATATAGGGCATTTCTTTGTGTTGTTTAGTTACGTGAAAGTTAATTAAGTATTTAATTGGGTAAAAAAGAATCTGAAAAGGTATAAACTACTGAATTATTTTTATAAAAAATTATATTTATATCTATTATTTATGGGATTTTAAAAAAACTTTTTACACTTTTGGTTGAAAAACATCCACTCTCGTGTTGAATAGTGATTGATAATTATATATATTTATTTAATATCTTGTTATAGGTCAAAAAAATTGCTTATTATCGGTATTAAGCGCGGATAATCTACGTTAAGATAATAGGCTAGCAATTAATTACCAAGGAAAAACGTTTATGACGACTGAAGAAATGACAACACTTGATAAAATCAAAAAGCAGATTGCTGAAAATCCTATTCTTTTATATATGAAAGGTTCGCCAAAATTGCCAAGTTGTGGCTTTTCGGCTCAAGCAGTGCAGGTTTTATCTCAATGTGGCGTGCCGTTTGCTTATGTAGACATTTTACAGAATCCTGACATTCGTGCAGAACTACCAAAATTTGCTAATTGGCCTACTTTCCCACAATTATGGGTTGAAGGTGAATTAGTAGGAGGATGTGATATTATGATCGAAATGTTCCAAACTGGTGAACTGCAAACGTTAATTAAAGAAACCGCGGAAAAGCATCCAATTTAGGATAGTTTCTCAACTTAACTTAGTTAGATTCAAAGGTTATTTAAGAGCGCGTATGCGCTCTTTTTATTATTCGGTTTGTTGGTCAGATTCTGGGCTTAATTGTTCGCCATTCAACTCATTATCTAACTGTGCTTGTGCTGGTAAATCAGCAAGCGGCCATCCTCCTAACCGTTTATATCGATTGACAATTTCACAAAATAAAATAGCTGTTTTTTGGGTATCATAGAGTGCTGAATGGGCTTGCTTATGGTCGAATGGGATTTTTGCCGCTTCACAAGCTTTAGCCAAAACTGTTTGTCCAAATATTAACCCACATAGGGATGCGGTATCAAAAGTTGCAAATGGATGAAATGGATTACGTTTTATTCCTGCACGCTCTGCAGCTGTCATTAAAAAACTATGATCAAAGTGAGCATTGTGAGCAATAATTACCGCACGGTTACAATCGTTTGCTTTAATACCCGCTCTAACCATTTTGAAAATTGCTTCAATTGCAATTTTCTCATCCACTGCGCCACGTAAAGGATTATTTGGATCAATCCCATTAAATGCCAAGGCTGTAGGCTCTAAAATTGCATCTGCAAATGGATTGACATTAAATTGCAAGGTTTGATCAGGCTCAAGCCAGCCATCTTTATTCATTTTTAACGTAATGGCTGCGATTTCTAAAATTGCATTTTGCTTTGGATCGAAACCAGATGTTTCGATATCAATCACTACAGGATAAAAACCCCGAAAACGTTCACATAATTTTGCGTTTGGCACAATAGTTATCTTATTTGTTAAAAAATGAAAATTATTATGCCAGTTTTTAATGTATTCGCCTAGTTTTACCTTTACTGTAGCGCTTTCTTAAGACAAACATATAGACACACATTTGCTAAATCAATTCACTCCTTTGCTTAATTGATTCAATTTTTGTTTAGATTGTTCAATATTTTTAATCCATTGAGCATTTAAACGTTTGGTATGTTTGGGTAGGTAACTTAAACGATGCTCTATGATTAGTAACACATGATTTGCCTTATCAATTTGGTTCCAGCCAATTAAGGTCTGTAAGTAAAATGAAATTGCTTCTAAACTCGGAAAATAGCTAATTAAAGTTTCTAATTCTTTTTTAGCTTGCTCTCTTTCGTTAAGTGAAACCAAAACTCTAGCATAGAGTAAATGACTTTCATCAGAACTATAATTAGGATTTTTTTCACGTAAAAAATTTAATGTCTCTTTTGCTTTAGTATACTGATGATCCATAAATAACGCATAAGCATATTGCAGCAAAATATCAGGTGAGGTTGCATTATTACCAGTTAATGCCTGTTGGTAGTATGTCAAAGCTTCATCAGCTCGATTATTGTCAACCAACGCTTTGCCTAAATTGATTCGTGTGGTGGAGTTTTGTGATGCTTCATATTTTTTTTGGGCTTCATATAATTCACGCTCAGGATCCTGTGTTTTACGTAGTTTTGTTTCAATTTGGTAACCAACCGGCGTAGAGCGTAACTTAGGTAAACAAATGGCGGCAAAATAGATCAAACTGCCCAAAAATGGCACCATAAATATTATACAAATCCAATACCTATCCTGTTGAGTACGAATTGCATGGAATATAAAAAATAATGCAATAGCGCTACTTAATCCAATTCCTAAAAATGGCACAATAATATCCTTTTAGTGAATGTACATAAAACAGCATAATTTGACACAGTGTTAAGTCTAAATAAACTTTTATAATTTAGCAATATTATCAATAAACAAATGTTTAGTATTTTTGTAAATGCCAGGGGTATTAAATACTTTAAGGACAGCGAGTAAAATATGTTGGTGAGATAATTGGTAAAAGTGATTATAATTATTAACTATAATTCCTTTTAATAAGATAGATAAAATGCTTCGCAATGAACTTGAACAAATAATTAATAATGAATTGCAAATAAGTCGATACCGAGACTATGCACCCAATGGATTGCAGGTAGAAGGTCGAAATGAGGTTAAGAAAATTGTTACAGGCGTTACAGCTTGTCAATTATTGTTAGATAAAGCTGTGGAATTGCAAGCTGATGCCGTGCTGGTACACCATGGTTTTTTTTGGAAAAATGAACCGCAAACCATTACGGGTATAAAATATCGACGAATAAAAACGCTTTTGTCACATGATATTAATTTGTTCAGTTATCATTTGCCTTTAGATGGTCATCTTGAATTGGGTAATAACGTTGAACTGGCAAATTTGTTGGATATCAAGGTTGATAAACATGATGATATAACTGATTTGATGTTCACAGGCTCCTTAAACAATCCCATTACAGCTATACAGTTTAAACAACAGTTAGAGCAAGCATTACATGATGGTATGCCCCAAGTGTTGTTTTGTGGTGATAATGCACCGCAAATCATTAAGCGTATTGGTTGGTGCAGTGGTGGTGGACAAGATTTTATAGAGCAAGCAGCTCAACTTGGTTGTGATGCTTTTTTTACGGGTGAAGTATCCGAACGCACTATTCACATTGCCCGTGAATATGGTATTAATTTTTATGCAGCGGGTCATCATGCTACAGAACGTTATGGCATAAAAAAATTAGGGGAGTGGTTGGCAAGTCACTATGGGTTGCAATGTATTTTTGTCGATATCGATAATCCAGCGTAACAAAAGTTGAATTTAACTTAGAAATAACGCATACTTATTCGTAGTTTTTATAATCTTCAAAGCTGTTTTGAAAACAGATAATATGAGAGGTCATTTTATGTTTACAGGAAGTCTGGTCGCCCTTATTACACCAATGGATTCAAAAGGAAATGTAGACCACGTAAGCTTAAAAAAATTGGTCGAATATCATATCGCTAATGGTACATCAGGTATTGTTTCTGTTGGAACAACTGGTGAATCAGCAACGCTCGATCATAATGAGCATATTGATGTTATTAAGCGCACTATCGATTATGCTGATGGTCGTATTAATATCATTGCAGGAACAGGCGCAAATGCAACCAAAGAAGCAATTGAATTGACTAATAAAGTTGAAAATATTGGTGTAATTGGTTGTTTAACTGTGGCTCCTTATTACAATAAACCAACTCAAGAAGGTATGTATCAGCACTTTAAAGCCATTGCTGAAAGTACCGAATTACCTCAAATTCTATACAATGTACCTGGTCGTACTAGTAGTGATATTAAACCAGAGACAGTCGGACGTTTGTCAAAAATTAAAAATATTGTTGCTTTAAAAGATGCTACTGGTGATCTCTCTCGTGTTTATAAAACTCGAAGATTAGTCGGTGATCAGTTCAAACTTTTAAGTGGTGATGACGCAACTTTCTTAGATTTTATGATTTTAGGGGGAGATGGCGTCATTTCGGTTACTGCTAATGTTGCAGCAAAACAGGTTGCAACAGTTTGTAAATTAGCTGCAAATAATCAAATTCAAGAAGCACGAGCGGTAAATGACAGTCTATTAGCACTCCACAACAATTTGTTCATTGAGCCAAATCCAACACCAGTGAAATGGGCGTGTACTCGATTAGGTTTAATAGACAATGGTACAATCCGTTTACCAATGATATCGCTGTCTGAATCTTCAATTCCAGCGGTAGAGCAAGCATTAAAAAATGCTAATTTACTGTAATTTATTTTCATACAACTATTAATTTAAAAGCAGATATCTATGTTTGATAAAACTATATTGCATAATTATGTCTTAAGAAAAACCGCTATTTTGACTACTATCATTTCTCTATTTCTTGTAGGGTGTGGTAGTGATCAAAATTATAAGCGCGAAATTGATGGTAATGAAGATTATTTAAACTCACCTGCTTTAAAGCCTTTAATTGTTCCAAAGGGTATGACAATACCAGCAGAAACTGCTGATTTTTATATTAATAAAATTGACTCCAAAGGTGATTTGGGTAAACAAGTTGATATTCGAGCACCTGTTGTACCTATTCCAACCATTTCTGATTCCTTTGTTATTTATAATAATGGTGTCGTTACTTTTAATTCACCGCTCAGCGCTGATGTATGGAATAAAATTCCAAATACTTTAAATAATAAAAATATTCCTATTAGTAGCAGTGATAATTTCACTATAAAAACAAGCAAAGCTTTTATTGTTCAAGCAGATGAAACCCAAACAGCGGAAGCGTCGTTTGTTTTTAAACGAAAAATTGTTGGTGATACCCAAACTATTACTCTTAGCTTGGATTCGTTAGCTCGTGGTGCTGAAGATATCTCTTCACAACCACTTGAAGTTCAGCGTTATGTTGTCGGTTTATTTAATTCGTTAATGGATGATATTGCTCCACAATCTTTTCGAGAACCACAAGTGAAAGACTCGAACGAGAATGAAGCGAAAAAAGAAGCTGATAAAGATACTGAGTCCATGAAAAGGATTAAAGAAGATCTTAAAGATCAGATCCGCGGAAAATGATAAAACAGTTTTATTTTGTGGATTTGAAAATTAATAACTTTCTAATTCACAATAACTTTAATTCATAGTGTGGTTTCAAATTTGTAGCTTTTATGACTCGATCTTAGCTATAAACTGATACACAGTTGCTTTTTATGCTTAAAAAAGTAATAGCAAAAATAGTAGCAATGAGTTTGAATTTAGGGAGCGCTTAGCTCCTTAATTATTTGTTGGCAAATTGATATAAGGTTATAAACATGAAAAAGTTGGATGAGCTTTATCGTGGTAAAGCAAAAACTGTTTACGCAACAGACAACCCTGAGTTATTAATATTGGAATTTCGTAATGATACTTCTGCTTTTGATGGTTTACGTATTGAGCAGTTAGATCGTAAAGGAATGGTCAATAATAAATTTAACTATTTTATTATGACTAAACTATGTGACGCAGGTATACCAACTCAAGTTGAAGCCTTGTTGTCGGACAACGAAGTTTTAGTAAAAAAACTCGATATGGTACCTGTTGAATGCGTCGTTCGTAATCGTGCTGCAGGTTCTTTAGTTAAACGCTTAGGTGTTGAAGAAGGTAAAGTACTGAATCCTCCAACGTTTGAATTATTCCTAAAAAATGATGCACTGCATGACCCTATGGTCAATGAATCTCATTGTAAGGCTTTTGGTTGGGCGACAGACGAGCAATTAGCCACTATGAAAGAACTCAGTTTCAAAATTAACACTATTTTGACAGATATATTTGATAAAGCAGGTTTAATTTTAGTTGATTACAAACTTGAATTTGGGTTATTCAAAGGGGAAATCACTTTAGGTGATGAGTTTTCACCTGACGGTTGCCGTCTATGGGAAAAAGAGACATTAAAAAAAATGGACAAAGACCGTTTCCGACAAGGTTTGGGTGGAGTTATTGAAGCTTATGAAGAAGTGGCAACACGAATTGGTGTTCCTTTGTAATGTTTGCGCAGTTTGACATTTCTTTTTTTCTACTTTTAGGTCTCGCAGCACTGTGTTATTTAACTCATAATAACACAGTGACTTTTGCAGTACTTTTACTGCTAATGTTTAAACTTACACCGTTAGCGGCTTACTTTCCATTTTTGAATAGATATGGTTTAACTATTGGGATTGTAATCCTAACTGCTGCTATGATGGTTCCGTTAGCCGATGGTTCATTAAAAGTCGCTGATATTTTAAAATCATTCACGACATGGCAATCTCTCGTTGCTATCGCTGTGGGAATTTTAGTGTCATGGTTAGGTACTCGTGGCATATCGTTAATTGGTGCTCATCCTACCATTGTTAATGGTTTAATCATTGGCACACTTATAGGTGTGGCCTTTTTTAAAGGCGTTCCTGTGGGACCTCTCATTGCCGCTGGCATATTGTCATTGTTGATTGGTAAAAATTAACTCATGTCATGCCTTAAAAGCACACGAACATTATGGGTGTTACAGGGTGAAGCAACACAATTATTTGAGCAACTTAATCACACCATAACGACAAATTTTGGCGATTGGATAACCGTTACCAGTCAGCCAAATGTGCCTGACTTTTTGCCAAATACTTTTTTACCTACTAAAACCAAACAGCTATTAGGGCAAGAGTATCTGCATGCAATATTTGATGCGACAATAGGATTTAATCTTGATGCGTTTGCAATGTTAACGGGTACATTGGTTAAAGGCAGTCTGCTGATTTTATTATTACCGAAGCAACTTGAAACTTGGCAAGACCAAGATAGTTTACGCTGGAATGAAGCCAATACCCCCATTACTGTGCCGAATTTTGTAAATCATTTGTTAAAAACACTTGCAGAATTTGATATAGCAATTGAGCACACTGTCTTATCATCACACAGTAATCTGCCATTATTAAAATGGTCAGACATCGACACTCAAGCTTACGATTTAACTCAGCAGCAAGTAACGTTACAAAAATTATTGAACAGTAAACAAAAGATTAATGTCGTTATTGCTAAACGCGGTCGTGGTAAATCGGCTTTGGCAGGGTTATTTAGTCATAACAAGAACTGTATTGTAACTGCACCGAATAAAGCAGCACTCAATAGCTTTTTTGTCTTTGCTAACCCAAACACTCCGTTTTATGCACCTGATGAGTTAATCGCTTGGCAACAAAACGATTTTGCTGATCATTTAATTATTGATGAAGCTGCTATGATACCGCTTCCCATGCTTGAACAATTACTGCATTTAGCTAAGGCTAAAAACAGTCGAGTATTACTCACTACCACTGTTGAAGGATACGAAGGTACAGGGCAGGGTTTTTTATTAAAATTGCTCGAAAATAGATCATATCAGTTTTTTTATCTTGATAACCCTATCCGTTGGCAAACGGGTGACAAATTAGAGTTATTTTGCGATCGGTTATTGTTAAATGGAATATTGGAAAAGAATGAAAACCAAATAGCAATTGATTCATCCATAAATTACAGTAAACTCGATCGACATAATATAAACGCATTAACAACGATCTTTTACCTTTTAAAAGGTGCTCATTATCAAACCACATTAGTCGATTTACGACGCCTTTTTGATGCGCAAAATTTATCGGTTTGGCAAGCAACGGTCAATAATGACTTGTCCCAAAATCATCCAATAACAACTCAACAGATCGCTGCGGCAATTACGTTAAATGAAGGCAATTTATCCGATTCACTCATTGAGCAAGTATGGCTTGGTACGCGTCGTCCTAAGGGTAATTTAGTTGCGCAATCATTAGTCGCTCATGCAGGTGAAAAACTGGCAGCCAAATTACGCTCTGTACGCATCAATCGCATTGCGGTGATTGATTCTTATCGTCGACAACATATTGCTAAAAAACTCGTACAAGCGATATGCGATGAAGCGTATCACCAAAATATCGATTATTTATCGGTAAGCTTTGCGTACAGTCAGCCTAATTATCAATTTTGGATGGCATGTGGGTTTAATTTGGTGCACATTAGTAGCCATAAAGAGACCCGTAGCGGAAGTTATTCAGTTATGGCGATTAAACCTTTAACCCAGTTAGGACAGGAATTATCTGATCAATTGCAACAGAAACTTGTGCGCAATGCTCGCTGGCTTAAAGATATTATCGAATTACCATTTAACGATATGATTACTTTTGATAATAATCAATCCTTAACTGCACAAGACTGTTGTGAATTAGCTGGTTTTTGTGATTACTATCGTCCATTTGAAGCGACTTATCCTGCACTTTGTCGATTAAATCTTTATGCACATCGACATCAGCAATACTTAACATTGCCGATGTTATCAGCCTTAATTGATAGCAAAAATAATCAGATGGATGTTATTAATCGTTATCAATTAGCGGGAAAAAATGCCTTAATGCAAGCCATCAAACATGAAGTTAAAACTTGGTTGGCAAATAATCAACGGACTTTAACACTAAAATAATGCAATAGTAAATAAAATAGCCAGTAAAGATGATTAAACATTATTGAGCTTAGTAGGCGGTATGTTTAAAATATCGCACTGTTTATTTAAAACTATGTATTAATGTATTACCAGTTTATGCCTACTTGAGGTATTGACTGACTTGTAAATAAAAAGGAACCAAATGTGACGTCTAATCAAATAGATAATAATACCCAGCATCGACATTCCCACACGGAATCACGCCCGAAAAATCATCAAGCTAGAAATGGGTTTGAATATTTTTTTAAAGGTTGGTCGTTAGCTTTTAGTCCAGGTATTAAGAAATTTGTTTTTTTACCTCTACTTGCCAATATTGTATTAATGTCGGCGCTGTTTTATTGGTTTTTTACCGTTCTCAGTGGCATGGTCGATTGGGGGTTGTCTTATGTACCAAGCTGGTTACAGTGGTTAGGATACATCATTGTATTTATTGTAATCCTAACGCTTGTGATTTTATTTTGTTATTTTTTCAGTACGGTGACTAACTTTATTGCTGCTCCTTTTAATGGAATATTAGCTGAACAAGTTGAAGCACAATTAACAGGTATGTCTGCACCCGATACAACATGGATGAGCTTAATTAAAGATTTACCGCGAATATTAAATCGTGAGCTGCAAAAATTAGGTCATTATCTATTATGGGCTATTCCTATTTTACTTACCTATTTTATCCCTGTCATTGGACAAACAGTTACGCCAGTGGTATGGTTTTTATTTACTGCTTGGCAAATCAGCATTCAATATGCGGACTATCCATTTGATAACCACAAAATTAAGTTCCACCGTATGCGTGAACTTTTAAAGCAAAACAAAGTCGACAATCTGATGTTTGGTGGTTTAGTTAGCTTTTTTACTATGGTACCGCTGCTGAATTTGATTGTGATGCCCATTGCTGTCTGTGGTGCAACAGCAATGTGGGTAGATCGTTACCGTCATCAAGCTGTATTTGAAAGTGCCAACCAAGATTTACGGTAACGCTTAGTTTATTTGTTTGATTTATTTGATGACGGCCAATCGTCGTCATCATCGCTGTAAGGTATGGGTTTTATCCCGTTCTTTTTTTCCAGATAATTTTTATAACTCAGTCGATTCAGTGCTTTAATGCCGTTGATAAAAATTCCAATTAAGATAATTAAAATAATCCACCAATAATCTTTAAGCCATGCCATATTATCTCCTTTTAGATAAGTGAAACGGGCTTAATTACACCAGTAATAAAGTCTCTAAAATACGTCTATAAATTGCGGTTAAATTAATAATATCTTGGCAGCGGGCATTTTCGTTGACTTTATGGATAGTTTTGTTAACCACACCAAGCTCAATGACTTGGCACCCCATTTTAGCAATAAAACGCCCATCTGATGTCCCACCACTGGTCGAGAGGCGGGTATCTGTTCCCGTAATGTCCTTAATGGCATTGGCAGCGGCATTGGTTAGCTCGCCTTGTGGGGTTAAAAAAGGATGACCTGAAAGACGCCAATTTAAAGTATATTTTAAATTATACTTTTGAAGAATCTGTTCAACACGTTCTTTAATTTGTGTGTCGGTAAGTTCACTGCTATAGCGAAAATTGAATTGAACACTCAGATCGCCAGGTATTACATTTTCTGCTCCTGTTCCGCCATTGATATTTGCAACTTGCATGGTGGTTTGTGGAAAATAGTCATTGCCATTGTCCCAAATTGTGCTGACCAATTCATTTAAAGCAGGAGCAAAACGATGCACTGGGTTATCTGCTAGATGAGGATAGGCAACATGACCTTGCACACCATGCACGACTAAATTTGCAGTTAATGAGCCACGGCGCCCATTTTTAATTTGATCGCCAAGTAAGGTATCGCTTGAAGGTTCGCCAACAATACAATAATCAATGCGTTCATGGCGATTGATTAATAAATCGACTACTTTAACGGTACCATCGGTTGCGTCAGCTTCTTCATCAGACGTTAACAAAAAAGCCACACAGCCGTGATGATCAGGATTGTTTTTAATAAAATCTTCTGCTGCACACACCATAGCCGCGACGCCACTTTTCATGTCTGCTGCACCACGACCGTACAGTACACCATTTTCATCAATGGTTGGCGTAAAAGGCGGATAAAGCCATTTAGTTTCATCACCTGCGGGCACTACGTCAGTATGACCTGCAAACATCAGTGTTTTACTTTTACGAACACCATGAAAAGCCCACAAATTTTTGGTTTGCCCAATATTGATTTCTTCAATGGTAAATCCAAGTTTTTTTAAACGTTCGATAATTATTTTTTGACAGTTTTTATCGTCAGGACTTATCGATTTTTCAGCAATAAGCGCAGTAGTCAGCGCAATAACAGGTTCATTCATCATAGTTTTGTTCTTATTTTGATTGCGAAATAAATTGTGAATAACTCTCGTCAGAAAATCCTAACAAAGCACGCTTACCATCGATCAGTAAAGGACGTTTTAAAATGGATGGATTGTCTAACATAATTTTTTTTGCGGCTTGTGCATTATTAATTTGGGCACGAACTTGTTCATCTAATTTGCACCATGTTGTACCGCGCGTATTAAGTAAACTTTGCCAATCAACTAATTGTAAAAAAGTGTCGAGCAGGTCAGCCGATAATCCATCGGTTTTATAATTATGAAACTGATATTGAACTTGATGATCATCAAGCCAAGTAAACGCTTTTTTCATTGTGTTGCAGTTTTTAATACCATAGATGATATACATAATTGAGGTGATCCATTTCTTTAATATATTAAAAGATTATATCAGCTATAAGTAATTATCAGCAATTAGGATGATTAATGGGAATATCCGTTCTGATTTAGTTTTATTATACTTAATAGGATTAACGGGTGATAATTTCACCAACCTTAAAAAAGAGGTTAAAATCGTTTTTTCTGAAGATAGTCTGCATTTTTATTCAAAAATAATTGAAAATTTTCTAATTACCCCCATTATTTGACCATTCTTTCCATTTTTTACATGAAAATTTGTTTTTTTCTACATTAATGTGTATTAATATTGCGAATCGTTCGCATTTTAATTTGTGCGAAAAAAATAAATAAGCTAAATAAACGTAGGAAGTATGATGTCATCTTTAACTCTTAACCACTTGCCGATAGGGCGTGAGGCGGTTATTTCTAGATTTTTACCTAAATCGTTACCTTATCGTCGTAAATTACTGGCTATGGGCATTACACCGGGTTGTAAAGTCGAGGTAGTACGGACTGCGCCACTTGGTGACCCAATTGAGATTAATATGCGTGGATTTTTATTATGCTTACGCCGCCAAGAAGCTTCTTTTATCGAAGTGTTAGAGGTCGGAGCATGAAGATCGCGCTAATTGGTAATCCAAATTGTGGCAAAACAACATTATTCAATTTGTTGACCGGTGCCAAACAAAGAGTGGGAAATTGGCCTGGCGTTACTGTCGAGCGTAAAACAGGTCTGTTTGCCTATAATCAGAAACAATACGATATTGTCGATTTACCGGGAACCTATTCAATTGAATCCGATCCATTATGCGTGTCGCAAGATGAGTTAATTGCAAGGCAGTTTGTTTTGAGTGAAGATGATTGCATGATAGTCAATATTATTGATGCGACTAATTTGCAACGCAGTTTATATTTGACCTGTCAATTAGTTGATTTGCAATTGCCTATGATCGTTGTGCTTAATATGATGGATGCTGTTAAAGCAATGGGTGAACAGATTAATGTTGCAAAATTATCTAAATTGCTGGGTTGTCCAGTGGTGGCGATATCATCAAGTAAAAAAATAGGATTGCAAACACTGTATCAGCAAATTGAAGCGATGACAGTATCTTCCCAAGTAGCTAATCCTTCAATCAATTTGTTGGGGGATGAACAGCAAGCTATTATTGATGGATATATTAATGAATTACCAGAAGACTGTGAACTACGTCGATTTAACCCATGGCAGTTGCAAGATGTGTTATTAGATGATTCACACTACAATTTGACCCAACTTGAGAGTGAAAAGCTAACAGCTTGTCGTCTGTCACTTTCAGCATGGTGCGATAACGAAATTGATGTAGCGCTAGCATCTGCACGTTATGATACGATTGATGCGATTTGTAAAACGGTCATTGACAAGCCTCGTGAATTAAATGTTCGCTTTTCTGATATGCTTGACAAAATTACTTTAGGACGCATTACAGGTATTCCACTGTTTTTGTTAACAATGTATATCATGTTCATGTTGTCGATTAATTTTGGGTCAGTATTTGTTGATTTTTTTGATGGATTATGTGGCACGTTGTTTGTGGATGGTACAGCACATGTACTGCAAACCATACAGGCTCCTAGCTGGCTTATCGCCATTTTGGCCAATGGTATCGGGCGCGGTATTCAAACTGTTTCAACCTTCATACCTGTAATTGGGGCAATGTTTTTCTGTATGTCATTTTTAGAAGATTCGGGTTATTTGGCAAGGGCAGCAGTGGTTGTCGATCGTGGTATGCGCTGTATCGGTTTGCCGGGTAAGGCATTTGTACCCATGTTAGTCGGTTTTGGTTGTGGTGTGCCAGCAATTATGGGAACACGTACATTAGAAAGCACGCGCGATCGCATTATGTCAATCTGTATGATTCCATTTATGTCGTGCGGAGCAAGATTGCCTGTATATGCGTTGTTTGCGGTTATCTTCGCACCTAGACATGCTTCATTTATCGTTTTCAGTTTGTATATGTTAGGTGTCGCAGTGGCAATTATCACAGGATTTGTGCTTAAATTTACTTTATTAAAAGGTTCGATTACGCCGTTTATTATGGAGATGCCCGTATATCGAATTCCTACTTTAAGCAGTTTGCTCAGTTTATCTTGGCAACGTCTGAAAAATTTCATTTTCAAAGCAGGAAAAGCCATTATAATCATGGTGACTGTTTTGAGTTTGCTTAACTCATGGGGACGAGATGGAACGTTTGGACATGAAGATTCACAAGATTCTATGCTATCTGTAGTTAGTCAAAAGATTACACCAGTATTTGCCCCAATGGGTATTAATCAACAGAATTGGCCTGCTACCGTTGGTATTTTTACGGGTATTTTTGCCAAAGAATCGGTTATTGCCACCTTAAACTCGCTTTATTCTATGGATGATACGGATACAACACAACAGGCTGAATCATTTAATTTATCGCAAGGGATTTTAGATGCACTTAAAACGATTCCTAAAAATCTAGTTGATTTGTCTGATGCTGTTTTAGATCCTTTGGGGTTATCTACTGTTAATGATGATATTGACTCATTACAATCCGACTTAGCTGTGGATTCGACAGCAGTATCACAAATTAAAAATTCCTTTATTACGCCATCGGTCGCCATAGCTTATTTAATTTTTATATTACTTTATACTCCCTGTGCTGCGGCTTTAGGGGCGGTATATCGTGAAGCAGGTATAAGATGGATGATATTTGTTGGCATTTGGACTTTTATCATTGGTTGGTTATCTGCAACAATTTACTATCAAACAACTTTGATTGGACATTCACAATCGGCGGTTTGGTGGCTTTTAGGATGTGGGGCATTTATGCTAATTATGATTATCACCATGCGGATATTAGGGCGATATTCCATTTTTAATCAAACAACCGTCAGTTCATCTAACTCTAAAAATTCATCCTGCTGTTATTAAATAGCAGATCCTTAAAACATCTTATTTAATTAACCATTCAATCATAAATTAAGGAGAAGATGCAGGACATAACCCTGCATCTTTTATTATTATGCTAGTAACTTCAATTCGAGATTATGTGCAATTAAAAGGTCGTGCCGAGTTGCAAGACATTGCCCGACATTTTCGTATACCTAACAGTGCCACAGCACAAATGCTGGATTTTTGGATTAAAAAAGGAAGTATTGAGCAAATTACCATAGGGGATAATCAAAGCGCATGCACACCTAATCAATGCAAAACGTGTTCAGGTTGTAATATCACTCAGCAAATAGTTTATGTTTGGTTAAATAAATGAGTCATATCACTTTCAAAATCATTATGTTCAAATGTGTTTATATTTAACCTTTGATTGAATCATGTAAAAAATTTTACTATAGATACTCTATTTAGGTAGTACTCTTTGTAATTAATAGCATAAATTATTGCTATATTTTCTTAAAAAATATTTTATTTTCGAGACTTTCATCACATAATTGAATTAATTTATATCTCAAAATATCAAATGATATTAATATGAACTTATGTTCATTTTTTGAATTAAATTGAGGTAAAATAATATGAAACCAATAGCCATTGGCGCTGATGATGCCGCTTTTGAATTTAGAAATAGCATAGTTGATTATTTGACTAAACAAGGTATTGAAATTGTGGATTATAGCAGTGACAAACAAGTAAAAAATGCTTTGTATCCTGATGTCGCAAATGCCGTAGCCTGTTCTATCAAAGAAGGTAAACATGAACGAGGTATCTTAATTTGTGGTACAGGTATCGGTGTTGCCATTGCTGCCAATAAGATACCCGGTATTCGCGCAGCTCAATGTCATGATGTATTTTCGGCTGAGCGTGCTAGAAAGAGCAATAATGCTCAAATTATGACAATGGGTGCTAGAGTAATTGGTGTTGAGCTAGCTAAAAAACTTGTACAAGCATGGTTAAATTCTGAATTTGAAGGTGGTGGTTCGACAGCTAAAGTTGAGCGCATCAACCATTATGATCAACTTTATAGTAAATAATCACTATTAGTTAGAATTTTTTTGGTTAAAAGCAGATTAAATTTGCAAACAATGAGAACATTTCGATATTTAATTTTACCTTATATTTGTCTGTTTTTTAATCTATTATGTGTGCGAAATAGCAATAGGGCACTGTCGTTTTATTTTTGAATAAATGCTATTATATTTTTATTAAACTAAAAGCTGTAGAGGATAAAAGAAGTATGAGTCAATTAGATGAATTTAAAAAATTTACTGTAGTTGTTGCCGATACTGGAGATATCGATTCAATTAAACAATTTTCCCCTGAAGATGCCACTACCAACCCATCCCTTGTACTGAAAGCAGCTCAACTTCCTCAGTATCGCTATCTAATCGATTCTGCTGTAGAAACCGCTAAAAAACTGGGCGGGAGTAAAGAACAACAATTAGTTAATGCGTGTGATCAAGTCGCTGTTAATATTGGTGCTGAAATTTTAAAATTTGTTCCTGGTCGTATCTCGACAGAAGTGGATGCCCGTTTATCATTTGACACACAAGGTTGTATAGACAAAGCACGTCGTATCATTGAACTTTACCAAGCAAAAGGTATCGATAAATCACGTATCTTAATTAAAATCGCTTCTACTTGGGAAGGGATTAAAGCAGCAGAAATTCTTGAAAAAGAGGGAATTAACTGTAATTTGACATTACTTTTCTCATTTGCACAAGCAAGAGCATGTGCTGAAGTAAATGCCTTTTTAATTTCTCCGTTTGTTGGCCGTATCTATGATTGGTATCAAGCTAAAAAACCAATCGATCCTTATGTTGCAGACGAAGATCCTGGTGTAGTTTCGGTTCGTAATATCTTCAATTATTACAAACAACATGGTTATAAAACGATTGTGATGGGCGCAAGTTTCCGTAAAGTTGACCAAATTTTAGCACTAGCGGGTTGTGACCGTCTAACCATTGCACCGAGTTTGCTTGCTGAAATGCAGCAATCAACAGCCCCTGTAACACAAAAACTTAATCCAAATCAACAGGTAGTCGATCGCCCAGCGCCGATGACTGAGGCTGAATTTAGATGGCAACACAATAGTGATGCCATGGCAGTTGAAAAACTTGCTGAAGGTATCCGTGCTTTTGCTGTTGACCAAGGCAAATTAGAAGATATGATTAGTGCATTACTTTAAGCATATAGAATACAAAGGGGAGCTAGCTCCCCATTTTTACATTATTTAATTCGATTTGATTAACAAATTTGGCAGGTGACAGCATTTGTTGCTGAGAATAGTAACTTGCTAGATTAGGAATTTTTAATTAAAAATATTTTGGAGATTACAACATGAATGCAACGACTTTATCTCACCGCGAACTAGCGAATGCGATAAGAGCATTAAGTATGGATGGTGTGCAAAAAGCTAAATCTGGTCATCCAGGTGCACCTATGGGTATGGCCGATATGGCGGAAGTACTTTGGCGTGGATTTTTAAAACATAATCCTACTAACCCTAATTGGGCGGATCGCGATCGTTTTGTATTATCAAATGGTCATGCATCTATGTTGATTTATAGCTTGCTGCATTTAACTGGATACAATGTCACGATTGATGATCTTAAAAACTTTCGTCAACTGCATTCAAAAACCGCAGGTCATCCTGAATATGGTTATGTTCCGGGTGTTGAAACAACAACAGGCCCGTTAGGACAAGGTATTGCTAATGCGGTAGGTATGGCTATTGCTGAAAGAACATTAGCTGCGCAATTTAATAAATCAGGCCATACCATTGTTGACCATCATACTTATGTCTTTATGGGTGATGGTTGTATGATGGAAGGAATTTCACACGAAGTATGTTCATTAGCAGGTACGCTTAAATTAGGCAAACTCATTGCATTTTATGATGAAAATGGTATTTCAATTGATGGTGAAATTGAAGGTTGGTTTACTGATGATACGGCAAAACGCTTTGAAGCTTATGGTTGGCATGTAATTCGTGGCATTGATGGTCATGATGCTAAAGCTCTAAAAGAAGCCATTGAACAAGCACAAGCAGTAACCGATAAACCGTCATTGTTAATGTGTAAAACAATTATTGGTTTTGGTTCACCAAATAAAGCGGGTAGCCACGAAAGTCATGGCGCACCTTTAGGTGATGCTGAAATCGAAGCAACACGTAAAGAACTGGGTTGGAATTATCCTGCCTTTGAAATTCCAAAAGAGTATTACGATGCTTGGGATGCAAAAGCCAAAGGTAAACAAGTTGAAGATGAGTGGAATGCACGTTTTGATGCATATGCTAAAGCTTATCCTGATTTAGCTCAAGAGTTTAAACGTCGAGTTAGTGGCGATCTACCTGCTAATTGGCAACAAGTAGCAAAAGATTTTGTGAATAAACTGCAAGCAAATCCAGCAACAATTGCAACACGTAAAGCATCACAAAATGCGATTGAAGCGTTTGCTCCTACTTTAACTGAATTTTTGGGTGGTTCTGCCGACTTAGCACCAAGTAATTTAACCATGTGGTCAGGTTCAAAAGAGATTTTAGCCAACCCAAATGGAAATTATATCCACTATGGTGTACGTGAGTTTGGTATGTCAGCGATCATGAATGGTATCGCATTACATGGTGGCTTTATTCCTTATGGCGCAACTTTCCTAATGTTCATGGAATACGCACGTAATGCTATCCGTATGGCTGCGTTAATGAAGATTCGTTCATTATTCGTTTATACTCATGATTCTATTGGTTTAGGTGAAGATGGACCAACACATCAACCTGTTGAGCAAATGGCAAGTTTACGTGTTACACCAAATGTCAGTACTTGGCGACCATGTGACCAAGTTGAATCAGCTATCGCTTGGCAATATGCGATAGAACGCAAAAATGGTCCAACAGCGCTAATCTTCTCAAGACAAAATCTTAAACAACAAGATCGTAGTGCTGAGCAATTAGCTAATGTTTATCGTGGTGGTTATATTCTTAATGATTGTACTGGTACACCAGAATTAATTATCATTGCTACTGGTTCAGAAGTTGAACTTGCTGTTGAGGCATATCATAAACTTACCGAAGCTGGTAAAAAAGTAAGAGTTGTCTCAATGCCATCGACAGATGCATTTGATAAACAAGATGAAACTTATAAAGAATCTGTATTACCATCTTCAGTGACGGCTCGCTTAGCGATCGAAGCAGGTATCAGTGATTATTGGTATAAATATGTTGGTCTTAACGGTAAAGTTGTTGGTATGACAACATTCGGTGAATCAGGCCCAGCCGATCAACTATTTAAAGAATTTGGTTTTACTATTGATAATGTCTTAAATCAGGCGAAAAGTTTATTGAAATAAATTATAGTCTGCTTAACAGAATAAAACTTCGCTAATAACTTTAGCGAAGTTTTTTTTTGCTTATTTTATGTTTTTTAGAAAACTTATCCTATTTATAAATATTCTCTAATAGATTATTGAGTGATCAATATATCTTAATCTCATCCTTGAAACTGATTATATAAATTTCTATTTTCTAATTCATTGGAATTTTTCAGACAGCTGCATACCCCAAATACCATACAGTATAACCCCAATAATTATCTCATTGTTTCAAGGTGTTTTAGCATTTTTACAGAAAAAAGAATAAGGTATTTGATAAATGTTTTATATAAAAATAATTTACCAAGCTTAAATCTTGTCATTTATGTAGTTCAATAAAAATATCCTAGGGAATTTTGTGTTGTGTATTATCTCAATATCATTTAACTAATCGTAACGTATGATAATTATTATTAACTATTACTTTAATTCATTATAGTTAATATTGTTTATTGACGTTTTTAAATGCTAATGGTGGTTAAAATTTGATTTGATGTTTGATTTTTCAATTTATGCTACTATTAGTTAAACATTTGTTTTATTGATTGACTATTGTTAATTATAAAAACTCAATAGGAGTGAGTTATGAGATGGGAAGAAAAGCGAGATTTAGTTAAAATTGCAACTTGGTATTACCAATATGGTTGGACTCAGGCTCAAATAGCTCAGAAGATAGGTATTTCACGATCAATAATTTCTAAAAAATTACAAGATGCTAAAGAGTTAGGTATTGTTGAAATTTTTATCAAAGATGAAACTGCATATACAGTTGAATTAGAGCAGAAACTTGAAACTAAATTCAAACTAGAAGAAGCGATTGTTGTTGCTACACATAATCTATCTTATGAAGAATCCACAAATTGGTTAGCTAAAAAAGCTGCTTATGCATTGAATAAACGAATTTTAAAAGTTAATAAATTAGGTATTTCGTGGGGAAAAACAATTAGGAAATTTGTTAATGAATTTCCGTATATTACTAATAAAGAATTAGTTATTGTACCTTTGATAGGTGGTATGGGTGCTGAGGAAGTTGACCTACATTCGAATCAAATTTGTTATGATCTTAAAAAAAAGATGCAATGTACATGTAAATACCTATATGCACCAGCATTAGTGGAAGATCAAACAATGAAAAATGATCTATGTAAAAATAAATATATAAATGAAGTACTCAATGAAGGTAAAACGGTTGATATGGCGATCGTAGGTATCTCTAATCCTTATCAAAATAGTACTATGGAAGAAATTGGTTATATTAATAAAAAAGATCTTGAAGAGTTTCGTTATTATGATGTAGTTGGCGATTGTAATTCACGTTTTTATACTTCTGACGGAAAAGAAGCAAATAGTCCAATAAATCAAAAGATTATAGGTTTAAGTTTAGATGATTTACGTGAAATTCCAACAGTAGTTGCCATTGTATCAGGTGAAAATAAGGAAAAAGCGGTTATTGCAGCTTTAAATTCTAAGATTATTGATATTATCGTAATGACAGACAAAATGGCTGAGTATGTCTTAAATACTAGTCACTAATGATTCTTTAATTTTTATAGTTAAAAAGCCTCTTTATTTGTATAAAGAGGCTTTTTTTTGTCCAAAATTTAAATTAGTGACAAATGACAATTACTGTGACAAAAGTCACATAATATTGATCTGTCAATTGTGGTTATGATTTATTATGTTATCTTTATGATAAATAGTTAATAAACCTATTTAATATTAAATTTAACAAGGAGAATACAAAAATGACCATCTATAGACAATTGTTACAAAGAGAAGAAAATGACAATCCAATTCGAGTTGGGGTTATTGGTGCGGGGCAAATGGGAACAGGAATGATAGCGCAGATAGCAACCATTCCGGGAATGTGTGTAACTGGAATTAGTGATATTAATTTAGAAGCTGCGAAACAAGCAGCAAAAGATTATAAAGCAAGCGCCAGTAAGGAAAATAATATTCTTGTTTCTAAAAATTTTAAAGAAGTAATTCAATCAAAAGAGGTTGAAATAATTGTTGATGCTACAGGAGTACCTGAAGTAGGTGCGAAAATTGCTTTAGAAACATTATTAGCCAAAAAGCATTTAGTTCTTCTTAATGTGGAGATAGATATCACAATAGGCCCTTTGATGCATAAACTGTTTAGTGCCGCTGATCTTATTTATACCGGTTCTGATGGAGATGAACCAGCAGCAACACTTGAGATGTATGAATTTGCAAAATCAATGGGAATGGAAGTTCTTGTTGTAGGTAAAGGTAAAAATAACAAATTAAAAATAGAAGCAAACCCTGATACAGCACAAGCTGAGGCTGATTCAAAACATATGTCATCACACATGTTAGCAGCATTCCAAGATGGAACGAAGACTATGGCAGAAATGAATTTACTTTCTAATGCAATGGGTTTTATTCCTGATGTAGTTGGCATGCATGGCGTCAAAGGTGATTTAGATTCAGTCCTCAAAGATTTAAACCTTAAAGAAAATGGAGGCGTTCTTAATAAATTTGGTGTCGTTGAATATGTTGATGGTTTAGCCCCTGGTATTTTTGCTATCGTTAAAGGTCAAAATCCTAATGTTAGTAATGAATTAAATTATTTAATGAAAAAAGGTGAAAGAGATCATCACATTTTATATCGTCCTTTCCATTTAGCTAGCCTTGAAACACCAATGACTATTGCGAAAGCTATTTTAAATCACGATACCGCTATTGTCCCTTGTGGTGCTCCAGTATCTGAAACAGTTGCTGTCGCAAAAAAGGATATCAAAATTGGAGAACGACTTGATGGAATCGGTGGTTTTTGTGTTCGTGGTGTAATTGAGACTCATGCGGATATGAAGAAAAACAAAAATATTCCAATTGGCCTTATCAGCGGTAATGTTGTTGCCAAACGAGATATACCAAATGGTAAGTTTTTAACTGAAGAAGATGTTGTTTTAGATGAAACAACAACAGTTTGGAAATTACGTAAACTTCAAGATGAAGTCTTTAGTTAAAAATATAAGAACTGCTGACTAATAAGATTCAGCAGTTTCTTGCGTTATAAGTTAAGTTGTTTTTATGGGGTTTGTAAACATGAATATTGTAATCATCGCCAGTGTTGTTTTTGTTTTACAGTCAATATTGAGTTTAATGCAAATTAGGTATTATCAAAGATATATGTACAACATCACTCAACAATATTCAAATTCTAAAAATTATCATCTTTATTCATCTATTGAACGTAAAAGGTTAGGTTCAAGTGCGATTGTGGTTATGGTGATAGATGAAAACAAAATGGTTAAAGAATGCCAACTTTTGAAAGGAACATCAATCTTTGCCAAATTTAAACCGTTACCAAGATTCTATGGATGCCAATTGTCACAAATTTTAACCAATTTAAGAGCAGAAAGTGAAACCAGAAAACTTTCTGTTGAAGAAAAAGCAATTATAAAAATGGGAACAAACCAACTTCCTGTTTAATTTAACTTATTAAAATCTTAGAAGACAACAACAAAGGAGATAATAATGGAATATATTGAATGGTTTGGAACCCATTTTATTGGGTTATTTCAAGCTGGTGGGAAAGTTTTTGTTGGTTTTATGACAGATATTATCCCGCTTTTGATTGTGTTATTAACATTCACCTATTCTTTAATTGCTTTTATTGGTGAACAACGAGTCACTAAGGCAATTCAATTTTCGGCAAAAAATATGTTATTACGCTACAGTTTAATGCCAATTCTGTCTGTTTTAATGTTGACTAATCCAATGGCTTATACTTTTGGTCGCTTTGTTAAAGAAGAACAAAAACCAGCTTTTTATGATTCGGTTGTTTCTTTCTTGCACCCTGTAACCGGTATGTTTCCTTATGCCAATGCTGGTGAGTTATTTGTATATCTGGGGATTGCAAATGGTGTTATGAATGCAGGTTATAGCATTTCGAGTCTTTCTGTTCGGTACTTTTTAGCGGGTATTATCATTATTTTAATGCGTGGTGTTATTACCGAAATTATTACTAAATTTTTGATGCGTAAAAAAAATCTGTAGGAGAGTGATGCTATGTATAAAACAATTATGATAGATAAAGGACAAGGTGGCTGGGGAACAGGTTTTTCTTTAACGCCAACGACTGAAAAACATATAATACTTTCTGTAACAGGCGGTGGTATTCATCCAGTTGCCCAAAGAATTGCTGAACTTTCGGGTGGGGAAGCGGTAGACGGTTTCAAAAATGCAATTCCAGAAAATGAAATTTTGTGCGCAATTATTGATTGTGGTGGAACCGCTCGAATTGGTGTTTATCCAATGAAAAAAATTCCTACAATTGATGTTATTCCATCAGCACCAACTGGTCCTTTAGCAAAACATATTACTGAAGATGTCTTTGTTTCAGGGGTTAAGCCTCAAAACATAAAACTATTAGAAGGTCATAATGAACAACCAACAGCATCTGCGCAGAATCAACAACAGCAAACACAAACGGCTGAAGATCCAGTTTTGGATCGCGAAAAATTTAAAGAAAAATATGCACAAATAAAAGAAGAACATCGACAAAATCAAAAAGAAAGCTTATTGATTAAATTATCCCGAAGTATTGGTAAAGCCATGGGAATTTTTTATCAAGCAGGTCGTGATTCGACTGATATGTTAATTAAAAACATTATACCTTTTATGGCATTTATTAGTATGTTAATAGGTATTATCAATTACACAGGTATTGGCCATATAATCGCTACAACATTATCACCTTTAGCTGGCTCAATATGGGGTATGATGGTAATTGCATTTATTTGTAGCTTACCATTTTTATCACCAATTCTTGGTCCGGGCGCTGTTATTGCTCAAGTTATTGGTGTCTTGATAGGTTCACAGATTGCAATTGGTGCAATTCCTGTTGCTTATGCCTTACCTGCGTTGTTTGCTATTAATGCTCAAGCTGGATGTGACTTTATTCCAGTTGGACTATCTTTAGGGGAAGCAAAACCTCAAACTGTTCAAATTGGGGTACCCGCTGTATTGTATAGTCGAATGATCACTGGAATATTGGCTGTTATTGTTGCTTGGATTATGAGTATTGGAATGTACTAAGTTATAAAAGAGGTAAGTATGTCAAGAAGTGTTATTACTGATATTGGTGCTATTGTTCCGGAATTTGAAGAAGAAAAAGTTATCATTTTATTTGGTCCAATGGCAACACCTGATTTAAGGGAAATTTGTGTAATACATGAGTTTCATAAAAAGCCTAATCAAACATTGATTGAAGGTAAAGAATTTATGTTAGGTGAACATAAGTATATTATTAAACAAGTTGGTAGCGAGGCAAATAAAAACTTTGAAGAATTGGGGCATATTTCTATTTATTTTAAACAAAATGATAGTGACATTCTGCCAGGAGCAATTGCAGTTGAACCAGATGTTTTTCCAAAATTGAATATTGGAGATAATATTTGTTTTGATTTAGGTTGATTGGTTATTTATTGTTTTTTTGTGATTTTGTTATTTTCAATTAAATTTAAAAACCATCACTAGTAATTTAGTGATGGTATGATGTTTTTAGTCAAAAAATTAAATCTTTTAATATGGATTAGGATCTTTTTTCAAATCATTAAATGGAAATAGCTTATTCTTCCAATCTTTAATTTGAATATTTTTTTGTTCAGGTATATCCATCAAATGATATTGCATGTAATCATGTTGGATGTTCAATTTAATCCCCATCCAATGACTTAATAAATAAACGAATTGATATCCTGAAATTTGTTTATTGATTTTAATATGATTATTTTCTGATGAATCAAAAAATATTAATGGCACTTGGTAACTATTTTGGTTTTCCCAATTATGTCTTAAATCTTGGTATTGTTCAGTATGAGAAAGCCCATGATCTGCAAAGTAAACCACAGAATAATCTTCATTATGTCGTTTTAATATCTCTATTGTTGATTTTATAAAATCATCTGTTTCTTTAATACTACTGACATAACATGATATATTTTTATTGTTGAGATCAAATTGCACATCAAACTGTAGTCTTTTACAAAAATGAGGATGTGAACCAATTAAATGCATAACAATAAGCTTTGGTTTATCGTGCTTTTCTGTTAATAAGTTATCTAGTTCAGGTAAAAGTAAGGTATCATATTTACCTCGAGATGATTTACCGTTATATTCCCCTTTTTTGGTGTAGAAAATATTTTTGCTATAAGCGGTAATTCTTGGCACAGTTATTTCCATTCTACCTAATCGGCCTTGGTTTGAAAGCCAGTAGGTATCAAATCCAGCATCATTAGCAATAGTAATAATATTATTGTTTATTTGTGCATTAACTTCTTTATTATCTGAATAACTAGATTGACTAATTAAATGAGGAATTGATGATTGAGTATTTGATGCAGGAGCAATTAATCCATCCCAAATTAATGAGGCATGGTCATTTGTAAAAGGAGTATTATTATATTTGAATCCATAAGCGCTCATGTAATCTTTACGAACACTTTCACCAATGATAATAACATAAGTTTTATATTTAGGATTTACAGAAACAATGGGTATTGTATTAGTTTTTTCAATTTGTCTAAGTTGCTCTTGCTTTTCTGTTGTGTATAACTTATAGCTTGAGTATAAATCGATACAAAATTCAAAAGGTGGATATTTAAAATTATGAATTAAAATTGTTGTAATCGAGGTAGTATGACTTTTAAAAAATATTTTGACAGGTTTATAACAGCATAGCAATAAAAACAAAATAATAAAATATTTGTTATTAATCGTTGGAAATTTAACTTTATAAAATATATAAATGAATAAAATTACGAGTGCAATTGGAATAAAATAAAGATAAATAGGTAATTGATTAAAGAATTCTAATACTTCATCAAAATCGGTTTCTGATACCGCACTGATAACTGCAACATTTGGACTTCCATAATAAAATCCTACTGGGAAATAAAGTGATGCAATGACAAATATCGACCCAAAAAAGAAACGAAATAACGTGAATCTAGCTAAAAAAATTAGAGATAAATAAGTGAGTAGTATCCTATCAAATCTTTGTGTATAACCTAATAAGTAAACCAATACTATTGAGAGACAAATGCAAATAACATATGCAAATAATTTGCTTTTTATAAATATCACAAAATAAATCCATTTTAAAACAATCAGTTGATAAGCTGCAAAATTATATTAATAATTTAATTTTAATCAACATATATTTATATTAAATGAACATAAATAATCATAATATATTTGGGCAATGATTATTCATAAAAAAATTAATTTTTGGATTATTTTTTATTCTATACATTAGAATTATTGGTCCAAGCGCTGAAAAGCATTAATTCATGGATGTTGGTTAAACTGCCAACAAAACCGTATAAATATTAAAAAAATAATAAGATATATATAAGACTGATGTGCGTTTATAATTTATAGTACCAATTAAAATGATTAAAACATTTTTAGATATGAGTTCTTAAACATGTGCAAAGAATGCTCCATATAGAGCAACTTTCGGACGAACTTATATGCTAATTAAAAGAACAACAGCTATAGATGAAAGAAAAGCAATAAAATTTAGTTTTATGAGGTTTATTATATAGGCTAATATAGCTAATATTCCCACTTTTGATTGAACACTAGGGTGTCCATAACGTTCAAAGGATTAATATATTTTTGTATAGTTCAAACAAAATTATATTAATCCTTTTCATGTTATATATATATTATCTTGAAGATTTATTTAAAATTACTTCTTGTGGTTGTTTTTGAATGTAGATCATTCTAGCAATAAGTAAAAATGCAGCAACCGCCAGTCCTAATATAATCCCTATCCAAAAACCTGCAGCACCTATTGGTTGCATAATTAGATCGGTTAATCCTAAAATGTATCCAACTGGAAGGCCAACGCCCCAATAAGAGATAAGCGTGATGTAAAAAATACTTTTCGTATCTTTGTAACCACGTAATACATTACTTGCTACAACTTGAAGATAATCAGAAGCTTGATAAATAGCGAGCAAAATGATCAGTTGTAAGCAAATAATAATAACATCTACTTCTTCTGTGAATATATTAATAATTGGCTTTCTAAAAATAACCAGAACTAATGCCACTATTACGGCAATCATTAACGATATCGCCAGACTAATATAAGCAGTTTGTTTCGCTAATGATGGTTTTTTATTACCGAGTAAAAAACCTACACGGATACTTGATGCTACACCGAGCGATAATGGTATTGCAAAAGTTAAGCTGCTGATAGTAAAGATAATTTGATGTGCAGCAACAGTGACTTGACCAAGTGGAGCAATCAGTAAAGCTATCACAGCAAATAAGCTCATTTCGAAAAAGTAGGCTAGTGCCAGAGGCATACCGAGCACAACGATATTTTTGATTACACTAAAATCAACCCATTTGGTCAATTGTGTTTCACGAATATCACGTTGACTTGCGGTAGTTAAGGTATATAAGCGGATTAAGCCAAACATTAGCCAAAAAATGATGGCAGCAGTAATACCACAACCAACACCACCAAATGCAGGTAATCCTAACTTGCCATAAATTAAAACATAGTTAATTGGAATATTAGCAAGTAACGCAATGAATATGATTACCATAGCTGGTTTAGTATTGGATAATCCCTCACATTGATTGCGATAAACTAAAAACAGTAAGAATGCAGGTACTCCCCACATGATTGCTCGTAAAAATTTTACGGCCACATCCATCATTTCGGGATCAATAGGATGATCAACGGAACTTCTTAGACCGATTATTTGGTCTGAATGATATAAAATCAACATTATCAACACAGATAAAAATAGGGCGATCACTACACCTTGACGTGTGTGATTCGCAACTTGATCTCGTTTTGCTGCACCATTTAAGTTGGCAATGATGGGGGTTAAAACTGTTAACAGTCCTTGCCCAAACAAAACTGTTGGTAACCAAATTGATACTGCAATAGCAACACCAGATAATGCCGTTTTACTGTAATGTCCCGCCATAATGGTGTCAACAAAAGTGATGGCTGTTTGTGATACTTGCGCAATAAGTACTGGTACTGCCAATTTCCCAAGATTTTTTATTTCATGTTTATAATGTTGTTTCATGATTTATTACCGTTTAACCGTTCCCCATAAGTCATACTCATCAGAATGCTCAATGGTGACTTGAACAATGTCCCCGACGTTGACATCTTTTTCTTCATTTAAATATACAACACCGTCAATTTCAGGCGCATCAGACATACTACGTCCTATTGCACCTTCTTCATCGACTTCATCAATAATCACCGCTAAAGTTTTACCTATTTTAGCTTGTAATTTTTGCATTGATATCTTTTGCTGCAACTGCATAAACCTATCAAATCGCTGTTGTTTGATTTCGTCTGGAACTTGATTAGCTAATTCATTCGCTGCTGCACCTTCAACGGGGCTATAAGGAAAACAACCAACGCGATCTAATTGCGCTTTTTCTAAAAAGTCGAGCAATAATTCAAAATCTTGTTCAGTTTCGCCTGGATAACCAACAATAAAAGTTGAACGCAGAGTGATTTCAGGGCAAATTTCACGCCAGTGATGAATTCGTTCAAGTGTTCTTTCAATTGTTCCAGGGCGTTTCATTGATTTTAAAACCGTTGGGCTGGCATGTTGTAAAGGAACATCTAAATAAGGTAAGATTTTTCCTTCCGCCATTAATGGAATTAAGTCATCAACACTCGGATATGGGTACATATAGTGTAATCTTACCCAAATACCAAGACTAGATAATTGTTCACAGAGTGTTTGGATATTAGTTTTTAAAGGCATACCATTCCAAAAGTTGGTGCGGTTTTTGATATCAATACCATAAGCTGAGGTATCTTGAGCAATGACTAAAAGTTCTTTTACTCCGCTATCAACTAATCGTTTCGCTTCATCAAGTACATTACCAATAGGACGACTTACCATCTCACCACGTAAAGAAGGGATGATGCAAAATGTACAGCTATGATTACAACCTTCTGAAATTTTTAAGTATGCATAATGTTTAGGCGTTAACTTTACTCCTTGCTCTGGTACTAAACTGGTAAATGGATTATATGCAGGTTTTGGCGCATATTTATTTACATGACTTAGCACAGCTTCGTAACTATGGGGACCAGAAATTTCAAGCACTTTTGGGTGTACACTTCGGATCTGATCTTCTTTAGCGCCAAGACAACCGGTAACAATCACTTTACCATTTTCATCAAGAGCTTCACCAATAGCTTCAAGCGATTCTTGTACAGCGCTGTCAATAAATCCACAAGTGTTAACAATCACCAGATCAGCATTTTCATAAGTAGGTACCACTTGATAACCTTGGGTACGCAGTTCAGTTAATATTCGCTCTGAGTCAACTAAATTTTTAGGACAACCGAGGCTCACAAATCCAATTGTTGGGGATGATATATTCATAGTATTGTAATAATTTTAAAATTTATAGAGGTATTTCTCGAGAATCTAAAAGTCTGTCAATTTAGATTTAGACAATAGGCGAGCATTTTAACATATTTAAATTGATGCTAATAAAAATTTTTAGGTTGTTATGATTTATATAAAATAAAATTATTAAAGGCGTGTATCTAACATGACCGTCAACCATATAAAGTAAATTATAATTTATCTTCAATAGCAACTGATGGCTCTGTCTCGTTAATTGTTGTTTAGGTATATAATCTATGGCAAGTAAAGTCGATAGACTATTTTATAACGGTTTATAATATTGTAATTGAAGAGCACTATAAACTTGTTCATTTGGAACCACATTTATTAAATGTATCATCTTAAGAATTTAAAAGTATCATATTGAAATCCTATTTTTAAGATTTTAAAAAAAGACTGATTGAAATTTGAAGTGTTGATAAGAGCAAAAGGATTATTCCTAAATAGTAAATTTATTCATGTTAAAGAGTAGATTATTTTCAAATATTAATTATCGGTTCAATAATAAAATTTAAACTTTTGGCATGACATCATTTAAGTATCAAATAATCTACAATTGTATAGCAATTTTTAGTACTGTTTTTAGTAAACCAAATGTTGAGCAGCATTGATAGTATTACAAAACATTAGAATACTAAGAACAGTAACGAAAACAATCTATATAGCTATATAGTAAAAAAACCCTTACTAACTGCATAAGGGCAAATAGGAAGTTAAACAATTAACAATAATAATAACAATCTTATTTTAGACCATTAATTACTTCATCAATTTGACGATCTAAACTTTCTGCACCGCCACCAGATAAGTACCAAAGATCGGGCGTTAGATAAACAACTTCAGTTTTGCTCTCAGCTAATACTTTTGCATCAAAAAAGTCTTCTTTCATAGCCGTCTGGCCAATTGCTTTACTACGATCAACGACATAAATAATGTCAGGTTTAACATCACTAACGTAATTATTATCAATAAAAGTCGGTTTTGGCCTTTCACCATTATTTACTGGTTGAATAAAAAATGGAACAGCCCGTTTTACTTTTAAAACATCATGAATTAACGCAGCACTTGAACTTGCGTTAATTAGAATCAATTTATCATCATTATGGATTGCAACAATTGCTTTTTTATGACTTGATTGAGCAACAGATTGAGCATTTGTTATTTTTACATCAAGGGCTTGAATTAAATTACTTGCGTTTTTTTCAGTGCCAGTGATATCTGCTAATAAATTAATATGTTTTTTGGTTGATTCAAGGTAGTTTTTTGCATCAACGCTTAAATTAATTACAGGTGCAATCTTAGATAGCTCTTGAGTTCGGCTAGCTTGACGACCATCAATAATAATCAATTGCGGTTTAGCTTGTTTGATTGCATCTATACTCGGTTCTTTCATATTACCTGTGTCAGCAATGTTTGCATTTTTATACTGCTCAAGATAAGAAGGCAGAACAGAAAGAGGTGCTCCTGCAACAATTGAACCTTTACCTAAAGCATCTAACGTGTCTAGTGCACCATAGTTCATCACAACAACTTTACTTGGTGATTTAGGTACTACAACTGATTGATTATTATCGGTTGTTACCGTCATTGAAGATTGACAACCCGTTAACCCTAAGACAAGTGCAGCTAATGAGCTTAATAGTAATTTTTTCTTGGTATTCATCTCGGTTCCTTTGTTTACTCTGCAAATGATAACTATTATTGTTTAAAGTGTATAAATTGTCTAGCAATAAATAATTTTTTGAAAAGATATTGATAACTATTCTCATATAGTATATTGTACTTTCGCACTTCAGTTGAAAATATCAATATAAATAATAGGGTTATACAAATGAATACTAAGTTTAAATTGGCAGCACATGTCATTAACACTAGTCTTTTATTATCATTGTCTGGCATTGCTGTGGCTGCAAGCGATAAAGACACAGATACCATGGTAGTGACAGCATCAGGATTTTCACAGCAAATTAAAGAAGCACCGGCGACAATTTCAGTGATCACACCAGAAGAAATTAGCAAAAAACCTTATCGTGATGTGACTGATGCACTTAAAGATATTCCGGGTGTTACTATAACTGGTGGCGGTGATTCGACAGATATTAGTATTCGTGGTATGGATGCAAAATACACTTTATTATTAATTGATGGTAAAAAAGTCAGCACACGTGAAACAAGACCTAATAGTGATAACTCAGGTTTTGAGCAAGGCTGGTTACCACCTTTAACTGTTATTGAACGTATTGAAGTTGTCCGTGGACCTATGTCTTCTTTATATGGTTCAGATGCCATGGGTGGGGTAGTTAATATTATCACTAAAAAAGTGTCTAACAAATGGCACGGTGGTTTACGCATTGAGTCAGTTATTCCTTATCGTGCAGATGAAAAAAATACCTATATTGGTAGTTTCTCCACCATGGGACCTATAATTGATGATATTTTGGGTATTCAGTTATATGGTCAATATACCAAGCGTCATGAAGATAAATTCCTAAATGGTCATTCGGCACAAAAATTACGTAGCCTAAATGGTAAAATATCGCTTAATGCAACTGAAACACAAACATTTGATCTCGACTTTGGGCGATCTTTACAAAATAGTAATGCTACAGGTGGTAAAACAAGACCAGTTAATCGTGGCGATTTTAATCGAGATAACCGTCGCAACTCTTTTGCTTTGACTCATAATGGTTTATTTGGTGATGTCTCAACGACATCTTTTATTGCTCATGAAAGTAATAATAATCCAGAAAGAAAAATGAAAATTCGTAATACCAATGTTGACTCTCGTGTGACCATTCCTTTCTCGATTAATATGTTAACCGCTGGTGGAGAATATACTTATCAAGAACTTCACGATAATGGTAATCAGTTAAATAAAAAATTAACAAAAATCGATCGTTGGAGTTATGCATTCTTTGCTGATGATGAGATCAGAATTATCGATAATTGGAGTATTACTGCCGGCGTACGCTATAATAAAGATGAAAACTACGGTCATAACTGGAATCCAAAGATTTATAGTGTCTGGAATATTGATGATAACTTTACTTTAAAAGGTGGTTACTCAACTGGATTTGCAACACCACAACTACGCCAAGTTGTTTCAGACTGGGGACAAGTTACAGGTGGATCAGGAACAGGTAATAAAGGGATGATAATGGGAAATCCAAATTTAAAACCTGAAAAAACGAATTCATTTGAAATGGGTGTTGGTTATACCAATGAATATGGTGTTGATGCATCTGTAACAGCTTTTTATACCAAATATAAAGATAAAATCCAATCTTATTATATTTGCCGAGGTGAAGCTGGATCTAGAAATTGCCAGATCAATGGTTATCGTGAAAAATTTGATTTTGTTCAGGGGCGTGAGAATGTGGATAAAGCAGATCTTAAAGGTTTAGAGCTATCATTCAAAACACCTCTATTTACTGATTTCTTATTAAGTTCTAACTATTCTTGGAATAAATCAGAACAAAAAACCGGAAAAAATAAAGGTAAACCTTTAAACCGTACACCAAAGCAAAAATTCAATACTCAACTTGATTGGTATGTAACTCAAGAATGGGATTTATGGACTAAAGTTGCTTATTATGGCGTCGAAAGTACAACAGATCGTAGCGGTAAGAAAATTGAATATCCAGGCTATACTTTCTGGGATGTAGGTGCATCTTTCCATATAAATAAAAATGCTAAGATTTATGGTGGAGTTTATAACTTATTTGATAAAGATGTTTCAAACGCTGACTTTGGTAAAACTTTAGAAGGTCGACGTTACTTTGTGGGTACTGAGATTAACTTCTAAATAAATTGAACTAATAAATATTTTTCTGTGAAAAAAGGTGGCTGTTCAAACACCCATCTTTTTATGTTCCCTGTATGCAGAGGGATAAACCGGGGACTACTCGGGCAGAGGTTGAGGCACAAACATGTTCCCTGTATACACAGGGATAAACCGAAATATCACCCAACCTGTTTTTCATTATCCACATGTTCCCTGTATGTACAGGGATAAAATACAAAACTACTACAAACCGCTCGCATGGCGGTTTTTCATTGCCAAACTTTATTAAATAACATACCATTGCAAAAAAACATAAAGAATAAGGAAATGATATGGAAAAGATTATTTATTGTTTGTTGTTATTCCCATTTTTTGTATTTGCTGATGATTTCTATAATTGTAAATATGCAATGGGTATTGAAACAGAAGAAAATCTAAACTATTTGGCGAATGCAACTGTTCGGGTAACCAATGATAGATTTGTTGCTCAAGATTTAACACACAAGGAGCATAAATCGCCTAAATTTACAGAGTTTACAGAATTTGCTGATAATTTATCTATTGCAGAGGACTCAGAGAAAGTATATGTTCTGGCAAATGATAGAACAAAGTATGTGATTACGACTAAAATAAGTAATCTTGTTTTTAAATGGGGTAATTGTACTCTTGATTTATCTATTGACTTCGAGAATGAAAAATTTGGTAACAAACCAGTAAATTTTTTTCCTAAGATAAAATCGTATTTTCGGGACGTATTGAAAGATCCTGATTCTGCAAAATATTCTAACATTTCTAAACCTCAGAAAGATTTCATAATTGAATATGGAAAGGTTATCACCGGATATTCGGTCTGCCTATATGTCAATGCTAAAAATTCATTTGGCAGTTACACAGGAAAAAAATTATATTGGGCTTTCTTAAAAGACAATAAATTATTAAGAGTAAATGATGCGCAAGATTCAATAGTAATAACCCGATGGCATAATATTAGTTGTAGCTATTAAAAATATTGTTTTTTAGCATAAAGTATCAAATCAATTCAACCCTCTAACGAGGGTTTTTTATTGCCAAAAACTATTAAATAAAATAATATTGTAAATAAATGTAAAGATTTAGGAAATGGTATGAAGAAAATTATGTTTTGCTTGTTGTTTGTCCCCTTTTTTGTTTTTTGCGACTCAGTAAAAACCGGTAACTGGATAGTTGATATCAATGAAGACCCTATTACTGATGAGAAAACAGTTAGAATCTTCACGCTTGATAAAACAAAATTGAATAATGAAACTGCTGCGTTTTTATTTAATTGTAATTCAGTTAGCCTCTTATCATTTGATATAAATGATTTACCAAAAATAAATGAAAGAGGAAATTCAACAAAAGTCGTATTAAGAGTGGACAAAAAAACTCCCATTGAAATGGATTGGACTAAAGAAGAGATAGGATATGAATTTTCGGATATTAATGAAATTAATAATTTGATAAAAAAAGGGAAAAAGTTAGTGGTTAGAGCTGAATTTTCAAAAACTAAAGATTTTGAGTTCTCTCTAGCTGGCTTTGCAAAAGCCTATAAAAAATTGCAAAAAAATTGTTCTACCAACTAATCAATGTTCCCTGTACGCGCAGGGATAAACCATATTTGACGTAATACATAGTGGTTTAGATCCTATATCCCCTGTGCACACAAGGATAAATCGGCAAGCATCAATATTACATAGTATTTTTTGCTATTCAAAAATCGCAATTATATATTTCATTATTTACCATTTATTAATTACATGAAAAATATAAATTTATCGGTAGAATCTCGTGCAATCTAATTTTAATTTACATTAATTTTAATTAATCTAATAAAAACATATGGTTATAGATATTGATTTTAATAAAAAATAGCTTAAAAAATCGGTAGAAATTTAAAAGTCAATATTTTAATTATAAAACAGTATGTTATAATTAGAGTGTTCCCTGTACACACAGGGATAAACCGTACTCTTGTTGCTGCAAATAAAGCGCGAGAGCGTGTTCCCTGTACACACAGGGATAAACCGCTATAAAATACGCTGATTCAATGGCTACCTCTGTGTTCCCTGTATACACAGGGATAAACCGTATTCCACATGAGGGGCATTCAAATTCATCATGTGTTCCCTGTACACACAGGGATAAACCAATATATTCTATAGATAAAACTCGTTATTATTAATAAGAACTATATTGCTAATTTAAGGATGAATTTTCATGTGTGCATCTAATAAGGATAACTTCCCAAAAAAATTAATAAAAACTCCACTAAAAAATGGATTCTATTATAATAGAAGACCAAATAATAAAGTTGACTTTTCTAATCTTCAGACTTTTCCCACATTTTACAGTCGTCATGACAACTTTTTGTGGATCAAAGAATTTGTTTTTTATAAAAATGGTATTCGAGTATGTGTTTTTCATGATGTCGCAATTAACCTAGAAAAAACAATTATAATGATAGGAAAATTCGAAGTTGAACTAAAATATTTGCTAGAGCTAAAACGTCGAAATGGAGGTAGAGATTCTCTAATCGCTTTAGCCAATGAAGTAAAAAAAACAATTGACTCAGTTAATCAGATTCAATTTAAACTTACACTTACACCATGGACATATTCATCCACGATTATTGATAATACATTAGTCCGCGCAGAGACAAAAAGAGATTCGCTTAATTATACATTACTTTTAGCAGAGAAAATAAGAGATTTACTTAATAAAATTAAGGCAAATGGAGTTTATCTTGACAAAGATAATAACTCGGATTCAATTATAGTCAGTGCTAAATGGTTAAAAAAAGATTGGTAATATTCGTCTTAGAGCTATTTTGATATCTTTGCCGGATTTTAATGCGATAAGGTAGTGGTGATTTACTATGATTATTGATAACAAATGTTGATATTGTCCATATTTAACAATTAGTTTTGGTTTGATTTTTCTTGTTTTTATTAAAATAATTTACACATGATTATATTAATTTTTTAATTATGACGATGCTTTCCTTTCGCTTTTTGATACATAGTGTTACCAGTCTTTATAGCAGGAATATTGTTGGTGTAGTTTAATAGAAATCAACGAGAAAAGCCGAATAATAGAGCTTACTATAAGTTAGGAAAGTTTACAGTTATTTTAATTTTAATTGATTTTATTATATTACTGCTTGCTATTATAGCCGTATTCAATCAGTGAAAATTTTATCGGAAATAGACTTAAGATCAAAATAGCTATAAATTCTTAAGAAGAATGGTACGCCCGGGTGGACTCGAACCACTGACCCCCACCATGTCAAGGTGATGCTCTAACCAACTGAGCTACGGGCGTATATCGGAAACACGCAAATATTAACGGGCAATTCGATTTGTATCAAGTAAAAAATTTAAAAATAGCCGTTTTTTTAATCTGTCGGAACATAACGTTGATAAAATAATCAATAAATGGTATTTAATTGTTAAGTTAAAGATGATTGATAGATGAATGTTTTCTCATTGTTTCTGTTAACCGAAAAATTTTATGCTTTATATAAACAGCAAATAAATGTAAGTCGGTAGTGGTTTGTTGAAATTATTTTAGCTATACTCCCTGAATTGATAAAAGGGGTTATTTGTTTTGGTTAATATGTCGATAAAAGATCAGATTGAAGATGTTTTACACAATGTATTTGGTTATAAATCATTTAGAAATCAACAAAAAGAAATTATTGAATCAATTATCGATGGACGAGATACATTAACAATTATTCCAACTGGTGGAGGAAAATCGTTATGCTATCAAATTCCTGCGGTACTATTGCCAAGCACTGCGTTAATCATTTCCCCATTAATTTCATTAATGAAAGATCAGGTTGATCAATTGCTTGCTAACGGTATTCCGGCTGCGCTTCTCAATGCTACCCAGTCCTTGGCAGAACAGCAAGAGGTAGTTGAAAAATATTTAAATCACTCGATAAAATTATTATATATCTCTCCTGAAAGGCTTGCCGTAGGTTCATTTATATCAATGATTCAAAGCCATCCCCCTTCACTTATTGCGATTGATGAAGCTCACTGTATATCACAATGGGGGCATGATTTCAGACCTGATTATCGACAATTAGGGCAGTTGTCCTCTCGATTTCCGAACGTTCCGATTGTTGCATTAACCGCCACCGCCGATAAGATGACACAAACGGATATCATTCATCAACTTCAATTGGTCGATCCTTTGGTTGTTGTTCGTAGTTTTGATCGCCCCAATATTCGATATACCGTTGTTGAAAAATTTAACTTAACAGAACAAGTAGTCTCTTTTATTGAAACGCAAAAAGGAAATAGTGGAATAATTTATTGTTCTAGCCGTTCCAAAGTTGAAGATATGACAACTCGACTTGCCAGTCGGGGATTTTCTGTTATGGCTTATCATGCAGGGCTTACTTACAGTGAGCGTCAAATAGCGCAGGAAGCGTTTTTAAAAGATAATGTGCAAATCATTGTCGCTACCGTTGCATTTGGAATGGGGATTAATAAACCTAATGTAAGATTTGTCGTGCACGCTGATTGTCCTAGAACTATCGAAGCCTATTATCAAGAAACGGGCAGAGCGGGGCGAGATGGCGTCCCAGCAGAAGCAATCTTATTGTTTAATAAAAATGATTTAAATTGGTATTATCAACAAATCGCCGAAAAAGCAGATGGGGTACATAAAGAGATTGAACAACATAAAATTGAGGCTATGGAATCATTTGCTCAAAGTTTAACTTGTCGACGAATTGTATTGCTTAACTATTTTGGCGAAAAACGAACGGAGCCTTGTAATAATTGTGATATCTGTCTTTATCCACCTGAACAATACGATGGCTTAGTTGATGCACAAAAAGTTTTATCTTGCATTTATCGAGTAGAACAACGTTATGGTGCACAATACATTGTCAATGTTTTACGAGGTTCTGCTCGTTCTCAAATTAAAGAAAATGGTCATGATAAACTGTCCGTTTATGGTATTGGTAAAAGTCAATCTAGTAATTATTGGTTAAGTGTGATTCGACAGCTAGTTCACTTAGGTTATTTAATTCAAAATATTTCAACGTCTTCAAGCTTGCCAACCTTACAATTAACTCAAGAAGCTAGAAAAATACTTAGAGGTGAAATTCCTTTATCGTTAGCCAAACCTCGTCTTGAAATTGTTAAGAAAAGCCGTCTAAATCGTTATGCTCGATCAATAAATATGACAGCAATGTTATCTTTTGAAGAACGTATGTTATTCAATAATCTTAAACGATTACGCAAAGATATTGCTGATAGTGAAGATGTACCACCTTATATTATTTTTAGCGATGCAACATTATTAGAAATGGTACAAACAACACCAGCAAGTAAAAAAGAGCTGATAAATGTTACTGGGGTTGGAAAAATCAAATTGGAAAAATATGGCAATCTATTTTTAGAGGAAATTAAAGATTTTATAATGAAAAATATATAACCTTATGAATTATATGGCTATAATAACGGTTATCGAAAAAATATAGTATTTCAAAATAGTAAATAAAAATAGTAAAAATGGAGTTTTTATGTCACCAATGAATGACATGCCACAAATGTTGGCATTAGTGCTGTTACTGGTTATTCTTTATCTTGGCGATATCGTTTCGATCCGCACCAAAGCATGGGTTCCGTCTGTATTTATCTGCGCTGTTCTTTTTTTATTAGGATATTGGACATTCTTTCCTGCCGATATTGTGGCACGTGCTGGAGTACCAACAGTCGTTGCTGTTATGTTTATGTATTTACTCATTGTTAATATGGGTACTCTTTTATCAGTTAAAGAATTATTATTGCAATGGAAAACTATCTTAATTTCTCTTGCTGGAATTGTTGGTATTATTATTATTGCTATCATAGTTGGGTATCTGTTCTTCGATTTTAATACGGTAGTGGTTGCTATTCCTCCTTTAGTAGGTGGTATTGTTTCGGCAATTATTATGGCTAATGGGGCAAAAGACGCAGGATTGCCTGATTTGGCTGTTTTTGCCATTATTATTTATGTGATGCAAGGATTTATTGGTTATCCACTTACTTCTATTATGCTAAAGCGCGAAGGGCGAAAAGTTTTAAAGCAATATCATGCAGGTACTTGGCATGTAAGTGATGACCCCAAATCCACCATTGATAAACAACAAACAATATCGTTTGATGAAAATCCAATGCCAAGTTTGTTTGCAAAAATTCCCTCTAACTATAATTCATCGTATTTCATTTTTTTACGTATTGCGGTCATCGGTTTCTTAGCTTACTTTGTTTCAGAAGTTTTAAAACCGATAGTTAGTGTAAGTCCATTTGTATTATGTTTGTTATTTGGTGTGATTGCTGCGTCATTTGGTTTTTTAGAACGCCATCCATTAAAAAAAGCAGGTGGATTTGGGATAACTGTGATGGGGTTAATGTTATTTATTTTTGATACATTGAGTCGAGCAACACCTGAAATGCTTATGCGTTTGCTAACGCCTCTAGTCATCTTTATTTTATCTGCAGTTGTCGGTATGTTTATTTTTTCAGTTATTGTAGGCAAAATATTAAAAGTGAGTAAAGAATTGGCTTTTTCAATTGCGCTTACAGCGTTGTATGGTTTTCCTGCCGATTACATAATCACTAATGAAGTCATTAATAATTTAACTAAAGATCCAAAAGAGAAAGAAGTACTAACCAGTCATATGTTACCGCCAATGTTGATTGGAGGATTTATATCGGTGACTATCGTTTCAGTTGTATTAGCAGGAATAATGGTGAATATGATAGTAGGCCCTGCATCAGCAGTGCAATAATTAATTATAAAATCCAAAAAAATTTGATAATCACATTTATTAGCATTATCAATAGCAATTAATGGAAATTAACAGTATTTATTTTATGATAGCTCAACAATAGCTATTATTATAAAAGTAGAACAAATTGAAATATTAAAGGTAGTGAAATGACGAATCCAAATATAAAAAAATTGATACAACAAAATATTGATGAGATGGTCGCTTTTCGTCGCGATCTTCATCGTCATCCTGAATTACCGTGGGAGGAGTTTAGAACCACAGATAGAATTGCTCAGGAGCTTGATAAAATAGGAATTGCCTATCGTCGTACGGAACCTACAGGGATTATTGCTGAAATTCAAGGAGGCAAGCCAGGTAAAAGAATTTTATTAAGAGCAGATATTGATGCGTTACCAGTACAAGAACTGAGTGAACACATTGATTATAAATCAACGATTGACGGTAAAATGCACGCTTGTGGTCACGATACCCATGCTTCTATGTTACTGACAGCGGCAAAAGCGCTTTATGAGATTCGCGATCAACTAAAAGGTAATGTAAGGCTTGTTTTTCAACCCGCTGAAGAGGTTGCTCAAGGTGCCAAAGGCATGATTAAACAAGGTGTGCTTGATGGTGTAGATAGTGCATTTGGTATGCATATTTGGTCACAAATGCCAGTTGGTAAAATATCTTGTGTGGTTGGTTCGAGTTTTGCTTCTGCTGATTTGTTGACTGTGCGTTTCAAAGGAAGAGGTGGTCATGGTTCTATGCCACATGATACCGTTGATGCGGTAATGGTTGCTTCCGCATTTGTTATGAATGTCCAATCCATTGTGTCGCGCGAAGTGTCACCACTTGATCCTGCTGTTGTGACAATTGGTCGTATGGATGTTGGTACTCGCTTTAATGTTATTGCCGAAAATGCAGTATTAGATGGAACAGTACGTTGTTTTAACGTTGCCGTGCGTGACAAAATTGAATCGGCAATCCGACGTTATGCTAATCAAGTTGCTGCAATGTACAGGGCAACAGCCGAAGTAGAATATATTTATGGCACTTTGCCTGTAATTAATGATAAAGAAAGCGCATTACTAGCACAAAAAGTAATTGTCGAATCATTTGGTGAAGAGGCACTATACTTTGAAGCACCAACAACAGGTGGTGAGGATTTTAGCTATTATACAGAAAATATCCCCGGTGCTTTTGCTTTAGTTGGTTCGGGTAATCCTGATAAAGATACTCAATGGCCACATCATCATGGTTGTTTTAATGTGGATGAAGATGGTATGGCATTAGGCGCTGAATTCTATGCGCAATATGCTTGGGCTTATTTAAATCAAAATTAAATTTTGTAAAAAAGTTTCAGGTTAAGCATACGTTTATGTAAAAAGAGGCTGTCTAATATTAGGTCGGTTATTGTCTTGTTGCAGACTAACTTAGGACTTTATGCTATGATAAAAACCAATTTCATTAGTAATAAGCAATGGTGATTATGAGTTATCAAGTTCTAGCACGTAAATGGCGGCCTAAATCATTTTCTGAAGTGGTAGGTCAACAGCATGTTTTAAAAATTTTATCTAACGCGCTATCTTTAGGACGAGTTCATCATGCTTATCTGTTTTCGGGTACTCGAGGAGTTGGGAAGACATCTATTGCTCGTCTATTAGCAAAAGGTTTAAACTGCGAAACAGGTATAACCGCCACACCTTGCGGTGAATGTGATAATTGCCGTGATATTGAGTTAGGACGCTTTGTAGATCTGCTTGAAATTGATGCAGCTTCTCGTACTAAAGTAGAAGATACTAGGGAGATCTTGGATAATATTCAATATCTTCCTACCAAAGGTCGTTTTAAAGTCTATCTAATTGACGAAGTGCATATGTTATCACGCAGTAGCTTTAACGCCCTACTCAAAACATTAGAAGAGCCACCAGAACACGTCAAATTTTTGTTAGCTACGACTGATCCTCAAAAATTACCTATTACTATATTGTCGCGCTGCTTGCATTTACATTTAAATGTACTTGATACGTCGCTCATTGGTGAGCAACTTACTCATATTTTAAAATTGGAGCAGATTAAAAACGATCCCAAAGCGATATCGTTATTGGCTAAAGCGGCTAATGGAAGTATGCGTGATGCATTAAGTTTAACTGACCAAGCCATCGCACTTGGTAATGGCGAAGTTGATACAGCATCAGTGACGTTGATGTTAGGTACTCTTGATAAATCTATCCCTTTTTCACTGATCGAAGCACTGTACTATAATGAGGGTAATGCCTTAATGCAGCAAATTGATATGGCAGCAGCACAAGGTGCAGATTGGGATAATTTATTAGCAGAAAGTATTGCACTTTTACATCAAATTGCTCTGTTGCAAGTTGTACCAACCGCATTAGGCGATTATACCGATCAAGAAGAACGAATTCGTTTTCTAGCAAAATATATGGCGCCAAATGATGTGCAGCTATATTATCAAATCCTATTGATGGGTAGAAAAGATTTGGCGTATGCTCCAGATAAAAAAATTGGTACTGAAATGAGTTTTTTACGTGCTTTAGCTTTCATGCCTAAAAATAATGATAAAACTGTATCATCTAAACCAAGTATTAACTCACAGGTTGAGTCATCAACTGTTGCTGAAACTAAGTCACACACACAATCAACTCAGTTTTTATCAAAAAAAAAGAGCAATCCCGAATCTAACTTAATTTCAAATCAAAATAGCAACATACCCGTTGACTCTCAATCTGTACCAATTGCTCAATCAAGTGTTCAAGATTCATCTATTCCTGATGATGTATCCTCTGTTACAAAAAATATATTAGAAATGCGGATGCAGTTAATCAAAGGAGAACAAAAAGCAAAAAAGTCTAAACCAAAAGTTGAGCCTTTAGAGCCAAAATCAGAGGTAATTCATTCACAATTACCTTATGCTAAAAATATCACTCAACTTGCTGATAATAATCAAATCGATTTTAAAAATAATGACGAAGATGAGAGTGACAACGAGACAGAAGAAGTCATTACGGCTGAAAATTATCAGTGGCAAGCTTGTGGTTATGTTGAGACTAAAGATGATTTAATTATTGACACTAAAACTTTTCGGGAATCGCTCAACGGTGATAAAACACCTGAAATGACAAAAAAATTAGTTGAGGAAATGGCACAGAAAGATGCGTGGTGTTCTGAAATAGAACAATTGGATTTATCGCCACTTATCAAACAAATTGTCAGTAATTCGTTCATTGAACAAACAGATGAAAATAATATCATTTTACATATGCGATCTGCGGTAAAACATCTGATCAACTCATCAAGTAATGTGGCTAAAGTTCAAAAAGCGATAGCTAATCATCGTCAACGAGCATTAAATGTTAAGATCATTCTTGATGATAATAAGGATAGTAAAACGCCTTTAGAGATGCGTGAAGATCTTTATCAACAAAAGCTTGCACAAGCTAAGCTGACCATAAATGAAGATCCAAAAGTATCGATGATTTGTCAATATTTTGAAGCGAAGATTGATGAGGCGAGCATTCGTCCTGTATAATTATGGGCTAAATTTTTTAATGAGGAATAAATATGTTTTCAGGTGGAAAAGGTGGTTTGGGCAATTTAATGAAGCAAGCTCAACAAATGCAAGCAAAAATGCAACAAGCACAAGAAGAGATTGCCAAATTAGAGGTGACAGGTGAATCAGGCGCTGGTTTAGTTAAAGTAACAATAAATGGTTCACATAACTGTAAACGTGTTGAAATTGATCCCTCTTTAGTTACTGAAGATGATAAAGAGATGTTGGAAGATCTGATTGCTGCTGCATACAATGATGCGACTCGTCGTTTAGATGACGCACAAAAAGAGCGAATGGCACAAGTAACTGGCGGTATGCAGTTACCACCAGGCTTTAAAATGCCGTTTTAATTGATATTATTATATTAATTTAATCTAATTTTTTGCCGATTATTAATTAGTAATCGGCAAATTTCTTTCAGCTATTGCCTGTCTATTTATACAGTTTTTCTTTATTAATTTTTTTCTATCAGGTAAACTAACGACCACTTACTTTCAAATTAATTGTTACTCTTGATCGTCAAATAAAAATTAATGATTAAATAATGAATATGTTATTTACAAGAGCCGTCAATTATTTCAACCAACAGTAAATTATTAAGGATAAATTGTGATAGGTCGTCTACGTGGAACCATTATTGAAAAGCAACCACCTAAAGTTTTGATTGAAGTGGGTGGCGTCGGCTATGAGGTTTTTATGCCGATGACCTGTTTTTATGAACTTCCTGACAATGGGCAAGAAGTTATTGTATTAACTCATTTTGCGGTGCGGGAAGATGCACAAATATTATATGGCTTTAATCAAGAACAAGAGCGAGAATTGTTTCGTGAACTGATTAAGGTCAATGGCGTAGGCCCTAAATTAGCGTTGGCAATTTTGTCTGGAATGTCTGCACAACAATTTATTAGTGCAGTTGAGCAGGGTGAAATCAAAACGTTAGTCAAATTGCCAGGTGTCGGCAATAAAACAGCAGAACGTTTGATTGTGGAAATGAAAGATCGCCTTAAACGTTTTGCTGAGCAGCTCTCACCGATGAGTACAGTTATCGAAACCAGCAGCGTTAAAAAATCATCCAACCAAATTGAAAGCGAAGCTGTATCGGCACTCATTGCATTAGGTTATAAACCACAAGAAGCCAGTCGAATTATCAATAAAGTTATGTTACCAGATATGGATTGTGAAACGCTTATTCGCGAAGCATTAAAATCAGCATTATAAATAGGGATTTACTATGATTGAAGCGGATCGCTTGATTGCTCCTCAAGCCAAAAAGGAAGAAGAATCACTGGATCGTGCTATTCGTCCTAAAAGTTTGGACGAATATATTGGGCAAGAACAAGTACGTGAACAGATGAAAATTTTTATTCAAGCTGCCAAGCAACGTAGTGACGCACTTGATCATGTGTTGATTTTTGGTCCACCCGGACTAGGTAAAACAACCTTAGCTAATATTGTTGCTAACGAAATGAACGTTAATTTACGTACCACCTCTGGCCCTGTATTAGAAAAGGCTGGTGATTTAGCTGCAATGCTAACCAATTTAGAGCCTAACGATGTACTATTTATTGATGAAATCCATCGTCTTTCACCTGTAGTAGAAGAGATTTTATATCCAGCCATGGAAGACTATCAGCTTGATATTATGATAGGAGAGGGTCCTGCAGCACGTTCAATTAAAATCGATTTACCTCCATTTACACTTATTGGCGCAACAACACGAGCAGGTTCGTTAACATCGCCATTACGCGATCGTTTTGGTATTGTGCAACGCCTTGAGTTTTATCGGGTTGAGGATTTGGAATATATCGTTAGTCGTAGTGCTAAATTTTTAGGTATGGACTTATCTGATGAAGGTGCATATTTGATTGCCAAACGTTCACGTGGAACGCCTCGAATTGCTAATCGTTTATTGCGTCGCGTGCGTGATTATGCTGATGTAAAATCAAAAGGTGTGATTGATCAAAAAATTGCTGCCCAAGCACTCGATATGTTAGATGTGGATAACGAAGGTTTTGATTATATGGACCGTAAACTATTACTCACCATTATTGAAAAGTTTATGGGTGGGCCTGTAGGACTTGATAACATTGCAGCTGCCATAGGTGAGGAACGTGAAACAATCGAAGATGTACTCGAACCGTTTTTGATTCAACAAGGTTATATTCAAAGAACGCCTAGAGGTCGAATTGCGACACCACATGCTTATCGGCATTTTGGTATTATTCAAGATGAATAATTACGTTTTTCAGAAGTAAAAAGGTAAAAAAAGCGCGACTCAAACTCAGTCGCGCTTTTTGTTTCGAGGTTTGGTTTAACCAAGTTCTTTTTCAGTAAAAATACCACTAAACAAATCCGTACTAAGGTAACGTTCACCTGATGAAGGTAAGATTACCACAATGGTTTTATTCGCATTTTCGGGTAATTTTGCTAAACGATCAGCTGCATAAACGGCTGCACCAGATGATATACCTGCTAATATACCCTCTTTTTCCATTAATTCTCGCGCAGTTTCAATGGATTGTTCATTTGTCACTTTTTCAACTATATCAATCAAGCTTAAGTCTAAATTTCCTGGAATAAACCCAGCGCCAATACCTTGAATTTTGTGTGGTCCTGGTTTAATTGGCTCACCTGCTAGGGCTTGGCTAATAACTGGAGATGTAGCCGGTTCAACAGCCACTGCTGTTATGTTTTTGCTTTGAGTCTTTTTAATATAACGAACTGTACCTGTAAAAGTACCTCCAGTACCTACACCAGCGATAAAAATATCTACTTGGCCATCCGTATCGTTCCAAATTTCTGGTCCAGTGGTTTTTTCGTGAATTTCTGGGTTGGCTGGGTTACTAAATTGTTGCAGCATGATGTTTTTTTGAGGATTACTTGCAACAATCTCTTCGGCTTTTTCAATTGCACCTTTCATGCCTTTTGCAGCTTCAGTCAAAATTAGATTAGCACCTAAAGCTTTAAGTAATTTTCGACGTTCTATACTCATACTTTCTGGCATGGTTAAGGTTAGTTTATAACCTCGTGCTGCAGCGACTGCTGCAAGAGCAATACCTGTATTACCACTAGTAGGTTCGATTAATTCAACATCTGATGTTAATAACCCGCGTTTTTCTGCATCCCAAATCATATTTGATGCAATACGACATTTAACACTAAAACTAGGATTGCGAGATTCCACTTTGGCTAAAATATTACCGTTACCAAAATGTTTTAAACGAACTAGAGGCGTGTGACCGATGGTTTGTGAATTATCATCAAATATTTTACTCATTAAATAATCCTTATAAATAACTTTAAAGGGAATAGCGTTTTAATAATCGCTGACGATAACAATATTATAAAGGTAACTTAAAAAGATGATACTAAATAATAATTATAACAATATTCGTTTTTGATATAAGAAAGATGTAATTTTATTGATAACTAAAAATGTGCCAATAAAATAGTACACAATTGAAGTTAATATAATTTGATATCATTCCAGTACAAAAATTCAGAATTATTTGATAAATTATTGACTTTTAATGAAGCAAAACTATAAAACAAATAGTGTTAGGTTGGCAGTAAATTAGTTTTTATTTATGGATGGTATTTAAGGAAATCGAATGTTTGAATCAAAATATGCTGTGCCAAGAAATATTGATAAGCTTATTTCTAAATTAAAAATTACGACAGATTCTCATAATTCTTATATTAAATTTTTAAAGAAATATAATGTCATTGCTTTTGATGAGGATGTGTTTGATTATTCCATTGACTGTCAAGGTGAATCACTTCCGCTTGAAGTAATGTTCGGATTCTCTAAGAAACGAGATCGGGAAGATGTAATTGCTAATAACTGGATGTATTTAAATAGAATCCCTAAACGGTCCATTGCTATAGCATCTTTAAATTTCGGAGATTTACTTTGTTTGTATCCAAATGGCAAAGTTTATCATTGGGATCATGAAGTTAATGATCTTTATTTTGATATGACAGTCAGAAATGGTTATTTAGAGCAGAATCTAGATTTAAAGCTTGTCGCTAATTCCTTTGATGAGTTTTTAACAAAAATTATTAAAACCGAAATCGAAGGTTTTGATCCTAATGTTCCTTATTCTGATGATTATATAGATTTTTTGATGAACGATTCTAAATACTTTTTTATGTCTTCGAAAAAAATAATTCAGGTGAGTTTAAAAAAATTAGAACTTTCTGAAAAAGGACGTGAGTTGATAGCGAAATTTAAAAGAGAAGGGCTTATAAGATAAAAAAGGGATAATTTCATTAAAAAGGCTCATCCAAATGATAGATTTTAATGCAGATATAATAAGCTACAAATCTTTGGGTAATATTGAGATTGGTCGTGATGTGGAATTTTATGCAGACGAATTATATGAAAATTTTGATGTTGAAGAAAGAATATGGGAAAAACCATATAATTCAAATGAAGTTGGATACGAACTAAAATATTTGTACTCCTTGAATAATGGAACGATAACTATTTCTACAAATAGTAATGGTCGAATTGAAGAGCTATGGTGTAATCAAAATTATAAAGGAAAATATAGAAATAAATATAAAAATGAATTATATGCTGGCATTACAATGGGAGAACTGCTTAATTTAACAAAAAAACAGCTTATTTTTTGGGGTGAACTTATTCTTGATGACGACTATGGTATGGCTATTACACTTCCTTCTCCATGGGATGAACTAGATGACTATTTTTTAAGATATTCCATAAGATTTAACGCTAAATGAGATTTATGTTGGTAATCGTGATTGTCATCGGACAGTATATAAAAAAAGAGAAGAAAAAAATGTGGAAAGCAAGACGAGGTAGATAATAATACAGATATAATAAGCTCAAAATTTATAAGAAATATTGATTTTTAATGTAATTTCAAGCTCTATTTTATTGAATATTATAATTTTATTGTAATGAAACAAATCTTTTAAGTACCCAGATTTCCATCGAGACAGATGTCATAAGTTGTATTAAAAAAGAGCAGATGTAAGTAAATAATTTAATCCAAGCTATCATTTTCCATTTCTAATTCAATTTTTTTTATCGCTTGTTCACAGCGATAGATTCGATTATCTAATGTAGCAACTTTAATATGATCAATTGACTCTGATGAAAATTCAAATTCATATTTCATATCTTGTAATCGCCTTAGATAATCCAAATGTCTCGAGTGTTTTTCTGCAAGTGTTTCCAGAATAACATAGTCTGTTGGCTGTTTACGTAAATATCCAGTAGCAAGCTCACGGGTAAGGGCGGTGATTTGATCAATAAGCTTTTCCGAAAAAAATTCAATTTGTGTCAATTTTTGAGAGAGTACCGCATCACAAAATGCTTGATAAGTCTGTTTTATTTTATCAAGATAGAACTGGTTATTAGACTCGATTTTGCTTGTGTTAAACAAATGTTCATCAAAATAATGTTCTTGAAAAGATTGTTGTTCTGTTAAATTGATCTCTTGTTCAAGTGCATTTATTTGATTTTTTAATTTTTCCAAAAAATTTTGCATGAATAAATCTTCATTATTGGTTAGATGTATCATCATCTTGTCCAAAATAATTGCCTAAATGAATTTTAGATAAGTTTATAAGTTGCATAAATGATTCAAAAGTTAATTTTTCATTTGGGTTTGCGTTAATATCTAATACCTTCTTCTCGATGAGTTGTAATTTGATTCGGTTATAGCAATCCACTAAATTAAGGGGTAAAGGTGATTGCGAACGTCTACCCAACCAAACTATACCTTGTAATGGTAAGCTCAAGGCAAACAAAATAGTTAAGATTGTTACTGCAAGCTGCGCAGGCATATAATATTGCCATACAATCAGGCCGACAATGATTGGTGGCAAATATTTTGTTATGGTTTTTATGTGGTTAATGATTTTTAATTCAGGAAATGAATGCATCAATTGCTGATCAGTCGGACAAAGCTTCATATACCTTTGTCCAGCCTTAAATGTATTAACTAAATTCATCTTGTTGGGATTCCTCGACATTCACTTCTTATTGTCTTAAAATAATGTCATTCAAATTGGAGACTCTCTCTATTTTATCTCAAAAAGCAAGATATCAGAAGTCACCTTAACGTAGTCACATCGATTTTAAAATCATGTGTTGAGTTACCAATTTTGATTGGTATATATCTTTTTATTCAATTTATAGGAATTACTATGTCATCAAGTAATAACGCTCTTGTTCTTAATTGCGGAAGTTCTTCATTAAAATTTGCCATTATTAACCCTGAAAATGGTGATGAGTTTTTATCTGGGTTAGCTGAATGTTTTAATCTTCCTGATGCACGTATTAAGTGGAAACTTGATGGTGTTAAGAACGAAGCTTCTTTAGGTGCTGGCGCTGCTCATAGTGAAGCAATCAGATTTATTGTTAATAGCATCTTCCCTCAAAAACCAGAATTATTAGATAGTATTAAATCTATTGGACACCGTATCGTTCACGGTGGTGAAAAATATACTCAATCTGTCGTAATCGATGATTCAGTATTAAAAGGTATTGAAGAAGCTGCAGCATTTGCACCTTTACATAATCCTGCGCATTTAATCGGTATTCGTGAAGCTTTTGCAGAGTTCCCTCATCTAAAAACTAAAAATGTTGCCGTATTTGATACTGCATTCCATACAACTATGCCGAAAGAAGCTTATTTGTATGCTATTCCTAACGAACTTTATACAAAACACGGTATTCGTCGTTATGGTGCACACGGTACTAGTCACTATTATGTTAGCCGTGAAGCTGCAAGATTATTGAATAAACCAGTAGAAGAAACAAATGTAATCACTTGTCATTTAGGTAATGGTGCATCAATTACTGCTGTTAAAAACGGTAAATGCGTTGAGACTTCAATGGGCTTAACTCCACTTGAAGGTTTAGTAATGGGTACACGTAGTGGTGATATCGATCCTGCTATCATGTTCTTCTTACACGATAACTTAAATATGTCAGTTGCTGATATTAATAATCTTTTAAATAAAAAATCTGGTTTATTAGGTTTAACAGGTGTAAGTAGCGATTGCCGTTATGTAACTGACAACTATGGCAAAGATGAAAATGCAACAAATGCTTTAGATGTCTTTGTTCACCGTTTAGTTAAATACATTGGTGGTTATGCAATGCTTTTAGACGGTCGTTTAGATGCAATCGTATTTACTGGTGGTATTGGTGAAAATTCTGAAGAAGTTCGTCGTATGGCATTACAAAAATTAAGTATTCTAGGTTTTGAACTTGATCAAGAACGTAACCTTGCTGCACGTTTTGGCAAAGGTGGTACAATTACTAAAGACGGTTCTGCCGTTGCAATGGTGATTCCAACCAATGAAGAACTTGTTATTGCTCAGGATGCTGCGCGTCTAACTGCTTAATAAACGATTAAAACCGCCGAAATGGCGGTTTGTTTTTACATAAAAGAATTAAGAGGAAAATAATTATGTCTCGTACTATTATGCTAATTCCAACCGGAACCAATGTAGGGTTAACAGGTGTGAGTCTTGGTGTTATTCGAGCTATGGAGCGTCAAGGTATTAACTTAAACGTTTTTAAACCAGTTGCGCAGCCAAGAGAGGGGGGGGATGCTCCTGACAATACCACGACTTTAGTTAGTAATAACACAACAATTCCCGTTTTAAAACCACTTAAAATGAGCCATGTTGAGAACCTATTAGGTTTAAATCAACAAGATGTATTAATGGAAGAAATTGTTGCCCTTTATGCTGAAAATACTAAAGGTGCTGATGTTGTATTAGTTGAAGGTATTGTTCCAACTGCTGATTATCCGTTTGCCAATGAATTAAATAATAACATCGCTAAAACGCTTGGCGCTGAAATAGTCTTTGTTGTTAATATGGGTAAAGACACACCAGAACAATTAAAAGATCGCATTGAAATTGCCCGTTCTAATTTTGGTGGCGTTAAAAATGAAAAAATCGTGGGTGTCATTGTTAATAAAGTAAATGCACCTGTAGAAGAGCAATCTCTTGCTCGTCCAGATGTTGCAGAAATTTACCATACTCATAAATTTGATGGTGAAAAAATCACAATTGAAGATTTAAATCGTCATAGCCCAATTCCTGTTCTTGGTTGTATTCCTTGGAATATTGATTTAAGTGCTTGCCGTGCAATTGATATCGCTAAACATTTTGATGCCAAAATCATTAATGAAGGTTCAATTCAAAGCCGTCGTATTAAACATATCTCATTCTGCTCGCGCAGCGTGCAAAATATCATTAGTCATTTGCAACCAAATGCATTACTTGTGACTTCGGCTGACCGTTCTGATGTATTAGTAACAATCAGTTTAGCTGCTATGAATGGTGTAGCAATTGGTGGTGTATTGTTAACTGGCGGTTATGAAATTGATGAAAAAATCTATAAATTATGCCAACCAGCCTTTGATACAGGCTTACCTGTATTTACTGTTAAAACAAATACATTCCAAACTTCAATTAATTTACAACAATTCAATTTAGAAATTCCGGTTGATGACAAAGAACGTATGGATAATACACAAAACTTTGTTGCTGACCATATTGATGCAAATTGGATCAAATCATTAAATGAAGTGGTGAATTCAACTCGTCGTTTATCACCTCCTGCTTTCCGTTATCAGCTAACGGAGCTTGCACGTAATGCGAAAAAAGTGGTAGTTTTACCGGAAGGTGATGAACCAAGAACAATTAAAGCTGCAGCAATTTGTGCAGAGCGTAATATTGCAAAATGTGTACTTATTGGTAATCCTGATGAAGTTCGCAAAGTAGCAGCGTCTCAAGGCGTTACATTAGGTGCTGGCGTTGAAATTGTTGATCCAGAAAATATCCGGGAAAAATATGTACCGCGCTTAGTTGAATTACGTAAAAATAAAGGTATGACTGAAGTTATTGCACGTGAGCAATTAGCTGACAATGTTGTACTTGGTACAATGATGCTTGAAGCTAATGAGGTTGATGGTTTAGTATCAGGTGCAGTCCATACCACTGCGAATACCATTCGCCCACCGCTACAATTAATTAAAACTGCTCCAGGTAGTTCACTTGTTTCGTCTGTCTTCTTTATGTTAATGCCAGACCAAGTTTATATCTATGGTGACTGTGCAATCAATCCAGATCCGAACGCACAAGAACTTGCAGAAATTGCTATTCAATCAGCCGATACAGCAATTGCCTTTGGTATTGAACCACGTGTTGCGATGATCTCATATTCAACAGGTAGTTCTGGTCAAGGTGCTGATGTTGAAAAAGTGAAAGAAGCGACTCGTATTGCTCAAGAAAAACGCCCAGATCTAATGATTGATGGTCCATTACAATATGATGCAGCGGTTATGCCTGATGTGGCTAAATCTAAAGCACCAAATTCACAAGTAGCGGGTAGAGCAACCGTGTTTATCTTCCCTGATTTAAATACTGGTAATACCACATATAAAGCAGTACAACGTTCTGCTGATCTTGTATCAATTGGTCCAATGTTACAAGGTATGCGTAAACCTGTTAATGACTTGTCTCGTGGTGCATTAGTTGACGATATCGTTTATACTATTGCATTAACAGCTATTCAATCAGCGCAAGAGCAAAATGCTGGTAAATAGTTTATATTGATGTTTCAATTTGTGAGAGGTTATTCAATAACCTCTCATTTCAACCAATCTATAACGTTTTGTCCTTTATAAAAACAAAAATAGTTAAAAATAATGTTTGTTATATATTGTTTATAGCTGTTATTGCGTTTAAATTCATTACATTTAAGAATAATTTATTTAGTTTAATTTATTTTTAGTTTTAAGCTAATTCTATTTTCAGTGATCTAATTAAATAGTTATTTTTTGTATTTGCTCATTTCATTCATTTTTAAATGACTAAACAAGTAATGTTTATGTCAGTAATTCTAATTTACTACATAAAAATAACTCTTATCTTTTAATAAATTGGTTTTAAATTAATGTTATTAGAGGTAAAACGAAATGAACAGTTCTAATCAAAACTTAATCCAAATCATTGCACCAAATATTTATCAAGATACTGCGTGGAATGAATCCGAAGTATTAGGCTATACCATGTGGTTATGGAATAGAAATCCTAATTATCGAAATGCGGCGATAAGTTCAGCATTAGAAGCATTACTTCCTATCATCAAGTCTAAAAACTTTATTTTATTGATTAAAAATAATAGACCATTAGGGTACCTCAATTGGGCTTATTTGAATAAGGAAGAAGAATGGCAATATTTAAATAAAATGAAAAGTTATCTCAATTTTGTCCAATGCAACGAAAAGGATGAAACGAAAAGGCTATGGCTTTTATCTTTTTTTTGCCCATTTGGATTAAATGAAGTTTTACTCATGAAATCAATATGTAAAAAAGTATTGAAAAATAATCTTTGTTTTTTTGGTTATCACAAGTCAAAAGCAAAACCTGTTATTAAAACAGTTCAATGTTAGGGTATATAAGCAAAGAATTTCGAATCACATATCCAAAAAAATTAATATTATTATTGGTGCGGGCATTGTTTGTTCTGAATTGGTAAGACGTATTACTCAAGAAATAATAACAGTTTTAATTTTGTTGATTTAACCTTTTACTTATATTGCACAAAAGTGCTTATGGATTCTGTTGAGTGTGACAAAATATAATGGTAATAACAATACTGCTTGCTACAGTAACTCAAAGTCTCATGCAAGTTTTTATATCTTAACTCAAAGCAAATTGCATGAGTAACTTATCATAATTAGGATAAATTTTGACAGCTGGCTATGATTTATAGCGTCGCCAATGTTTGGATTAATTTTATAAAATCTAGTCACGTAGATATAAGTAAATACCAATTTGAAAAATATAATAATACTGGGGGAATTGGTAGGAACTGAAACACTCATAATTAAAGATACTTATTTATAGAATGATGCATGTTTTGAACATGATCTTGTCAATACTATACCAGAAGGTATCGAAATAATATTAGGATTTAACAAAATGGTAATTGTTGTTTCAAATAAAAAGCAAACAATAAACTAACATCCTAATTAATATATATCTAATGAAATTATATTTACTGTATATATATTTCAATTATTCAGATATTTTATTTTAAATATTGATCAGTGAGTAAGCCTGCAAATCCCTCAGCCATGTTTCACCTTAATTGCAAGTTTTATTTCCCTAATTTGCTAAATATATTTTTTATGAATATTTATTACATAAAAAATACTGATACGCTATTTAAGCATAATGATTAGATGATACAATACCAAGCAATTTTTATATTGGCTTATATTTTAGGAATTGAAATTGATGAATAAAGACATCCACCAACAGCGTATATTGATTTTGGATTTTGGTTCACAAGTAACGCAATTAATTGCTCGAAGAGTTCGTGAAATCGGTGTGTATTGTGAACTTTGGCCATGGGATGTTTCGGAAGAAAAAATTAAACAATTTAATCCTAAAGGCATCATTTTATCAGGTGGCCCTGAAAGTACCACCGAACAAAATAGCCCAAGAGCGCCTGAATATGTATTTAACGCTGGCGTGCCTGTGTTAGGTATCTGCTACGGTATGCAAACTATGGCAATCCAAGTAGGTCAGGGCGGACAAGTTACTGCATCTAATCAACGTGAGTTTGGTTATGCTAAAGTTGATATTGTTGCAAAATCCAAATTAACCGAAGGTATTTTAGATAGCACAAGTGATGCGGGGTTTGAGCAACTTGATGTTTGGATGAGTCATGGCGATAAAGTTACTTCATTACCCGATACGTTTACTTTAATTGGGCAAACAGAAACATGTCCATTTGCCATTATGGCTAACGATGAAAAACAGTTTTATGGCGTGCAGTTTCATCCAGAGGTAACGCATACTGTTAAGGGATTAGAGTTATTGCAACGTTTTGTAATTGATATTTGCCAATGTGAAAAATTATGGACACCTTCCTCTATTATCACGGATGCAGTTGCTCGTATTAAAGAAAAAGTTGGCAAAGATAAAGTATTATTAGGTCTTTCTGGTGGCGTTGATTCATCTGTTACCGCATTATTATTACATCAAGCTATTGGGGATCAGTTAACTTGTGTCTTTGTTGATCATGGTTTACTGCGTTTAAATGAAGCAAAGCAAGTAATGGAGATGTTTGGTGATAAATTTGGTTTAAATATTATTGCTGTTAATGCAGAAAACCGTTTTATGGCTGCATTAAAAGGCGAAACCGATCCAGAAGCTAAACGTAAAATTATTGGTCGTGAATTTATTGCCGTTTTTGATGAAGAAGCAGCAAAATTAAAAGATGTCAAATGGCTTGCTCAAGGAACCATCTATCCTGATGTTATTGAATCCGCTGCTGCTGACACAGGTAAAGCTCATGTCATCAAATCTCACCATAATGTGGGTGGTTTACCTGAAGATATGAAAATGGGCTTAGTTGAACCATTACGTGAATTATTCAAAGACGAGGTACGTAAAGTCGGTCTGGAGCTCGGTTTACCTTACGATATGCTTTATCGCCATCCATTCCCGGGACCGGGTTTAGGTGTTCGGGTATTGGGTGAGGTAAAAAAAGAGTATTGTGATTTATTAAGACAAGCCGATGCGATTTTTATCGAAGAACTTTACAAAGCCGATTTATATCACAAAGTTAGCCAAGCATTTACCGTATTTTTACCAGTACGCTCGGTTGGTGTCATGGGCGATGGACGCAGATATGATTGGGTTGTCTCACTGCGTGCTGTTGAAACAATCGACTTCATGACCGCCCACTGGGCTCATCTTCCATACGACTTTTTAGGAAGGGTATCGAACCGCATTATCAATGAAGTAAATGGCATATCACGAGTTGTATACGACATAAGCGGAAAACCACCTGCGACTATAGAGTGGGAGTAAAGATTTTTTTAGTTGTTAATTATAATTAGTGTATGTAAAAGCCAGTGATATTAGTTATATCACTGGCTTTTTTAATTATCTAATTTAGTATTGCTTATTTTTTTACAAATTTATATTATTATTTTATTAAATTCTAGCAGAAGTTAGATCCTTTTTTAGAATTAATTAGGAATTAGTTTTTTATATTATAGAAGAAATTATAAACATGGTGAAGCACAATGGATGATACATGGTTTTTTAGATTAATTTCTTTTGTTGAAAGGAAAGGTTGTATAATTCTTCAGTTTGATTCCGAGATGGTTGAAAGGGCATCATTATCTAAACATGGCCTTAATGAGTTTACCAAAACTTACCCTCATGATTTAACTCAAAAAATATCACCGCCATTAGTTTGTTTTATTTTATACCAACCACTTGAATCATGCAAAACCCAATTAAATATAGGTGTACTGAGTTCAAATGCTGCAATTTCAACGTTTGAAAGTAGAATTAAGTATAAAAATGGCAAAAAATTATTTAGTAGCTTAAAAGATCTGTTATATGAGAATTACGATTTGGCTTTGAGTGAAATATTATCAATAAAGAAACAAGTCACTTATGTAAAACCAAATCTTAGCGTGAAATTAATAGAGTTGTTGAGTAGTTTTACTAGTAATCATAATTCTTTACAATATATATCTGAATCTCTCAATACTCCAACAAAATACAGTAATAATTCAGCCTTGCAAGAGGATGCAATTCAAACAGCATTAAGAGCATTTGGTATTAATAACAATGAATTTGCTTTAGATATCACTTTGATGGAAGATAAATCTACAGGATTGCTTAGATTAAAGGATAAAAGCGATTTAATATCAGAAAACTTCGGAGATCCTGAATTAAAACTTTTGAAACCTACTAGATTTATTGAAGATAATGCCATTACTAAAGATGTTTACTCCTTATTATCGAAGTATTCTTTAGAAATAAATTCACTAACAGGTAAAGCATTATTTGAAAAAAATGGTGAGTATCTAGAAATTTACACCGCAAATAGAACAACTTTGGAACAAGCATTAGGTGTTGATTTAATTTATATTAATTTAACTCAAAAAAACACGGTCATGGTGCAATATAAAATGTTAGAACAAAATGAGAATTCAACACAAAGAGATTGGATTTATTATCCTAATGAAAAAATGAGGGATGAACTTACTCGAATGCGACTTTTTAATCAATGTTTAGGACCTGATACTAATGAATATCGTCTTAATAAAAGTGCATTTTACCTTAAATTTGTAAAACGTGATGCCGCATTAAAAAATGGATCTATTATTCTTCCACTAGACCATTATGAAAAAATTGTAGATAGTTCAAGAGCAAGAGGTCCCAGAAAAGGAGTAAGAATTAGTTACAATCAACTAAAAGGGCAATATTTAAGGCAAGGCCCTTTTTTAGGGTTAATTCAATCAGGGTATATTGGAAGTTATAGCAAAACGACTGGAGCATTGAGAACGATAATTAATGAAATAATTGATGATAATAGATCTGTCATTACGGCAATTCAGCGGCAAGCAAAAGCATAACTTTTATGATAATTATATAGATTAAAATACAAAATAATTCATCGTTGTCCTGTCAAATTAGCAATAGCAGCTTGTAAAACTTGCCAGCTGATTTTAGCTGTATAATTATCAGGATTAAATTTTTGAGCTAATTGTTGTCTTGGATGAATATAGTTTCTAAAGTCTCTCAGTGTGTGTCCATATTTCTTTATATCTAGAGAAATAAGCCCTATTTCATAAGCAACATCTATAAGCTGCGCTAATGACCAATCGTGAAATTGAAGAACTATACCTGTATTTTTATCTTTAGCCGCGCAATTTGCTTGATTAAATAATTTAGGGTTTTTGCCTGCTACGTCAAGTAATATACCCTCTAAGGTACTACCACATAAAAAAATTGCAGCTAAAGGTGCATTATTAATAGTGTATTTAATTTCATGGAGTCGTTGTTTTATGACTGTTTCAAAACTAGTGTCTAAATTTAGTTTGCTAATGTTAATTGAAGAATAATCTATATTTAAAAATTCTTTTTCTGTTTTTTCATTACTAGGTTTGTTAAGTAATCTATTAATAATAGCTTGTACTGCTTTTTTATTTTCATCAGATACTATTTCTGTAGTACAAGCGTATTCTAAAAGAGCCTCAAGTAATTTACCTGTAGTTTGATCATCTTCTAACTCCCAAAATGAGCGTAATCGATTTATTTTAGAATTACCATTGAAGTTATATTTTTCAGTATAAATATCTATACCATTTTCTTGGAAAAAATTAGAAAAAGTTCGATTACTGAAATTTAAAACATAACCTCCGCGATTAAAAAGTTTTTCTAGTATGTTTTTTTCATGTATTTTAAGTGATGACATTCAAAATATCTCTATAATATAACAAAGAATTCCTAATATTATGGCATAGCTCATTTTTATATACACTATAAAATACTATACTATTAATCATATATACAATTATACATTTAATTTAAAACTCTTAAGACTTAATGAGGATAAAAGCCATTCATTTCAGAATGGCTTTTTTAATTAGAATAAAATTATCATCATTTAAAATGATAACAACGAATTATAGTAAAGCATGTGAATTTAAAAAATCGTTCGTTCCGTAGCATACCAGATTAACGATTGTGAATGATCGACAAACTGGTTTTCATCATCCAATAATAGTTGTATAGCTTTTTTTGCTTCAGGCGAAGTTCTGATATTTAGCATCTTTTCTTTACTTTGCCACCAAATTTCTGCCATTCCATCAAAATCAAAAATGGGCGCACCTCTACTATTGCGCATAGCATTTCCCGGTTTTTTATCTTGTAATGGTACGCTTTGGACATAATGAAGAATTCCCAGTGCTTCTTTTTGTGAATTAACTAAAGTTGCATGATGGTTACGCCAATAATTATCAAATTCTTGATAACTTAATGTCTTTTTGCGTTTAACTAGCGTTATTAATTTAATCATTTAATACCTCCGTTTAAAAATAATCTAATCATATGATAAAGTATGACATTGCTGTAAGAGTCAATAGGAGGTGATATGAAAATTGGTGAATTATCAAAATTAAGTCAGATCAGTGTTAGAATGCTTAGATATTATGAAGAAGAAGGACTTCTTTCACCAAAACGCACAGTTTCAGGTTATCGTCAGTTTGAAATAGAGGACATTGAAAGAGTTAAACTAATTCATAAGTTAAATAATGCAGGATTAACATTAAAAGTGATTCGTAAGATCCTCCCTTGTTGGCAAAATCAGAGAAAAAAATTTTCTCCATGTGAAGAATTTAAAATGGGGTTGAATGAAACTTTGTTAAAACTAGATGAACAAATTCAACTTTTACAGCAAAGTCGTAATCGTTTATTAACCTTATTAGAAGAAAATTAAGATTCATTTTCACCGCCTGAATAGGTTGTTAATAGCAAAATGCTAAAATAAAGTAGGTAATTACATTATTGATACTTATAACAAAAGAAAATATTACATTTACAAAAAATCTAACTAATTTTTTACTTTCAAATAAGATTATATGTATCAATGATCATTCTCAATATTAATTTTAAAAGATAAGTAGTATTTTTTGAAAAGTCTTATTCAATAAGGTTTTTGGATGTAATAGGTTCATACATTTGACGACTTAAAAGTAAAATTAATTAGCTTTTAGATCTATCTTTGATATCATTAAATTTAATAACTAGTTAATTATGAAGGCAATATAATGTTTAATCTTAAAAAATATTTACTTGGTTTATTAGTGCTGTTTAGTGCTTCTTGTTTTTCGCTTGATCGTGTTGTCATGTTTGTTTGTACAGGTAATACTGGACGTAGCCCCATGGCAGAAGCTTTAGCTAAAGATTATGTGAAAAAACATAATTTAAATATTTCAGTTCAATCACGTGGTGTGAATGTTGATCCTAATGAAATCAATCCAGAAGAAGGTACCGTTAAAGTATTAAAAGATAGAAACATTGACATTTCTTCGCATAAAGCAACTCAATTAGTCAAAGAAGATATTGATTCATCAGATTATTTATTAACAATGACACAAAACCATAAAGATCGTATTTTAAGCAAATACCCAGAAGCTGAAGGGAAAGTATATACATTGGCTGAATTTGCAACAGGAAAAAATGAAGATCTTTCTGATCCTTATAAAATGCCAATATCTGCTTATATCAAAGTTGAAAATCAATTAGATAAATTTTTACCATTAGCGCTTGATAAAATTGCAAAAGAGGAATAGTTCATAAATTAAATTTAGTTTTGCCAGTTTATAAATACCCAGAGATTTTTTACTTAATGATTATTGAATTAAATCTTTGGGTGTTATTAAAGCAACTTAATAAAGCTAAGAAATATTAGTTTACGTCACTTTGTTAGTTTAAAAAAAATTAAAGATAAATAATACAAATAGTTATAATTAATATGAATTTTGTGATTTCTTAAAAAATAGTAAAAAAATATTGATAATAAAAATGGTTAATATGAGTATCATTATACTTGGCATTCTTTCAAATTGATTAAAAATCCGCCAAAGTCGCTAAAATTTATTTAACAAAAAATTTTTTGTAAAAAAATTTAAAGTTTTGTAAATCTCACTAATATTGAGTAACGTATTGAATTTTATTATAATTATTTGAATTTGTCAAAAAAACTCCATTTTCGTAACCTACTAAAAAAATCCCTCCACATATAACCAAATTAATAAAATGTGATTAATATCATAAAGTTAATTTAAATTTTACTTAAACAGTTTACATGAACAGATAATCTATATAATATTGTAATTTGTAAAGAATGCATAAATTAACAGCATTATTTACTAAGCTTTTATAAATGATTTGAAAGCTTGTTTCGTAGGACGAAAAAAGAGCAGTACATAATGATTATAAATTAATAAAATTAATACATTTTACAGGCAAAAAAATGAAAGAAATAAAACTTACTCCCTATCAATCAATATTTTATTATGAATGGCTAGCAAATCCGTCAAGAAGTGATTACAACATTGTCTCTGATAATATAATCTCTGGAGAGCTTAATAGAGAAAAACTTTTTGAAAGTTTCATGAATATTATTAGTGAGCATTTTGTTTTTCGCAGTTTCATTGTAAATCAGGACGATGGTATTTTTTGGAAAAAAAGAGAATCAATTACCGAAGAGGATTTAAAAACACTCTTAGTTTATCACGATCAACCCTTAAGTAACGAAGATATCAGTAAAATAGTTTCGGAGCCCTTTGATTTAGAGAAAGATATTCCTGCACGATTCCATATTATTCAAATCGGTCATCAACAATATCGAACTATTTTAGTATTTCATCATATTTTAGTTGATGGAGTAAGTACTCAAGAGTTTTGGGATAAATTAGGTCAATATTATAATGATATACCTTATGAGCTACCGTCATATGAAGTACAAGCTCAAATGCATCAAAAACTTAATGATTCGTATCATGAAATTTTAACAACTCAAAAACAACAGATGGAAGATTTCTGGAAAGAAGAGTTACAAGATGTTAAAAATATCGATTTTACTTTCTTAAAGTTATCAACCGAAAAACCAAAGCAATCAAATCAATTTAAGCCTTATATTAGTGAATTTACTTTTAGCTATGATGAAAATATTTATAATCAAGTTAAAGCAATACGACGTAAACATAAGATAACACCTTATTTATTCGGTCAATTGGTAATGGCTTTGCTATTAAACAAAATGACCTCTCAAACCGCAATTCCTCTTGTTTATCCAATTGCTTTCAATGAAGGTAAAGAATTAATCTACGGCGCTCATATTAATACATTACCTGTTGTTTACCATTTTGAAGAAAATTCAACCTTAGAATCTGTTATACAAAATATTCTGGTTCATTATAAAAAGGTTAAACAAACTGGTGCTAAATACTTACCAATTTACGATATCATGCAATTTGCTGAAAATCCTAATATTCTGGATGTAGCGTTTGTGCAAACCTTTGTTCGAGATCATAAAATGAATCTGAATGGGATGATTGATGGAGCGGTTAATCATGAATTTCAAATAGATTTATCTAATAAATTGGTGTTTGAACAAGAAGAACATAACAACCGAATTAACTATCGTGTTAAATTTAGTGAACAGCAATTAGATAAACAATTGGTTGAACAACTTGTGATGTTCTATCAGAGACTGTTTATAAAATTACTTAACTATTTAAGCAATGATCAAGCCGATATTTTAGTAAATGATATTGAGTTACTGAATGAAGATGATTTAAAAGTTTTAATTCATGATATAAATCAAACCCAACAACCTTATAAGAGTGATAAAATAATTGCTCAGTTATTTGAAGAACAATGCCAAAAGACACCAAACAATACTGCTGTGTTTTTTGAACAAATTGAGATGTCTTACTCTGAATTGAACAACAAAGCTAATCAATTTGCTCATTATCTTCAAGATCATTTTTCTATCAAACCAAATGATTTAGTTGGTCTTTATTTAGATCGTACCGAGCAAATTATTGTTGCTATTTTAGCTGTGCTTAAATCTGGAGCCGCTTATGTTCCAATCGATCCAACGGCACCTGATGAGCGTAATAAATATATTTTAGAGGATGCCAATATTCGTGCAGTTATTACACATTCTCATTATATCGATAAATTGAATGTGCTAATGCCAGCCGTTGAAAGTGTTCCGGTTGATGATCCATCTTTTATTGCCACCTTACAAAACTATTCCACCGACAATACGATTATCGAAACTAAACCTAATGATTTAGCTTATGTTATTTATACTAGTGGAACAACAGGCAATCCGAAAGGAACGTTAATTGAACAACACAGTGTTAATCGCTTAATTGTTGATGCTAATTATGTAGAGGTTGATGAGTCAGATCGCATAGTATGTATTGCAGGATATCATTTCGATGCATCGATTTATGAAATATTCAGTGCGTTACTCAATGGTGCTGGAGTCGTTATTACTGCTAAAGAAAATCTTTTAGATTTAGATAAATTTAATCAGTTGATTGAGCAATATCATATTACCAATTTCCTTGCTATATCAACATTTTTCAATACGTTAGTTGATGCTCAGTTGCCTAATCTAGCGAAATTGCGCTATATTTTAGCTGGAGGAGAAGCCTTATCAGCCGTTCACGTAAATAAATTCCTTAAATTATACCCGAATGTTAACCTCGTAAATGCTTATGGTCCGACAGAAACAACAACGCTTGCTACGACTTATTTAACGAATCAAAGTCAAACATCATTCGGTAACAATGTTCCTATTGGTGTACCATTGCCTAATACATCGGTATATGTATTGAATCCACAACGACGCCCATTACCTATTGGCTGTATTGGTGAGCTTTATATTGGTGGCGCAGGGGTAGGTCGTGGTTATCTGAATAATGTTGAGATGACCAATAAAGTGTTCATTGAAAATCCATTTCAAACAGAAGATGAACGAAAGCAAAATTACAATGATCGTATCTATAAAACAGGTGATTTAGTCCGTTTGTTGCCTGATGGTAATATTGAATATATCGGTCGTAATGACTTCCAAGTAAAAATCCGTGGTTTCCGTATAGAGCTTGGTGAGATCGAAGCGCAATTAATGATGCATCCACAGATTAAACAAGCCACAGTATTAGCACTAAATAATCAAAGTGGTTATAAATATTTAGCTGCATATTATGTCTCAGATAATGAACTTGATTCAGCAGAATTGGCAGCGTATTTAATCAATCTGTTACCGGAATATATGGTTCCTTCAACATTTGTTCATTTATTAGTTATGCCTGTGACGATTAATGGTAAAATTGATCAAAGAGCATTACCAAAACCAGTCTTACTGACCCAAACTAGCTATGTTGCACCTAGCTCAACCTCTGAGCATAAAATCGTAGATGCAATAGCCAGTTTATTAGGATTTGAAGCGACTGCTATCAGTGTTACAGATGATTTCTTCCGTTTAGGTGGTAATAGTATTTTAGCTATCAAATTATCAAGTAAGTTGACTCGAGAATTTGACCGTTCTATTCGAGTGGCTGATATTTTTACTTTCCGTACTGCGCAAAAAATAGCTCAATTTATTGATAAGAATCAAGAAAAAAGACAGTCAATTAGTGTGATGCCTGTTGATCATATTGAACAACAATTATTGTCCTTTGCACAAGAGCGTCTATGGTTTATCGATTCTTATGAAGGTGGTAGTAATGCCTATAATGTTCCATTGGTATTTAAACTAACAAGCACTACAGATATTAATCTACTTGAAAAAGCAATATACGCAATTATTGAACGACATGAAGTTTTACGTTCATTAATTAAAACGAATGCACAAGGAATTGGTTATCAACAAGTTATTGATTTACAACAATTCCCATGGAAGATTAATAAACAAAAATGTTCAAGCAAAGCAGAACTTGAAGCTGCAATTTATGAGGATCTGCATAGAACATTTATTTTATCCGAAGAATTACCGATTTATGTTTGCTGTTATCAATTTGCTGGTGACAGCTACTTAAGCATTGTCATTCATCATATTGCATTTGATGGTTGGTCAACAGATATCTTTTTGGATGAGTTAGTCAATCTTTATCATTATGTTACAGCTCTATCTCAAGGAGATAACCAATATGCTGAAACATTACGTTTACCAGCAGTCGAAGTTCAATATAAAGATTTCGCTTTATGGCAACGTAATCTTTTAAAAGGTGATTTTTTAAATAATCAATTAAATTTCTGGAAAGGACAGTTAGAAGATTTTGAACAGCTTAATTTGCCTACAGATTATCCGCGTCCAAGGGAAATTGATTACACTGGTCATGATATTCCTTTTGAACTTAATGAACAAATAAGTCAACAAATCCGTTCATTAGCTAATGAACTCAATGTGAGTGTCTATTCAGTATTATTGAGTGGTTTCTATTTATTATTAGGTACTTTTAGCAATCAAAAAGATGTAGTTGTTGGTTCTCCAATTGCGGGTAGAAATTATTCAGGTATTGAAAATACTATAGGATTTTTTGTTAATACTATCGCATTACGTAAATGTATTGATCCGAAAGATAGTTTAAAATCATTTATTTTACAAACCAGTGAATTAGTTACTCAAGCTCAACAATATCAAGATTTGCCATTTGAACGATTGGTTGATGCATTAGCGATTGAGAAAGATTCTTCACGGAATCCAATATTCCAAGTAATGTTTGGTGTACAATCATTTGGGTCAGCGATACATAATGGTAAAACTGAAGAGCTATTAACTTTATATCAAAGTGAAATTGTCAATTATCAATCTGCTAAGTTTGATATGACGGTAATGCTTGATGACTCTAAATCAGCTATTACTGGTTTATTCAATTATGCTTGCAAACTGTATCGGAAAGAGACAATTGAGCACTACATCACTATTTATCAAACTATTTTAGAACAGTTTGCTCAAATGTGTGAGTCAGAACAATCGTTAACTGAAATGCGTTTAGTTGATGCGGCTACTTTCAATAAATTGATCTTTGATAAAAATAAACCGTTTCAATCTTATGCAAGAGACAAGTCTATTGCAGAATTGTTTGAAGAAAAAGCCCAGCAAGTACCTGATCATATTGCAGTCATTTTCCAAAATACTGAGCTATCTTATCAAGAAATTAATGAGCAAGCCAATCAGTTAGCGCGTTACTTGAAAGAACACTTTGATATAAAACCTAACGATTTGATTGGTCTTTATCTTGATCGTTCACAATATATCTTGATCTGCTTCTTAGCTATTTTGAAAGCTGGTGGAGCTTATGTTCCAATGGATCCTAATGCACCAGATACACGTAACGAATTTATAATACAAGATGCTCAAGTTAAAGCCGTTCTTACAACCGAAAATCATTGTGAGAAGGTAACTAATTTAGCTCCTAATGTATCCATACTCGCTGTTGATCAAGCTGATTTTGTCGATAATCTAAAACATTATGCGAAAGATAATCTTTTAATTAAAGTGAAACCGCATGATTTAGTTTATGTTATCTATACGAGTGGAACAACGGGCAATCCAAAAGGAACGCTGATTGAGCATCAAAATCTTAATAACTTTATTGTTAATGCTAATTATGTCAAAATCAACTCTAACGATCGTTTACTAAGCATCTCTGGTTATCAATTTGACGGTTCTGTTTACGATCTCTATACCCCTTTACTTAATGGCGTGACACTGGTTATTGTTGAAAAAGAGACATTCTTAGATTTAGAGCAGTTTAACAAGTTAATTGGTGATAAAAAAATCACTAATTTCTGTTGTACAACCACCTTCTTCAATGCATTAGTCGATAATGAAGTTGCTAATTTAAAATTATTAAATTACATATTCGTTGGTGGTGAAGCTTTATCCGCATATCATGTTAATAAGTGCCATCAACTTTATCCGCATGTCAATGTGGTTAATGCTTATGGACCAACTGAAACCACTGTATTTACTGTTTCTTATTTAACTAACTTAGCACAAGAACCATTTACTTACAGTGTACCAATCGGTAAGGCATTGACGAATGTATCGCTGTATATTCTAGATGAACAACGTCGTCCTGTACCTGAGGGGGCAATTGGTGAACTTTATGTAGGTGGTGATGGTGTTGGTCGTGGTTATTTACATAAACCTGAATTGACAGATAAAGTATTTATCCAAAATCCATTCCAAACTGTTGTCGAAAAGGCGCAAAATTATAATGCGCGAATCTATAAAACTGGCGATTTAGTGCGTTATTTAGCGGATGGCAATATTGATTATATTGGTCGTAATGATTTCCAAGTTAAAATTCGAGGATTTAGAATTGAACTTGCAGAAATTGAAACTTGTTTAGTCAACCATCCTGATATTCAGCAAGCTGCAGTACTAGCTTTGAAAAATAGTGCTGGTGCTAAATATATAGCTGCTTATTATGTGGCTAAACAATCATTGAGCCAAGAACAACTCGTTGGTTATTTACAACAATCTCTTCCTGAATATATGATTCCGGCTGCGTTTGTTCATCTTGACGCTATGCCAATGAACATGAATGGTAAATTGGATCGTAAAGCGTTGCCAACACCACAGCTTCTTGATGAGAAAAACTACGTCGGTCCAACAAATGAAACTGAGGCTATTTTCTGTCAAACCTTTGCAAATATACTTGGTTTACAAGCCAATGAAATCAGTATTCATGATGATTTCTTCAAACTCGGTGGGGATAGTATTAGCAGTATCCAACTTACCAACCGAATTAAACAGGCTCTTAATTATTATCTATCAATTAAAGATATTTTCAATTTAAGAACGGTAGAAGCTTTAAGTAATCATGTGATTAATAATCGTCATGAATCAAAAGTCAGTGTGGAAACCGAACAAGGAATTTTAACGGGAACTCTTGAACTTTCACCTATTCAACAGTGGTTCTTTAAAGAAGTCGAAGTTAGCCGATTTCCAGACTATCACCATTGGAATCAAGCATTTTTGCTTAAAGTTCCAATGCTTGACGTTGATTTACTCAAATTAAGTGTTCAAAAATTGCTTGAATATCATGATATGTTACGAGTTAATTATCATGATTCAGTTGCAACTTATCAATCACTGCCTGATAAATTGCCATTTTCTACTCAAAATATTACTGGTTGGTCGCAAGATAAGATTCACCAATTATTGACCGATTGGCAAAGTCATTTTACCTTTAATCAAGGGGCATTATGTCATTTTGGTTATTTAATTGGTTTTGATGATAACTCTGCTCGTATACATGTTGCTGCGCATCATTTAAATATTGATGCAGTAAGTTGGCGTATCATTAAAGATGATCTAGAAGCGATTTATCAGTATTTAAGCCAACAATCATCCGTTGATGCCAATATCAATATTAAAGATATTTTAGGTGAAAAAGGTAGTAGTTATCGTCAATGGGTCAATAAACAACAACAATATTCAACGCTCATTGCCAATGCAAAAGAACCTGCTTATTGGCAAAATATATTGGCTGATATTAATCAGTATCATAATCACCTTGATCAACATCGTGTTGATACATTATATCAAGCCAAAATGCAGCTGTCTAAGACGCAAACATCTCGTTTACTTAGTCAGGTTAATAAGGTATATGGAACTGAAATCAACGATATTTTATTAACAGCACTTGCACAAGCGTTAAAATTGGTATTCAGTGGTAATGATCACTATATTTTATTAGAAGGCCACGGACGAGAAGATCTCTACAATGAAATTGATATTAATAACACAGTTGGTTGGTTTACCAGTATGTATCCAGTTAAACTAATGGTGAATAACCATAATGTTATTAATAATGTTGCCATGATTAAAGATACCTTAAGACAAATACCAAACCATGGTGTAGGTTATGGTTATTTGGTAGGTTATATTAAACAAGCTTTACCAGCGATTAGTTTTAACTATTTAGGTCAATTTGATAGTACTGAAAAAGCTAATAAATGGCGATTTAGCGATGAAGATAGTGGTTTAGCGATGTCTTCTAATAATCGGATGACTGACTTTTTATCTGTTAACGGCGGTATTTTGGATGATCAATTACAATTTGCTATTACAGGATACGTCAATAATGTACACGGCGAAGCTTTAGTTACGGCCTTTACTCAACAGCTTAATGAGCTCATTGATCAATTAGTACTGATTGAACGTAGCTATTTGACACAATCTGACATTAATAACGTGATCTCTCCAACACTGCTTAATTCATTACAGAGCGATAAAGAAATAGAAGCAATTTATCCTGCAAATAGTTTACAGCAAGGGTTTATATATCATGCTGTTTCGCAGGGAGATTCAGATAATGCTTATCGAATTCAGATGATTTGGGATTATCATAATTCACTGAATATTAATTTGCTTGAACAAGCATGGCATCTTACGCAGCAAAAATTTCCTTCATTACGATTACGTTTTTCATGGGTAGAAGAACTGGTACAGATTATTGATAAACAATCTGATTTTGCGTGGCAATTTGTTGATCTTAGCAATCAAACTCAAGAGCAACAACAAGTCAGCATGAATAAATTGATTAAACAAGATGAACAAATCGGTTATGATTTAATGAAAGGCCAACTATTTAGAGTGACCTTAATTAAATGTTCTGATGAGAATTATCGATGTTTATTTAATAATCATCATGCTATTTTAGATGGTTGGAGTTTACCTGTCTTACTAAATGATGTTCATCAAAATTATTTAGCTTTATTACATCAAAAAGAGATTACTATCCAAGAAGATAGCAGTTATTTAGCTGCACAATCTTACTTACAAAGTAAAACCAATGAGACAGCATCATTCTGGAAACAATACCTTAATGTTGAACTTGAACCTGAAAATCTAGAGAGCTTACTTAAAGCAGATTTAAGGCATATTAACTTAGCTGACCATAAATATGTTGAAAATCCACAAGAAATTTCGATAGAGATTGGTTCTCAACAATGTGAGCAATTAAAATCATTATGTAAAAACAATGAGTTTACATTAAATGCTTTGGTTCAATATTGTTGGCATCAACAATTAAGCATTTTTGGTAATAGCAAAACTACCGTTGTTGGTATGACGGTATCGGGTCGTAATTTACCGATTGACGGTATAGAAAATTCTATCGGGCTTTATATTAATACATTACCTGTAATTTTAGAGCATAGTGATGGTAGCGTCATTGAAACCATCAAAATGTTACAATCACACATTAATAATGTGAATAATAACAGTAATATTAATCTGATTGAATTACAAAAATCGGGTACACGTCTATTTAATTCATTATTTGTATTTGAAAATTACCCATTATCAGAAAGCGAAGAAGATGAATTAAAAATTGTGTTCCAAGGCGGTAATGAAAAACTTGATTATCCTCTCGGAATTGTGGTCTTCGAGGCTGCTGGTAAGCTATCGATTAAAATCAAATATGCTGGAGAACTCTTTAATGACTTAGCTATTAAACGTGTATTGAAAGGAATAGAATTAACCTTAACACATTTAGTTAAAAATCCAGCTATAGAGGCATCTAAGCTTAACTTATTAACTGAGCAAGAGTATGACCAATTATTCGTTAACCAACAAAAAAATATTGTTCCATTTGAACATCATAAACTCGCGAGCCAATTGTTTGAAGAGCAAGTTCAGAAAACACCTGACTCTATTGCAGTTGTTTATGAAGGAATAACATTAACTTATCAAAGTTTGAATGAACAAGCGAATCAACTTGCAAATTATTTACGATCTCAATTATCAATCCAACCTGATGATTTAATTGCGTTATATTTAGATAAATCGCAATATATGATAGTCAGTATTTTAGCTGTGCTCAAAGCTGGGGCTGCTTATGTACCAATTAGTCCAAGCACGCCAGCAGAACGAGTAGAGTTAATTCTTAATGATACTAAAGCGAAAGGTGTGTTAACTCATGCTCATTATGCTAAAGAATTAACCCAATTAAAAACTGAATGGCAACCAGAAGTTATTGCTGTTGATGATCCATCTATGGGTAACAAACTTTCACAGTTTGATAAACACAATGTGGTCACTTCAACACAAGCCCATCATTTGGCGTATGTTATCTATACGAGTGGTACCACTGGACTACCAAAAGGTGTGATGATTGAACACCATGGAATAGCTAATTTAGCAACAGTTCAGCAAGACATTTTAGAACTACAATTATGTCATCATGAACAAGATCAGAAAAACGTTCTGTGGTATTCAAATTATATTTTTGATGCACATGCTTTCGAAATATATAACGCCTTACTTAATGGTCATCAGTTGCACATTCTTTCAGAAGATAAACGTTTAGACTTTATAGCATTATCAAAATATACCCAAGATCAACATATTGATTTTGCCTTTATCCCACCAGCTTTACTAGATCAAGATGAGCTGCTTTCAGTACCTGTTTTGACAGTGGGTGGTGAAGCTGTTAATGCTAAATTAGTGAATCGTTATTGTCAGCAGGGTATCAAGTTAATTAATGTTTATGGACCAAGTGAAACGACTGTCTGGGCTATGGCTCATCGTTATAGTAAAGATGACCTAAATACAGATTTGGGACAAGCCATTAAAAACGTTACTTTGTATGTTCTTGATGAATATTTGCGTCCTGTACCTCCTGGTGTTATTGGTGAATTATATATCGGTGGTGCGGGTGTTGGTCGTGGTTATCTAAATAACCCTGAATTGACAAATCAGTCATTTATCGCAAATCCATTCCAAACCAGTGAGGAAAAAGCGCAAAATTATAATGCTCGAATTTATAAAACGGGCGATCTGGTTCGTTATTTACCAAACGGTCATATTGAATATATTGGTCGTAATGATTTTCAGGTTAAAATCCGCGGTTTCAGAATTGAATTAGGTGAGATTGAAACAAGATTAATCAGCCATCCTCAAATTAAGCAGGTACTTGTTGTGGCGCTGACTAATAATCAAGGTAATAAATATCTTGCTGCTTATTATGTATCTGATTCAGCCCTAGATCAGACTGAATTAACCAGCTATTTAGAACAAACATTACCTGAATATATGGTTCCGGCAGCCTTTGTACATCTAACGGTTATGCCTGTTAATGTGAATGGCAAAATTGATCGTAAAGCATTGCCAATGCCTAATTTTGTTATGCAAGAAAGTTATGTTGCTCCTAGTACAGTGACTGAACAACAGTTAGTTGCAGATATTGCTGAACTATTAGGGATGGATATCGACTCAATTAGTGTGGTCGATGACTTCTTTAGATTAGGTGGTAATAGTATTTTAGCTATTAAATTGTCAAGTAAAATAGCTAAAACTTTTGAACGTGATGTGCGTGTGGGTGATATTTTTACCTATCGTACTATTCAGGAAATTGCGAAATTTATTGATAGTAATCACCAAAAACGTCAATCAATTACCATACAACAGGTGGCTAATGAACAAGAACAGAGATTATCCTTTGCGCAGGAACGTTTATGGTTTATTGATTGTTATGAAGGGGGTAGCAACGCCTACAATATACCATTGGTATTTAAACTTCTGCCAGAGACTAATATCTCGTTTGTTGAGCAAGCGTTACAAGAAATTGTTGAGCGCCATGAAGTATTGCGTTCATTAATTAAAAATACCACAGATGGTGTTGCCTACCAACAAGTGATAAGTTTGCAACAGCAACCGTTAGCAATCGAAAATCATTATTGTGATAGTCAAGCTGAATTAGATAAAGCGATTCATAATCATGTATACAAAGTATTCATGTTATCTCAGGAGTTACCGATTTCGATTTGTCGCTATCAATTAGCTCAAGAGAATTATATGAGTATTGTGATCCATCATATTGCATTTGATGGTTGGTCAATTGATCTGTTCATTAATGAGTTCAGACAGTTATATCAATACTATGAGGCTTTATCTTTAGGTGATAGTAATCAAGCGGTTGCATTTAACTTACCACCTGTCGAAGTGCAATATAAAGACTTTGCTTTATGGCAACGGCAGTATTTACAAGGTGATATTTTGAATCAGCAATTGCGGTTCTGGCAAGATCAACTAGCTGATTTTGAACCGCTTAATTTGCCAACTGACTATGTTCGTCCGCAGCAAATTGATTATACTGGTCAAAATCTCATGTTTGAGCTTGATTATGATATCAGCCAACAAATACGTTCATTAGCAAAAGAACTTAATGTTAGTGTTTATTCAGTGCTACTTAGTGGTTTCTATTTACTACTTAGTTCATTTAGCAATCAAAAAGATATTATCATTGGTTCACCAATTGCTGGAAGACATTATCAGGGTACAGAAAATACCATAGGCTTCTTTGTTAATACATTAGCATTAAGAAAATGTATTGAACCAAGCGACAGCCTAAAAATGTTCATTTTGCAGACCAGTGAATTAATTACACAAGCTCAACAATATCAAGATCTACCATTTGAGCGCTTAGTTGATGCTTTATCGATTGAAAAAGATACCTCAAGGCATCCTATTTTCCAAGTAATGTTTGGCGTACAGTCATTTGGTGAAGACGGGAAAGAGGATAATTTATTGCAACGTTATTATAATGACAATGCAAGTTATCAAGCTGCTAAGTTTGATATGACCGTAATGCTTGATGATTCTAAACCAGCGATAACTGGCTTGTTCAATTATGCTACTAAACTCTATAAGCCGCAGACTATTGAACACTATATCACTATTTATGAATCAATCTTGCAACAATTTACAAAGATGTATCAACAGCAACAAGCTCTGACAGACTTACGTCTGATTGATAACTTAACTTATCAAAAAGTGATCTTTGATTGGAATAAGACGCGTTGCGATTATCCAACCGATGTGACAATGCATCAATTGTTTGAAAGACAAGTATTAAGAACACCAAATAATCTAGCTTTAGTTTATGAAAATGATCGCTTGACCTATCAAGAGCTTAATGAACAAGCTAATCAGCTAGCACATTATTTGCGAGAAAACTTTAATATTCAGCCTGATGATTTGGTGGCGATCTGTCTTGAACGTTGTAAATATATGTTGGTAAGTATCTTAGCTATCTTGAAGGCAGGAGGGGCTTATGTACCAATGGATCCTAATATGCCAGAAGATCGTCTCAGTTATATGATAGAAGATACCAAAGCTAAGGTTGTATTAACGACTAACTTAAGTTACGAAAAGATCAATTCTTTAGTTTCTAAGGATCAAGTTGCATTGAACTTGCAATCCTCACAAACTATTGATTGCTTGAGTAAATATCCAACAACTAATCCAACGCCATTGGCACAACCTAAAAACTTAGCTTACGTAATTTATACCAGCGGTACGACTGGTAAGCCAAAAGGTGTAATGTTAGAGCACCAAGGTGCGGTTAACCGTATTATTTGGATGAATAACGAGTATCCGATTACTGAAAAGGATCATATTTTACAAAAAACAAATTATACCTTTGATGTTTCGGTGTGGGAGCTATTTTGGGCGAATTGGTATGGTGCTTGTATTGTTTTTGCTCATTCAGAACTTTATAAAGATAATGTTTATCTTGCAGAGTTGATTGAAGCTGAACAAATCACCGTATTACATTTTGTGCCATCTATGTTAGTTGCATTTGTGGAAACATTAGAAGCGCAACCTAATTTGGTTCCTAAAGTTCAGGGATTAAAATATCTGTTCTGTAGTGGTGAAGCACTTAATCTTTATGAAGTGAAAAAATGTCAAGTGTTGATGCCAAACTGTGAGGTACATAATCTTTATGGACCAACAGAAGCAACCATTGATGTCCTTTATTATGATTGTAACAATCCGAATATTTCACAAGTATTAATCGGTAAACCTATTGCTAATACTTCGGCTTATGTTCTTAATGAATTATTACAGCCAGTACCTATTGGCGGAATAGGTGAGTTGTATGTCGGTGGTGATAATGTCGCTAGAGGTTATCTAAATAACATTCCATTATCAAATGAACGTTTTATTGCTAATCCGTTCCAAACGGAAGCAGAAAAAGCACAAGATTACAACGGTCGAATTTATAAAACCGGCGATCTTGTTCGTTCTTTAGCTGATGGTAATATTGAGTATTTAGGTCGTAATGACTTCCAAGTTAAAATTCGCGGATTCAGAATTGAACTAGGTGAAATTGAAGCTCGATTAACCCAATATAATGGAATTAAACATAGCATTGTTATCGCTTATGAACAGGCTTCGGGCAGTAAGTATTTGGTTGCTTATTATCTTGCTAATGAGGAGATTGATAGCCAATTATTACAAGCTCATTTAAATGAAACTTTACCGGGATATATGATTCCGTCAGCATTTATATATTTAACTGAATTACCAATTACTTCAAATGGTAAGTTAAATCGTCGAGCTCTACCAAAACCAGAGCTTACCGATAAGGTTGAGTATGTCGCGCCAGAAAATGATGCTGAAAGAAGATTATGTGACATCTTTGCTAATATCCTTAAAATTCCTGCTGAAGAAATTAGTATGCATGATAGTTTCTTCCGATTAGGTGGTAATAGTATCTTGGCTATGATGCTTAATAACCGAATTAATGATGCGTTTAAAGTTAAAATGCGTTTAGTTGATATTTTAAGTGTCAACACAATTCGGGAATTAGCGAAAAAAATCTCAACGGCTAAACAGCAGTTTAATCCTATTGTGGAATTAAGAGTTGATCATGAAAAACCACAAATTTTTATGATTCACCCTGGATTAGGCGGATGTGATGTTTATCAATCATTAGCGAATAAGTTATCTTCAAAATACAGTTGTTTTGGTGTAGATTCTTACAATTTATATCATGACAAACCTATTGAGGATCTCAATGTATTAGCGCAATATTATTTGGATCATATCAATAAAGTTGCAACGAAAGAACAGCCAATCAAATTACTTGGTTGGTCTTTAGGTGGCAACATTGCGTTACAAATCGCAGTACTACTTGAGCAGCAAGGAATCGAAAAGATTGAAGTTTATCTATTGGATACTTGGCTATTAAAAGAGCAGGATTTAGAACAATATAATCATCCAGTAAACATTACTCATGCTATGGATCGATTAAATCTACCTGCGCATGTACGCGATCAGATTGAGGTTTATGCAAAAATTGATAACAAGCTCGTTATACAGCCAATATCTGCTCAATTGAAACACACTCAAGTTGTGTTGTTTAAAGCTGAACAGATTGAACAAGGTAGAGATTTAGCTGAAAAATATGTATTAAATAATATTGATACTTATTTGCAGGATAATTCTCAATTAAAATTGGTTAAGTTAGATTGTGATCACTACACAATTTTATCTCATGAACAAGAGATCTTAGCTCAAATTTTATAACCTTAATATTAACTATCCCCTTAAAATAAACCTTATTTTAAGGGGATGCTTTTTAGGTAAAGATAATGAACTTTATTTATTTAGCGAATATCAATAATCTATCGTGGTCTGTTTTACAGGATCAAAAAAAAATACTTAGCCACTCCGCGCAGTTAGATATCGAGAAATATAAATTTGAGCAAGATAAATGCCGTAGTTTAGTTGGCAAAATGCTGTTGCTTTATTCTTTACAATGTCATGAACAATTACAACAATCCCACTTACCCATCATTGATTATGGTCTTTACCGAAAGCCATTTATTCATTCAATGAAAGGACATTTCAATATTTCACATTCTCATGATTGGGTTGCTTGTGTATATAGTAGTAATGGTGAAGTTGGTATAGATATTGAACACATTAAGCCAGTTAATATTATTGACTATCAAGATGTTATGACTGGAAATGAGTACCAAAGAGCACTTAATAATCCAAATTTTGACTTCTTTCAATTATGGACATTAAAAGAAGCAATTATGAAAGCTCAAGGGCAGGGATTCTATCTCTCACCATCTTCGTTTGAGTTACCGTTCCCCTTTTATAATGATGAGATTGTAGAAATTAACCACACACGTTGGTTTGTTTATAGTCAAAGCTTTGCCAATGAATATAAGTTGTCTTTGGCTTCTTTATATCCAATCGTTGAAAATGTACAAGTCATTCCATTGCAACTCGATCAATTTTGGCAGTAATTAATTATTAAAGTGACACTTAATTATAAAGTAGATAAAATAGCAAAAATTATACATTTATAAAATAACAATTAGAGTAAATCGGAATGGCAAAGCAAATTAAAGTAATAAAATGTCCAAATTGCGGCAGTATAGAAAAAACGGAAATAAAACCTGAACATTATCGTTGTGAAAATTGTAATACCGAATATTTTTTAGATAGTGATGATATAAATGTAAATGTTAAATATCATAATCATAATCAGAATAGTACACAAACAAATTATCTTGATGAAGCTAACATTAAATCAATTATTATTATTGTTGCATGTATCGTTGTTGCTATTGTTTTCGGTAGTTTGATTTCAATATTCTTTAAATCAAAATCCTATTCGAATAATTCATATTCAAATCCTCCTGTAACTCATACAACAAAATCAACAAAGAGTGATACAACCTTACCTGCTGAGACAAAAAATAGTGTCAAAGACGTTAATTATCATTATTGTTCATTAACGTTAGTTGAGAACAAACCTTTCATTATTAGCATTGCTCAACGCAAATACAGCCAATCAAGCCAAAGTAAATACTTTTTTATTGTTCATGATTTGCTTGCTTATAAAATTGTTCAAGAAAGTGAAATTGCAGATTTAAAATTGGATAATTTTGGGAACGTAAAATGGGATTCCTATGATTTTACTCAAGATAAAACTTATCTAACTGCAGGAAAACGAGCCGCTTTCCTACTTGATAAAAAGAAACTTACTTTGACGGATGTAACCTCATCATTATTAGAAAATTACCCTCAATACAATACGGGTATAGCATCGATTAATATTACCACTGCTCAAAGTACAAGAGGTGCTCGTGTTTTCCATATACTTACTGATGATGGACAAAAAATTTATTATTTTCCAATTCAGGACAAAGCTTATGTCGATAATAACGATTTTTACATGGCACTTAAGAACTTTGATCAAGTAAATGATAGCAGTGAACATACGGCTTTTAGCTTTGCTCAACGATATGATAAAGATTTTAAATTAATTAAATTCATCTATGTCAGCCCTGATGGCAAAAGTTATTATACCTTTACTTCCGCTGATGTAGGCGATGAAAGAACAGATGGTTCTGGTAAATTCACTGATGAGGCAAGTGCTTATAACATTGATAATACTTTTTATCGAAATTCTAAATATCGATTAGTTTCTCATCAAAATTTAACGCCGAACAGATTATATTTTAGCCCTGAAATTGTTTATTTTGACGATACTTCATTAATTATAAAAACTAAAGCGAGTGCTAGCCCTGATTCACATTACAATTACCAAAGACTTGATACAAACACAGGCAAAGTATTGTGGACACTATCGGAAGATAAGATTAGGATTAAAGAGGTCACTCATTTAAATGATAATTTTATTGCTAAACAAAACTGTGATAAATATGCAATTATTAGTTCCGATGGAACGATTTCAAAAGAAATAACATTAACTCAAGAAAAATAAAATATAAGGTAATCTAAATGGCTTTAGGCAATTTTTTTAAAAAACAATTAAAAACAGTCATAGAATGGACAAACCAAGAGCCGGATGTCTTATTCTATGAGTTTCCAACCCCAACAAGCGAAATAAAAAATGCCAGTAAACTCATTATTAATCCTGGTCAGGGTTGTATTTTAGTTTACAAAGGTGAAGTAATTGATGTAATTATCAAATCGGGGATTTACGAACTTTCAACATCAAACCATCCATTTATTACGAACTTGGTGAAAATATTACAGAGTTTTGAAAGTGAAAATAAACTGCATGTTTACTTTTTCCGATTAGCTAGCTTAGTTGATCAGAAATGGGGAACAGCAACACCAATTAAGTATGTTGATAGTGTATATCAATTTCCAATTGAGCTTGGTGCTTATGGTACCTATTCGATTAAAATTGAGCATGCTGGGCTGTTTTTCAAAGAAATTGTTGGGACCAATTCAATTTATACAGCAAAAGATCTTAATAAGTTGATGATGTCACGTATTATACCTACCATCTCATCACAGTTAGCGACTGAAAGTTATTCATATCAGAATATAGATTCTCAGTTAATTATGTTATCTCAACAAATTAAAGATAATCTTCAAGTTCCTTTTACTAAATTAGGTCTTGTTTTGGATGATTTTCAAGTTGAAGCAACATCGTTTAATCAAGAAACATTGGATCGAATCAATAGAATTGCCGATTCAAGAACTGATGCACTAGCGGCCAAAGAAGTTGGCTTGAATTATGTTGAACATGAAAAACTTAAAGCTCTACGTGATGCAGCACAAAATGAAGGTGGACTTGCTGGAGCTGGTTTACAAATCGGTGCAGGTGTGGAGTTAGCTAAATCGTTTGATCTAAACAATACAAATACGACTTCGACAGCGAATAATACAGCAAATAGTAATGAAGAAATCATCAAGCAATTAAAACAATTGAAAGAGCTAGCGGATGCTGGGATTTTAACGCAAGAGGAGTTTAATGCGAAAAAAGCTCAATTGCTTGAAAAGATTTAAAAAATGATGTAACAGTAAATTTATTAGTTTGTTGATAATTGTTTATTTTACAGAAACAGATATAAGTTAAAATTAAGAATAGATGTGATTATTGATTTAAACTTAATCAATATCAAGAAATTGCTCAATTCATCAATATGTTATTGAGCAATTTTTCTAGCCAATTAGTTATCTATTATATCGAAATATTCGAATTCACACTTGCCGTTGGTTGCTTGTTTTGCTTGAGTTGAGGCAAAAATACCAACTTTGGCACCCATCCATTTCCCTTTACCTGCGGCAAAATTACGTGTTATTTTTATCCATTGATTATCTTGTTTTGCATAATAAAATTGGCAAATCCCATTGAGTCCAACATCAACCTTAAATTGGCAAACAGATGTACTGAGTTGCGTAATTTCTTCCTGATATTCATCAACGATACCTGAATCTTTCATCCACCCGTAACGATAGCACAAAATATATTTGTCATGGTTAAAGTTAATGGTCAGTGCTGCATAACGTTCACCATAGATAATTAAGCCAGCAAAATCACCAGATTGTTCAGGAATGAATGTCACTTTGGTTTGAGCACTGAATTGAAATGATGAAAATTTTTGTAATAAAAGATTCGGCGCAAAATAGAGTGTTTGTTGTTGATTACGGATTGGAAGCGGCACACAATTTAGAGTCAATGTTCTCCTATTTTCAGCTAACCACTGTTTTTGTGGATTAGCTAGCCATTGCCATTGTAAACCAAACTTACCCTCTTGAAAATTATCACTGGTTTGAATTTTATAATCGACGGCGGAGTGATTAACGGTTGGTTTTTTTGCGGATAAAACAGGTTGACCTGCAATGTTATCATCAATTATTTCACCAATTCTTGGCCAGTCATCTTCACCCCAATACATGGGTTGTAAATGAACTATGCGACCGTATAAATGAGCATCTTGAAAGTGTACAAACCAACATTCATTATTTTGCAATTCTACCCATCCCCCCTGATGAGGGCCATTGATTGGCGTATTACCTTGAAAAAGAACGTTACGGGCGACCCAAGGACCTTTAATATGTTTACTGCGTAATATCGTTTGCCAACCTGTTTCAACGCCTCCCGCTGGTGCAAAAATATAATACCAATCGTTTCTTTTATATACTTTGGGTCCTTCAAGTGTCGGTAAATCAGCCGTTCCATCATAAATAATTAGTCCTTCACCAATTAAGGCTGAACCATCACTTTCCATTTGAAACAGTTGTAATTTATGTTTAAGTCCACATCGGCTTTGTGCAAAAGCATGAATCAACCATGCATTACCATCATCATCCCAAAAAGGGCAGGGATCTATCCATCCCTTGGCTAATTGAACGCAGTGCGGGTTACTCCATTTTCCCCATGGATTGTCGGTATTGCACATAAATATACCTTCATCAGGCGTGCTAAAAAACACCCAAAATCTTTGGTCATGATAACGAATAGACGGTGCCCAAACCCCTTTACCAGGTTGAACTTCGTCATAACCAGATAAATTTAGTGAAGAAAAAACATGGTTAATAATCTGCCAATTTACCAAATTTTTGGAATGTAAAATCGGAATAGCTGGCATGTGATTAAAGCTAGATGAAACCATAAAAAAATCATCATTAACTCGAATAATATCTGGATCTGAATAGTCAGCGCAGATGATTGGATTTTTATAATAGTCAAAACTCATACTGTTCCCTTTTATTAAACTACTTTATTGATGTAAGTTTCAATCCTAATTGTGATTTTCAACGCTTTTTTGTCTGGTAAGTAAATCTTCTTGGATTTTTTCCATCATTTTGTTATCTAATTTATAAAAACGCATTAACCACCATAGTAATAAGTAAGAAAATGCAGGGCCAATGGTTAATAATCCGATAATCCCTTTAGTGGCAAGTGGTGTTTGGACATCTACACCTGCTTGATAACCGAGTAAACCTAGACAAACACCAACCAAAGCGCCGGCGACAGCCATACCCAATTTTAAGGCAAATAAATTACCAGAAAAAGAAAGGCCTGTTGCTCTTCTACCAAATTTCCATTCACCATAATCTGCTGCATTAGCCATCATATTCCATTTAAACGGTTGATACATTTGATGGAAAAAACCAATTAAAAAATAGAGTGGAAATACTACAGAGAGCCAAACGGGCGGCACAAAAAACATGATTACACCAATGGCAAATAGAATTAAATTTATATTTTTAAAAAGTTGGATTGCGGTAAATCGTTTTGCAAAATATCCCGCAGCCATTGCCCCGAGTATTGTGCCAATAACTGAAGTTGATACAAAAGCTGATTTCATTGCTGTTCCCGATGTAGAGCTAATTCCTCCTATCATTAAATAGGTGGCATAATAAAGGGTTGCAGAACTTCTCATTACTCCAGCCATACTTGAAAAAAAGGTAATAATCGCCACAATACACCATTGATCATTAGCTAATAAGCATTTCAAATCTTTTTTTACGCTAACGTTATTATCTTCAATCGGGGTGACTCTTTCTTTGGTTGTTAAAAAACAGAATATTAGCATTCCAATTGCAATCAAGCCCATAAATGCCATAGTGAGTTGAAAGCCAAGTTGTTTATCTTCTTTACCTAGCCAATCGACTAAAAATAATGTGCTCATTGAGACCATTAGACCTGATGCTGATGAGATAGTAAAACGAAACGATTGAGCTGAAAGTCTCTCTTTTTCATTTCGAGTGATAACCCCTCCGAGTGCACAATAAGGAATATTAATAAATGTATAGCAGAGCATTAATAATGCATAGGAGATATAGGCATAGAGTAATTTTCCTGAATAACCAAAATCTGGAGTCGTGTAGGTCATTACTGCCAAAACAGCGTATGGGATAGCAAACCAAATTAACCAAGGACGAAATCTTCCCCATTTGGTTTTAGTTCGATCAGCAAGCATTCCTGTTATTGGGTCGATGATTGCATCAAAAATTCGTGTTGCTAAAAACATAATCCCGACTGCTGCGGCTGATAGACCATAAATATCAGTATAAAAGTAGGTTAAAAACATAGTTACGGAAGAATAAACGATTCCGCATGCGGCATCACCCATTCCAAAACCAATTTTTTCCATGACTGATAATTTTTGATTATTATCCATCAATTTCTCCTTAGAATTATATAAACTCATTGCTTATCAAAATTTTTCATTAAATTGATAACTATTTAGAAGTTATTTTGTTAGTTAACGATTAGATGAGTTTATAAAATTCATTTTCAAAACAATATTATGATTTTACGTAAGTTAATTACAATATATGGTTAATGTGATAGATATCACAGTTCTGATTTTTATAACCTTGTTTTATGACAAGTGACTATCTTAAAAATAATGATAAATAGGAATAATTGATTTGTGGAACAAGAGAGGTGGATAAAGTTGATCTATTAGCTAATTAGATTACTATTATTTGATACTAATGGTTCTTTGTTAATCGAATATTTATGTTATGGTTAAAAGAATAATTTTAAATAATTATAGTAAGATTATAACTATTGGATTCAATAAATATGTTATGCCGACAAAATAGAGAATATCGTTTTTGAAACATTCGAAACATTCGAATCATTAAATAAACTATTCTTTATCAATATGTTATGTATTGATAAAGAATTGCATTGTGTTGCATTTAGTTCATATTTCTACAATGATTTGCTTTTACTTAGTTTAAATTATTCAACTAAATTCTTTGCTTATGACGCCATAGCCATTTGCCACTGATTAATCGTTGATAGAAGAATATACTTCTAATAATCCAATCTAAAAACATACCAAACCAAACACCAATAACACCAAAGCCGAGGTATACACCAAAAATATAGCCCACTACAATTCGGCACATCCACATACTGCCAATAGCTACCCACATGGTGTAGCTGGCATCTTTTGCGCCTTTAAAACCATAAGGCAAAACAAAAGAAGATGCCCAAAATGGGGTGAATAAAGCATTTAACCAAAGTAAATGTTTAGATATTTGAATAACCTCTTGATTATCGGTATACATAGAGCTTAATAGACCCGCAAATGGGATGGATAGAAACGCCAAAAAGCACAATAATATATTGGTCAAATGGAAGATAAATTTCAGTTGTCTGGTCGGTTGATAGATTTGTCCCATTCCAAGTCGTTTACCGACAATAATGGTCGATGTCGATCCTAATGTCCCTCCTGGTAAATTCAGTAATCCAGCAATCGAAAAGGCAATGAAATTAGCTGCAATGGTTGAGGTTCCCATACCGGCTACAAAAGTTTGAGTCAATAATTTACCAATATTAAACATCACAGATTCAACACTCGCAGGGATACCAATGCTCAGAATATCAATAAGAATTTTCGCATTGAACGAATGAAAATAGCTTCTAAATGGTATAAATAGTGCTCGACTCGGTTTGATCGTTAATACGATTAATATAAATATCATACCGCAGTAACGTGATGCCGTTAAACCAATGCCCGCACCAATAAAACCTAAACCCTCCCAATTAAATACACCATAAATCAGTACGTAACTTATTGATAAATTCAATATATTCATAATGATGTTTAAATACATCGGTAGTTTAGTATTACCTGCACCTCTTAACGCACCGCAACCCACTAAGATAAATGCTAATGCAGGATAACCCAATACAGTTAATTTAAGAAAGGTTAAAGTAAGTTCTTTGACATTTGGTTCAGCTTTTCCAGCAATGATTTCAACAATCCAATAGCCTGAAAATTCTACAAAAACAAAAAGTAAAAGTGAGACTATTATTAGTAAAGTGATGGATTGTCGTGCCGCTGAAACTGCTTTTTTTCGATTGTGACGCCCTAAACTGAAAGCAACTACAACGGACGTTCCTAGTGCGACAGCCATAAAAAAGGACATAATAATCATATTAAAGCTTTCCGCCAGACCGACGGCAGCCATTTCAGCATTACCAATCCAACTTACAAGAAAAGTACTGAAAATTCCCATCAATATGACCGATAGGTTTTCAATAAAAATTGGCATGGCTAAGGGGAAAATCTCACGCCAAAGCAAAACATTGTTTGAATGTCTTTTTTGGTATAATTGTGATTTTTTTAAGCGATCAACTAATTGAACATTCAATTTAAAGCCTAAATTTGTCCATAAAATTTTGCAGATATTATAACTCTTTTATTTAATAAAAATGAACTTATGTTTTAAAAATAAACTTTATTAATATAATAATGTTAACTAAGAAATTGATCATCTAAACTCATCGCGAAATTTGATGTATCATTAAAAAATGGACAATAAAAAGGCTATTGATAAAATAAATTGATTCAGCTCTGAAACAATAGTCAGTATTATTTTATCGTGGTTAAATTTTAGTATTAATTAAACCATATAAAAAAATTTGTCAAAAAGTTTGAGGAGACGCATATGTTTCAGTATAAAAATTCACATACTTTTCTTGAATGGTGATTTATATAACTATATTATAGCGAGCTTTAAAGACTTTGATCACCAAAATAATAAATGAGTCCTTATGTTAATTAATGCTAAAGATATTCTCGAAAAACTAAACCCACATAATAAAATCAATTATGACTCGGTACTTAAAGAAGTCATTGCCGATTGGCAATCTGGATCCATTCGTCCTAAATTATTAATTCATAGCTGCTGTGCCCCTTGTAGCACATATGTTTTGGAGTATTTGGCACAGTATGCAGATATTACTATCTATTTTGCTAATTCAAATATTCATCCTCGTGTTGAGTATGAATACCGGAGTGTAGTACAGCAAAAATTTATTGCTGATTTTAATGAAAAGACAGGCAACAATGTTCAGTTTTTAGAAGCACCTTATCAACCCGCTGAATTTATTAAACAAGTTGAACATTTGCGTGATGCTCCGGAAGGCGGTGAACGTTGCCATCTCTGTTATAAAATGCGTTTGGATTTAGCTGCAATCAAAGCTCAAGAATTGGGATTTGATTATTTTGCCAGTGCGTTAACACTCAGTCCTAAAAAGAACAGTCAAAAAATTAATCAACTTGGTTTTGAAATTCAAGAAATTTTTTCAGTTAATTATCTACCTTCCGATTTTAAAAAAAATAATGGTTATAAGCGCTCAATAGAACTTTGCAAAGAATATGATGTATACAGGCAGTGTTATTGTGGTTGTATTTTTGCAGCTAAAGCCCAAGGTGTCGATTTAAAAAATGTGATAGCTATTGCTAAACAAGGATTAGAAAAACAAGCTTAATTTTTCATTAACTGGTATAACTATACTGAAACGTAGCCTTAACCTGAAACTTTTTGACAAAACTGACATTTTTACAGAATAAAAATACTAAACAAGCATAGTAAATAGTTAACGTATTTAGCTATAATGTTGTTACTATAAATAAAATTTATAGTGAAGCGCGGCTGTTTGATTTTACAATGTGTGAGTTTATTATGACAAAAAAGTATAGATTAGGATTGGATGTTGGTTCTACAACTGCAAAATGTGTTGTGCTTGATGAGCATGATAATTTTGTTTACACCAATTATGTACGTCATAATACCCATATTGTAGCAACAGTGCTTGAATTACTGAATGAAATCAAACAAAAGCTGGGTAATGATATTCATTTATCGGTAAAAGTAACGGGTTCTGCTGGAATGGGTATTTCAGAGAAAGCCGATATTGCTTTTATACAAGAGGTTGTAGCCGCTTCTGAAGTGGTGCAGCGCAAATATCCGGAAGTACGAACTTTAATCGATATTGGCGGTGAAGATAGCAAAATGATTTTCTTCTTTCCTGATCGTTCACCTGATATTCGCATGAATGGCAGTTGTGCAGGGGGAACAGGGGCATTTATTGATCAGATGGCAACTTTGCTTAATATTCCAATTCAACAATTTGATCAACTTGCTCAAAATCATACCCAAATTTTTCCTATTGCTTCCCGCTGTGGCGTATTTGCCAAAACCGATGTTCAAAATCTAATCAGCCGCAATGTTTCCAAAGAAAATATTGCCTATTCTGTTTTACATGCTGTTTGTATTCAGCTCGTTAATACTTTAGCGCGCGGCTATGATATTGTGCCGAAAGTTATGTTAATTGGTGGGCCGTTTTCCTTTATTCCAACCTTAGGCAAGGCGACTTTAGAGACATTAAAATTAGCAGAAGATCAAATCGTTAAAACTGACCATCCGACATTATTATCCGCATGGGGAGCTGCAATTCATCTTATTGAGCGAACCGAGCTTTCACTTGATGATTTTATTAATCGATTAAATGCCTCAACTAAAATCATAGCTAATCAATCTTTTCGATTAAAACCATTATTTAATGAATCATTATCTTTTAATGATTGGAAAAAACAGCGTAAATATATTCAAATTCCACGTTTAAATTTAACCGATTACCAAAAAGAATACGCTTTTTTAGGCATTGATAGTGGTTCAACAACGACTAAAATTACACTCATCAGTGAAGATAACGAGCTTCTTTTTACTCATTATGCTCCTAATAATGGCCACTCTATCAGTGCTTTAATTAAAGGGTTAACCCTATTAAAAGATGAAATTGCTGCATCAGGTAAACAAATTGTCATTGCTCGCACTGGCGTAACAGGATATGGCGAAGAGCTTTTAAAAGCGGCTTTTGCATTTGATGATGGATTGGTTGAAACCATGGCGCATTTCGCTGCCGCTAAAAATATTGATCCAAACGTAAGTTTTGTTATGGATATTGGCGGACAGGATATGAAAGCGATCTTTATCGCTAATGGAGTTGTCAATCATATTGAGCTTAATGAAGCATGTTCATCAGGTTGTGGATCTTTTATTGAAACTTTTGCTAAATCACTTAATTCCAATACGATCGATTTTGCTGACGCGGCTTGCAATTCGTCCAATCCCTGTGATTTAGGGACACGTTGCACCGTTTTTATGAACTCTAAAGTAAAACAAGCTTTGCGTGAAAATGCGACCATGGGGGACATTTCAGCAGGACTGGCCTTTTCGGTCATTAAAAATGCCATTCATAAAGTGCTTAAACTCCATGATATGCGTAAGTTAGGTAATAATATCGTGGTACAAGGTGGGACTTTTAAAAACCCAGCGGTATTTAGAGCATTAGAACAATTAACAGGAGCACAAATTACCAGCTCTAATATTCCTGAATTAATGGGTGCCTATGGAAGTGCATTAGTTGCAAAAAATCATTACCAACAAAACCCCGTTTTATCCCAGTTCATAGGGTTAGACCAGCTTCATAAAGCTGAAGATAACAAAGCCAAACCTTCACGTTGTAAAGGGTGTGAAAATAAATGCGATATTATGATTTATCGTTTTGCAAATGGGCAACGTTATTATTCAGGAAATAAATGTGAAAGATTCTTAAGTAATAATCAATACAAAGACAACAGTTCATTTAATATGCTCGATTACAAAAACGAACTGTTATTTGAACGCGCTAACACCTCTAATCCTAATGCTAAAATCAATATTGGTATTCCACGAGTATTAGGTCAGTATGAGAATTTTCCTTTTTGGCACACATTATTAATGCAAAGTGGCATTAATGTCATACTTTCGCCTTATTCCACTCAGGCTATTTACGAAAAGGGTGCGGGTACGGTAATGTCTGATAGTATCTGCTTCCCTGCCAAATTAGTGCATGGGCATATTATGGAACTTATTGAGCAGAAAGTAGATCGTATCTTTATGCCAATGGTTGTGTTTGAGTCTGCGCAATTTGATAATTCGGTTAATAATTACAATTGCCCAATTGTAAGTAGTTATGCTGAAGTTGTGCACAGTGCGATTAATCCCGAAAACAAATATAATGTGCCCCTTGATTATCCTGTTATCAACTTTACTGATATCCAATTACTGAAAAAAGGTTGTATTAATTATTTAACATTCCTAGGAATCACGAAAAAAGTGGCGGAAAATGCCTTTTCCCATGCGTTGATCGCTCAGTCAGAATATAAAAAATCGCTCTATAATAAAGCGGTTGAAATAGTCAACAATGCTAAGCAAACAGGTCGTTATGTGTTTATTTTAGGGGGACGACCTTATCATAGTGACAGTTTAATTAACCATAAAACTCCTGAAATTTTAAACGCACTAGGTTGTGATGTAATTACTGAAGATTCGGTATTAGGTGCCATTAATCAATTATCTCCAGAATTGCAAATTTGTTCGCAATGGAGTTATCCAAATCGTTTATATGCTGCAGCCTCTTTTGTTGCTGAGCAACCTAATAATGTGCAATTTGTTCAACTTAACTCGTTCGGGTGTGGTCCTGATGCAATTGTTACTGACGAATGTAAAGCAATATTAGAATCTAAAGGCAAAACTTGCACGGTGATTCGTGTTGATGAAATCACTGCGACAGGATCGGTCAGATTACGATTACGCTCTATTATTGAATCAATGCGCATGAATCAACAGCAACCATTAATAAAAGTGGAGCGTAAAAAAACGGCTATTTTTAGTAAACAAGATAAACAACGCCGAACAATTTTAGCGCCGTTTATTTCTGATTTTTATTCACCTTTATTACCGCCTATTTTTGCTTTATCGGGTTATAAACTCGAAACTTTGCCTAAACCAGATAAAAGTTCAGTTGAATGGGGACTAAAATATTGTAATAACGAAATTTGTTATCCTGCGACTATTATTGTGGGTGATATTGTTAAGGCGTTACGTTCTGGAAAATACAATCGTGAAGAGGTCGCGGTAGGCATTACGCAAACAGGTGGGCAGTGCAGAGCAAGTAGCTATTTATCATTAATTAAAAAAGCGATGATCAGTAATGGTTTTGATGATATTCCAATTATTTCACTTAGTACGGGTAATATGAGTCAAGATGAACAACCTGGATTTAAAATTAATTGGCTCAAAACATTACCTATTAGCTTTTTTTCTATATTGTTTGCTGATTCACTATCCAAAATGTACTATGCCATAGCGCCAAGGGCAAAAGTAAAACAACAAGCGAATCAACTTAAAGAACTCTATACTCGAAAATTACAACAACTGATTAATCAAAAGAAAGGGTCACGCTCAATATTTGCGCTATTAGCCGATGCAGTTAAACATTTTAATCAAATTGAAGTTGTAAATAATAAAGATTGTCCTCAAATCGGTATTGTTGGAGAAATTTACGTCAAGTATAACAACTTTGGTAATCAGCATAGTGTTGAATGGTTAATAGATCAGGGTATCGAGCCAGTTATTCCACCTATGATTGAATTTTTTGCACAATGTTTTGTCAACCATGACAGTAATGTGGATAATCATTTAGTATCAAAAACCTATCATTCTTATTTAATGCATTTTTTTGAAAAAATAGCACAACGTTATATCGATAAAACTAATAAAATTTTGTCGACTTTCAAATATTATCAACCATTCCATAATATTCGCGATATTTCTAAAAAAGCTAAGCAGATCCTTAATTTATCCAATCAATTTGGTGAGGGATGGTTGATACCAGCTGGCATTATGACTTTTGCTGAATATGGAATTAACAATGTTATTAGCTTGCAACCATTTGGTTGTATTGCCAATCATGTGGTATCAAAAGGTGTTGAAAAGCGTATGCGCGATCTTAATCCTAAACTCAATTTATTGTATTTAGATTTTGACGATGGCGCAGGTGAAGTAAATGTGCTTAACCGTTTGCACTTTATGGTAAGTTCATTAAAGTATTCACAGCTACAACGAATTGTGTAATAAAAACTAAAGGGTTAGTTTATTTTACTTTATTAAATTAACTAAACTGTAGGTTAATTTTTTAGGATCGATTGTGATATCAATTTACCAATTAAAACCCAAATTTCAATCACTACTGCGCCCGTATGTGAATAGGCTCTACAATGCCAATATAACGGCTAATCAAGTGACAGTTTCAGCTTGCTTGGGATCAATTTTTGTATCTTTTATTGTCGGTTTGCTTTCATCTTATCAATGGATTTTTTGCGTCATTCCCATTTGGATGTTGATTCGTATGGCTCTTAATGCCATTGATGGTATGTTGGCACGTGAATTTAATCAAAAAACGCATTTAGGAGCTTATTTAAATGAAATTGGAGATGTTATTTCCGATAGTGCGTTATTATTGGTTTTTACACAACTCGATAATGTAAGTAACTATCTGGTTATATTAGTTATTTTGTTCTCTTTTTTAACGGAATATACGGGTGTTTTAGGTGTGATGATTGGCGCGTCAAGGCGCTATGATGGCCCTATGGGCAAAAGTGATCGTGCTTTTGTCTTTGGAATAATTAGTTTAGGCATTGGAATTTATCAATTACCGTTAGATTGGATTGATCCATTGTTATGGATTGTTAATTTTTTACTAATATACACTGTGATTAATCGGATTCGAAAAGGTCTGCAAGAAACACAAAAATGAAAAAAGGAAATAATATGCGTGATCAACAACAAAAAACTTTTATAAGTCACGATGGCTGTCAATTATTTTATCGTTATTGGCCAGCAGTTGATAGCAGTGATGGACTTTCTTCAAAAGCGATTGTGCTTTTTCATCGCGGTCATGAACATTCAGGTCGTGTTGCTCATCTTGCTGATGAATTGAATCTACCAGATTATCAGATCTTTGCTTGGGATGCGAGAGGTAATGGTCAATCAGAAGGTGAACGAGGTGATGCGCCTAATTTTGCAACGTTAATTAAAGATGCTAACTGCTTTATTGAACATATTTTGCAAGAATATCATTTAAAACATCAAGATATTGCCGTTATTGCCCAAAGTGTTGGGGCAGTGATTGCTTCTGCTTGGGTACACGACTATGTGCCTAATATTCGTGCGTTGGTGTTGGGGTCTCCTGCATTTAATGTCAAGCTTTATGTACCATTCGCTGTACCTGGATTGAAATTACTATACAACTTAAAAGGTAATTTTTTTGTTAATAGTTACGTTAAATCTAATTTATTAACTCATGATGCTGAGCGAGCGAAGTCATTTACCCAAGATCCGTTAATTACTAGACCAATATCGGTTAGATTACTTTTAGATCTTTATACCGTATCTGACCGAATTGTTAAGGATGCTAATGCCATTACCGTTCCGACCCAATTACTTGTTTCGGGATCAGATTATGTGGTAAAACGTAAGCCACAAAAAAGATTCTATGAAAATTTGGGTACCCAGCAAAAAGAATTTCATATTTTACCAAAATTTTATCATGATACTTTTGGTGAAAAAGATCGCCAAATCGCTATCGACAGGGCAAGACGATTTATTATTGGCTGTTTTGAAAACACACCTAGTGTGCCATCACTCGTTAATGCTGATCTTGTTGGTTATACAAGGCAAGAGAAAGACTCTTTAGCAATGCCGCCAACAGGCTTGATTAAACCTTTATATTGGCGGTTTGTTAAAGCCATTTTAAAATATGCAAGTAGAGTTTCAAATGGTATTAAACTCGGTTTCGATACTGGTTTTGATTCAGGGAGTACCTTAGATTATATCTATCGTAATGAACCGACAGGAAATTCTAAGCTCGGGCAGTTTTTGGATTATATTTATTTACAATCCATTGGTTGGCGAGGCATTCGTCAACGCAAAATCCATCTTGAAGCGATCTTAAAACAAGCGGTTAACCAACTACAACAACAAAATAAAGCTGTTAACATCGTTGATATTGCGGCGGGACATGGTCGTTATATTCTTGAAACCGTTAATCAAATAGCTCATAAACCTGATTCGGTACTATTGCGGGATTACAGTGATATTAATATTCGTGATGGGCAAAAATTAATTGATGAACTTGGTTTAACAAACTTTGTTCGTTTTGAAAAAGGAGATGCATTTAATCGGCAACAATTAGCTGAATTAACACCTCAACCAACATTAGCAGTAGTTTCAGGGTTATATGAATTATTCGATGATAATGCTTTATTACGTGAATCTCTATCTGGTTTAGCGGATGTTATACCTGAAGGGGGATATTTAATCTATACCAATCAACCTTGGCATCCTCAATTAGAGTTTATAGCCCGTGCTTTGACCTCGCATCGTGATGGGCAACCGTGGGTAATGCGCAGACGTACTCAATTGGAAATGGATCAATTGGTTGCTGCTGCTGGATTCAAAAAAATAGATATGTGTATCGATCAATGGGGTATTTTTACAGTATCACTGGCGCAAAGAATTAAATAGTCGTTGGTTCATATGCAAAAACTAAAATTTGGAGCGTTAATCTATTATAAATTTGCTTTATTAGCTGGATTATCAATATTCTTTTTTACCAGTTATAACTTAACTAACTGGTTTACTGCAAACCGTTCCGATGTGGGGAGTTTGGTATTCAGTTGGGAATCCTCAACTCCATTATGGGCTTGGACAATTGTGCCTTATTGGTCCATTGATTTCATGTATGGTTTAGCCATTTTATTGGCCAGTTCTAAGCAATCACTTAAAATTTTATGTTTAAGGCTTTTTTCGGCGCAAATTATTTGTATTACTTGTTTTTTGATTTTCCCTCTAAAATTTAGTTTCGAACGCCCCCATCTTGATGGTTTTTTAGGTTTATGGTTTGATGTTTTAATGGGTTTTGACAAACCCTTCAATCAGGCTCCTTCATTACACATTACTTTACTGGTGATCTTGTGGCAGTTTTATAAGAGTTATTTAAAATCAAAATTTACTCAATTGCTTCTACATGGTTGGTGTTTATTAATTGCCTTATCTGTTTTAACAACGTGGCAACATCATTTTTTTGATGTTCCAACAGGATTATGGGCAGGTTGTTTTTGTATTTGGTTATGGCCAGAAAATGGAATAGCTCCTTTAAAAAGTAAATCATACCCTAAGCAATATACTTGGAGCGGCATTTACTTCCTACTATTTTTATTATCATTAAGTTTAGCTATATATATTGGTGGGGTTGGACTTTGGCTATTGTGGGTCGCGGGGGCTTTTGGATTAGTATCAGCCAATTACTTGGTATTTGGAGCAACAGGTTTTCAAAAACAAGCTAATGGACATTTTACGCTCGCGGTAGCAATTTTATATTTACCTTATTTTGCAATTATGTGGCTTAATTCCCGTTTATGGACTTTAAAAAACAAACCAGCAGATTTTATTATGGACAATGTCTATTTAGGGCGGATTGCTTCGCAAAACACTTTGCAAATTAAACCTATTAATTCAGTTGTTGATCTCTGTGCAGAATTACCAATTGGACAATTTAATGGTTATTACAGTTTGATTCCAGTACTTGATATGACACCTTTGTCCATTGAGCAGTGTCAACGAGTAGCCGAAAAAATCGATCAATTTCAAAAGCAAGGTTCTGTCTTGGTCTGTTGTGCATTAGGTTATTCGCGTAGTGCAACAGCCGTAATCGCATGGTTATTATTGACCAAAAGAGCGACTAATGTCGAAGAAGCAATAACCAAAGTGAAAACGGGTCGTAGTTCGGTCGTTATTTCCTCCAAGCAACAAGCAGTGTTAATCAATTGGTTTAATAGGATTCAAAAAGGAAGCCGCAGTGGTAAATTCGAATAAAGCTAAAATAACTGAAAATATCAATCAAACAGTTTTAGTAACATTTAATCATTTTCTTATTATAAGTCATCAATTAGAGGTTTTTTCGCGATTACTGACATTGATAGCCTTGTTTTTTGGGTTAATGGCTAGTTGGGTCTTAAATTCTGTTTTATTGACAAGTTACAGTTTAGTCAGCTTTTTGGTTGGATTAATCAGTCAATATTATGCACTACGTATAGCCTTTGATAAAAAACTATTTGATTATCTAGCCACCAAATACGATCAGTTTCCTGATATTTTAGATGAATTAGATAATGCCTTATTGCAATTGAATTTAAAAAAATCGAAACAACAACCATTGCGCTCAATCGAAGATCGTCAAAAAGGGACATTGAAATTATTCAAAAAACAGATTGTTCTAATTAGTATGCAGCTAATTTTCGCAATAGCGACAGTTATTTTGGGCGTTTTTGTTTAATTTTCTGATTATTTTAAAATTGTCATATGTATGATAACAAACAATATGGAGGGAAACATGTCTAGTTATCAACGCGATGGTTTATTATTGTTTGTTGGTATAGGTGTATTGCTAATTGTAGCATCTACGATTGGTTGGTGGTTGAAACGACGTTTAAAAAGTCCAAATAGTGTCATTGATAATTTAAACAAACGCATTAATGCTTGGTGGGTGATGGTAGCTATTTTTGCCATCGCTATTTTTTTGGGGAAATTTGCCGTAATTATTCTCTTTTTTATTGCATCAGGTATTGCTTTGCGTGAGTTTCTTACATTAACGCCCATTACCCGTTATGATTATTGGCCTTTACTCTTCGCTTATTTAATCGTGTTACCATTGCAATATATTTTAGTTGCTGTGTCGTGGTATGAATTATTTTGTATCTTTATTCCTGTTTATGGGTTTCTATTTTTCGCTATTTTAGCTGCAATTACTGGATCGACTCATAATTTCTTAGTAAGAATAGCTGAAGTGCAATGGGGATTGATGATTACCGTCTATAGCATATCTTTCTTGCCTGCATTGCTTACTTTACCCATCGATCATTATCAAGACCGCAATTTATTGTTGATTGTTTTTCTTGTATTTGTTGTTGAACTATCAGATGTCTTACAGTATGTATTTGGTAAGCTATTTGGTAAACATTCAATTAGTCCTAATTTATCACCATCCAAGACTATTGAAGGCTTTATTGGCGGTATTCTTTCAGCTAGTTTGATAGGTGCATGTTTATGGTGGATTACGCCTTTTAGCTTTATTCAAGCTGGTTTAATTTCACTCATGATCACCTTACTTGGCTTTTTAGGTGGATTAGTTATGTCGGCAATTAAACGAGATAGAGGAGTAAAGGATTGGGGAAAACTTATTAGTGGCCACGGTGGTGTGTTGGATCGTTTAGATTCTATCTGTTTTGCGGCACCTATTTTTTTTCATGTTGTACGATATTATTGGGTATGATGATAAATCTTATTAAGAAAAGCTGAAAGATAGTATAAATTGCAAAAAAATTTGCATATAAAAAAGAGCAAAAAAATTCAATTTATGATATAAATACTAAAATGTATTAACTTAAGATATATAGAAGGACAATAATATGTTAAAAGAACAAATGGTAGTAAAAAATTCAACTGGATTACACGCACGCCCAGTAACAACACTTGTAAAACTAGCAGGTCGTTATAAATCAACAATTGAACTCGTTTACAATGATAAAGCGATTAAAATGAAAAGTATGATGGGTTTATTAGGTGCTGGCGTTAAAGGTGGCTCTACTGTTGAAATCATTTGTGATGGTGAAGACGAACAAGCTGCAATGGATGAAATCCGTGAATTATTTGCTACAGGTTTTGGTGAGTAATTAATTGATAAATTAATTAAATTAACATCAAAAAATTATTATTCCGTCGACTTAAGTCGACGGAATTGTTTTAAAAGGGCATTAACTAAATACTTTCAAGTAGACCTATTTTAAAAGATTACTTTAATCTTTAATGATTGAATTCAATTCATGATGATCAATCGATGGTAATAACTTAGTAAAACCTTTGGTCAAAAAGACTAAATAACAAAATCCAACCGCTAACCAAACTAAGCCAACAATCATCGCAGTCTCATCGAGGCTGGTCCATAGCCATAACGAAAGTAAAACACCAATAACTGGTAATACACCATATTTAAATAAAACTTTTGCTGTTTTCGTTTTGATATCACATAGATAACTTTTAATTACACATAAATTAACAAATGTAAAAGCAACTAAAGCACCAAAGCTAATCATAGAAACAACCAAACTAAGATCTAGTACCAATGATAACAATGAAAAACAAGCCACAAACAATATTGATAAATAAGGTGTTCTAAAACGAGGATGGACTTTAAAGAAAATCTGTTTAGGTAACACACCCTCGCGACCCATCGCATAAAATATTCTTGAAACACTGGTTTGTGCTGTCATTGCTGATGCAAAAACACCCGTAAGATAAGCAGATTGGAAAAAGTTATACATAAAATCATTTCCATACTTACCAAGTATCTCTTTTAAATTACTTATGGAATCTACTTTACGCATTACATCCAAGCTAGCGGTATCTTTATTAGAAGCAAAATCTGTCCAATTAGGATAGGCTAAATGAGCACTATACGAAACAACTAAGAATATACTTCCCGCAATAAGAACCGTCCATATAATGGCTCTTGGTAATGATTTTTGTGCATCATTTGATTCTTCTGCCAGTGTCGCGATAGCATCAAAACCCAAAAAGGCAAGACATAATATTGCTGCGCCAGACATTAATCCGCTAAAATCACCTGCATTAACAGCCAAAGGTCTTATCATTGCTTCAGGTGTTAAACTTACATTGGTTAAAGTTAAGAAAATAAATAATCCAATAAAAAACATTTGAACAATAATCAAAGTAAAGTTCACTGAATTAATTAATTTAATCCCTAAATAATTTAAAAAGCTGACACTACATAATGAACCAAGCACAAATACATAAGCAGGAATGCTTGGGAAAGCTTCATTAAGATAGATACCCAAAACCAAATAATTTAATATTGGTAAAAATAGGTAATCAAGAATTTGCGCCCATCCCACTAAAAAACCAATTCTTCCACCAAATGTATGTTGTACATACGAATAGGCAGAACCAGCAATAGGTAGTTTATTTGCCATACGACAATAACTTAATGCTGTAAAAAAGATCATTGCTAGAGTGATAACATAGGCTATAGGTAAGTGTCCATTACTGGCAACGGTTACTTCCCCATAAGTGGTAAAGATCCCTAAAGGAACCATATAAGCTAAACCAAATGCAATTAATGCAGGTGTGGTTAAAACTCGTTTCATTTTTATTGCGGACATGACTAATTTTGCTCCTCTGTCCCAAAAAACAATAAAAAACTACTAAGTATAGTTTTGCCTTTTTACCCGCTGAAAGCGGCAGGGAATTCTCCCACATTATTATAATTATGCAAGCTAATTTTGAGCTTATTAACATATAAGTGTGTAATTTTTGAGCTTGCTATTTTATAGGGAATTATTTTTAGTCATATCAACAAAAATCTCACTTTGATAAAGCCAATTTAAGAGATACAAATTTTGTGATCTATATCTAATTATTTCTTTGTTTCAGGAGATGTCAGTATAAGTAAAAAGCGTTATATTTATTATCATTTGCAGATAATTTAATCTGTAAATACTTATCAATAGAAGGATATATTTATGACCTCAATTCCTGTTGTACCTGTTGAATTAACTAATGATGTAATAAAACAAAAATCATCGATCATTCGATTAATGGCACAAAAAAGTCAAAATTATTTAATTGATGTTGAAAAATTTGTTGACGATGTTATGGCACATGAACAAGAAATGGAAACGGATGTGTTACCCGATATTGCATTACCCCATGCTAAAAGTGGTGGCGTAAGTATTCCATTTATTGCAGTTGGCAAATATAGTGAGGGTATTATTTGGAACAATAATAATAAAGTTAAATTAATTGTAATGATTGGTGCTCAAGAACATGCTAATAAAGAACATTTGGCCATTATTGCTAAATTAGCGACTAAGCTTGCTGATGATGATTTTATTGCTGAATTGTTAAATAGTGATATTCAAACCATTGCTAATAGGGTTAGAGGTATTTATGAATAATAAAAAAATTGTAGCCATTTGCGCCTGTACAGCAGGGATGGCGCATACCTATATAGCAAGACAAAAAATAGAAAATGAAGCTAAAAAACGTGGTTGGGATTGCAAAGTTGAAACACAAGGTGCAGCAGGTATTGAAAATGTTTTAACTGAACATGATCTTAAAAGTGCCGATGTCATTGTATTGGCAACTGATATATCAATCGAAAATGCCGAGCGACTTGAACCTTTTAAAAATATTATCAAAGTCAGTACGGGTGAAGCTGTCAAAAATACCGTCAATATTTTCAATAATGCAGAGCAAATATCGACGAAAATAGTCAAAGATAATATTGGTACAGAAATCTTCAGAGCTTTAAATACGGGAATCAGCAAATTTTTACCTGTCATTATTGCATCAGGGATTCTGTTTTCAATTGTGTTAATGACAGGTGATGTTACTAACAATACCATTTTACCAAGCAATCAATTCTTTGATGACCTTCAACAAGTTGCTTTCTATGGTTTTGCAATGATGGTACCCGTTTTAGCTGCATATATGGCCTATTCGATTGGTGGTAATGCGGCTCTTGCTCCAGCCTTCATTATGGGGTATGTCGTTAATAATCCAATTGGTGTCAATAACGTTAGTACCGGATTTATCGGTGCCATGATTTTTGGGATTCTAATTGGTTATTTTGTTAAATGGTTTAAAACAGTTAAAGTACATCCCGTCATTGCTTCAGTGATGCCTGTTATGATTATTCCAACAGTAACACTATTAGTAATGGCCCCGATCTACATTTATGGTTTATCCTACCCACTGGATTGGTTTGTGAAAGCCATGGTTGCAACCTTAAAAGGGATGTCACAAGTCAATGCGGCATTTTTAGGGATTGGTATTGGGATATTAGCAGCTTTAGACATGGGGGGACCATGCAGTAAAGCCGCAACAGCGTTCACTTTAGCCGCAATGGCTGAAGGTGTTTATGGTCCTAATGGGGTTTTCCGTATGTGCTGTGCGATCCCTCCTTTAGGACTGGCTATTTCTTCATTAATTATTTCTCGATCCAAATACAGTAAAGAAGAAAAAGAGTTTGGTATTACGGCATTTTTCTTATCATTAGCCGGTATTACTGAAGGAGCCATTCCATTTGCAGCCAAAGATCCAAAACGGGTAATCATTGCTATAGTTGTAGGTACTGCTATTGCAGGTATGCTGGGTATGATCAGTGGTATAGACTCATTAGTTGCTTTTGGAGGGCTTGTTGCTTTAGGTGGGGTAACAAAAGGCGCAATGTGGTACGTTATTGATATGTTTATTGGCGCATTGATTATCGCTGCGATCTTGCACTTCACTAAGAAAGCTCCAGTAGAAACGGAGCAAGCCATTGAGAATGAATCATAAAATAAGTTACACCGTCAATTATGGCGGTGTAACAGTTTATCAATCCATTTATAATGATTTATCTTGTTGATAGACTACTTTACCACCGACAATAGTTGTCAAAACTTTTACATTTTGCATATCCGTCGCGGCAATTGTAAACGGATTGCGATCTAAAATGATAAGATCTGCAAATTTACCTTTTTCAATCGAACCAATATATTCATCTTGTTTTAATATATAAGCCGCACCAATGGTGGCACAACGTAATACCTCTTTAGCGGTTAAATTACGGTCGCTATTTAACCGTGGATGATCGGTATCGATTTGTCTGGTCATGGCAATTTGAAAATCATACCATTCATTTAAAGGATCAATTGGCCAATCACTACCAAAAGCACAATGAACACCTGCATCGATATACTGCCCATGAGCTTCTAAACCATGATAGCGTTTTTCACCAAAAAGAGTTTGATATTGTTCAACCATGGCTGAGCTGCATCCTGCCCATTGAAATGAAAATACCACACCAGCATTTAACTGTTTGTATCTAGCAAATTGATGTGCAGCGCTTAGCTCATTGTGCGCTGTGCTTGGACGAATATCAGCATCTGGTAACGCTTTTCGCATCTTCTCGATTGCATTAAGAACAACTTCAATTGCGCCTTCACCAACGGTATGCATATGAGGGTGGAAACCCGCTTTAGACGATTCTAAAATCAAGGCATCTAACATTTCGATCGAATAATAGAGATCGCCGTAACGATCTTTTTCATCGGCTAAGTTATAAGGTTTAAGTAAACGAGCGGTCATCAAAGGCTGTTGCATCACCCCATCAACGAATAACTTTATATGTGATACTTTGATACCTGGTTTTGGTTGCCAATTTTTATCATCATAATGGGCAGCAAATTGCTTCACTTTATTGACTACGTTAGGGATATCTTCAATTGATGAAACATCATCAGGTGGAAGTTCTCGAGCACCAAATAAGCGAATAGTTAATTGATCTTGTTTTTGTAATTGTAAAAAAGCATCGGCTTGCGTTTCAGTGATACGGGCATCCATAACCGCAGTAACGCCTTGTTTGTTTAATTCGGTTTGTGATAATTTAGCAACATTAACAGCTTGCTCATCCGTTAATTTAGATATACTATCAAAGGCACGCATGGCAGGGGCATCTTCTAAGATGCCATTTAATTCGCCATCAACTGTACGGCCGATTTTGCCATCGGTAGGTTCTGGTGTATTCCTATCTAAGCCAAATTTTTCTAATGCAATGCTATTGGCAACTAAGGTATGGCAATCATTTGAAAAAAGAATTACTGGGCGCGAAGTGTTAAGACGGTCAAGATCAAAACGAGTAATATCTGTACCTACTGGAAGAACTTCTTGTCTTAACCATCCGCGAACTTGCAGCCAATGGTTGTTGTGATTTGTAGAATCTTTATCTAAGTATTCTTGAATAATCGCTAAAGTATCATCAATGGTTAAACTTTGATAATTTAAATTACATGAGGATAATTGCATTCCTCCCCAAAAAGTATGTAAGTGTGAATCGATGATCCCAGGCATCATGGTTTTGCCTTTTAGATCATAAATGGTCGTTTGGTTATTAACATAGTTCTGGTTATTTATTTCTTGTGTACTACCCGTTGCAATAATATAGCCATTTTTAATGGCGATAGCTTCACAAACAGTGTCTTGTTTGTCAGCGGTGTAAATATAGCCATTAACATAAATAACATCAGCTTTAGCCATTATAAGTGATTCCTCAAAATAAAGATCGAAATGAAAGCTGAACGATAGCAGATTTATAAAAAATTTGTCAAATGCAATAATTTTCTTTATTGTGTGAGAAGATTATGCTAAAACTAAACAATTTAGTTACAGCGTCACAAGGTGAGTCAATGAAATATCAACAATTAGAAAACCTTGAATGCGGTTGGAAATGGCACTATCTTGTAAAAAGGCATTTAGAGGGTGAGTTAATTACTCGTTATATCGAAAAAAGTGCTGCACAACATGCCGTAAATGAACTATTACTATTAGAACATAATCCAAAAGGAGTGGTTAATTGGATTAATGAGCATTTAAATCCCGATTTAGATAATCGAATGAAGCAAACTATTCGGGCTAGGCGAAAACGTCACTTTAATGCTGAACAACAAAATACAAGAAAAAAATCCATTGATTTGGAATTTTTAGTTTGGCAACGGCTCGCTAATTTAGCAAAACGCCGAGGCTGTACTTTGTCGCAAACCATTACACAACTTATTGAAGACGCTGAGCAAAAAGAACAATATGCAACAAAAGTATCGACAATCAAGGAAGATTTACAGTCGCTTCTTGATGCAAAGCTTGACGATAACTAACTCAACTACAGGATAAATAGGCTTAATTATGGGAAAATCCCTTGTTATTGTGGAATCACCAGCCAAAGCAAAAACGATCAATAAATATCTAGGCAAAGATTTCGTGGTTAAATCAAGTGTGGGACATATTCGTGACCTTCCAGTAAGTGGGAGTAGTCAACGTGCCGAAAAAACCACAAAAGATAAAGCTGAGAAAAAAGTTAAACGTTCAGAAAAACAGGTTTTAGTCGACCGAATGAGTGTCGACCCTTATAATGGCTGGAAAGCGCATTACGAAATTTTACCCGGTAAAGAACGGGTTGTTGCTGAACTAAAAAAACTTGCTAAAGATGCTGACATGATCTACCTCGCAACTGACTTGGATAGAGAAGGGGAAGCAATTGCGTGGCATCTAAAAGATGTAATAGGGGGTGAAGACAGTAAATATCGTCGTGTAGTATTTAACGAAATTACTAAAACCGCGATTAAAAATGCGTTCAATGAACCTGCTATGTTAGATATGGATCGCGTTAATGCTCAGCAAGCTCGTCGTTTTATGGATCGGGTTGTAGGCTTTATGCTATCACCTTTACTTTGGAAAAAAGTGGCAAGAGGATTATCAGCAGGGCGTGTACAATCCGTTGCTGTTCGATTAGTGGTTGAGCGTGAACGTGAAATTCATGCCTTTATTCCAGAAGAGTACTGGGATCTGTTTGCCGATCTAAATACAGCCAATAATGAACTGTTAACGATGCAAGTTGTTCAATATAAAAATGAAGCCTTTGAACCAAAAGATAAAGTTGCTATTGATATTGCTTTAGCTGAGTTAAACAAAAATCAATATCAAGTCATCAATATTGAAGAAAAACCAACGAAAAGTAACCCAACCGCACCGTTTATTACTTCAACCTTGCAACAAGCTGCTAGCACTCGTTTAGGCTTCGGTGTTAAAAAAACAATGATGCTAGCACAGCGTCTGTATGAAGCGGGTTACATTACTTATATGCGTACTGACTCAACCAATTTAAGTCAAGATGCATTAACGATGGTGCGAGATTACATTGGTCAGAATTTTGGTGATAAGTATTTACCTAAATCAGCAAATGTTTACAGCAGTAAAAAGAATTCCCAAGAAGCACACGAGGCGATTCGCCCGTCCGATGTGAACGTTATTGCTGATAACATTAGTGATGTTGAAGCAGATGCATGTAAATTATATCAATTAATTTGGCGTCAATTTGTTGCCTGCCAAATGACATCGGCTGAATACAACTCAACAACGCTCACTGTAAAATCAGGTGATTTTACCTTAAAAGCTAAAGGGCGCACGTTGCGTTTTGATGGTTGGACTAAAGTGCAACCTCAGCTTTCTAAAAACAGTGAAGATAAAATATTACCTAGAGTTGCTGTTAATGACGAATTATCGTTAATTAGCTTAAATCCTAATCAACATTTTACCAAACCACCTGCGCGGTATAACGAAGCCTCTTTAGTTAAAGAGCTTGAAAAACGAGAAATTGGTCGACCTTCAACCTATGCAACTATCATTTCAACCATTCAAGATCGCGGTTATGTGCGTTTAGATAATCGCCGTTTTTATGCGGAAAAAATTGGTGAAATTGTAACAGATAGACTAAATGAAAATTTTAATGATTTAATGAGTTACGATTTTACTGCGCGGATGGAACATGCTTTAGATGAAATCGCCCATAAAAAACAAGAGTGGCGAGAAGTTCTTGACCAATTCTTTAGCGATTTTAGTGCCCATCTTGAAGTGGCGGAACAAGCACCAGATAAAGGCGGTATGCAACTTAATCCACTCGTATTAACACCTGAAATTAAATGTCCAAATTGCGGACGAGAAATGGGCATTAAAACTGCTGGAACAGGGGTGTTTTTAGCTTGTTCGGGTTATGCATTACCGCCTAAAGAACGCTGCAAGCAAACCATTAATCTCATTCCAGAACATGAAACATTAAATATTTTGGAAGAGGCCGAAACGGCAGAAACGGATGCTTTAAGGGCGCTTAAACGTTGTCCAAAATGTCATACAGCCATGGACAGTTATTTACTCGATAACGAACGCAAATTACATATTTGTGGTAACAATCCAATTTGTGATGGTTCTATCATTGAAAAAGGTAACTTCAAGGTTAAGAGTTACGAAGGTCCAATTATTGAATGTGAAAAATGTGGATCAGAAATGCACTTAAAATCAGGGCGTTTTGGTTTATATATGGGATGTACTAATCAAGATTGTAAAAATACACGTAAAATCTTAAAAAATGGTGATGTTGCACCACCAAAAGAAGATCCCGTTGATTTACCAGAGCTACCGTGTAGTAAATCTGATGCTCATTTTGTTTTACGTGATGGTGCCTCAGGTATCTTCTTGGCTGCGCATAACTTTCCAAAATCAAGAGAAACACGTGCACCATTGATTGAAGAGCTACAACGCTTTAAAGATCGCTTGCCAGAGAAATTTATTTATTTAACTCAAGCACCGAATAAAGATCCAGATGGAAATCCATCCATTGTACGTTTTAGTCGTAAAAGCAAACAACAGTATGTCACTTCCGAAGTTAATGGAAAATCGACTGGCTGGGTAATGCAATACATAGACGGTAAATGGGTAAATAGTAAAAAGTAGGTAAGAACACCTGAAACTGTGTCAAAAAGTTTCAGGTTATGTATACGTTTTAGTATAAAATTTGTTTTTGTTTGTGCTAGAGTGTGAAAGGAATTACCTTACGATTTCTCGCTTTTGAGTAAAGCCAAAAGCGAGAAGAGTATATAGTTAAAGGAGCCTTTGTCATGAAATTGCAACAATTACGCTACATTGTTGAAGTGGTCAACAACGACCTCAATGTGTCGTTAACCTCCGAAAAACTCTATACTTCGCAACCTGGTATCAGTAAACAAATAAAATTGTTAGAAGACGAACTTGGCATTCAAATTTTTACAAGAGTCGGGAAACATCTTTCTGAAGTTACTCCTGTAGGGGAAAAAGTTATTTCCCTAGCGCGTGAAATTCTCTATAAGTCAAATGACATAAAAATTATAGCTAAAGAGTTTAGTCAGCCAAATCAAGGCTCATTAACGATTACGACAACTTATACTCAAGCTCGTTATAGTTTGCCAATAGTCATCCAACAATTTATGAAGCAATATCCAAATATTACTTTGCATATGGAGCAGGGCTCATCACCGCAATGTATTATACAAGCACAATCAGGACAAGCTGACTTTGCCATTGTTACTGATCTTTCACAACTTAATGATGAAATGATTGCATTGCCATGTTATCACTGGAACCAAGCAGTGATAGTTAAAAAAGATCATCCTTTGGCTAAAAGTAGTTTAATTTCTATTGCAGAGTTATCCCAATACCCCTTAGTCAGTTATGACTTTACTAATGATGGTTCTGACCTCAATCAAGCTTTTATTCGTTCAGGACAATCGCCAAATATTGTGTTTAGCACAACCGATGCAGAGTTAATTAAAACTTATGTTAAATTAGGTGTTGGCGTAGGAATTGTTGCTAAAATGGCGGTAAGTGATGCAATTGCTGATGATGATTTTGTCGTGCTTAATGCTGGGCATATTTTCCCTTACAGTACTACTTATATTACTTTTGCACGTTCTTTATTTTTACGTAGTTATATGTATGATTTTATCAGTCAATTTTCACCACATTTAAATCGTCAAACTATCGACAAACTGATGTTATGTGAAAATAATACTGAAGTTTTAGCAATGTTCAATGGGGTAAAATTGCCAGTTCGCTAGTTTGAAATTTTATTTTTGAATAATAAAGCTGAATAAAGTGCGAAATTATCGCACTTTTTTATTAGCACTATTTATGTCTGGCTTTCAAAATACCAATGACATCTTGCAATGACAGATTTTGGTCATGCAGTAAAACGAGTAGATGGTAAATTAAATCAGCCGATTCATTTTTCAGCTCTTCAGTATCACGTACCGTTGCTGCTAAAGCCGTTTCAACGCCTTCCTCACCCACTTTCTGAGCAATACGTTTAGTTCCATCATGATAGAGTTTAGCGGTGTAAGAAGATTTTGGATCGGCATTTTTGCGACCAGCAATTAACTGCTCTAACTCAAATAAGAAACCCCATTGAGTTTTCGCAGAAGCGAAACAACTGTTGGTACCTGTGTGACAGGTTGGTCCAATTGGATCAACTAAAACTAATAAAGTATCATTGTCACAATCTGAAGTAATACTTACTACATTTAGAAAATTGCCAGAACTTTCGCCTTTGGTCCATAGACGTTGTTTAGTGCGTGAATAAAATGTAACTTTACCACTGGCTTGAGTCTGATATAGGGCTTCTTGATTCATATAACCCAGCATTAATACATCACCTGAGACATAATGTTGAATAATGACAGGCATCAAATTATCGACTTTTTGCCAATCAAGTTGCTTTGTATCGAATTGCAATGGATCGAATTTTGTGTTGGAATTTTCTGTTAGCATAATCGAATATTTACTCCATGTTGCACTAAATATTGTTTAAGTTCACCAATGTTAATGATTTGTTTATGAAATACTGACGCGGCCAATGCACCGTCGACATCTGGTTCATTAAAGGCTTGTAAAAAGTGTTCCATTGTACCCGCACCACCTGATGCAATTAATGGTACATGGCAAACCTCACGCACGGCTTTTAATTGAGCTAAATCGTAACCATTACGTACACCGTCTTGATTCATCATATTTACAACAATCTCACCCGCCCCCCGTTTTTGTACTTCTTTTACCCAATCAAGGGTATTCCACTTGGTTGCCACTGTACGCTTTTCATCTCCGGTAAATTGATAGACATGATAGCTATTTGATTCTTGGTCATACCAGGTATCAATCCCGACCACAATACACTGCACACCATAACGGTCAGCCAATTGAGTAATCAAATCAGGATTAGCCAATGCGGGTGAATTAATTGAAATTTTATCGGCACCAAAAGTTAAAATCTGCCCTGCGTCTTCGACTGTTTTAATACCACCAGCTACACAAAAGGGAATATCAATCACCTCGGCAACTTTTGCAACCCAACTTTTATCAACGACACGACCATCGGAAGATGCAGTGATATCATAAAAAACCAGCTCATCAGCCCCTTCTTGGGCATAACGTTTAGCCAAAGGTACGATATCGCCAATAATTTCGTGATTACGAAATTGCACGCCTTTCACTACTTGTCCATTGCGTACATCCAAACAAGGAATTATTCTTTTTGCCAACATGAAATTGCCTCCTCAACCGTAAATTTGCCTTCAAGTAGTGCTCGTCCCACGATCACTCCCGCCACGCCACTATCCTTGAGAGCTTTAACATCATCGAGTTGACCGATTCCACCCGATGCCTGAAAGGCGATCTGCGGGTATTTTTGGCTAATTTCACGATATAATCTCACATTTGAGCCGCTCAGCGTTCCATCTTTAGAAATATCTGTACAAAGCACATGTTTTAAGCCATGAGGTAAATAATCATCGATGACTTGTTCAAGTGTTTGGTTAGAATCTTCTTGCCAACCATGAATTGCAACATATTTATTACCATCAGCAGCGATGCGGACATCCAGAGCTAAAACTAACGCTTCAGGCCCATATTTGCTAAACCACTGTTTAACTAATTCTGGCTGTTTTATTGCTGTTGAACCTATCACAACTCGTGCTGCGCCAGCTGCAAGAAGAGCTTCTACATCGTCTTGGGTGCGGATACCACCACCAATTTGTACTGGTACTTGGACACCTTTAATTAAAGTTTGAATTAAAGTAATTTGCCGAGCTTTAGGATCTTTTGCACCGGTTAAATCCACAAGATGTAGAAGTTTTGCGCCTTGTCGTTGATACTCTTGTAAGCGTAATAGAGGGTCACTTCCATAGTCACGTTTTTGGTCATAATCGCCCTGATGTAATCGAACGACACTACCATCAATTAAATCAAGGGCTGGAATAATAATTGGATAAATTGCCATAGTTACATCTCCAAAAAGTTTTTTAGCAATTGTGCACCGGCTGACCCAGAACGTTCGGGATGAAACTGTACACCGTAAAAGTTGTCTTTTTGTACGGCAGCGGTAAAGTTTTCGCCGTAATTGGTTTCTGCAATAGTTGCTGAGCATAGTGGCATCGCGTATCCATGAACAAAATAAAAATAAGCACCATCTGCAATATCTCTAAATAGATGATGACCTGCTTTTGGGTAAACTTGATTCCAACCCATGTGAGGTAAAGGTAAACCAACATCTGGAATTTTATCGACTTTTTCATCAATGATTCCTAATGTATGTACATGCCCCTCACTACTGTATTCGGCTAGTAGTTGCATACCTAGGCAAATGCCTAAAACAGGTTGAGTACACGCTTTAATAAGTTCAATTAGATTACGTTCCTTTAACTTTTTCATTGCCGCTGAAGCTGATCCTACACCGGGTAGAAACAGCTTATCACACTCAAGTACGACTTCGGGCTCAAGACTAATTATCGGTTTATAACCCAATCTTTCTATGGCATATTTTACCGAAGAAAGGTTTGCACAACCCGTATCTAGAATGACAACATTCATCTAAAGTACTCCTTTTGAACTCGGTAAGCTGTTACCGTCTATCTTAATTGCTTGCTTCAACGTTCGAGCAAAGGCTTTAAATAAACTTTCAATTTTATGGTGATCATTATCGCCTTGTGTCTCAATATGCAAGGTAATTGCCATTGCATAGCTGAGAGAATAGAAGAAATGTTCAACCATTTGCGTGCTCATATCGCCTACTTTTTGATGAGTAAATTGAGCATTAAATATTAAATAAGGCCGACCCGAAATATCCATTGCACATTTTGCTAAACACTCATCCATAGGAATTACTGATGCATAACGAGTAATTCCTCGTTTATCTCCTAAAGCGATTTTTAACGCTTCGCCTAATGCTAATCCAGTATCTTCAATGGTGTGATGATCATCAACATGCAAATCTCCGTTAACCTTAATATTAAGTTTAATCCCACCATGGGTTGCAATTTGATCCAACATATGATCAAAAAAGCCAATACCGGTACTGATTTGACTACCACCTTGACGATCAAGCCAAACTTCAACTAAGATCTTTGTCTCTTTAGTATTACGTGCAACTTTTGCGTAGCGGTCTGCGGTGGTTAAACGTTGTGCTATTTCAGACCAATTTAAAGTTTCTGGATGATAACGTAATCCTTTGATTTGCATATTTTCGGCGAGTTGAACATCAGTAACCCTGTCACCAATAACATAACTGTTTTCTTTATCTAAGTTACCATTGCTAAGATAAGGTAGAATTAATTGAATTTTTGGTTTACGACATTGACAATTATCTTCTGGGAAATGAGGGCAAATTAGCACTTCTTCGAAGTTAACACCTTGTGATTGAAAGATTTGCATCATCAAGTTGTGAGGTCCATCAAAATCAGATTGTGGATAACTGCTAGTACCAAGACCATCTTGATTTGTTACCATCACCAGTTTAAAACCAGCAGATTGCAACTTAAGTAGAGCAGGGATGACATTAGGTTCAAACGCCAACTTCTCAAAGCTATCGACCTGAAAATCAATTGGCGGTTCAGTAATCAATGTTCCATCTCGGTCAATAAATAAGTATTTCTGTAACATCATTGCTCCTATATTATCGCTTTGAGTGCCAAAATCACCGCATCACATTCGGCTGCTGTGCCAACGCTAATGCGAATTATACTATCTTGCCCGATAGACTTGCTTTGGTCGCGCAAAATAATTCCTTTATTCCATAATGTATTAAACACATCTTTACCAGCCTGAAATTTAACACATAAATAGTTAGATGAGCTAGGATAAACTTTTTCGACAATGGGTAAAGCAGACAAATCGCTTGCAAATATCTCTTTTTGTCTGTTGATCTGTTGCACTTGTTGTTGCATTTTTTCAATACCCGTTTTACTTAGTGCTTGCGTCGCAATATCAGCAACAGGGGTTGCCAACGGATAAGGAGCAATTACTTTTTGTAACGCATCAATCACGGGTTTATTGGCGATGGTAAATCCACATCGTAAACCAGCTAAAGCAAAAGCTTTCGATAAAGTTCTTAAAATAACTAAATGCGGATAATTGGCTAACCAACTAACTACGGAAGATTCAGGTGAAAATTCAATATAAGCTTCATCTATTACTACAAGGGCACGGTTTTTAGCGATATTCAACAGTGTTTTAATATCATCAGGATTAATTAAATTGCCAGTTGGATTGTTTGGCGAGCAAACATAAATTAATTTAACATTATCAAGATTTTGCTCAATGGCTGTTAAATCCAATTGCCAATCCGATTTCGTTGGTACGGTTTTTATATCGATACCTAATGTTTCAGCACTAACCTGGTACATACCATAGGTAGGGGGACAATATAAAATGCTATCTTGCTGTGGCTCACAAAATGCTCGCATTAACAGCTCAATCGCTTCATCAGCGCCACGACTAACAATTAATTGTTCTGGTTTGACACCTGCATAATGAGCATAACGATTGATAACTTGTTCCGGTTGTGGTTCTGGATAACGGTTTAATGTCTGTTCCGTTAACTCAAATTGTGGGGCAACAGGGTATTCATTGG